>NZ_JBFUHE010000005.1:0-476243 GCF_056402535.1 Mucilaginibacter sp. P4_A11
GATCTGTCGTAATCTATTCATCTTGATCGGTTTATTGGACATGTATTCGCTGGTTTTGTTTATCTAAAAAGCTAAACAAAAACCTTGTCCACAGAAACCTATCAATACATTACTTTAATCTCTTTTGAGGGGTCACTTTCGTCTGGCGAAGAGGGGTCACTTTGCTTTGGCGAACGTGGTCACTTTCAACTGGCAAAGGGGACCTTTTTGATCTGGCCGGATAGGGTCATTTTGGTGTGTTTTATCCAGTGATGGCTACGATTTTACGTTTTAGGCAACTTGCCTAAAATAAAAACGCAGGTAAGATGGTGCTTTCCCTTTGTTCAAAATATACTTCACCTAAATATTAGGCTACTGGTCTAAGAGTTCCTTGAGCGTTAGACAAATTGCGGGCAGTTAAATAGTGCGATCAGGATTAGTAATCAGATTGCCGCCATCCTTGAAATAGAAAAGAATACGATGAACAACCACCGTAAAAACATGCTGCACAAACGATCTCAAAAAAACATGGTTCAGGTTGTCATTAAAGCGTACAAAAACGGAATGGTAAATTTTAAAAATCTAAACCATGAAAATAAAAAAAGACGAGAAAGCTTCAAGTTACTCAGCGCATTTATTGCTATGTGGATTGATCTTTGCCAGTAGCAGGTATGGATTATAGTTATCACCTTCTGTCAACATGCGGCATTGACATCATCATCATTCCCGAACTTGATTGCCGAATTAATATTATCGACCCCAAAAAAAATGATATAGAAATTCAAAAAGGCGAGCAAATTGTCTTCGCAACGGTTTTAAGCAAAGAATTAGCGTTTCAAGTCGTAGGTAAGACACTTAATGACCCAGAACATATCATCAATGCAATCCGCTGGTATGGTTTCCAAAAGACTTTTGTAAAGCAAGTTGCATAGCGTATGGTTGAAACAAACAGGAGAATTGAACCGTAGAAGTGTAGAAATGCTTGCCCTCAATGCGGATAAAGATGTCCAATACCTATTACTCCTTTATACAATTGTTCAAAAAAACAGCTTCTGATTGTAATAATTAGAGCTGTTTTTAGCTCACCTTCAAACTTATCGGTTAAATAAATCACTCAAAATCTTAACGACAACGATGCGCTCATATCTGCGAAAACTAAGCGGATGGGACATTTTGAAGGTGAGGATAAATAAAACAGCCACACGCACTTTACGACGTGTGGCCTGGATTTTTGTTATTTAATACCCCTATTAAAATAACAGAAATAAATTTAAAGCAGAATAATTAAATTTAAAAGTAACAAATCAATTACAATTAAGGCCCGCTTTCGCAGGCCAAAAATTTATTAAACGGGGGTACTAAAAGCAAATTTGGGGTTATTTCAACGTCTACAAAAATAACGAAAGCATTATAAGAAAATTGCCTTTTTTATGAGCAAATGTCTAAAAATAACTAACTTACACATCAACGGGGTTGCTTCCCGAGTTATAAGTTAATTAAAAATAGAAATGCCGGATTGTTCCGGCATTTCTGTTTTTAAGTCTACGAATGATCTGGCGCATGTCGCCAGTTAAGCGTACTGAGACCTCAGGATTGAATTTAAAATGGGTATGTTTGCCCATTCAAGCAGGCACCTGCCTGCATTGTGATAAGGTTTAGGTACCAAGGTAGGGCGCAAGGCACCGCCTTGGTTAATTGCATTCTGGCAGCGTTTCCTCTAAAGTATCTTCCCTATGTCGCTCGATTTCTAAGTTTTGATCGCCGTATTAGAATATCAATTTTCCCCATCAGCAGATAAGATTACTTCAGATAAGATTTATTAAGTTCCCGAAGCGGTTTCACGTTATTGTTTAATATGTCTTGATCGGATAGTTCAATGGCCAGAAAAATCGATTCAAGTAATACAGGCTTGATAAAGCTGCCGGAAATTTGCTCCAATTGTTTAGTAATGATGCTCCTATGCGCCAATAAGTGAGTAGTTTCAGTGATTTGGATCAGAAAGGTAAGGTTATGTTGTGGATCGGCAAATAGTTCGACATCAAACTGAAAACTCTCATCGTTGAGGGTTCCGTTTAAAAACATGTTATGGGATTTTCCACAAGTTACACATTTAATCGAAATCAGAATAGGCTAATTTAGGGTGAGGAAATTTTTCCGCTTTTGAATAAGAAATGCACGTCAAATACTCCTAACCGGTGCCCTTAAAGCGCAGATTGCTCCGGTATAAGAATTGCAACAGTAATCACATACCCGCTGATCCCTTTGTAGGGGTTGTTGTTAGGGTAATGTGAACAGATGGACAACACTATAACTCAAAAGACAAAATCGATTACATCGAATATCAGAAGCATCAGAGAACATAAAGCCTACCCACAGGATTACCTGGCTGCAAGAATGCAGATCTCACAAAACGCGTATAGTAAAATAGAATTGGGGCATACTCAGCTTACGGTCGAGCGATTGCTTCATATAGCACATATATTTGAGATGCACGCCATGGATATTATTAATTACGAAGCGCATAAGCCAATCGGCAAAGAGACAGAAAAAGGGATTCAATCGTTCGGATGAAGCTAATTATACCTCGAATTGTCAATGTCTTTGAAAGCAAATTCAAATTCTCTTTTTCGGGACGTTAATGAAATAAAAATCTCGTCGTTATGAATAAGGTGAAACATTTCAACCGTCATCGATGTGCGGATTTCGTACCGTATGTATTCGCATTCAGAATATGGATAATTTACGCTTATCAGTTCCGCCTTTGCCTGCATTCTTTTTCTAACATCATAAAGATTGACAATACAGGTATCGTCAGTTGACAGAATCAGCTTTTTGCAGTATATCTGCAATTCAAGAACTAATGGGTTTAAAGGCATTTTAAAGTTAAACTCGATGATTTTCATTTCTGTCAGCGGTTAGAAAAACTACCTAACTAAGTGCAATATAGGCAATTTGGGAAGATCAAGTAAAAAGAGTGACTTAATATCAATTTGGAAAATCAGAGCGATTTCCACGGTGTTTTGTAGCGTTAATGCAATGCTACCATTTTCTATGCCAGTGTAAGTACGTCGCGGGATATTCATGATATCCGCCATATATTCTTCGCTGTATCCTTTTGAGCGGCGGACGGCAGATATGTTTGCGAGTACCCCAGAGACTTTCTGTCGTATTAAAGAGAATTGCATACAATAATTATGTGGGCGAGTATGAACATGTTTCAACATAGGCACTAAACTTGGATTTATTTCAACCCCATCACTTCTTATCGATGAGTTGAAATGAATCATTGTTATCGATATCTTTTTTTTGATCTGTTCAATTTTTGTTTGAGGATGTGGTTTGGAAATGAGGTGCAAAAGCTTTTTGAAGATACTTTTTAAGTGAGATAATTAATTTTGAGTACGTATCCATAAAGGAACTGATAATCATGATAACAGGGTTAACCATTATACGACACTTCTGCGAAGTTAGTTATACGAGATTTAGCTATATTAATACGCGGTTCAATCTCAGTTGTGATAGTTACTTCGTCTTAAGCGTGCGCAAACAATTGTTTAATTTAGTATACTTTTAAACATCTCTACAAAAAATGACTGGTTCTACATTCCTCGAATTGATACAGGGCTATTTATCCGAAGAACTTCCCCCTCCGTACAACAGTTTTATTTCCATCGAAAACACGGATATCGTCATCAGCTTGCCGAGCGACATTAAAGACGTATTCGTAACTTTTGATTACCTACATAGAATTATTAGCGATGGCCTGAGTATCTTCCCAAACCTGAATGTAGCCGTCAACATTATCTTGAAAACACAAAGTGAGAGCCGAAGTTTTCGATTAGGTATATGTTGATAGACGATCAGTCATACCATAGCCGTTTGCGCGAGATTGTCGAATAAAATTATACCTGAAATAAAAATCTCCTCCTCGAGTGTTTAACGATCTTTAGAAGAGAATACTATTAAATTTTGTCGCCTATTTTTATCTTTAACCATGATTTCCGAGATACAATTTGCTTTTCTCCAAGCCCGAACGTTACTGCCGCCGCCATTACAATCAACAAACGATGTGATGGTGATCGCGGCTGGTAATCAACCCGGGTATTGGACTTCCCACCATATTTTCGCACCAGGAAAAACTCATTATTTTATTTTCATTCGGGAACCGCTAAGGAACTGCTGGGTTTGCGCCGATAAGATCTTGCAAGACTGGCTTGATGTTAGCAACGTATTAGCTTTAAGACTGTTAGAAGAAGTCTATTAACGCTATTCTCGCAAAAAAGTCTGTTAAATCACATAGCAATTTAACTAAAAAAAAAACAACACCCAAGAAACTGATCAAACTGTCCTTGTGCGTTGCAAAATGCGCTATAACTTTCAAAGTCGCTATTTTGCCAGCACATCTTTAGTAAATTGTGATGGCGAAAACTTCGCCCGTAATGAGCCATAAAATCGAAGAAATCGCTTAGTGGTAATCTAATTTTAATAGCATTGTATAGGTGATAATACTTTTTAAAAACAGTTCAGATGGGCGAACTTACAAGCACTTGATAACCAACAGATCCTTAGCATGGCAATGTCGCCTTTGGTTCTCTCAATATGCTGAAAGTTGAAAAGGTTACGCCGGAGATTCCGCAAGTTTAGTTGGGTCGTGTTTTTTTCATTGCAGGCAATGTTTTTTTGCGATCCGGCAAAAGCTAATAAGTTCAGAGTCGCCTTTTGTTTTCATGGATTGAAATTTAATTTTACCGCCCTCAAAAAAAAGATATAAAAGAACATAGCAACAATTATAAGTGAGAAACTTGTATAAATATTAACGAAAATGGCTGCAATAGCCAATAAATAACAAGCCGGACCAAACAATGCTATTCTCTTTAAGGATGGTTTTAAAATACTGATTAAATGAGCGTGTTCTTGAGTCTGCAAATTTAGAGCAGTGTATAGAAGACTTATATGAAACGTTGCTGTAAGCAGCAGAAAAGAGTTAAAAGCCACGAGAGTTAATTTTGCAAATGGATCACTTGATAATGAAACAGCGGTAATGGAAACCAATACTAAGCAAACAAAATAAGCCCTGTATTGCCAAGTAATCTGCACATTTATCTCTTTCATTAAAAACATTATCCGGCTCTGTGCAACCCAAAAAGCGGATATGGTAACGAAGCTCACAGCAAATGTCCCCAAATGAGGTGCCAGTTTGGTTAAGTTAATATTTGGATCATAATTGAAGCTGGTAAATTTTGGAATGCTGAAAGTAAAGATTAGGGTAATATAACATAGGGCAATCGCCCTGTCTGAAAAGTTACTTAAAACTTCTTTCTTTTTGATTGATGGATGCATGTAAACTAATTAATGTTTATGAATTAAGTTTTAGACCTTGGAAAATCATGAATAACAGCTGCTAAGCAGTAATAAGGATTGCTATTACATCGTCTACAAAATTCGATAGCCGTTTTCTGGCAATTGCGACAATCAGCAACAAATACCTTAAAGGCTACTTAAACTATTCCATATTAGTAGTTGTTGTCTTTTATCGTCGAGATCGTAGAATTCGAGTTGCCATGCCCCTTCATCAAAACACCAACTTTCAATTGTGTATTAATATTCTGATTTATATTGTTCGCTTTATGCATAAAAGAGTAAACCCATTTATATGCCAGATTGCTATGTTTTCAGAAAAAGCGATTTTAGAGCTCATTAAGGCCGTTTTTATTGAATTTTCTACATAAAGACAATTCCGCATGTCAATCATTATGACATAACATATTTCCAAAATGATAGGGCATGATTGCTCCCTTTTTTGGCATTTCCAAAAAAAATTTTAGGCTACTTGCCCATAGGGTCATAAATTGATAATCATATTGGACCTAATAAAAAAGTAGGATATGCAAATCATTTATTCCAATAAACGTAATGTTACGCCCGCTAAAGCTGTCGAAATTTTGGCCGAACATGGCACAAAAGTTACGCTTGAAGAAGCCAAAATAATTTTGGATTGCATGTATAAATTTGGTAAATTGGCAATAGAAACAGAACTTAATGATCTGGAAATCAAGTTTAAACAAAAATCAAAAACACATTAATGGCTTTTTGAATATTCAAATAAAACTATGAGAATAGCTGATTTATATATTAGGGTAAGCACGGACGAACAGGCAGATAAAGGCTACTCACAACGGCTTCAGGAAGATGTGCTTTTAAAGTATTGTGAGATCAATGCTATTAAGGTAAGGAAAATCATTTTTGAAGATCATTCCGCGAAAACATTTGAACGGCCAGAATGGATAAAGCTACTGGCTGAATTAAAGAAGTATAAAGGCAAATCCGATTTGGTACTTTTTACCAAATGGGATAGGTTTAGCCGTAATGCAAGCGATGCCTACCAAATGATCAGCACACTGCGAAAAGTCGGCGTAGAACCGCAGGCCATCGAGCAGCCGCTGGATATGAATATTCCAGAAAATAAGATGATGCTTGCCGTTTACCTCACCACACCGGAAATAGAAAACGACCGTAGGGCATTGAATGTAAAAACAGGTATGCGCCAGGCTCGAAAGGAAGGCAGGTGGTTAGGTGTTGCGCCTCCCGGCTATATCAATAAGACCAGGGAGAACGGTGCGAAGTATGTTGCCATAGACGAGCCGGAAGCAACACACATGCGATGGTCGTTTGAACAAATAGCAGAGGGCGTGTTTACCACACAGGAGATTTGGAAAATGGCTAAACACCGAGGTTTAAAATGTAGTGCAACAAGCTTCAGGACGGCTTTAAGAAACGTTGGCTATTGCGGCAAGGTTTTAGTACCTGCCTATAAAAATGAAGAAAAGCAGATTGTACAGGGATTGCATGAACCACTTATATCAGAAGTCTTGTTTTATAAGGCACAAGAGATGATGGATGGGAGGGTAAGAGATATTGGTATCCACAGTTCCCATGGCATCTTGGTAGTTGTACCTGACAAGTTACCTTTAAGAGGATTTCTTAAATGCTCTCGCTGCAGCCGTTTACTAACTGGTAGTGCATCTAAAGGTAGAAACGATTATTACCATTACTATCATTGTCAACCATCTTGTGGTTGTCGTTATAAAGCCGAGCATGTTAATATGGCTTTTGTGAGAAAGCTTCGTGAGTTTATTCCTAAACCAGGTATGGCTGAATTATACAAGGAGGTTATACTTGATTTATATAATGGTGGGAGCGATTATTTCCGTACTGAAAGAAAAAACTACATAACCCAGATTACGGAAAATAATAACCGTATAACCAAAGCAAGGGAATTGCTGCTATCCGATGATATTAGCGGCAGTGATTATAAAGCAATCAAAGCAGAGGCCGAAGAAAAAATCATGATATTGGAAGCACGGCTAAATGATTTTATAGCCAATACCGCGGTAACTGTAGATATTGATAATTTAGTTTACAAAGCGGTCGAAAATCTCAAAAAGCTTGACCTGTTGTATTTAAACGCAGATATCGGGCATCAGCGGGATATTATTGGTTCGATCTTTCTCGAAAAATGGAGTTTTGATGGTTTAATACATCGAACCGGAAAGCTGAATACAGCAGTAGAACTTATCTATCTGATTAACAGTACCTCACCAAAAAAACAAAGCCGTGTCAGAACTAAAATTCGTCCTAATCACGGCTTTGTACCCAGAGCCGGAGTCGAACCGGCACGGTTTCCCACAGGTGTTTGAGACCAGCGCGTCTACCAATTCCGCCATCTGGGCATTTTGTAAGTGTATTCCCTTACAAGCGGGCTGCAAATGTAGATAAACTCTCCTTAATTCGCAACAAATATTTTTGTTTGTAGTAAATATTTGCAATTTCTATCCGGCGGCTTTCTTTGGCTGTATCGTCCAGTTCTTCATAGTCGTTAGTGAGGCTTGTCAGCTCTTCATTCATATCCCCTTCAATAGCAAGTGTTTCTGAAGTTATAGAGGCTAATTCCGTTGCGTCATCAACGTCCATCAGGCGTTCGTTAATGTCCATCATCTCCATTAAAAAATCTGCAGGTAATTGTGGTTTTGCCCCTTCAGATACCAGATCATGCAGCTTTAAAATGTATTCCAAACGTTTGTCGGGATCGCCAAGTGCATGGTAAGCCTTGTTATTTATAGTAGATAGCTCCAATATTTCCTGTTGTTTCGCTTCGTCCTCGTTGGCGTAAAAATCGGGGTGGTAAAGCTTGCTCAGTTCGTAAAACTTTTTCTTCAGCAAAGCCTGATCAACCTTAAAAGATTCAGGGATGCCATAAAATTCAAAATAGTTCATAGGGCAAAGATAACTATTAGCAGGTTATCCATGCCGCTATGAACTTCATGCTTAAGTAAGTTATCTGCTATTCGTCCGGTTTTTCCTGGTCGGTTTCGGCTTTTTCTGTGATTTCTGTTTTGGGGTGCTTATCGGCAAACAGTTTCCTGTCTTTAGTTAAAGTGGGCGCCACACCTAATATACCTATCCCGGCAACAGCCAATATCATAAACAATACAAGCCCGAAAAGCCTCATGAGCTTTTTAATTTTTTTCATTTTGTTTCATTAAATAAAACGACAGGCACAGCCCTTACAGGGACTGATATCCGAATAATTAAAATGGGGTAATTACCTTTTTATAATCAAAAAGGAAGGATTATACTACAGATAGGGAACTGTCATCGGTTGAATCTGTACCGAAATCCCTGATGAAAAAAAGATATTTGATCTGTTTGTTTGGCATGAACAGTCTTGCTGTTTGCTTAGCCATAACCTGAGCGTGACGGCTGTGTGAGCAACTTAAAGCCAGCAAACTGCAAGTGCCGGAAATTAAAGCTGAAAGGGTATTTCGGTTGAGTCCCTTTAAAGTAGCACTGTATGAAATTGATTTGGAGATCCTGTTGACATAACCGGCAACTAATGTTGTACGCGGCTTATCGACATTGTTTGGTGTTTGGATAGTAAGCCCCGAAAAGGTAAAAAAGCTAAGCAGCACGATAGCTGTTATTAGCCATTTAGATAATACGCTTTTCCCCGGGATCAATTTCATTAATTAAAGATAACAATATTGATGCACAAAAAAGGCCCCTGCGAAAAATCACAGGAGCCAGCCCATCTATCTGAAAAAAATCTTATTTCATGTAATCTTTATCTAAAAACAGGTATCGTGCACGGTTAACCTCCGGCTTCTCCTCGCTTTTAACGTCAATATTCATAAACTTAACACTATTGTTATCCGTAATGGCCGACCATTTAGGCAGGCCTGCACCATTTGGATTAGCCTTTTTTATAAAATTAGCAAAGTAGTTTTCCATCGTTTCTGATACTTTGAAATCATCGGGTGTCCAGGCGTAGGTTTTGTTGCCTGCAAGGTTGCCCATGGCATATTCAATTTCTGAAGCGTGTGCAGCGCCCACAGCTGGCGGCATTTTAGGAGCTGGTTTTGCAGCATCGCCTTTAACCACACCTCCGGCAAGTCCAGGAGTGGCGTTCCCCATGGAGGCAACCATTGCCGGCCGTACCCGCGAGAATAGGTAACGATAAACCGGCTTTCCTCCTGTTTGTACTTGCAAGTCGGCCCATTTCCAGGTGCTATATACTATAAAACGATCGCTTGACAGGTCGGTTGCTACTTTGATTACTTCATCGTCATTGGCAGCCGGGTATAGTTTCAGTGCTTCCTCTGCGCTGTCGCCATATAACTGTTTGAGTGTTTTGGTGTAATTTTCCAGTGTTGGTGCATCACCCCTCATCATGAACTGAAAAGGTACTTCGGCCGAGTTCCATCCTACCAGCAAAGGCACTTTGGCCTGCTCGCCCGCCATAAATATTTCGGGCAGCGATTTTGGCAACAAGTAATTATCAATAGTGGCCGACATTGGTGGCGTACCAGGTTTAAAGGCATCGTTTAATAATTGCTCGGCAGGTATAGCCCTCAAATCCGCTAAGGTATTGGCTTTCTCGTTAGCGGCGAACTTAACGCCGTTTTGCTCAGCATCAGCCAGTGGTATAGGGAAAAGCGTTGGTTTAATACCTGCACCGCTTTCACCGATAGCACCTGCTATCAGGTCTTTTGATAAAGGCGAGGCCATTTGTACGGACACAGAAATAGATCCAGCCGATTCACCGGCGATGGTAACCCGGTTAGGATCACCCCCGAATGCCGCTATATTTTTTTGCACCCAAAGTAAAGCGAGGTGCTGATCAAGGTATCCGTAGTTACCTGATGAATGATTAGGTGATTCTTTGGTTAATTCAGGGTGAGAAAAGAAGCCGAACACACCAAGTCTGTAATTAACCGTTAATGCCACAATACCTTTTTTGGCCATACTTTCGCCGTCATATCTCGATTCAGATCCATCACCCGCCATTAAGCCACCACCATAAAAATAAACCAGTACGGGGAGTTTTTCTTTGGATGATTTTGCCGGTGTCCATATATTAAGGTACAAACAGTCTTCGCTCATGCCCGATGAGCGGAAACCCATATCGCCAAAAACGGGCTTTTGCATCGGGTTGTGGCCAAAATGATTGGCCTTTAAAGTGCCATCCCAGTTTTTGGCCGGCTGTGGCTCCTTCCAGCGCAAATCGCCAACAGGTGGCTGAGCAAATGGGATGCCTTTAAAGCTTAATACGTTTGATGCTTCGCGTGTGCCTTCAAGTGCACCATTCTCAACAGCGGTTTTGTTTGCAGATAGCTGCGCCATCACTCTTACAGAGGCAATTTGCGCAAGCAGCAGCATTACTAAAATTGGTTTCTTCATTATTGGTTATTTGGTTTGTAGCGTTTGGAATAAAAGAAATAAGGATAGTAGACCTTATTGTAACATAATGATACAATAATAAATTATTTAATCTCACATATCAAATTTTTTTGTTACTTGTGCAATCATTTTTTTTCGAGGATCCATGAATAAGGAGTTTGAGCAACAGGAAAATAATATAAGCGGCGAAGGTTTTTTACCCGGTTTGGCCATTGATACCGTTATTTTCGGCTTTCATGACAATCAGTTAAAGGTATTATTGCTGGCGTACAAAAACTCATCATTATACGCGTTGCCCGGCGGCTTTATTCATGATAATGAAGATGTGAACCAGGCAGCCCGCCGGGTATTGGGAAGCCGCACTGCTTTGACCGATATTTACCTGGAACAGTTTTATGTTTTTGGCGACTACAGCCGTTATGACCCTGCTCCTCTTAAAACAATTATGTTGGCCAGGGGCTACACTCCTCCAAATAACCATTGGCTGTTGAAACGCTTTGTTTCTATCGGCTATTATGCGCTGGTCGATTTTACCAAAGCAGTACCGGCTCCTGATGAGATTTCCGATAGCTGCGATTGGTACGGTCTTGATGAGTTGCCCGATTTAATGCAAGACCATCGGCAGATCATTGACAAAGCCCTTCAAACGCTGCAAAACAACCTCGATCAAAAACTTATTGGCTTCAATCTGCTAACAGATGAGTTTACTATGGGCGATCTGCAATCCCTTTATGAAACCGTCCTGAATAAAAAGCTGCTCAGGGCAGCCTTTCAAAGAAAAATGCTGGGGCTGGGAATTTTAGAGCGAATAGCCAAAAAGTGGACGGGAGGCGCACATAAAGCACCATATCTTTATAAGTTTATATCAAACAAGGCACCGGTAAATAGTATTTAATACCTCTGCGATCTTTTAAGTATTCGCGGCAAATTTACGATGTCGCAATTAACCCCTTAACATGTCTTAATAACACCCTCCCGCGTTGCGTTACAAAAACTAACTTTACTTCATAAAACATAATCAATTATAAATCAAAAACAATCAAGCAACATGTTAGTCGTAAATCCTTATTTAAACTTTAACGGTAATACCGAAGAAGCATTCAACTTTTACAAGTCGGTTTTTGGAGGCGAGTTTGCCGTAGTTATGCGTTTTAAAGATGGCCCTGAAGCATCAAAGCTTGCTGAGAAAGACCTTGACAAACTTATGCACATTGCGCTGCCACTTGGCCCGGGCAATATACTTATGGGCACCGACGCTTTGGGCGCTGAAGAAGGAGGAATGGGCTTGGTGACTATGGGGACTAACTTTTCGCTAACTATCAGTTGCGAATCGAAAGAAGAGGCCGATAAGATCCATGCGGGGTTATCTGAAGGAAAATTAAGTGGTGGCCCAATGCGTGAAGAATTCTGGGGCGACTACTTTGGATGGATCAAAGACAAATTTGGTATCAGCTGGATGATTTCTTTCAATCCTAACCGTCCATAATAATTTAAACATTAACAGGGATGGCAAGAATATGTTATCCCTGTTAAACTATTGTTTTCTCATCTCCATTAAAAGTAACATATCAATTAAACTTATGGTGGTAGAAGTATTCAAAACCAATGTAAATAAACGCAGGCAAGCCAACAGGCTTTTAGATGCCATTCATAATGCATTCGGAAACCATAAAGCCAATTTTGATCTGGATGATTGCGACAGGATTCTACGCGTGCAATGCGACAACGGCACCTTATGCGCAAAATCCCTGATCGGTTTTTTAAATGAATTGGGTTGTCGGGCCGAAGTTTTGACTGACTAAGTTCATTTTTCTCAAAACAAATTATTAAAAAGTAAGGTAATACCATTACTATAAACCAACGGTTATGTTAAAAGACAGCAAAGCGTTCAGCGGATTTTCGGTAGATGATACAGCTAAAGCGAAGGCGTTTTATGCCGATATACTTGGTTTAGATGTAAGTGAAGTGCCCGAAATGCAAGGCCTGCTTAATCTCAATATTACAGGCAGCACCCCTATTTTGATATATACTAAACCCAACCATGCTCCGGCCACCTTTACCATCCTGAATTTTCCTGTGGATGATGTTGAAAAAACGGTTGATGAACTCAGCGCCCGCGGGGTTAAATTTGAAATTTATGATCAGGAAAATTTTAAGACAAACGAAAAAGGAGTATTTCTGAGTGGCGGCCCTAAAATAGCCTGGTTTAAGGACCCTGCCGGCAATTTTTTATCAGTAATAGAAAAGTAGGAGTATAATACCTATAGCCGGGTTTCAACAATCCCGTTTTGGGGAATAACAGCAACCTGCCGTGGGAATAAATTCCTCGGCGAACTATTAACTTTCCGTTAATTTCTAAGTTTTTTTCACAACTATTTTATCAATTCGGCGTATAAAAGCCCATCAAGCCTTTGATTGTGGCTATTTTTCATTTCAGGAATGTTTTTTGTATATAATTACAATGTTAAACAGAAAGCATTAATGATTAGGCTATTTATTTTATACTTAGCTGTTAGTTAAAATGACTCATAAAATCATTTCCTTATCATTAATAATATTTATTAGGTTTATATTTTTCAATATAGTAGATTTTAAGGCAAATAATAACACAAGCAATACATTGATTTATAAATATTTAGTTCTATCTTATAAATAACCCCAATTAATTAAGCATGAAAAGAACACTACTTATAGTTGATGATGACTTGAGCATATTGAAACTGCTCAACTTCATTCTTTCAAAAGAATATGATATCGTAGTTAAAAACAACGGAATTGAAGCATTTAGCTGGCTTGAAGACGGCAACATGCCTGAACTCATCATATCCGACCTTCAAATGCCATATTTTGACGGACAATCATTTGTGAAAAATGTAAAGATCAGCGGCTTTTACCGTGACATACCGGTTATCCTGCTTTCTGCGGCTCATGATCTTGATGCCCAGGTAAGCGCCATGCCTTTTAAAGTTGATGCTTACATACACAAACCCTTTAATCCAACCGCATTAAAAACAGCCATTAATCAAGTTTTACAAGTTTATGAATCATCAAACATCTGATTGGAACGAAAGCTCGGGTTCTAATATCAGGATAGCTTACGCCGGTAGTGAGTTTAAGGAAAAGATTTCTAATGGATTAAATGAGGGCTTCAAAATTGCGTATAGCAACTCTATTGATCAGTTGAATGATTATTTAGGTGAGCAATCTATTTTATCTGTACCTGATATTATTTTGGTTGAAGTTGATGCCGAAGGTAAATGGATCAAAATGGTTGAAGAGGTTAAGAAAAGCTTTCTGCTAAACGGTTTGATCATTGTACTACTTTCATCACACAATGATAAAACGTTAAAGCAAAAAGCCATTAAGCTAAAAGTGCATGACTTTTATGGTGAGCCCTTTTCTATAAGCGACCTACGCGAGAGGCTTAACTTTTTAGTGCGCTTTAAGCTGATAAAACCAAAACTGCTTGAGCTATCAAAAGTAGTTGACACGGCCTATAAGATGCCAGCGGGTAAACGCCTTATCGACCTCGTAATTTCGGGCGGTATGATGCTGGTATTATCACCTGTTATGCTGGTTGTCGCTATTTTAATTAAGCTCGATTCAAAAGGCCCGGTATTTTATAAAAGCAAACGTGTAGGTACAGGTTATAAAGTGTTTGATTTTTATAAATTCAGGTCGATGCGTACTGATGCAGATCAGTTGCTTGCCAAGTTATCGGCTGAAAACAATCAATATGCTTCAGAGGGCACTGATAATAAAGTTGCCTTTGTTAAGATCAAGAACGACCCTCGAATTACTAAGCTGGGTAATTTTCTGCGCAATTCAAGTCTTGATGAGTTACCGCAATTATTCAATATCCTTCGTGGCGATATGTCGGTAGTGGGAAACAGGCCATTGCCGTTGTATGAAGCAGAGATGCTTACTTCAAATGAATGGTCGATGCGTTTCCTTGGCCCTGCGGGTTTAACCGGTTTATGGCAGATCAGCAAACGTGGAAAGGAAGACATGTCTGAACGCGAAAGGAAAAAATTAGATAATTTTTATGCTCAGAAATATTCTGTTTGGTTAGATTTAAAAATTATTGCCGGTACTGTACCAGCTTTATTCCAAAAAGAAAAAGTATAACAACTCCATGCCCGTGAAACTAAAACTCACTTATCTTTTTTTAATTACCCTTTTATTTACCAGCCGCGTACAAGCGCAGCAAAGCTCATTTATAAATGACATTAACTATCCGTATCTTGAAAAACTGATAGCTACTGCAAAAAAGAACTACCCTGAAGTTAAAGCGCGCCAAAGCCAGGTTAACGCAGCTAAAGGCCTTTACAATTCAACTGTATTTTCATGGCTCGATGGTTTAACGGCATCTTACATTTATAGCCCGCAAACATCCATCAATATTTCGCAACCAACTATATTTAAAGGCTACCAATTAGCCCTTTCATTAAATATAGGTCAATTGTTTTCGAGGCCGGGCGCTATTCGCCAGGCAAAAGAAACCTATAAAGTAGCTGAATATCAACAGGCCGAATACATGCTGAGCCTTGAAGCCCAGGTTAAACGTTTTTACTTCGCATATCTTGAGGCCCAAGCCGAATTAAGGCTGAGGGCAAACGCTGTGATAGATGCTGAAAGCGCCGTTAAGCAATTAAAATACGCATTCCAAAAAGGTGAAACAACTTTTCAGATTTATAACGAGCAACTTAACAGTTTATACAACCAAAACTCCTTTAAAGTACAAGCCGAATTATCGACATTTACAGCCAGGACCAATCTTGAAGAATTATTGGGTACTAAATTAGAAGATGTTAAGTAAAAGATGGAGATAGGCAATTTTTTTAATCTACTAAAGAAACACAGAAATACGCTGATCATAATACCGCTTGTAGCGGTTATAGCATCATTTTTTCTTGTGAAAAATTTACCGGATGATTACCAGTCGCATGCAGAAATAGCAACCGGTATCATTGATGCCTCCAGGCACCTTCTTGACAAGGATGCTACTGCCAACGTACAGGAGCAGCAGGTTGACCGCGAGTTCAGCAACCTTATTGCTATCATGAAGCTAAAGAAACTTGTTGACCAGGTTGCTTATTCGCTTATGATCCACGACCTTAGCGAAGGAACCCCCTTTCGCAAGCCAAGTAAGGATTTACTTGAAATGCACCCCTATGAAAAGGACAATGCGTTAGCAGTTTTCAAAAAGAAATTCGCTGCGCTCCAGCCTTTATCTGTTTATGACAAAACCGAGAATTCAATGATAGAGCTGCTTAGATCGATGAAATACGATGAGCGCAACATTATGAAAGAATTGGTAATTACCCGCGATGAAGGCAGTGATTTCATTGCGGTAAGCTTTGATTCCGAAAACCCTCAGCTCTCAGCTTTTGTAGTTAATACCTTGTCTAAACAGTTTATTGACTATTACACCCAGAGTGTAAAGCAAAACGAATCAAACGCGGTAACGTTTTTATCAAACCTTTTGGATGCCAAGCGTAAAGCATTGAGCGAAAAAACAGGCGAGTTACAACAGTATAAAATAGAAAATGGCGTATTGAACCTTGATGAACAGTCGAAAGCAATTTTCGGCCAGATCATGGTTTACAATGATAAAAAATTACAGGCTGATAAGGACGTAATTTCGTACCAGGGCGCAATTGATGCCATAAACCAAAAGTTCTCGCCTGATGAGAGGAAATATGTTGAGGCGGTAACCAACAAGTATAATCAAGCCATTATTTCCACACAGGAACAGCTGCATATTCTCGAAGATCAATATGTACGCAGCGGGTTTAATAATAGATATAAAGAATCGCTTGATTCTTTACAAAGCCAGCTTGCCAATCAGATCAACTTAACATCCGATAAATACATAACTAATCCGCTTATAGCCAAAGATGACCAGATCAAACAAAAGCTCACCCTTGAGGTTTCACGAGACCTGGCTAAGTATAGTGTTAAATCAATCAATGGCGAACTGGCAAATCTCAATTCAAAATTCTCTCGCCTGGTTCCGTTTGACGCTAAGGTAAAAACTTACGACTTTGATATTGATATTGCCGGTAAAGAATATCTTGATGTATTGAACAAATACAACGAAACCAATCTGCGTTCAAATTTCTCCATAAAACTTATCCAGGTTGAAATGGCCCAGCCTGATGTGGCCCAGCCGTCCAAAAAAATGCTGCTTATAATTTTGAGTGGGATAGGCAGTTTGTTTGCCTGTATTTTTTGGCTATTTGTTTTATTCTACATTGATGATACCATTAAAAGCCCTACCGAGCTGGTTAGCAAAACCCAGTTACCGTTATTGGGCTATTTAAATAAGATCAGCGGTGAAAACCTGGACCTGCGTAAACTTTGGGATGTTGAGCACCGGGATAAAATGAAAACCTTCAAAGAGCTGTTACGCTCAATAAGGTTTGAAATTGACCAGGAATTAAGAGGAGAAAAAGTGTTAGCGATAACGAGTATTGAACCTGTTGAGGGTAAAACATTATTGGCCATAAGCCTCGCCTACTCCTACTCTATGATTAATAAAAGGGTGCTGTTAATTGATGGTAACTTCAATAACGCTACCATCAGTAATACAGCCCAACCGCAAGTTTACCTGGAAGATTATTTTAAAAACAGTCAGTTTGGCCAACCGGAACTCAGCAGCTCAAACACCACTGTTTTAGGCAACCGTGGTGGCGATGTAACCTTGCTTGAAATTGGCAGTGAAGCTTTTGTAAAGAGCAAATTTGATGATCTGCGTTCCAAATATGACGTAGTTATCATTGATACAGCCCCGCTTACAGCGCTTAATAAATCAAAAGAGTGGTTATTATTTGCCAATAAAACCATAGCTGTATTTGAAGCTAACAAAAAGATAACCAACATTCAAAAGCAGCATATAAGCTATTTAAAAGGGCTCGAAAACAGGTTTGCCGGTTGGGTTCTCAATAAAACTGATTACAATCAGAAAAAAGAGAAAAACGCTTAATTGAACGGCGCGCAAAGTACCATCTTGATATAAATATCTAATACTACTTAAAATGAGAATTGACCCTCCAAAACCAGAAAAGGATCCGTTTGAAGATTTAAGTCCGCTTCAAAAAAAAACACGTAAAGCGGCTATAGTATTTGCATTCATAGGTGTGTTTGTGTGGGCTGTGAAGATCCTGTTTCTGTAAATTTTATAAAAAGCATTACACTACCTTATGCGAAATGAGAAAACAGGCAATACTGAAATTAAGCAAAGCTTTTGGAAAACCCTTGTGGTTCAAAAGTTTTCGCATCCTTTTGCCCTGCTTTTCCTTTTAATTACTTCACTTGTTATAAGTTTTTTAACCTATAAGCTTGAATTTATAGGCGTGGGTGCTGTGTTGGCTATTACAATAGGTTTGCCCATTGTATTTGCCATTACCGTATATCCCGAATTTGGGATCTGTGCACTGATCATAGCCGCCTTTTTCATTAGTTACGTTTCTGAATTTTTGCCCGACTCAGTACCCATTGGTACGTTAATGGACGTGACCACTTACCTGCTCATTCTTGGCTTTTTCATTAAACAGCGTACCGAACAAAACTGGACATATTTTAAGAATCCCATCAGCTACATGATTTTGGTGTGGCTGGCTTATAATATGCTTGAGTTCGTAAACCCTTCGGCCGAATCAAGGCTGGCCTGGATTTACACCGTACGTACTGTGGGTTTTATTATGCTCATGTACTTTGTTTTTGTTTACCAGATCCGTACGGTAAAGTTTATAAAAACACTGTTAAAGCTTTGGATATTTCTGGATATATTAGCCGGACTTTCTGCCTTTCAGCAAGAAAATATAGGTTTTTTCCCATTTGAGCATAGGTATCTATACGCGGACCCGCTGCGTGTAAGCTTGTTATTCATCAACGGGCACATGCGTAAGTTTGGGATCTTTTCAGACCCGGTTACCTTTTCGTACAACATGGTTATTGGCGCGTTGCTTTGTGTTGTCCTTCTCATGGGCGATATTCCTGTCAAGCGTAAAGTACTGCTGGGTTGTATTGCAGGTTTCTTTTTGTTTGTAATGCTTTACTCGGGAACAAGGGCGGCTTATGTATTGGTACCGGGAGCACTTTCTATGCTGGCTGTTTTAAATTTTAACAGGCGGGTTTTAACTTTTACACTTGTTGCCGGCGCATTGTTAGGTATTTTGATAGTAATGCCAACTTCAAACCCTTTAATTAAGCGGTTCCAAACGGCGTTCAACCCTTCCGACGACCCATCCTATAACGTTCGCGCCGAAAATCAAAAAAAGATAAAACCATTTATCCTTTCCCACCCTATCGGCGGTGGTTTGGGTTCTGTAGGTGTTTGGGGCCGAAAGTTCTCGCCAAATTCCATGCTGGCTAAATTCCCCCCGGATAGCGGTTATGTGCGCGTATCTGTTGAAATGGGGTGGGTTGGTCTGCTCCTTTTTTGCACGCTGTTTTTTGTGGTACTTAAAACAGGTATCAACTTTTATTTCAGTATCAAAGACCCCGAGCTTAAAAATTATTGCCTGGCTATGTTACTGATCCTTTTTGCGTTTAATATAGGCAACTTTCCGCAACAGGCCCTCGTTCAATACCCATCAAATATCCTTTTTTACCTTGCAATATCCATACTTGTGGTATGCAAGCGATTAGATGATCAGGAGCAATTAAAAAAGAATAAAAACACCGGGGCAATACTAATTTAATTAAGCAGATGTCATTTATATCATCCATAAAATCAAACCCTAAATTAAAAAAGTTAGTTCACTGGATGCTGATCCCGCCCGGTCAGTCGAGGCCACGGCTTTGGGTAAGGCTGATACTTAACCGTTTCTTTCATCAACGGGGCAAAGGCAGTGTTGTACGGCATAACGCCCGTATGGATCTTTTTCCGTTCAACAAATTCTCACTCGGTGCAAAAAGTATTGTAGAGGATTTCGCGGTGATCAATAATGGTGTTGGTGATGTTTTTATAGGCGAAGGATCTGGCGTAGGCATTAGCACAGTAATAATTGGCCCTGTTAAAATAGGTAATTTCAGCATGACGGCGCAGCACGTTGTAATATCCGGTCTTAATCACGGTTACCAGGATGTAACTATTCCACCACGCCATCAAAAGGTTACTACCAAACAGATCACTATTGATGATAACGTTTGGATAGGTGCCAACTGTGTAGTGACTGCCGGTGTAACCATAGGCAAACATTCGGTTATAGGTGCAGGCAGTGTGGTGACAAGGGACATCCCTCCTTATTCGGTAGCTGTAGGCAACCCGGCCAAAGTAATAAAACAGTATAATTTCACAACACAAGCGTGGGAGAAAGCGTAAAACAGCATACATGAGTTTATTCAAAAAATTAATTAATAAACACACGCTTTCACTGGCAACTAACGCGGTTTTGCCGGTTTTAGGGATGGTGATATTATCATTACTGGCCCGCCGGTTAAGCAAACCCGATTTTGGCAATTATGTATTCTTCCTGATTGTATTTACGCTGGCAGATACTTTCCGTACGGGTTTCCTTCAAACCTCACTTATTAAATTTTACTCTGGCTCTACGCCCGAGAGAAAAAGAAATATCTCGGGGGCAACCTGGTACCTGGGCTTTATCATCACCGCTGCATTTGCGGTTATAAACCTGCTCATCTATCTTATTTATAGAAATCCGGATGTTGATATCGCCATTACGCTTAAATGGTTCAGCCTCATTTATTTCTGTACGCTACCATCAGCAGTTAGCCTCTGGATCCTCCAAGCCGAAGAGCGCTTTGATAAAATGTTCATTCTTCAATTAATGAATCAGGGAGGTTTCCTGGTATTGGTAGTTGGCTTGGCCATTGCGGGCAAATCGGACTTTGAAACAACTATTTACTCTTACTTTGCGGCCAACCTTTTAAGCAGTATCATTTGCATTATTATAGGCTGGGCAAAATTAAAAACTATCGCCTACAAAAGCTGGGGCACTATAAAAGAAATGGCCCATTTTGGTAAATACAGCGTAGGTACCTCAATAAGCTCTTATCTGCTCAGGAGTTCTGATACATTGATCGTAAAGCCCATGTTCAGCCCCGATTTGCTGGCTGTATACTATATTCCGCAAAGGCTTATGGAGATCTTTGAGATTCCGCTAAGAGCTTTTATCTCAACTGCCCTACCCGCCATGTCGGCAGCGGTACAACGGGGGGATAAAAAGCACGTAACCTATATCATGAAAAAATATGCGGGCATGCTTACCATGGCGCTCACCCCTATTGCCATAATTTGCTTTGCCGCTGCAGATCTTATCATCGGTTTGATATTCGGCGCCAAATACCAGCACTCGGATGCCGGCAATATCTTCAGGATATTCATGTGTTATGTAATGCTGTTACCTATCGACAGATTTTTCGGGATCACGCTCGATATTATTAATAAGCCGCATCTTAACATGATCAAAGTGTTCCTGATGTTAACGGTTAACATAATTGGCGATTTTACCGGTATTTTCATATTCCACAGCCTTTATGCTGTAGCTGTCGCATCTATCTTCACATTTTTTACCGGTGCCATATTTGGTTACTGGGCATTAAAGAAAAACCTGCAATTTAAAATATCCGACATCTTTGTTTTGGGCTACATCGAACTAAAAGAGCTCATAGGTGTTGTGATCAGCAAAATCAAAGGAAAACAATTAACTGAATAAGCAAGCTATATGGAGCTTAAAAACCGGCATATCGTTATATTCTCGCAAATGCAGTTTGATAGCCGCCTCGAATCAACTAACTATACTATGGCCAAACATTTGGCTAAAGATAATTATGTATACTACGTTGACAGGCCCTATACCTGGAAGGATTATATCCAGTTTAAAAACACGCCCGGCTATGATGCCCGCAAGCCGCATTTTTTTTCGCCAACGGATAGCTTTATACAAACGGAGATCCCTAATTTAAAGATCATAATTACGCCTCCTGTACCGTCAATAAATTCGTTACCCGAGGGGCGTGCTTATCGGCTGGCACTTAAAGTAAACGAACGGATAGTAGCAGGCAGGCTTAACAGGGTTATTAAAAACCTCGGAATAACCGACTATATTTTCATCAACTCATACGCATTCTATTATCCAACAATGCACCGGTTGCTGAAATTGAAGCCATTGCTTAAGGTTTATCATTGTGTTGACCCGCTGATTGAAGAATATCAAACCCGCCACGGCCTTATCTCTGAAGATATCCTGGTTAAAGATATGGACATGGTGGTCAGCACAAGCAAAGAGTTGAGCAATTTAAAAGGTAAGCTTAACCCCAACTCCTATTTTGTGCCTAACGCTGCCAATATCGCCCACAGCCAAAAGGCGCTTGACCCGGTTTTGCCAGTAGCAGAAATCCTGTCTGACGTCAAAAAGCCGATCATTGGCTATTTCGGTAATATCGAACGCCGTATTGATTATGCTCTGCTAACCCAATTAGCGGAGCAAAGCCCCGATAAAAACTTTGTGTTTGTGGGGCCGGTTGATATAGATTACGAAAATAATCCTGCCTTTAGTGCGCCCAATATATTCAAAAAAGGTTCGGTGCCATATGAGCTATTACCTGCAGTACTTAAAGGCTTTGATGTTGCCATTATTCCGTTTAAAAAGGATGACGTGAGCAGCTCTATTTTTCCACTCAAATTATTTGAATACCTGGGCTCAGGCCGACCGGTTGTGATCACTGATTTTAATGAGGATCTGGAAGAATTTACGGGCGATACCGTGTACATCTGCAAAAATGCTGATGAATTTACTGCCGCTATTAACCTTGCGTTAAATGATACACCTTTTTTACAGCAAAAAAGATTAAAAGTAGCAGCACAAAATACATGGGAGCACCGTATAACAGAGATCAAGAGCCTACTGGCAACAAATTTGAATAATAAGCAGAAAGGTTAATTTTTAGAGAAATACACCTGTTACTTATAATTAATATAAAACAGGGTTTACCATCAAAAACACATGGAAATCATCAAATTCATTGCATCTGTTATCGCCATTTTGCTGTTTATATACCTTGGGGTATATAGCTTGTACCTGTTTGTGTTCTCTGTACTGGGGAAATTAATTCCCATTAAGCAACCTCCGATAGCAAATGCGCTCAGTAAATTCATAGTTTATATCTGCGCTTACAAGGAAGATGAAATTATTTTAAATTCAGCAGCAGCGGCGTTAACTATCGATTACCCTCAGGATAAGTTCACGGTTTGTGTGATAGCCGACTCCATGAAACCTGAAACTATCGCCAAATTAAAACAGATGCCGTTGCAGGTAGTTGAGGTAGTTTTTGAAACCAGCACCAAATCAAAGGCCCTGAACAAAGCCATCGAAAATACAGCTCCGGGCTATGATGCGGCTGTTGTTTTTGACATTGATAATATCGCTGCTCCCGATTATCTGTACCAGATCAATAATTATTTGCAAGCAGGTCACAAGGTGGTACAAGGGCATCGTGTTGCAAAAAACTCAAATACGCAGGTAGCCATACTTGATGCTGTAAGCGAAGAGGTTAATAATCACATTTTCAGGAAGTCGCAACAGTTGTTTAACTTTTCGGCAGCCATTATCGGCTCGGGAATGGCTTTGGAATACAAACTTTTTGTAAATGTAATGTCGCGGATTGACGCTGTTGGCGGCTTTGATAAAGAAATGGGCCTGCTGCTCACCTGCGATAAGATCCACGTTGCTTATGCCGAAAAGGCATACATCTATGATGAAAAAGTAAGCAACCCGGCAGTATTTGAAAAACAGCGCAAACGCTGGCTTTCGGCTCAGTTTAACTTACTTAAAAAATACGGTGCCACTGCACCTGCTCAATTTTTCCGCGGCAATTTTGATTATGTGAATGAGATTTATCAGATGGCTATTCTGCCCCGCGTGTTGATGCTCGGCCTGATGCCCTTTATGCTTTTGATCTCTTTTTTCACTCCGGGCATCGGCCCGCACTGGCATTTATGGCTTGGCGCAACTGCGGCCTGTTACCTTGGTATTATAGTTGCCATACCAACATCGTTCTACAACGGAAAACTTTTGGAAGCTATGCTTAAACTGCCGCTCATATTTTTCACCATGTTCCTGCTCCTCTTTAAGTTAAAAGGAGCAAACAAAAAGTTTATTCATACGCCGCATGATCACGCTCCTGCTGAATCCGTAAATGACCAGGCAACTGCTGTCAAATAACGGAAACAAGGTTGATAATTAATTGAATCAGGAATAATAGCAATATAAAAATAATTATGGATGCCCCTCTGAATACCGACGTTATAAGCATGTTAAACAATACTGCCGTAGATTATCCGAAAGAAAAGGCACTTATCCATTTAACTGCGGCTGCTGCAAACCAATACCCGGATAAAGTTGCGCTGAAATTTCAAGAGCGTGTTTTTACCTATAAGGCGCTAAACGAAGCTGTAAATAAGCTTGCCGGCTTCCTGATTGATCAGGGGCTTAAAAGAGGCGATGTTGCTGGTGTTGCACTTGACCGCTCTCCTGAAATGGTGATGTCTTTACTGGCTATCATGAAAACCGGTGCAGCTTATGTACCACTTGACCCTGAATATCCGAAAGACCGCATCGAATTTATGTTGGAGGATTCATCGGCTAAGATCCTGATCACTTCAGAAAAATACCACAATCATTTTGCCGCTAACTCAACCGAAGTTTTGATTGAAAATGCGCTGGAGAAGTTTCCATCTTATCCTGTAACTGAACCGGAAACCGGTGTTAATGGCGAAGATCTTGCTTATATACTTTATACATCCGGCTCGACAGGAAAACCCAAGGGCGTTCAAATTCGTCATTTCAGCCTGATCAACTTTTTGGTAAGCTGCCAAACGGTTCCCGGATTAACGCCGGCTGATAAAGTATTAGCTGTAACTACCATATCATTTGATATTGCCGGACTGGACCTGTATTTACCATTAATAACTGGCGCTGAACTTTTATTAGCTGACTCGGTAACAGCAAAAGATGGTCGCGCATTGGTTGACCTGGTTAAAGCCGAAGATGTAACTGTAATGCAGGCCACTCCTTTTACCTGGCGTATGATGCTGGTATCGGGCTGGGATAGCAAATTGCCTTTAAAAGTTTATTGCGGAGGTGAGGCTTTTCCGAAGGACCTGGTTACACAGTTATTGCCTAAATGTGAAGAGATCTGGAACCTGTACGGCCCAACTGAAACTACTATTTACTCAACCATAAAACAGATTACCACCGATGAAGATATTACTATCGGTAAACCTGTTGCCAATACCCAGATCTATATTCTTGATGAGGCACTTAATAGCCTTACTGACGGTTCAATAGGTGAAATTTATATAGGAGGCGATGGTGTTGCCGTTGGTTACCTGAACCGTGCCGAACTGTCGGCCGAGCGTTTTGTGAAAGATATCTTCTCAACTGTTGATGGTGCCCGCATGTACCGTACCGGTGATTTAGGTAAGATCAGGCAGGACGGCGAAATTGTTTGTCTCGGCCGTATTGACCACCAGGTTAAGGTACGAGGTTACCGCATTGAACTGGAAGAAATTGAACAGAACCTGTTAAAGCAGGATAATGTTAAACAGGCTGTAGTTATAGCCCGTGAGGATACTCCGGGAATGCCACGCCTGGTGGCTTATGTAATTTCTCCCGAGGTAAAAGAAGGTATCGAATTGAAAAACCAGTTTGATGCCTGGCAAAAAGGTTTGCTTAGCGTTTTACCTGAATATATGGTTCCTGATGATTTTGTCGTGATGGACGCCATCCCTATTACTCCGAATGGTAAAATAGACCGTAAAGCGCTACCTAAGCCTGATTACAATATTATTTATCGCGAGGGCGAGTTTGTTGCCCCCCGTACCGATAATGAAAAACTGGTTGCTAAAATATGGCAGCAAAACATGGGTATTGAACAGATCAGTATCCTTGATAATTTCTTTGAATTGGGCGGTCGCTCATTAGTTGCGGTGAAAATTATGGCTGCTATTGAACAGGAAACCGGCAAGCGTTTGCCATTGGCAACACTGTTCGAGCATGCTACCATTGAGAAATTGGCGGCAAGACTTGAAGGAAATGAGGCTATTGGGTGGGAATCATTGGTACCCATTAAGCCGGAGGGCAGTAAAATGCCTTTGTACATTGTTCATGGAGCGGGTTTGAACGTATTATTGTTTAACGCACTTGCCATGAACATGGATGCTGAGCAACCTGTTTACGGTCTGCAGGCTCGCGGTTTAAATGGTATAGATGAGCCTCTCGATGTAATGGAAGAGATTGCGGCTAATTATATTGCCGAGATCGTTGCTAAAAATCCTGAAGGCCCGTATGCTTTGGCAGGATACTCCTTAGGCGGTATTATTGCTTATGAAATGGCAAACCAGTTGATAGCAGCCGGTAAAGAAGTAAAAATGGTAGCCATGTTTGATACCTATGCCGAACGTTCAGACGTAAATGATAGCAAGTCTAAAAAGATAGTTGACAAAACAGCGTTACGCGCCAAGCAATTTGCACACAGCTTTGTATTATTGGCCGAAGACCCTAAGCGTACCATTGAATATAAAGGACTGATGCTTAAACGCCAGTTAATAAAGCTTTACTGGAAAGTATTTAAACCCAACAAAAAGCGGGAAGGCTTTTTTGCATATGATAATGAGATTGACGAGGCAAGTGAAAAAGCGCTGCGCAACTACATATTGAAGCCCTTAAACATAACCCTCGATCTGTTCAGGGCAAAAAAACGTACTTTTTACATGGAAGATTTTGAGTTTTTGGGCTGGAAACCATTTGCGCTTAAAGGTGTGAACGTACATGAAATTCCGGGTGAGCACAATACCATATTTGCTCCGCCAAATGACAAGGAATTTGCCGAAGTATTACAAAAGTGTTTGGATAGGGTGGCAAAAAGTTAAACTGTCCGCCACTAACCACTCGCAAAAACAACCGTGTTAAAACTTTAATTACAATGAGCTTTACCGGCGGTGTTACTTATGAATACAACTACCGAACAGAATTTAAGATCAACAGGCAAAGCAAGGGTTTATTTCTCCAACTTAAACGGAGTAAGGGCTCTTGCTGCGCTTATGGTAGTAATATCCCATATCGAACTACATAAGATTGACTATCATGTAGCCAGGATTCCCTATATAACTATATTTAACTTCGGTAAAACAGGGGTTACAATCTTCTTTGCATTAAGCGGTTTTCTTATCACTTATTTGCTGCTTGAAGAAAAACGCAATTTTTCGGCCGTGAATTTCAAGGCATTTTATATCCGGCGTATGCTCCGGATTTGGCCGCTATATTTTTTACTGGTAATTATAGGTTTTTTCATCTATCCCGGCAAGGGTGCCTCAACAGGTCTTTGGTTATCTATATTTTTTATGCCTAACCTGGCATTTTGCCTGCAAATGCTGCCTGAGATTTTTAATCCCATCTGGTCAATTGGCACTGAAGAACAGTTCTATATCTTTCATCCGCATTTTTTCAGGATAAAAAAGCCTAAAAACATCCTCTATGCATTCCTGATTTTTATTGTTTTGATATGGGCGTTACAACTAACTATAAACAACCTGAATCATGCCAATGAAATATGGAAACTTTTTAGCCAGTTTTTTTACTATGCCCGGTTTGATAACATGATGATTGGCGCAGTTGTAGCTGTAATATTTCATAATACAAGGCATCCTACATTTAAATTTAAATTGCAACCACTGTTTGATCTGATGTTTAAGCCTTACATACAGATAATATTATCCGTTATTTTCCTGGGATATGTGTATCTGTATCTCATTCACGATATCCCTCACGGCGATATACCATTGGCTATTATCTCTTCGCTGCTAATTGTTAATCTTTGCCAGGCTGAAACCAGTATTTACACTATAAAAAGTAAAGCACTTGATTACATTGGCCAAATCTCGTACGGTATTTATCTACTGCATAAATATCCGTTGTTTTTGATCCTTTACCTTGTACATCATTATATCCCGACGATGAACATGGCAATGCAGAACGTTATTATATATGTGGCTACCATTGCCTGTGCCACCGGGCTGGCATCGTTATCCTATTTTGGATATGAAAAACCATTCCTGACTATTAAGAAACGCTTTCAGAAAATTACACAGTAATATTTATCGCTGTTTAAGCTCAATTATCGAGGTGAAAGTATTTACCCCGGTTCCGGGTTTATGTTTGTAGTTAAATGCATCGCTGGCGCGTGCAATGATCATCAAACCATAATGTTCATTTAGTCCCATAATGGTTTCCCTGTCAACATATCTTACGTCAAAATCTTCGGTAAAAAACTCCAGCTGATTGCTGTTTTTTACCCGCCCTTTTAATGTGCCAAAGTCATCGCCGTAAATAGCAATTTCATTTTGGGTAAACTTGCTTTGTGTTAGCGGCCAGGTTAACAAGGCCTGCCGGGTATTAATTTGCAGAGGCCTTCCCTTATCCTGTTTACTTATATATAGTTTGTCATTTTTTAGATCGATCCCGATCCGGGTAACATCATCCCCCATATGTTTGAGCGAATTGGTAAGCAGCTCAAGCAGGATAATTTTTATCCTGAACCCCGCGTCGTCATCAACTATATCTTTTGCTATATTTTTTATATAGCTGATGATCTGTACGGTTAAAGGATAAATACCTTCGGTTTCATTATTAAAAACAAACTTTTTCAAGATAGTAATTTGTTTATGCCCTGGTTAAAGCCTCCTGTGTATTTGTATAGATCTTAAACACTTTGTCAAGCCGCACCAATTGAAACAGTGATCGGATATCACTATTTAAGCCAACTACGGCAATATCTCCCCCATTATTTATGGACAGTTTAAGTGCCGATACCAATGCGCCTAAAAAAGAACTATCAATATATATTACCTGCTCAAAATTTACAATAATATATCTATTTCCATTATTAATCAAGATAATCAATTCCGATTTAAACTGATCAGAATTTGCCAAATTAGCCTCTTTAAGTTGTATGTCAGCAATTAATGCACTATCATGCAGATGTGTTTGTAATATCATTTAGCTATTTTTTTTGAATAAATATTAAACTGCAGTCGTCAATTTGGTCTTTTGCCTTTTCGCTTAAGAAGCCATCATTTTTTAAAGTAGCGAATGAATCTGTTTTACCAAGATATTTTGCAACTTCATCAATAAAACCATTCAGGTCTGTTTTCTTTCCTGCCGCTGTCTCCTTGTCAATTAATCCGTCGGTTATCAGCATTAATTGATCACCTGGTTGCATGGTAAACAGATTTTCGTCAAAGCCACCTTCTTTACTAATCCCAAGTAATAATCCGGATGAGCTGATCATGTTGAGCTTCATTTCTGTACGGCTAAAGTATAACAGCGGTAAATCGCCGGCCCCGGTATAACTCAGCGTTTCATTCTCCGAATCAATCATGATAAGTGAAAGTGTCGATAAAACTTCGCTCACAACAGGGTCATGATAAATAACGGAGTTGATCTTCTGCATGATGCTTTTGGTTGATATGTCTCCTTCCGAAACACATAACCTTACAGCAGCTCTTATATAGCTTAGGTAACCAAATGAAAAGAACCAGGCTCCCCATTTTTTCCCCATAACATCGCCCAGGATAATAAAAGTATACCTGTTATTGATCGATATGGCGTCGATAAAATCTCCACCCGGGTAATTCTCAAATGATTTATGCCAGAAATCTATTTCAAAACCATTGATGCGAGGTGTTTCCTGCGGAACGGAATATAAATTCAGCGCCATGGCGGCGCTGCTCAGCTCTCTTATTGTATGTTCGTGCCGTTCACGAATGCTGTTCAGATAATTATTGATCTTTGAAATAATAAAGGCAATGGGCGTATCCTTATCAATGTAATCAATAGCATCCAGGCTGATCCCAGCTATCATATGCGCATGATCAGTAACAGATGTCAAAAACATAAAAGGGATATTTTCATACTCGGGTATAGCCATTAAGCTTTGCCTGAATGCAAAACCGTCTGTACCGGGCATTTGATAATCAGACAAAATAAGATCAGGGATTTCATCTTTGAGCAAGATCATAGCTTCTTCTACATTAGTAGCCCTGCGGGTGGCAAAGCCATCTTTTTCCAAAGCCTGACCTATAACCATCAAAATAAGAGGGCTATCATCAACCAGGAGTATTTTTGGAGGCTTCGGCATAATCTTAATGTTCAGGAATTGATTTTCCGGAGTATGGCGTTTATAAACAAATATACACCTGTTAATACGATTAATACGGATATTACATCCATTAAAGTTATGCCATCATCTTTCGAAAAATAAAAAATGGTGAACATTTCAAAATATGGAGGTGCCGGCATTATAATCATCGCTAAACCAAGAATGATCATGGTAACGGCAATTGCTATCAAAACAACGCGCTTCAACTTTTCGTGAAACAGGTATTTTTTTGATTCCTTGCTGTCAACCGGATGTTGGGCAAGCAAAAACTCAAGGTTATTTACCATGTCCAGGCGATTTTGGTCCTCGTTTAAACCACTAAAGACATCAAATTTCTGCGGAGGAGCATTAAGCTCAATTGCACTATTTATTTTTTGCTGTATGGCCCTAATCTGTTCTTTATCAATATTTCCCTTCTTTAGCAGTTGTATAAGTTCATCGGCTTTTGTATTAAGCAATGACTCATCATTATTTGGTAGGTTATTCTTCAAAGGAATATAGTGATATAATTGGTTAACTTTTACTGATATTAGCCGTAAAAAGCAATATTGATAATAACGCCTTAAATGAAAAAAGTTTCTATTGTTACTGTAAATTTTAATCAGCCCTTTATCACCGAAGAAATGTTATTATCGATTAAAAATACGAGTACTTATAATAATATAGAAATAATTGTTGTTGATAATGCAAGTAAGACAGATCCGGTTCCGGGCTGGAAGGTAAAATATCCTGATATTATATTTGTCCGTTCGGAAATTAATCTCGGTTTTGCGGGCGGTAATAACCTTGGGCTCACAGCTGCAAACGGCGACTATATTTTCATGGTGAACAATGACACCGAATTTACCCCCGGCTTAGTTGAAAAACTGGTTGAAGTAATGGATGGAAATGATGCGGTAGGAATGCTATCGCCCATGATCAAATATTTCAGTGATAAAAACCTGATACAATATGCCGGCTACACCCCCATGAACTACTATACCTGCCGCAATAGCGTAATAGGCTTAAAGCAGAAGGATGAAGGCCAATTTGCTCATATCACCGCCCCTACTGCCTATTGCCACGGCGCCGCAATGATGATCAGAAAAGAAGCCATTGAAAAAGCGGGCATGATGTGCGAAACCTTTTTCTTATACTATGAGGAGGTTGATTGGTGCGAACATATCAAAAGAGCGGGTTTTAAGGCATGGGTCTGTACCGATGCGCTCATTTACCATAAAGAATCCGTTTCGGTAGGTAAAAAAAGTAAGCTCAAAGAATATTTTATGAACCGCAACCGGATCCTTTTTACCCGCCGGAATGCCCCGCTGTTTAAAAAGATCTTCTTTTATTTTTACTTTTTGCTGCTTGTGGTACCCCGCAATCTGATCAACTACATCAAAGAAAAACAGTACGGATTTATCCCCATGCTGTTGAAAGCTGTATGGTGGAATTTCACCCATTCAAAAAACAGCAGCAATTTAGGATACCCCATTAATACCATAGGATGAAAATAGTTTTAGCCATAAGTCTTTTTATTGTTTTTTACACTTTTGCCGGATACGGCATTTTCCTTTACCTGATCATCAGGATCAAAAGGGTTTTTAAAGGCATGAAACCCCTCCCTTCAGAGAACCTGGATGGGCTTCCTTCCTGTACGTTGATCATAGCCGCTTACAACGAAGAATATTTTATTGAACAGAAGATCAGCAACAGCCTGCAGCTTAATTATCCGGAAGGAAAGCTGAAGCTGCTTTTTGTCACCGACGGATCATCAGACAAAACACCTGATATTATTGCCAAATACCCGCAGATACAATTGCTGCACAAGCCAGAACGGGCGGGCAAAATAGCCGCTGTACACCGCGCCATGGAATATGTTGATACCGATGCTGTTGTATTTACCGATGCCAACACCTTTTTAAATAGGGATGCCTTAATAAAGATATGCAGGCATTACAGCGACAAAACCGTTGGCGCTGTTGCCGGCGAAAAGCGCGTACATATTGATGAAAGTGCGGACGCGAGTGCGGCCGGTGAGGGCTTTTACTGGAAATATGAATCGGCGTTGAAAAAATGGGACTCAGAATTGTACTCCGTTGTAGGAGCAGCGGGTGAACTGTTTAGTGTACGCCGTTCATTGTATCAGCCAGTAGAGCCGGACACAGTTTTGGATGATTTCATGATTTCTATGTTAATAGCAGCTAAAGGTTACCGCATCATTTATGAGCCTGAAGCATACGCTACCGAAACAGCGTCCGAAAATGTTTCGGAAGAATTGAAACGAAAAGTGAGGATAGCTGCTGGGGGCATTCAGTCTATTTTACGATTAAAAAAATTATTTAACCCGTTCCCCTACCCGGTTTTATCATTTCAATATATCAGCCACCGGGTTTTGAGGTGGACCATCACCCCATTTCTGCTTATATTATCGTTTATCTTAAATATAGTCTTGGCGTTTAAGTCAGGCGAAACATCTATGCAATACTTGTTATTGGCACAGGTATTGTTTTATATACTTGCCTTGCTTGGCTTAATGATGGAAAAGCGGCAATTGCGCATAAAAGTTCTTTTTATTCCCTATTATTTCTGTGTTATGAACTATGCTGTGCTGGCCGGCATCATCCGGTATTTTAGCACCAAGCAAAGCGCAGTTTGGGAAAAGGTACAACGAAAGCAGTAAAACATTGATTATAAGTTAAAAGGAAAATTATTTTATAGTTTAATATATTGAATGAGTGAAAATATATCATAAAATAATCAGTGGTAAAAGAAGATAAGATTAAAAAAATTATCTTCAGTTGCTTTTTTGAATTACCTGCCAACTAATTAAAAAGTATATTTCGGCTGCTAACCACAGTCATACCTTATTGATCCTGATGAATATTGAGCCGGGGATTATTTTAAAAAACGGGGAATCTATTGCCCCTAATGTATACGACCTATTTGAACAACAGCGGATAAAATTACCCGATGCCATTGCTGTTGTTCATAATAGTGATACGCTTACGTATCATCAGCTTTATCAAAAGGCTGATGATCTGGCTTCGGCCATTTTAAATCATTATCCCGATCCAGAAATAATTGGTGTAAGCGCAAGCCGGAGTATCCAAACTATAATTGGTGTATTAGCTATATTAAAAGCCGGCAAAGGTTACCTGCCACTTGATCCTGACTACCCTAAAGACAGGCTTGAAACAATTATTAAAGATTCGGGGATTACAGTATGTATCACAGCTTCGGATAAAGAGCATTTGTTTGAAGGCTTGCCTGTCAGTATCCTGCTTTCAGATGTAGTTCAAGAAGTCGCTGCTAAATCATTGCAGCGACCTGATGTGGTAGATACCGCTTATGTTTTATATACTTCAGGTTCAACCGGCACCCCCAAGGGGGTAGCTATGGGTAATGCCGCCCTGGTAAACCTGCTTTTATGGCAACAGGAAAATTCCATTTCTGCAGAGGGAATTAATACGTTACAGTTTGCACCCTTAACGTTTGATGTATCCTTCCAGGAAATCTTTGCTACGCTGGGCACCGGAGGCACTTTGTTTTTGGTTGACGAGGAATTAAGGATCGACCCGGTTAAACTGCTACAGTTTATTGACCAGCATGCTGTTAACCGCATCTTTTTACCGTTTGTAGTATTGCAGTACCTTACCGAGGCTGCTATTGCGAATAATTATATTCCGGTATCGTTAAAAGAAGTAATGACGGCCGGGGAGCAGTTGAAGATCACCCCGCAGATAGTAAGCTTTTTTAATGCCTTGCCGCAATGTGTGCTTTATAACCAGTATGGCCCAACTGAAACGCACGTAGTTACTCAGCTAAAATTGGATGGAGATACCTCATTATGGGCCGCGCTCCCTTCTATTGGTTCGGCTATCAGTAATACAGAGATCATATTACTTGATGAAAATCTAAGTCGCGTTGCTGATGGTGAAACAGGTGAATTATGCGTTTCGGGCATAAGCCTTGCAAACGGCTATCTCAACAAACCTGAACTTACAGCCGAAAAGTTTATAGACTGGACAAAGGACAATAAAACGATCCGAATTTATCGTACCGGCGATCTGGCTCGTTTTATGGGCGATGGAAGCATCGAATACCTTGGCCGTCGTGATACGCAGGTTAAAATACGCGGCAACCGTGTAGAAATAGGAGAAATTGAAGTACTGATAAGCCAACTTGATAATATAAAACAAGCAGTGGTAACTGCCCCGGCCGATGCAGCCGGACAAAAAAGATTGATAGCTTACCTCGTATCATCAGGCGATAGAGAAGATACGGAGGCAGTGCGCAAATCTCTCGAAGGGCAGCTTCCTGATTTTATGCTGCCATCTGCCTATGTATGGTTGAAGGAACTACCTAAAACCACCAGCGGTAAGGTCGACAGGAAAGCACTACCTAAGCCGGATATTAAACGGCCCGAACTTGACGTACTTTACAAAGCGCCATCAAATCCAACAGAAAAAAACATAGCAGTTGTTTTAATTGAGTTACTGCAGTTTGATAAGATAGGCGTTGATGATAACTTTTTCCAGTTGGGAGGCAATTCATTACTTGCTTTAAAAACGGTAGCACTATTAAAACAACGTTTCAATTACGAAGTACCGATCACCAAATTATATCAATATCCAACCATTGCAGGTATAGAAAAGCTGATTAACGGAATAAACAAACAACCCACTCCCCTTTCAAAACACCAAGCAAAAACAACCGGTGGCAACAACGACATTGCTATAATTGGTATGTCCGGTCGTTTCCCGGGAGCTGATACCGTTGACGAATTTTGGCAAATGCTGGCCGAAGGACGTGAAGGCACAAGCTTTTTTACCGAAGAGGAGTTGGACAAATACGTTCCCCTTTATGAAAAAAACAACCCGGCATATGTAAAAGCGAGGGGCATCCTTAACGGTGCCGACGAGTTTGACGCCGGATTTTTTGGGTTTAACCCTCGTGCCGCCGAACTGATGGATCCGCAGCAACGGATCTTTTTAGAGCTCGCCTGGGAAGTATTGGAAAAAACAGGCCATTTACCTCAAAAGTATGATGGGCTTACCGGTGTATTTGCAGGCTGCGGATATAACACCTATTACAATAATAATGTATTAACCAACCCCGAAATTGTTGAAACAGTTGGCCATTTCCAGGTACGTACCCTAAACGAAAAAGATTATATAGCCACCCGGACAGCCTATCAGCTAAATCTGAAAGGTCCGGCTGTTGCGGTGTATTCGGCATGTTCAACTTCATTGTTAGCTATCACGCAGGCGGTGAGCAGTATCCGTAGCGGCCAGTGCCAGGTAGCTATTGCAGGCGCGGCATCTATTACTTCGCCTATAAAAAGCGGTCATATTTACGAAGAAGGTTCTATTATGAGCATTGATGGTCATTGCAGGCCATTTGATGCCGAAGCTTCGGGTACTGTTTTCAGCGATGGCGCCGGCGTAGTATTGCTAAAAAGTCTTGAAGATGCACAGCGCGATGGAGATAACATTTATGCTGTTATTAAGGGCGTTGGCGTAAATAACGATGGTGCCGAAAAAGGCAGTTTTGGCGGGCCAAATGCTTTTGGCCAGGCTGGTGCCATAGCCATGGCCATAGCCGATGCCAGGATAGATGCCTCAACCATAAGTTATGTTGAAGCACATGGCACAGCCACCCCACTGGGCGACCCGATAGAAATTGAAGGCCTTAACCTTGCCTTCGGCCAGCAGGATCAAAATCAGTTTTGTGCTATAGGCTCTGTAAAAAGCAACTTTGGTCACTTAACGGCAGCCTCCGGTGTTGCCGGACTAATTAAAACAGTGCTCGCTATGCGGCATGGGCAAATCCCGCCTTCGCTGTTTTTCAAAAATATCAATCCCAATATCGACATTGAGAACACGCCATTTTTTGTCAATGCGGAACTTAAACCGTGGAATGCGGAACTTAAACGCGCCGGTATCAGTTCTTTCGGCGTGGGCGGAACCAATGTACATGTTGTATTGGAGGAATATAAAAAGCCAGGGCCTGTTGAGCCGGGTATTGATAAGCCTCTAAAACTCATCAGTTGGTCGGCCAAAAACGAGAATAGTTTAGCTAAGTATGCAGGTAAACTGGCAATTTTCATCAATAGTAATAAAAGCATTGATCTTAATGATGTAGCCTTCACCCTGCAAACCACTCGGGCTGATTTTACCTACCGCCGTTTCGTGATAGCGGCCGATACCGATGACTTGCTGGTAACGCTAAATGCTGCCAATACAGATCCATCATCTACAAAAAAACTCAGTACTATCCCTGCGGAAGTAGTTTTCATGTTCCCTGGGCAAGGTTCGCAATATGTAAACATGGGTCACGACCTGTATCAAAACGAACCTGTTTTTAAAGATGCGGTAGACGAGTGTATCAGCCTGTTGCAAGACACTATTCACAGCAGCCTGCTTGATGTGATCTTCGCTGATCCGGTAGATCAGCAATCGGCTTCAAGGATTAAAAACACCCTTTACACTCAACCGGCGCTGTTCATTTTAGAATATGCAACGGCAAAGTTATGGATGAGCAAAGGGATCCAACCCGCTATACTGATGGGGCACAGCATTGGCGAATTTGTGGCGGCGCACCTTGCCGGTGTGTTCAGCCTGAAAGATGCTTTAACACTGATCTCTGAACGGGCACGTTTGGTAAGCAGTGCTCCGCATGGTCAGATGCTGTCGGTACGTATAGAAGAAGAACAGCTAAAGACTATATTGCCGGCCGGGCTCTCCATCGCAGCCGTAAATAGCAAAAAACTCTGCGTAGTAGCCGGCCCTGAAGATGCTATAACTAAATTTACTGAAGAGCTCTCCGGAAAAGGGATTCCTGCAAGATTGCTTTTAACCAGTCATGCCTTTCATTCATTAATGATGGATGATATTGTGGAACCGTTTAAACAGGTAGTAAAATCTGTAACATTAAACAAGCCGGTTAAGCCCGTTGTATCAACAGTGACAGGTACCTGGTTAAGTGAAGCCCAGGCAACCGATCCTGAATACTGGGCGCAACACTTGCGCAGCACAGTTCGCTTTGCAGCCGCTTTGGATACAGTGACAGAAGATGATAGCCGCTTACTGCTTGAAAGCGGCCCGGGAAATATCCTCGCTACCCTTGCACGTCAGCATACTGCGGGTAAAAACATTTCTATTATTTCCGGCTTCGAGCAAAATGATACTTTAACTGAAGATCACAGCCTGTTAAAAGCATTGGGCCAGCTATGGCTAAATGGTATTGAACCAAACTGGGAGGCAACTTATTTGGGCCAAAACCGTAAAAGGATTGATATCCCAACCTACGCTTTTGACCATAAACGGTATTGGCTTGAGCCTACTGTAACAATAAATATTGTTCCGGAAACCTTAACACAACAACAAACAAATACAAAACCCACGCAACCTGTACTGATGAGGAAGGATATTTTAATTGATAAACTAAAAGAGATTTTTGAAGACGCTGCCGGTATTGAGATAGATATGGCTGCCACCGGCATGAGCTTTATTGAAATAGGCTTTGATTCTCTTTCGCTTACGCAAATAGCTACCAATCTTAAAAAGGTCTTCAACGTACCCGTTACCTTCAGGAAATTGTTTGAAGAATATAATAGTCTCGAACTGCTTGCTATTTACCTGGATAACAACTTACCTGCCGATGCATTTCAGCCACAGGTAGCCCCAGCTGTTAACCCGGCATTTCAACACGGTGAAACTAACGGAACTGCACAACATGCAATCCAGCACCATGCGCAGGTTATTCCTTCGGGTAATAACGTAACTCCCGGGTACCCTGCGGCAGGCCAGGGAAGCAATGATATAGCCATCAGCTTAATATCTCAACAGCTGCAATTATTAGCCAGCCAGCTAACACTTATCCAGGGTAATACACCCGCTGCTGTGCAGGCTCATCCTGCGCAAACGTATAACTCACCTGCTCCTGTTGTGGTGCCAGCTAAGTCCCTGTTATCACTTACTGCTGATTTTACGCAAGAAGAACAAGCTGAACTGAAAAAACCTTTCGGCGCAACTGCCAGGATCGAAAAACAAGTGCAGGGCCTGAACGATAAACAGCAGGCATTTTTAAAAGATCTTACAGAAAAATATAACGCCAAAACAAAAGGCAGTAAGGCGCAAACCCAAAAAGACAGGTCATATATGGCCGATCCGCGTGTTGTTAGCGGTTTCCGCCCTTTAACTAAAGAGATTGTTTATCCATTAGTGGTTAACCGATCAAAAGGTAGCCGGGTTTGGGACATCGATGGTAATGAATATATAGATGCACTGAACGGTTTTGGCTCAAATTTCCTTGGCTATCAAACTGACGTATTAAAACAAGCTGTTTTAGATCAGGTTGAAAAAGGTTATGAAATAGGCCCGCAGCATGAGCTTGCCGGCGAGGTTTGTAAACTGATATGTGAGTTTACCAATTTTGATAGGTCTGCTTTATGCAACACAGGCTCTGAGGCTGTTTTGGGAGCAATGCGTATTGCGCGTACGGTAACAGGCCGGTCACTTATTGTGGCATTTAATGGCTCATATCATGGTATTAATGACGAGGTTATTGTTCGCGGCACCAAAAAGTTAAAAACCGTACCTGCTGCTCCCGGCATTATGCCCGAGGTAGTACAGAACATGCTTATCCTTGATTATGGTACTGAAGAATCACTGAAAATAATAGCTGAACGTGCTCATGAGCTGGCAGCCGTTTTGGTTGAACCAGCCCAAAGCCGCAGGCCGGATTTTCGCCCTATCGAGTTTTTGAAACGGGTTAGGGAAATCACCCGCCAGTCGGAAACTGTTTTGATTTTTGATGAGGTGATCACCGGTTTCAGGATGCACCCGGGCGGTGCGCAGGCGATGTTCGGCATCAAGGCCGATCTTGGCACCTACGGTAAAGTAATTGGCGGTGGGATGCCTATCGGCGCCATTGCCGGGATCAGCAAATATATGGATGCTCTTGACGGCGGTAACTGGCAGTTTGGTGATGATTCATCGCCCGAAGCCGGTGTAACTTATTTTGCGGGCACATTTGTACGCCATCCGTTGGCTTTGGCTACGGCAAAAGCATCGTTAAACTACATGAAGGAAAAAGGCCCTGCCTTACAGGAAGGACTTAACGCCTTAACTAAACGCCTTGCTGATGCACTGAATGCCATTTGCGAAAAAGAAGGCCTGCCATTACATATCCCTTCATTCGGCTCATTATGGAAAATCAAATTTGATTATGAGCTGGCTTATGGTGAACTGTTATTTACGCTGATGCGCCTTAAAGGCATCCATATCTGGGACCTTTTCCCTTGCTTTATTACGGCTGCCCACACTGATGAAGACATAGACCAGATCATCAGTAAATTCAACGAAAGTATATTTGAACTAATTGAGGCTGGCTTTATGCCAACTAATAAACCCGAGCCGGTAAAAGCCGAGCCTGCAAAAAATGGTTTGCCAGCCGAGCCTCCTGTACCAGGTGCAAAACTGGGCCGCGATAAAGATGGTAACCCCGGATGGTTTGTAACTGACACAAATAATCCAGGAAAATATTTACAGGTAAAGATCAGCAATAACTAATTTTGACTACTACTACCCTATACGATACTATCCCGGTTGAATTTGATCCTTTTGCAGGGCCGGAACTTGTTGCTATTGCCCCTTCAACCGAACCCCAGTTAGAGATCTGGGCATCGTGTATCATTGGCGGCGATGAAGCCAATTGTGCATATAACGAGTCCTTTTCGCTCCAGCTCTCCGGCCAGCTTGACCAGGAGGCGATGTTTGAAGCATTGCAGGAGATCACCAACATGCACCAGGCCTTGCGTTCGGCTTTTAGTGCTGATGGTAAATCTATCTGCATTTACAAATATCTGCCGCTTGACTTTAAGTTCGCCGACATGTCTGAAAGAAGCATTGCCGAGCAACAGTCATTCATCACGGAACAAAATAATCAAAACGCGTTTACACCTTTTAATCTGGTTACAGGCCCTCTGTTTAAAGTACAACTGATCAAACTGGGCGAAACCGGACACCGGCTGACGTTTATTGCGCATCACATTATCTGCGATGGCTGGTCTATCGGTATTATGATGCAGGATTTAAGCAAGCTTTATTCCGCTTATACTAAAGGTGAATATATCCAATTACCGGAGGCCCCATCATTTAGTGACTATTCAACTGAGCAGGCATTATTAACTGGAAGTCAGGAATATAAAGATACTGAGCAGTACTGGCTAAACGAGTTTAAAGGAAGCAACTATTTGTTCGATCTGCCCGCTGATTTGCCCCGGCCTGCCGTACGGACATATAAAAGCAACCGTCTTGATTTTGACCTTGATAAAAGTCTTGCTTCAGCATTAAAGCAATTAGGCAAAACAAACGGGAGCAGTTTTGTAACCACACTCTTAACTGCATTCGAGGTCTTTTTACAAAGAGTTACCGGGCAGGATGAGATCATATTAGGCTTACCTGCCGCCGGCCAGTCGGCAACCGGTAATTATCGCTTAGTGGGCCATTGTGTTAATTTGCTTGCGTTAAGGAGTTATCCTCAAAATGATCAGTCGTTCCGCAGCTATCTTAAACAACGCAATTCAACTATTTTAGATGCTTATGATCACCAGCAGTATACATTTGGTGAGCTGCTGAAAAAACTCAGCATCCCGCGCGATGCTTCGCGTGTGCCTTTAGTCCCCGTAATGTTTAACATTGATATGGGAATGGATGACGATGTTGATTTTCATGGATTAAAACATCATTTAACCAGTAATCCACGTGAGTACGAAAGCTTCGAGATCTTTGTAAATATATCCGGGCGCGATGAAGCCTTAGTACTGGAATGGTCATATAACACTCAGCTATTCAGCGAAAAAGCTATCCGTCATATGATGGATGAATTTAGCTTTCTACTCACTGAACTGGTAAAGGCTCCTGATAACCAATTAGGCGAAATCCCTGCTTCCAACAGGGCCGAATTGATTGAAAAACTGAAGTTGTGGAATAGCACAGAGGTAGCCTATCCTAAAGATAAAGCCTTACACCAGCTCATTAACTGGCACAGTAATTCAATTGCATTAAAATTTAAAGATCAGACACTTACATATCAACAATTAAACAAAATTAGTAATATGCTAACTGCTTTACTGATTGATAAAGGTGTGAAAAAAGGTGACAAAGTTGCCTTTGCAGTTGATCGTTCGGCCGAAATGCTGGTGGTTATATTAGCCATCATGAAAGCCGGCGGGATCTATGTGCCGCTCGATCCGCAGTTTCCGCTTGAGCGGATCAATTATATGCTCAGCGACTCGAAAGCGGTTGTACTGTTAAGCTCTGAAAAATACAAAGGCCATTACCAGTCAAACGCTACTGAGCTTACCTTAGAAACTGAATGGCCTAATCTTTCAAAGTATAGTGCAGATACGCCGAATGTTAGCGTTACGGGCGATGACCTTGCTTATATCCTGTACACTTCGGGCTCAACAGGGATGCCTAAAGGCGTCCAGATCAGCCAGCATAGTCTGGTTAATTTCCTGTACAGCATGCAAAAAACGCCTGGCATGACTGCAACAGATAAGTTGCTTGCTGTAACAACCATAAGTTTTGATATTGCCGGGCTTGAATTGTTTTTACCGCTGTTAAGCGGTGCACAAGTAATTATTGCCGATATGGCTACTGCAAAGGACGGTCGTGCCCTGCTTGATATTATCCGTGAAGAAAAGGTGACCACCATGCAGGCCACCCCATATACCTGGCGTATTATGCTGGAGGCAGGTTGGGACGAAACCACGCTTATAAAGGTGATTTGCGGCGGCGAAGCCTTACCTAAAGAACTGGCCGAAAAGATCCTTGGAAAAGCCTCATCGCTATGGAATGTTTACGGCCCAACCGAAACTACCATTTGGTCGACCATTAAAGAAATCAGGGCCGATGATCCGGCGATCACCATTGGCCGCCCTATCGACAATACTTCAATTTATATTTTAGATAAAAATCTTAACCCGCTGGATAACGGCACTGTAGGTGAAATTTTTATTGGAGGAGATGGTTTGGCAGCAGGCTATTTAAACCAGCCCGAACTTACTGCCGAAAAATTCATCGCCGATCCGTTTTCAGATCATGTAGGTGCTAAAATGTATCGCACAGGCGATTTGGGCAGGTTTATGGACAATGGCGAAATCGAATGCCTTGGCCGTGCAGATGCACAGATCAAGATCCGTGGTTATCGTATCGAAACCGGCGAGATAGAATATCACCTCATTAATAAACCTAATGTAAAACAGGCCGTAGTAGTTGCCCAGCCTGATAAAAACGGCATCAATAAACTGGTTGCCTATATTGTTATAAACGACAATTATATTGCCGAAGATGAGGTAACACAGGTAAAAAACTGGCGGATATCATTAAAAAGCTCCCTGCCCGATTACATGATACCCGACGATTTTATTGTAATATCGTCTATCCCGCTCACACCAAACGGCAAGGTTGATAAAAAAACGCTTATCCAAAGCCATATCGCCCCTCTTGCCGAAAGTATCCACGTGTATATAGCACCAAGAACTGATGTAGAGCAATTGGTTGCCGACACCTGGAGCGAGTTTTTAGAGATCGAAAAAATTGGTGTCTACGATAATTTTTTTGAGCTGGGAGGCCATTCGCTTATTGCTGTACAGGTAATGACCCGGATTGAAAAACTTACCGGAAAACGCCTGCCGTTAGCTGCATTATTTGAAAACTCTACCGTAGAGAAGCTGTCCCTTATGCTGGAGATGGATGGTAAATCAATTGTATGGGATTCACTTGTGCCTATAAAGCCTACCGGCAGTAAAATGCCGCTGTATATTGTGCATGGCGCAGGCCTCAATGTGTTACTATTTAACGCACTGGCTATCAACATGCACCCCAACCAGCCGGTTTACGGGCTACAAGCCAAAGGACTTAACGGAATAGATGAACCGCTAACCGACATCAAGGAGATAGCAGCACATTATATCTCAGCCATACAAGCTCAAAACCCTGACGGACCGTACGCATTGGCAGGTTATTCATTTGGTGGCATCATTGCTTTCGAAATGGCAAAGCAACTGGAAGCACAGGGTAAAAAGGTTAAAATGCTGGCTATGTTTGATACCTACGCCTACCGGTCGCCGTTTTTTGATCCATGGCTTACCATGCAAACCAAGCGTACTAAATTCTTTTTACGCAAGCTAAAATACAATCTCCTTACGGGCGAAGGACTTTCGCAAAACATTGCAGGTAAAACAAAAAATATTAAACGACATGCAACCAGGCTTTTATGGCGTTTAAAGAAAGATGAGCAGCAGGAAGGATTTTTTGGCTATTCAAACAAGATAGACGAAACAAACCAACGCGCCGAACGAAACTATCAACTAAAGCCTTACAACATTTCAATTGAATTGTTCAAAGCCAACAGCCATACTTTTTATATGGACGATTTTGAATACCTTGGCTGGAGGCCTTATGCTTTAAAAGGTATCAATGTGCATCCTATCCCTGGCGAACATAACTCTATATTTAAAGCACCTAACGACAAGATCTTTGCAAAAATTTTGCAAAATTGCCTCGATGAAGCTGCTAAAAAATAGTTTATGGAGGTAGTAAAAGTTGAAATCCGGTATCTTGATGCTGTTGAATGGCAGCAGGATACCACCCGCAACTTTACTATAGGCGATGAAATAGATGTATGGCGGGTTAAAACAGCCGATCATCTCGCGCTCATCACACAACTGATAAAATTATTAATGCCTGATGAAATAAAGCGGGCTGAGCGGTATTACCAGGAAAAAGACAGGCAACGTTTCATAGTAAGCCGTGCCGCTTTAAGGATTATTTTAGGCAGATACCTTTGCATACCACCCGAAGAGATCCGCTTTGAAATTGGGCTCAATAAAAAGCCTTTTGTAAAAACCACCGGGTTGGCCGTTAATTACAATGTATCCCATTCGGACGAGTGGATAACTATGTCTGTATCAAAAACAAAGGTTGGTATTGATACAGAAAAGATCGACCGCTCATTCGCCTATAAAGAGATCCTTGCTGATAATTTCAGTGAAGAAGAGATCCGGTTCATCAACCAAAACAATCCGGAAGAAAAATTCATCCTTCTTTGGACGCGCAAGGAAGCCATAACAAAACTTACAAGCCAGGGATTGGACGAACGGCTTAAAGATATCCCGTCTGTAGATGGTAACCATCTGACCAACAACAATATCATTAATTCATCTAAAGCAATAAAGCTTGTAAGTTTCAGGCTCGATAACAATAATTTGGCTACGTTGGCTTATGAAAGTGAGACTTCTATGGCTATTCAATTCAGCGATATAGATCTTACTTCGCTTTAAATAAACCGTATTTAAGGATACAGTAAATAGCCCTTACGCCATCCTTCCATCCTATCTTTTTACCCTCTTCATAGGTACGGCCATAGTATGAAATACCCACCTCATAGATCCTGATGCGGGGTACGCGTGCGATTTTCTGGGTAACCTCAGGCTCAAAACCAAACCGTTTTTCGGTAAGCTGCATCGATTGGATCAATTTAGTATTAAACAATTTATAACATGTTTCCATGTCGGTGAGGTTAAGATTGGAAAACCAGTTTGAAGCAAAGGTTAGCCACCTGTTGCCAATGGTATGCCAAAAAAACAGGATGCGGTGCGGGTTGCTCCCCATAAACCTTGAACCGTAAACTACGTCGGCAAAACCGGCTACTACCGGCTTTAACAGGTCGTTGTACTCTGTGGGATCATATTCAAGGTCGGCATCCTGGATAATAAGGTAATCGCCGGTAGCTTTGGAGATACCCGTATGCAGGGCTGCTCCCTTCCCCTTGTTTACTTCATGTTTAAAGTACTGGATGTTAGCATCCGGATTGCCAAGCTTGTATTTATAAATGGCAGCTTCAGTATCATCCTTTGAACAATCATTTACAATGATCACTTCTTTTTCGATATCATTTACAAGGCTTACCTCCTTAATTTTATCCAAAATCAGATGTATGGTATTACCTTCGTTATAAGCCGGGATAATAATTGATAATTTTTGTATTGTCATTTATTGTATTATTGCCTGGTAGATTTTTTCCACAATTATAGTTGTATAAACCTGAACTGGCTTAATATTTTTATATTTAATAATGCAATTTGTGCTAAAACGAGCAAAAAGTTATTTAAAAAAGCCAAAAGTAATAGTCTCACTTTTCTTTTTGTTTGTTTTAACCCTCATATTCTGGTTTTGTTTGCCCAAACCCTTATTTAATAGCCCAACATCTTACGTAATCGACGATGATCAGGGACAGCTTCTTGGTGCGTCCATAGCAAACGACGGGCAATGGCGCTTTCCTTATAATGCCGATGTGCCCGAAAAATTCAAACAATGTATTATTACTTTTGAGGATAAACGCTTTGAGCACCATCCCGGCTTTGACATTGTTGCCTTTGGCCGCGCTATCAAACAAAACCTGAGTTCAAAAAAAGTAAGCAGCGGAGGCAGTACCATTACTATGCAGGTGATCAGGCTGGCTACTAAACACAAACGCAACATTTGGAACAAACTCAAAGAGATTTTTATGGCCATGCGCCTTGAAGTTACTTACAGCAAAAGTGAGGTATTAGCTTTATACGCTAGCAAAGCTCCTTTTGGTACCAATGTTATTGGTTTGGATGCTGCCTCCTGGCGTTATTTTGGCCGCAGCCCGGATAAACTTTCCTGGGGCGAAATGGCAGCTATGGCCGTATTACCTAACTCCCCCTCGCTGGTGCACCCCGGCAGGAACAGGGCAATCCTGCTCCGCAAACGAAATTCATTATTGGATAAACTGCATAAAGCAGGTATTATTGACAGCACAACCGCAGCCCTTGCCCGGCTTGAGCCTGTGCCCGACAGACCGATGCCCCTGCCACAGCTTGCCCCACACCTGTTACAGCGTTTTAAAGCCGATCACCAGGCAAAACCCGATTGCGATACCCGCATCACCAGCAGCATTAAATCATCGCTTCAGAAGCAAGTAAATGATATTTTGGAGCAGCACCACAGTTTATTAAAGGCTAATGACATCAATAATATAGCTGCCATTGTACTTGATGTAGAAACAGGTGCAACCCTTGCCTATGCCGGTAACATTTCCCATCGCGAAGACCCGCAAATGGAAAGCGATGTGGATGTGATTGATGCTCCTCGAAGCCCCGGAAGCACGTTGAAACCGCTGCTTTACGCGGCAATGCTGCACGATGGATTGATATTGCCCAACAGCCTGATGCCCGATGTACCTACCATGATAGCAGGCTATCATCCCGAAAACTTTGATCTGGGTTATGACGGGGCCGTACCGGCATCGCGGGCCTTGTCCCGTTCGCTGAATGTACCTGCAGTTAAAATGCTTCAGCAATACAAGTACGAGCGCTTTTATGACTTTTTGCATAAAGCGGGCATCACAACATTAACCAAACCAGCCGATCATTACGGTTTATCGCTCATATTGGGCGGAGGTGAAAATACCCTTTGGGAGTTGAGTGGAGCCTATGCCGATATGGCGCGTGTGCTTAATCATTACAATAAAAATAACGGCAAGTACAATCCTGCTGATTTTCATAATCCTGTTTATGAAAAAAAGACTGTTACCAAACCCGAACTTGAAAAATCAGGACTGCTGGATGCTGCTTCTATCTATTACACATTCCAGGCGATGGAGGAGGTGATGCGACCGGGCGAGGAAATGCTTTGGCAGCAATTTAGTTCGAGCCAGCGGGTGGCCTGGAAAACCGGGACAAGCTTTGGCTTTCGCGATGGCTGGGCTATTGGCGTTACGCCAAAATACGTGGTTGGCGTTTGGGTTGGGAATACTGATGGCGAAGGCCGCCCCGGATTAACGGGGATCAATACAGCAGCCCCTGCCCTGTTCGAAATCTTCAGGTTGCTGCCCGTGTCGCGCGACTGGTTTGAGATGCCCATGGGCGAAATGGTAAAAATAAATGTATGCAGACAAAGCGGTTACCGGGCAGGGCAATATTGCCAGGATGTTGATGAGCAGTATGTACCCAAAAGCGGCTTAAAAGCACCCGTTTGTCCGTATCACCAGTTGGTGCATTTATCGGCCGATGCCAAATGGCAGGTAAACGGCAATTGTGAGTCGCCGGGTAACATCCTCAATAAAAGCTGGTTTATACTGCCGCCATCTATGGAATATTATTACAAAGCCAGGAACTATCAATACCATGTATTGCCGCCTTTTCGCCCGGATTGTACCCAGGCCGAAAACGGAAACGCCATGGAAGTGATCTATCCTAAAAATGGTGCTAAAATATATGTACCCCTTGAGGCCGACGGTACCCGTGGCCGGATGATCTGCAACGCTGCCCATCGCCAGCCCGGCATGAAGATCTTTTGGCATTTGGATGACCAGTATATGGGCGAAACCAAAGACTTTCACCAGATGGCTTTAAACCCGCCTCCGGGCAAACATATCCTTACTTTGGTTGATGGCAACGGCAATACCATCAGTATAGGGTTTGAGGTATTGAAAAAATAATTAATAAAAATATTGGCCCTACCCAACGTTTGCCCCGATTGATGCGATGATGTAATAAAATCATAAATCAATCAAAATGAAAAAACTAACCTATTTCATTGTAACCTTCTTACTGACTTTTTTTATCGTTACCGGATGTACTAAAAAAAATGATGTTATCAGCGACACGAAAATCGCAGCCAGCAAAAATCCATTAAAAGCATCTGGCGACACTGTTGTACAAACACCTCCCGATACGGCACAACTTGTTGCCTTAACCGGCGATAAGATCACCTTATCGCCCGGGTACTATCAAAACGCAGCAGGCGATAGCGTAGGCATTTCGTTCAATGCCATAACAACTAACCGGTATTGCTCAAACGGGTTGCTGAAGTTCCATAACCCCCTGGATGCAAACAACAACTTCTTTATTGATTTCCTTAATGTGCAGGAGCCTTTGGTTTGCCACGGAACCGGCGATATCCCGATGGCTGCGGCAATACGCTTTCAAAGAAGTTATCTTACAAATGGTAGTCATTCATTAAAAGTAACGCTTAACGGCACAACCTATACCGGTAATATTGTTATATCGGCAAGCAACATCACCTTCGACTGGAGCTATTTGTCGGGCGTAGTCATTTCACCTAAAACCTTATCACGTTAACTCAATTCAATTAAAATCAATCGTATCGGCTTGTTGCAGCAGGCTGATATGATTGATTTTCCTCATTATTATTAAAGTCGAAAACAATTTGAAAAAAAATCTACATTTTACCCAACGTTTAATGGATTGGATCCGAAGAGGTAATTACAATCATTTAAACGTGATTTTTTTGAATGAACCTAAGCAAGAAGCAAACAGAGAGGCTGGTAAAAGGGTGTATCAATAACGACCGAACGGCGCAGGAAACCTTGTACAAATTATTTTATGCCGAAATGCTTCGCGTATGTTATAGTTATGTCTCTGATAAAGAACTGGCTAAGGAGGCTTTTAACAGCGGTTTCCTGAAAGTTTTTCAATCCATAAACAACTTCGATATAGAAAGAGGCGAATTAGGCGGATGGATCAGGAAAATCATGATCTATACTTCAATAGATCTGTGCAGGAAGGAATTAAAATTCAACACAGTAAGTTTCGATGTACAGGAGCACGATGATTATTTTATATCTCCATCGGCCCTCGAAAAACTTTATTTTGAAGATATCCTGCAAAGCATCCGCACCTTGCCCCTTGCTACACAAACAGTTTTCAACCTATCAGTACTTGATGGGTTTACACACAAAGAAATAGGCGAGCAATTAAATATAAGCGAAGGCACATCCCGCTGGCATCTGGCCGAAGCAAAGAAAAAATTAAGGGAGTTGCTGGAACAAAGTAACATTGAGGCAAAAGAAAGGAGCGAAATAAAACGATGAAAGATTTATTTAAAGACCCCGATCTTTGGCGGCAAAAACGTGCTGAGCTACCGGTTGATTCTGAACCGCAAAGCGGATGGCAGGAAATGCAATCAATCCTTGACAAGCATTTGCCTGTTTTGCCTTTAACGGCAGCTCCTCATGTTTCGAAATTAGCAAAAATTATAAAAGCTGTTAAGGCGATGAAAGCCACATCGGTATTAATAGCTTCTTTAACTGTGGCTACTGTTACAGGCACAGCGATATATTTAATTAATAACGAACAGCATAAAAACGCATCACATCATCAGTATAAAAAACACAGCCCGGTTATGGGTAAAGACAGTTTGGTTGATTCATTAACCGCAAATTCATCGAACCTAAACAACAGCCTTGATATTGCGCGCGATAGCTTAAATGGTTTAAAAGATCAAAAGAATGAGCAATCGCTATCTGTAAACAAAAATGACAGCATTATTAATTCCGCAAAAACGAACCCGGCAGCTAACAGCAGCAAGAGCAAAACCAATGGACTATTTCCTGTTTCAACTGTAAATAACCAACAGATTATTTCATCCCAACAAAAGGGCAACAGTAATATTATAAAGGGCAGTTTGACCGGTAGCAATGGCCATAACAACGGGAGTCATGCACTTCCGGGCAAATATCAAAACACCCAACAGTTTGACCCTACCGGAAACCAAACCGCACAGCAGGTTTTAACTAATGTCATTGATGCGACAAACAAAAACAAGCTCGCCGATGATCAGGCCGTGCAAGGCGGCAATCCTGCCAGCAGTACGTTAACCCCTTCTACCAATGCTAATATCCAATCATGGCAATTAACAGGGATAAATAACAACACGTTCATCCGGCCTCAGGCGTTTGCTAATCAACCTCTATCAAAATTTGTAATTGGAAATTATTATTACAACAGGCTCCGCCTCTTGTCTAATGACAAGATCTTAAATAGTAAAAACAAAACGGGCAAAAACCGATCAGCAACAGGCAACAAAACCAAACGTCCCAATTCCCTGGGCAGGTCATTATCTACCGCTTTTGCAAACACCGACTGGGGTATACTGCTCGGTGCTAATTCTTCCGGAAGTTTTACACCAAGTACTCAAAACAGCAATTTCTACGGCAGTTTCCCGGTTGATATTTATGTTGGCTTATTCGGCACCTATAATTTAAACAACAAATGGGCTTTCAATGCCCAGGTAAGGCTTTTAACGCCGCTCAATTTAAGCGGATCATACACCAACGAAAACACCGGAGTTGACTCTGCAAAGCTTGTTGAAGTGACAGATTCGCGGAAGGCATATTTTGTAAGTATTCCAGTACATGCGGTATATAAGATCACCAATAACATCAGCGTAAAAGGAGGCCCGGTTATTAATATTCCAGTTAAACAGATCAACGGGGTCACTAACGTGCGGCGACTGACAGACAATATAGATACCATTTTTTTAGCCAATGCGGCTAATCAATTGAAAGCAACCCGGTATGATCAAAAGATAAACCTTGGTGTATCGGGTGGTGTCAGCTTTCAATTTAAGCGGCTTAGCCTCGAGGCCTTGTATCAAAAAAGCCTTGGCGGTTATAATATAACATCTGGCTTTGGAAACTATAAAACCAGCCCGGGAACGGTTCAAATCAGCTTAGGTTTTAAGCTTAACGGTTCAAAACATCATTAAATTACCATTTTTACAATTTACCGTGCCCATGAACGAGGGGCACAAAGTAAAATTGAAAACTATCAGTATCTTGCTTTCAAATTTTTACAATGCTTGAACAGTACGATCTGCATAACATACTGATAATTGATATTGAAACGGTACCGCAATACAGCGGGCATGACCAACTGCCCGAAAACCTGCAGGTTTTATGGGATATCAAAACCCAGTACCAACGCAAAGATGAAACCGCCGAAACGTATTACGAACGTGCAGGCATCTGGGCCGAGTTTGGTAAAATAGTTTGTATTTCGGCAGGGATCTTTACCGCTGGGAAAGATATCGGGTTGCGGGTAAAGTCGTTCGCATCACATGATGAAAAGGAATTGCTCACCAAATTCTCCAACCTGTTATTCAGTCAACCGGCCAACCTTGTTTTGTGCGCCCATAACGGTAAAGAATTTGATTTCCCTTACATCTGCAGGAGGTTATTGGTAAATGGTATGCCTTTTCCGCCACAACTGCAGATAGCCGGTAAAAAACCATGGGAGATTGTTCACTTAGACACCATGGAGCTTTGGAAATTTGGCGATCACAAACACTACACTTCTTTAAGCCTGCTCACAGCTATTTTTAATATCCCTACCCCCAAAGACGATATCGACGGTAGTGATGTTGGTCGCGTTTACTGGCATGAAAACCAGTTGGAGCGGATTTGTGCTTACTGCCAAAAAGATGTAGTAGCCACAGCACAACTATTGAGGCGTTACCGCGGCGAAGAACTGATCCCTGATGAATTTATAACCTTAGTAGGCCAATAATGCTTAAAGTAAACGATTTGTCGGTTAGTTTTAAGAATGGCAAAGACCAGGTTACAGCCGTAAAGGGAATTTCCTTTACACTTGATAAAGGCGAAACCATTGGTATCGTTGGCGAATCGGGTTCGGGCAAATCTGTAACTTCACTGGCGTTAATGCGTTTGTTGAATGAAGATCAGGCTGTAATACAAGGCTCGGTGCTCTTAAATGGGGTATGTCTGTGTAAATTATCGGAAGATGAAATGCGGCATGTGCGTGGCAACCAAATGGCCATGATCTTCCAGGAGCCCATGACTTCGCTTAACCCGGTACTTACCTGCGGTTTCCAGCTCACCGAGGCTATCAGGTTGCATTTAGGGTTAAATAAAGTCGAAGCCAAACAGAAAACCATCGACCTGTTTAAAGAGGTGCAGTTACCCCGGCCGGAGGCGATATTTGAGAGCTATCCTCACCAGATTTCGGGCGGGCAAAAACAGCGGGTAATGATAGCTATGGCCTTAGCTTGCAACCCGGAGATTTTGATTGCTGATGAGCCAACCACTGCGCTTGACGTTACGGTACAAAAAACGATTATTGAATTACTGCACAAGCTCAAGGCGGAGAGGCACATGAGCCTGATCTTTATCTCACATGATTTGGGAGTTATCAAAGAAATTGCCGACCGGGTTTTGGTGATGTACAAAGGCGAAATAGTAGAAGAAGCCACTGTAGGCGAACTTTTTGCCAATCCTAAACATCCCTACACCAAGGGCTTACTGGCATGCCGCCCCTCGCCGCAACAACATTTAAAAAAACTACCAGTTGTAGCCGATTTCCTGGATGAAGATAAACCGGCAGTAACCATCGAAAGTATCAGGGAATTATACCATTATCCCGATAATGAAATAGCCGAAAGAAAACGCAGGTTATATCAGCAACAACCATTACTAAAAGCTGAAAAGCTAAATACCTGGTTCCCTACAGATACGGGCCTTTTTAAACGGAAAGATCATGTTGTAAAAGCGGTAAACAATGTAAGCTTTGAAGTATATCCCGGCGAAACATTAGGCCTTGTAGGCGAATCGGGCTGTGGCAAAACCACTTTAGGACGAAGTATCTTAAGGTTGATTGAACCTACGTCGGGCAGGGTTTCTTTTGAGGGTACCGATCTTCGCGGGCTTAAAAAGGATGAATTGCGGCAGATCAGGAAGGATATCCAAATCATTTTTCAGGATCCTTATTCATCATTAAACCCTAAGCTTACTGTTGGGCAATCACTAATGGAGCCTTTACAGGTGCATAAGTTTTACAAGAACGATGATACCCGTAAGCGTAAAGTACTCGAACTGCTTGAACGGGTAAACCTGCAGCCCACGCACTTTAACCGTTATCCTCACGAGTTTTCGGGGGGGCAACGGCAACGGATAGTAATAGCCCGGGCCCTGGCACTTCAGCCTAAATTTATTATTTGCGATGAATCTGTTTCGGCGCTTGATGTATCGGTACAGGCACAGGTACTAAACCTGATCCGCGAACTGCAGGACGAGCTTAAGCTTACCTATATTTTTATTTCTCATGATTTGGCCGTGATCAAACATATCTCCGACCGGATGATGGTAATGAACAAAGGCGAGATAGTAGAAACAGGCTATCCTGATGATATTTATTACCGGCCAAAAGAGGAATATACTAAAAGGCTGATAGCTTCGATACCGGGTTGATAGTTTACTATTTTCGCGCAAACCCCTTAATTTATTTAAATAATTGACTACCAAATATATATAAAAAAAAACATTCAAATTTCTGTTAATCCTGTTAACCCTTGTCATTGCTTTCTACGGTTGGTGCGATTAAACTATTATACATCTCTACACCGCTGCGTTGTGACGGTACATTGAACAAATCCCCCGATTAACAACCACCCCAAAATTCAGTATCTTTGATGCAAATACTATTCTATGTCTAAACACAAGAAAAACAACTCTTCTATACACCAGGTACTTACCCAAATGGTACTTGATATATTTGAACAAAACGGCAATACGCCACTCAACTATAAACAGGTTTCTGCTAAACTAAACGTACGCGACCCAGAATCGCGTGAGATCATCTACGAGATTTTAAAAGACGAGGTTAAGAAATCAGTACTTAAAGAAATTACTCCCGGCAAATTCCAGCTTCTTGAACTTAAAACCTTTATTGAAGGTGTGGTTGATCTTACCAATGATGGTTCGGCCTTTATCGTTACCGATGATGAGTTTGAAAGCGATATTTTCATCGCTCCCCGTAAACTTCGTACCGCCCTTAACGGCGACCGTGTAAAGGTTTACGTATACGCCAAAAGCAAAGGCAAGCACAAAGAGGGCGAGGTTATCGAAATTTTACAGCGCGCCAAAATGGAGTTTACAGGTATTGTTAAACTCTCTGAGCGTTACGCGTTCTTCATTCCTGACGACCGCAAAATGATGCATGATATTTTTATCCCGATAAGCGAACTTAACGGGGCGAAAAACGGGATCAAGGCCATAGCCGAAATTACCGACTGGCCAACCGAAGCTAAAAATCCTATCGGCCGCATCAAACATATCTTAGGTACCCAGGGCGAGAACGATACAGAGATGAACGCCATCCTGGCTGAGTATGGTTTTCCCTTATCATTCCCTGCCGAGGTTGAACATGATGCCGAAGAAATTCCGGATGTGATCACTCCCGAAGAAATTGCCAAACGCCGCGATTTCCGTAACATCACCACGTTTACTATCGACCCTTTTGATGCCAAGGATTTTGATGACGCCCTATCCTACCAGGTTCTGGAAAACGGCAATTATGAAGTAGGTGTTCACATTGCCGATGTATCACATTATATCATCCCCGATTCGGCTTTGGATAAAGAAGCTTTGGAAAGGGCAACTTCAGTTTACCTTGTTGACAGGGTAATCCCGATGCTTCCTGAAAGGTTATCAAATGGCCTTTGTTCTCTTCGCCCTAAAGAAGAAAAACTTTGCTTTTCGGCAGTATTTGAAATGGATGAGAATGCCAATATCATTACCGAATGGTATGGTAAAACCATCATTTACTCCGACAGACGCTTTACCTATGAGGAAGTGCAGGAAGTAATTGAAAGTGGTGAAGGTGATTTTAAAGAAGAGATATTTAAACTCAACGCACTGGCTTATAAACTTCGCGACCGTAAATTTAAAAACGGCGCCATAAGCTTTGAAACCACCGAGGTTAAGTTTAAACTCGATGAAACCGGCAAACCAACCGGTGTTTATGTAAAAGAGCGTAAGGATGCCCACAAACTGATTGAAGATTTCATGCTGTTGGCTAACCGTAAAGTAGCCGAGCGAGTAAGCAAAATGGGCAAAGGAAAACACAGATATACGTTTGTTTACCGTGTACATGATTCGCCCAAGCCTGATGCGCTGGCCAATTTTGCTCAATTCGCAGCAAGGTTTGGTTATAAAATCAATACCAAGTCTGACAAGGAAACAGCCAAATCGCTTAATTACCTGATGGAGGATGTGGAAGGCAAAAAAGAGCAGAACGTGTTAACGCACCTTGCTATCCGTTCTATGGCTAAAGCTATTTATACCACCAAAAGCAGTAGCCACTATGGTTTAGCTTTTGATCATTATACGCACTTTACTTCTCCAATTCGTCGTTACCCGGATGTAATGGTACATAGGTTATTGTTCCATTATTTGAATGGCGGTCAATCGGCCAATGCCGAGTTTTATGAAAAACTATGTTCGCACAGCTCTTTAATGGAGAAAAAAGCTGCAGATGCGGAGCGTTCTTCAGTAAAATATAAACAGGCTGAGTATCTTCGCGACCAGGTTGGAAATAACTTTATGGGCATCATTTCGGGTGTTACCGAATGGGGCATGTATGTGGAGATCATCGAAAACAAATGTGAAGGCATGATCCGTCTGCGCGATATCTCCGATGATTTTTATACTTTGGACGAGAAAAACTATGCCATCATAGGCCAGCGTAAAAAGAAAATTTACCAACTGGGCGATGAAGTAAAGATCAAAGTAAAACACGTTGACCTAACCAAAAAGCAGATAGATTTTTCACTGGTACAAGATTGATAATTGGTGAATGGTTGATTTGGTGAGTAGTTGATTGAGTTAAACGCTAAAACCACTCACTTAATCAACCTAATGAACCACTCACTAAATAAATGAAACAACTTACAGAGTTACAATTACTAATAAACGATGCAGTTGGCAAACTAAGCTATCCCGCTTATCCTGCCGATCTGTATGAACCGATAAGCTATATTTTATCTATTGGCGGCAAGCGGATGCGCCCTGCCTTGCTCCTGCTGGCCTGCGACCTTTTTGGCGGCGATGTAAACAAGGCTATTGAGCCCGCGTTGGCTATAGAAGTGTTCCATAACTTCACGCTGATGCATGATGATATCATGGATAAAGCTCCGCTACGCCGAGGCAAAGCAACTGTGCACGAAAAGTGGAACTCCAATGTTGCCATCCTCTCGGGCGATGCCATGATGGTAGAGGCTAACCGCATGATGATGATGGTTGATGATAGCATTTTACGCAGGGTGTTGGATGTTTTCAATGATACAGCAACCGGCGTATGCGAAGGCCAGCAGATTGACATGAGCTTTGAGCAGCGTAACGATGTAAGTATTGATGAGTACATCAACATGATCCGCCTTAAAACGGCTGTTTTGCTGGGCGGTACGTTAAAGATCGGTTCTATCATAGGTGGTGCAGCTTTAACCGATGCTGATCTGATAGATTCATTTGGGGTAAATCTTGGTATCGCGTTCCAGCTTCAGGATGATATCCTGGATGTTTATGGCGATCCAGAAAAGTTTGGCAAACAAGTGGGCGGAGATATCATCTCCAATAAAAAGACCTTTTTACTTATCCGCGCCCTTGAACTCGCTAAAGGCAGCCAGGCTCAAACACTGAACCAATGGCTGAATGCACCTGAGTTTGACAGCATAGAAAAGGTTAAAGTTATTACCGGTATATACAACGACCTTGGTATCAGGCAACACGCTGAAGAAGCAATGCAGACTTATGCTGATAAGGCATTTGCTGCTCTTGATGCTATTAATTTACCTGAAGACCATAAACAATACCTGCGCGATTTTGCCGACGGCTTGCTGGTGAGGGAGAATTGATTTATATTTAAGGATGAAGAAACTTTTACCCATCCTTATCATTTTACTGGTTTCATTAAGTGCTAAGGCTCAAAAACTTGCGCCGCCCCATTTTCGTGGCGGTGATAAGGCTTTTCATGAATTTTTAAACAAAAATTTGAAATGGCCAAAAGATGTAAGCGGTGGAGAAGGCATTGTTACCATAAGCTTTTTTGTTGAAAACGATGGCCGTTTAACCGATATAAAAGTTGTTAAAGGCATGAGCGAACCGTTTAATAAAGAGGCATTACGGGTAATTAATTTATCGAACAGGTGGATTCCGGCTACTCGCGACGGCAAGTTTATCAAGTCGAAATATTCTGTTCCCATACAGTTTTATACTGTACAGGCCGTGCAGGTTTTAGATAGCACAAAAGTTAATTGATCAATTATCATAAATTTCACTAAGGAGCAAATGTAAATGAAGAGAATCCTGTTCGCTGCAATATTCATAATGGGAACCCTGGCCGCAAAAGCTCAAACAACTGATACAACAAAAACTAAAGATCCCATATTTACATCAGTTGAAAAAGTACCTGAATTTCCGGGCGGGCTTGAAAAGCTTTTAATGTTTTTTAATGAAAACTTTAAATATCCCAAAGGAGAAACAATTGAAGGTAGGGTATATGTTGTATTTGTAGTAGAAAAAGATGGAAGCCTTACCGATATAAAAATTGCCAAAAGCTTATCTGAGGCCACGGATACGGAAGCATTACGACTTATAAAAATGTCTCCCCCTTGGAAACCCGGTATGCAGGGAGGCCAGCCTGTAAGGGTTAAATATGCTTTACCCATTAACTTTAAACGTAGTCATTAATATTCTATGAAAAAAGCCATATTAATTTCGACTATCCTTTTTTTTGCGGGATATGTTCATGCCCAAACCTTAACCTCAGGCGGAAAGCTTAAACCTGAGCAGGCCATAATGGATGTGCGCCATTATGCCATCTCGCTTGTGGTCGACCCCGTGCAGAAAACCATTGACGGTTTTACTACCATTGATGTGATCATGGCAAAGCCAACCAAAGTTTTGCTTTTTGATCTGTTGGATTCATTAAGCATCAGCAAGATATTAGTGAATGGCAAACAGGAACCATTTGATTACAAAAACAACCTCATTAGCATTAACACAACCAAAGAGTTACCTGCTGGTAAAACAAGTGTAAAAGTGATCTACGGCGGCAAGCCTCACGTTGCCCGCCGTCCGCCATGGGATGACGGCTTTATCTGGACCCGGGATTCAACCGGGCACCAGTGGATGGCTATCACGGCCGAAGGTACAGGCGGCAAATTGTATTTCCCTTGTAAGGATCATCCATCCGACGAACCTAACGAGGGCGTGGATATGTTTATCACCGTTCCCAAAGATCTTGTAGTAGCCGGGCCGGGATTGTTAAAAGGTGTAACCAAACAAAAGGAAACAGCAACATTCCATTGGCAAACAAAATACAGCATTAATAATTACAGTATCCTGTTTAATGCTGGTGACTATACCGTTGTGACCCGCCCGTATACTACAGTCGATGGGCACCAGGTACCCATCCAGTTTTATGTATTAAAGGAACATGTTTCCAAAGCCGAACATCACCTGGATATTTTTGTAAAGACAATTAAGGAACAAGAGAAATATTTTGGCGAATACCCCTGGGTAAAAGAAAAAATAGGGATTGTTGAAACTCCTCATCTGGGCATGGAGCACCAAACCATGAATGCTTATGGTGCTAAATTTAAATACACTAAAGTTGGTGGCGAAGATTATGATGGCTTAATGCATCACGAGTTTGGCCACGAATGGTGGGGCAATAAAGTAACCGCCAAAGACTGGGCCGATTACTGGATTCATGAAGGAATTTGTACTTACGGCGATGCACTTTATGTGCGAGAATTTGAAGGTGAAAAAGCCTATATCAAATTCTTTCAAAACTCGGCATTATCATTCGGAAATAAGGTTCCTATTGTTATCGGAAAAGATATCGATGAAGAATCGGCCTATAACGGTGATATCTATGGTAAAGGCGCGTTCTTTATGCACACGCTCAGGTATATCATGGGCGATAGCACCTTCTTCCCTACCCTTAAAGGTTTTGTTACCGATCCGCGTTATACTTATAGCAATTTGGCCAGTACCGATGATGTGATCCAGTATTTTAGTAAAGCTGCAGGCAAAGATCTTAAACCATTGTTTGATCTATATATTTATTCGATCAATAAACTGGAAGTGCATATTAAAGCCCAGCGCGGCAATAAGTACCAGATTCAGCTCCTGAACATCGATATGCCATTACCTGTTGATATTACGGCTGACGGCGTGACTAAACGTTATACACTTGATAAAAAGGGTATCACTGTAACAAGCGACATAACGCCGGTTATTGACCCGGATACTTATTATTTGAAGAAGCTGATCATAGAATAAAATAATGAGAAACCTGTTTGTATTTGGTTTGATGGTATTCCCTACTGTGCTGGCTGCCCAAAGCAGATCAAAAAAGGAACATGTTAAACCAGATACAGCTGTTTACACCTCTGTTGAGGTGATACCGGAATTTCATGGAGGACTGAAAAAATTGTGTACCTATCTTTCAAAGATGAAAATGCCAGCATTGGATACAACTGAAAATATCCAGGGTCGGGTTATTATACAAATGATTGTAGAAAAAGATGGAAGCTTGAACCATCTTAAAATAATTCGTGGTGGAAATAGTGCAATGGACCGGGCTTACGTTGATCATATCCGCCATTCCCCTAAATGGAAACCTGGCCTTATTCACGGCAAACCCGTCAGGGTAACCTATAGCATACCTATTAGCGTTAATTTCGCATCCTACGAATAACCTCAAAACAAAAAATCCCGATCAAAACTGACCGGGATTTTTTATATCCTAATATTTGTTAACTGATTACTCAGCTACAACTTCTTCAGCAGCATCAGCAGCTTCTTCTTTTTTAGCTTTTGGTGCAGCAGCTTTTTTTGCTTTTGGAGCCTCTTCAGCAGCAGGAGCTTCAACAGCTACAGCTTCTTTTTTTGCTCCTGGTGCAGGTGCAGCTACTTCTTCAACTTCAGCCTCAAACGGAACTACTGAAACGTATGAACGGTTATCAGCTTTCTTTTTGAAAACTACGATACCTTCTGCCAGTGCAAATAAAGTATGATCTTTACCAAGACCAACATTTAAGCCTGGGTTGTGTTTAGTACCACGCTGACGAACGATGATGTTACCTGCAATAGCTGGCTGACCACCGAAAATCTTGATACCTAAACGTTTGCTATGTGACTCACGACCGTTTCTGGAACTACCGGCCCCTTTTTTATGTGCCATTTCTTATATTTTTATGGAATTGCAGAACAACTCCGGTTTAACCTTTAATTATAATGTAATACCGGTGATCTCGATCTTGGTAAATTGCTGACGGTGACCGTTTTTCTTTTTGTAACCTTTTCTTCTTTTCTTTTTGAAGATAATTACTTTATCACCTTTTAAATGTGACACGATCTTAGCCGATACTTTAGCGCCTTTCAAATCAGAGCCTAATTTGAATTTACCTTCGTTTTCTGCTAACAATACACTGTCAAATTCAATATTAGCGCCTTCATCGCCTTGTAGCCTGTGTACAAAGATCTGCTGGTCTTTAGCAACTTTAAATTGCTGTCCTGCTATACTTACTATTGCGTACATGTTTGTTAAATATTGTTTTAAATTTCGAGGTGCAAATATAGGAATTGATTATTTAATAAACAACATACCTGTATTTTATTTTTTACCGCGATCTTCAACGTCAGTAAGCTTTTTCTTTATCTCTTCTATCAACCGCTGGTTGGCATCAATCAGTTTAGCGTTACCAAAATAATCGCTATCGAAGGTCACGCGTTTGGTTTTTTCCTTGTATTTAAACTCAATAATATATCTAACAGCTTTTTTTGAAGCCGTTGCGGATGTATCACCAATTTCTTTCGAGGGGAAATCCCAAAAACCGAGGTCGGCAGCCTTACGGTGCAGGTATAGCAGATCGTCTTTGGATAAACGCAAATGCTCTTTCACCAGCGAATCGCGCATGTCAAGATACTGGAACATACCTGTACGCGAATCATATTTATTTACCAGGCTATCTTTATAACCATACTGAAAACTGATCGACTGAAAATCAACGAAGCGATACGGTGCGTTCTTGATCATCATACCATAATAATAAACGCAGTACAGTATAAAAGGTACCACAACGGTCATGATCAGAAATATTTTTTTTAAACGGGGCGACATGTATAATTATTGAATTAGTGAGTTATTAAATTATTGATTTTATTTCTTTAACAGTCATTGCGAGGAACGAAGCAATCGCGAGCTATACAGAGCGGCTCTGCTTATCAGGGATTATTAACAACTATAATTTGATTTTATAGGTATTAATGAGCTCCCTTGAATTGATTGTCTTTGTCCTTTATAATGACATAATTGTAGGCTATTGATTATTAATTATGTTTTTCGATCTATTTATAAACGTGGGCGTTCCCGTTAGCTAACGGGCCGGGCTTTTCGTTACAAGTCTTCGCCTTTCCTACCCGCAACGCCAACCCGCGCTGTGGGCTTTCACTGCAATCCCTAACGCGGCCCCTACACCATCCTTAAAATGTATTTCGAACGGTATCACTGGCTTTCTGCAATGACGGCATGCTTTATTCTCTTATTATTTGAGTACCTACCTCTTCTCCTTCCCATTTACTTACTACCGCTGTTGCCATAGCATTGCCAAGCACGTTAGTAGCAGAACGGCCCATGTCCAATAACGGATCAATACCTATGAGCAAAAACAAGCCGGCCTCCGGGATATTGAACATCGACAGCGTACCTGCAATAACCACCAGCGAAGCCCTCGGCACGCCGGCTACCCCTTTGCTGGTAAGCATAAGCACCAATAACATAGATAACTGATGCCCGAACGAAAGATGAATATCATATGATTGCGCCAAGAATAACGATGCAAAGGTCATGTACATCATTGAGCCATCCAAATTAAATGAATAACCAAGCGGCAATACAAAGCTTACTATTTTATTGCTACAGCCAAATTTCTCCAGTTCTTCCAATACTTTTGGATATGCAGCTTCGCTTGTTGACGTACTGAATGCTATCAGCATAGCATCTTTAATATTATTGATCAGCCTGAATACAGGTTTCCTCAATACAATATATCCAGCCAGTATAATTACCAACCACAGCACGATCAGCGAGAAATAAAACTCACTGATAAAAATACCATAGGTTGAAAGTACACCTAAACCCTGCTTGGCAACAACTGCAGTTATAGCACCAAAAACAGCTAAGGGGGCCATTTTCATTACATAGCCGGTAATCTTCATGATCACATGGGCAAAGGCATCCATCGCTTTGATCACTATTTTACCCTGTTCGCCAATAGCTGCTGTAGCTACCCCAAAAAATAAAGAGAATACCACAATCTGTAATATCTCGTTATTGGCCATTGCTTCAATAAAACTCTTAGGGAAAACGTGACCGATAAATTCGGTTAATGACAACGCTGATTTTTTGATGCCTGTACTTAAATGACTATCGGGAAGCGGCAGGTGCATGGTTTTGCCCGGCTCAAACAGGTTAACCAGCAGCATACCTAATAATAGTGATACCAGCGTGGCGCTGATAAACCAGAGCATAGTTTTACCACCAATCCGACCAACAGCTTTGATATCCCCTACCTTAGCTACCCCTACTACCAATGTTGTAAACACCAGCGGCGCTACAATCATTTTAATAAGGTTAAGGAAGATCTTGCTCAGGATATTATAAAGCTCAAGTTTATCTTCCCGCGCTTCGTTAGCCTGGGTTTGTAGTTTTACCTGGGCAATTCTTTGTAATTTAAGGTCTTTGTAGGCTGACACCGTAGTATCGGGTAAGGCCTCTATACTTTTGTCGATACTTTTAATAGTAGCACCGGCGGTACTGAGTTGTTTATTCAGATCGGCAAAAACGTAGGTGTTATAAATATAACCGGCTACCACACCCAATACCAGTGCGATAAAAATGAAGAGCGTCAGTCTGCTTTTTTTCATTTAATTTAATAAGCCTGCAAAACTACAAAATTTACGCTCTGTTTAAACAGACATGGGAATATTCTATTTTATGATTAAGTTAAATGAAGAAACAAAATTATCGCGTCAAAGAAGTTGTGTTTTAATTTCTTCACTAATTATTTCGAATTAAAACGAATTGCACGAATGGTAACCCCGTCTGCATTCGTGTAATTCGTTTTAATTTTATTGAACTGCAAAGTCATTCGTGAAAAAATATTTAAACAATTAGTATTTTGCCCGCTTATTTACAACATGACCACAACTGCCTACGGATTACAGCATATAAAAAAGGAAATTCAACACCTGCCCAATGAGCAGCTTGCCGAATTGATGCTCCGTTTAGCGCGTTACAAAAAGGAAAATAAGGAGCTCCTTGCCTACCTGCTTTTTGAAGCTCATGATGAAGCCGCCTTCGTTGAAAAGGTAAAAGCCGAAGCGGGGTTTATGTTCAGCCAGTTATCGTCATTAAGCTACAACGCGGCAAAAGGGATGCGCAAAATACTTAGGCTGTTAAGTAAGTACACCAAATTTATGGCATCAAAGGGCGCAGAAATTGAATTACTGATCAATTTTTGCGAAAATTACCTGGAATATGCCGACAGGCGCACATCATACAAACCGTTAAGGTTAATATTAATAAGGCAGGTCGAAAAAATTCGCGGGCTGATTAATAAGCTTCATGAAGACTTACAGTTTGATTACCAGGATAGTTACAATAAATTAATAAGTGATGCCGAGAGCAAGCTGGGCTGGTTTAAAAAGAATGATCACTTGTTGTAACATATAAAGCTTAACATCGTCTAAATATAAAATTAACTGAAGTGGCCAACAAAGAAGCAGCATTCAAGCAGATATATGAAGCTAATTCTAAAAAGATATTCCATCTGTGCTATGGTTATACCGGCGATGACGATGCCGCCAACGACCTGCTACAGGAAACTTTTTTAAAGGTTTGGCAAAATTTAGAGAAATTCCGTAATCAGGCCATGATATCAACCTGGATTTACCGGATTGCTGTAAATACTTGTTTAACCTACTTGCGCTCGGAAAAACGCCAGGCCAAAGACGAACTTACACCACAATTAGCTGAAACAAAACGAGAGGAACTATCGGATAAAAACGAGCAGGTTGCTTTGCTCTATAAATGTATTTCAAAACTGGAAGAATCGGAAAGGATTATTATAACTATGGTACTTGATGAGGTGCCGTACCCCGAAATTGCTGAAATTTCGGGTATATCAGAAGGGAACTTGAGGGTGAAAATTTATCGTATAAAACAAAAATTAACGGAGTTATATAACCAGTATGAAAGACTTTGATCATTTGATGTCGGTTTGGCAGGGACAGCCAAAACCAGATCAGCTTTCGGTGGATGAGGTGCTGAAGCAGGTAAAGAAGGGAATAAGGAGTATAACTCAAAAGTTATACTGGAGTATTGTGGCCATGTTTGTAACCGTAGCTTTCGCTTTTGTTGTCACTTTTTTCCTGGCATTCAAATCTGCCGTTACTACTATTGGGATTCTTATTGTACTGGTAACCATGTTGATGTACCTTTCATTAATGGTACGGCATTACCACATCCTGAGTAAGCGCGATGCAACCCTCAACCCTGCCGAGTATCTTGACAGCCTTAAGGCATATCAAAAAAACCGCAGCAAAGTTATAGGTTGGTTTTATTATACATATATACTATTGCTGAGCGCAGGTTTGGCTATGTATTTTATCGAGGTACTTGAACACTCATCGCTCGCTTTTAAAATTGGCACTTACACGTCAATCGGGATATGGTTTTTGTTCACTACGTTTTATCTTAAACCCCGTATGTTTAAAAACGAGGAAGAAAAGCTAAACCTCATGATTGATAGGCTGGTAAGGCTGAAAGAGCAATTTGATTGAAGCATTAGTTTTTTAGATTTGCCTGATTGCGGCTCCCGAAATTGTAACTATTCAAAAATTAACATTGGCTGATGCTGATGCATTATTGGCGTTGAGTAAAAAAACGTTTTTCGATTTCTTTGCCCATTTAAATAAACCGGAAGATATGGAGGCCTATGCATCCGCTGCTTTCACCTCACAAAAAATACAGTCAGAGCTCAGCAACCCAAACTCCCACTTTTACTTTGCGATGCTCGACGGTGAAATAGCCGGTTACCTCAAGCTAAACTACGGCCTTGCCCAAACAGAATTCCAGGATCAAAATACTGTTGAAATTGAACGGATCTATGTTTTAGCCGAACATCATGGCAAAAAGATAGGCCATCAGTTTATTGATTTCGCCTTAAAAGATGCCGCCGATAAAAACCTGCAATGCGTATGGCTTGGCGTTTGGGAACACAATCAAAAAGCACTCTCTTTTTATAAAAAGCATGGTTTTGAAGTATTCAGTAGCCATGAGTTTGTTTTGGGAAGTGATAAACAAACTGATTTATTGATGAAGAAAGCGGTCTTATTAAGCTAAAAAGCGAAGCCTAAGGCCTAAAGCTTTTCTGCGTATTGGTTTCTTTTCGCTTTGAACTTTCAGCCTTAAGTTTTTCTCTTTATTCATTCAATAAAGGCAACTGGTAGTTAACCCCAACGCGCAGCGCTTTCAATCCGCTAACACCCTGCAATTCTTCCAGTTCAAGGTATTCCAGGTCGTCATGCAGGTAGCCTTGTAATTGCAGGTACCTGATATATTCGTCGTATTCAGCGGCTTCAATAGGGTTAAAATAAACCATAGCTATTTTGCCAGGCTGGGTAAGGCGCTCAAAGGTTCCTGCTATTAAAACCTTGTCGATACGCTTTTTGATCACCTCGTAACGGATATTGTAAGCTCCCTCAACGTCAAAACGCCGTTCATCATTTCGGAAACTGATATCTATAGCGTTTGAGTGAATGAATATCAAATGTGTGGTTTGCAGCGGACGCGAAAGCTGATCGCCAAGATCGTTGGTCATCCGGGCTATCTCAGCCATCGACCTTAACTGCCACAAACGGATATTTTTAAGGTACAGCGTATCGAAAACACGTTGAGGCGCTATTGATTGCCCAATATAAATATCATATTCAACCCCATCAGTACGGAATTTCTCGAAATAACAGGGGAATGATTCCTGTACTTCTGTCTGGGCCTGTTCCAGGTATTGGTTTATAGACGTGTTAATGAGTTGCATGGAGGTTTCCAGCTTGCGCCTGTTCTCAAATGAGGCACCTGTTTCCTCATTCATCGCCTCGAAATATTTATCAATTGTTTCCCGTTCGGCAGGATAATTATTTCTGAAATGTTCCAAAAATGGATTGACCTCATTATGAAGGAATGTATCCAGCATCAACTCATCGTTGGTAGTAATATAACCGCTGATGCGTTCAAGCCACTCCTCACATTTAGATACCAGCTTGCCGGTAAGGCTTAAATGGATGTGTTCATTTAAAGCCCGCAGGGTTTCGATCAATATGGTAAGCAGGCTTTTCAAATCTTCCTGCAGGGCACTGTTACGCTCAACTGTTGAATTGCGGATATCGACAGCGCCAAACAAAGGGTAAACATGGCTGAATGAAACCGTTTCAATCTCAGGGCTCTTTTTCTTCTTTCTTTTTTCCTTAAGATAATTCCAGGCTACTTCATTAAACTTCCATTGAACAGATGGTTGTAACGAGGTGAATTTATGCTTGATAACACCGGCGATGCGTGCTTCAAACTGATCGATACTATTTTGAAGCAATTGTGCGATCAGCGGAATAGTGGCCTGCAGTTTTGAAAGCAGTTTCTCATAAAAAACAATTTCCTTATAAGAATATACTTCCATTATACCCACATTTTTCTTGTTGTAATACACTGGAAAAATGCCGTACGATTTAATACCCGCCTGTTTCAAAACCTGCAAGAACGGAAACTTACCTATCTTATCATTTGTGATGGAATTAAAAAAGATTGGTCTTGGATTTTGATTGTAGTCGTCAACAACAGCGTCAAAAGTTTCCTCTGCAAGATTAAAATCTTTGGCAGCTTTAAGCAGGATACTTTTTGAGCATTCGTCGTTATCAAATATGGGCTGATTATTGATGGTTAAAAACGGCATTAGTCCGAACTCAATACCCGGGCTTTCGGCAATGGATTTAAGCGAGTTAATGATATGTGCGTACTGTTCATCCTCGTTCGCCGAATGATTTACCAACTCGGTACGGATACTATCAAGCGCATGGGTCAGGGTTACATCGGTCAGTGTAATTATCGAAAACCCCTTAAATTTAAAAATATCAAGTGGTATTACATTTTCAATTAACTCGAGGCTGGTATGGGAATGTAAATACGGTTCGATAGTCTCAAAACTAAGTTCAGGCAATTTGCCATTCAATTCAATCTCAACGAAACGAGCATCAGTCTGAATATTAAAATACCGCGAAAGACCGGTTTCAGGATCCTGGTATGAAAACAACAATTCATTTTTCATTGCTGATGAAAAGCCATACATCCGTTCAAGGATCAGGTTATAAATGAAACGTTTTTGCCTGTCGCTGAACATTTCGTTCTTGGACACGTTCAGCGCATATAAGTTGGAATGATGGCTTGAGTGAAACTCATAAAAAGCCTCAGTACTAAAAAAGATCTTATCCGGTACTGGTGTGCTCAGTGCCCAGTGAAATTCTTTTTCGTTAGCTATTGGTGGTGTAAGTATGGAGTAAATCAGCTCCAGCATTTCCCTGTACTTTTCGGCGTCAGTTGGGCGCATATCCAGGTCAATGCATATATCATGTTCAAAGCGCTCCAAAACATAGCGATAGAACTCGCTCTTGAGCGTTTTTTCGGTAGCGATCCGTTCTTTTAAATGCGCCACGAACGGGTTAAATGTCAGGCATGTTTCAACCTGGCAAATAGCACATTCGTTTTTGCTTATATTGAGTACTTCTGTGTGCATTTTAATTACAATTTTACCCTTTATTAAAATCTGAAACTGGTTGAAAGATAAGGGTACCATCCTTCTTCAGAGTAAGCGGCAATTATTTTAATAACCGCCAGTCGTGCAGGTGCTACGTAAAAACCTGCTCCGGTGCCGTTATGCCATTTATCGGAGCTTTGCCCGTTTTCCCAAACACGGCCTATATCATAAAAACCTATAACGCCTATCTGGCCGGGAACTATATAACTGGCAAAATCGCTCAACTTTATGCGCAGCTCCAGGTTATTATAAAAACTATGCTGACCGGCAAACCTATATAGCCTGTAACCTAATAAATTATCCTGCCCGCCTAAAAACAATGACTGGTAAAAGGCCGTTTTGCCAATGGTAATACCACCGCCTACCCTATCGGCCAAAACAATAGTGCTTTTAGCGTTCAGGCTTTTATATAAAGCAACCTCGGGTATTAGCTGGGCAAAACTTGTGGAGTTATTATTTAAGCCATTAAACTCCTGAAGTTTAATATTTACAAAACTTCCCCAGGCCGGGAGCACTTTGTCATTGCGCTTATCACTGGTAAAGTTAACAACTATACCGGCATGCATTTTAGTTTTATCAAAGGTATAACTGTCGGGCGCATTTGTCAGTAACGGATATGTAATAAATCGGCCTGTATTGTCATCAATATTTAATTTATAGTACTGAAACGCAGGGCCTACGGTTACAGAAGTCCCCGATTCGTTACGCCACCTGAAAGCCGGACTAAACGTAAGATTAGTGAAGCGGGTGCGGTGATATTTACGATAGTCGCCAACCTTAATAAACTGAGTTTCGTTACCCCTGCCAAAAAAGTTGATATTATCCGGATAGTCAAACTGGACATTCATTAAATAGTCGGCTTTACCAAAAGCGTGGATCCATTCGCCGCTGTAACTAAATTTGAAAGCCTTTGTACTGAACGAATGACTGGCAAACACGGTTTGCACATCGTTATAAGGCAACTTTTGAAAACCCTCCTGGTGGGTATATTTAAAACCGGCACCAAGTAATATACCTTCATCGGGGTTATAAGAGATATTGGCAAGCGGCGCTATCACGTTCATGAGATTAACCCGCAGATATGAAGTATTGGCGCTGTCCTTACTTATATGTTTGTTAATTTTTGATTCATCTCCGGTTATACTGAGCTTCTTTCCCCTGTCGTACAGTTGTATCGTGTTAAGCGATTTTACAATATTGTACGTTTTGGTACCTGTACTATCGATAAACCGCAGTTTAATCGGCGATGTGGCGTTATCAAGAACCACTTTATCATCACCGCCGCTTACATAAATGCGGAGCTCTTTGGTAATATCGGGATGATAATTCTGGTTCATAAGGGTGTCTTTAACCTCACCATTCTTGTTGATCTTATTGATCACCACATTCAGGCTGCCATTGGGCTCATCCTTCACTGTTACCAGCTCGTTTTTATTTGAGGTATGGATATCAACTATTTTGTTGATGAATTTATAGTAATATTCCATTTCGGCCGGGATATTGGCCCGGCGCTCTTTTAGCTGTTTTAGTAATACATCATGCCTCAACTTATACGATGATTCGGGCAGTCGCCTTAAACCAGCCTCCAGCACTTCATCAGTTTCGGCAGCAACAAAATCATTTACGATTTTTGTCCATTGCTCGTGACTGTATTGCACGGATGGCCACCGTTGCATAAACATGGTTTTCAATAAGGAGTATTTTACGCTGTAGATCTCACCGCTAAAGCCCTGTAAATTTGGCGCTATCCAGGGTTGTGATGCGATGGTAGGCAATACACCCTGGTTGGTATAAAACACCTGGTCGCGGTCACGCGGAACGGCGGTGTAAAATTTGCCTTTCCCTTTATCTTCATCGCGCCAGCGCCATTGATCGCCGTGCCTGTCCCAGTCGCCAATGAGCAGATCGAGCAGGCGGGCCCTTAGAAACTCTTCTCCATCCACGGCATTATCATTATCCTCCAGCATCTTACCGATCATTTTTACGGTATTATCGGATTTGCCACCCGGTTCACGCTCCTCAAGCAAACAAACTTTATTGGCAAAGATATTGGCGTACTGACCTAAAACCGGATCAGGCGACACGACGCCTATTATGGGATTAGCATGCGGCACACGAGCGGCAGTAGCCAACGGCGGCACTATCAGCGCCGAAAACGGGTGCTGGGCGCTCATAGCATCATTAACCCAATCTTTGGCAAATGTTTCCTGGAATTCATCGGGAAGGATCTTTTCGGGCTGCTTCTCCACGCTGCGGAGTACCCATTCTTTGCCATCCTTATCAACTAAACGGAGCGAGTGTGTTTGGAAACCACCGCCAATACTTTCGGCCTTTAACCCGCCATGAATTTCCGATAGCCTGATCACCGGAAGTTTTGTTTCGGCGGCCCACTCCTTACGATAATTTTCGCCAAACCAGCGGCGGTGAAAATTGCTCACGCTATCATATTTCGGGTGTACCCTAACCATGATGCTATCTGCCTTGATAGGTGTATGCAGTGTATCAGGAACATTTTTTACCGATGTATAAGGTTGTGTATAGGTAAATACCTGCTTAACACCCTGATCACTATCGATATAATATGTAAAACGCATCCGTTTGTCTATCAGCAGGTCGGCAATAACGTAGCCCTGGGTAGCATCGGCAAAAAGCGAGTATTTGCCTTTGATGGCATAGGTTTGCTTAGCACCTGCTCCGCTAACCACCTGTACCTGTTTACTTTTGATAAACTGCAGACCATGCTCATGCCCTGCCACGTGAATAAGGTTTGGAAAACTGCCAAAAAACGCATCCACTTTTCTGATCATCTCTTTATATAGCGGATGTCCCAAATCTTCGGGGTTTGAAAAGGTAGAACGCAAAAACGGGTAAAGCGAACCAACTACAGGAAGCGGTACCCAAAGGTCTTTATTAGCTACCGTAAGCGGGAAGATATGATCCTTCAGTGAAAAATACCCACCATGGGTACCGTAACTCTGAAATGGGTGGTGTGAGGCCAGGATGATGACCTTGTTTTTATTACGCTCAAATATCAGCTTGATCTTATCGGCAATATCATCTTTATTTTTGCAATCGCATTCAGCGCCGGGATTGCTTTTATTGAAAGGATATAACCACCATTCACTATCGAAGGCTATCATCGTAAGATCATTGGTAAGGTTGATCTCCACCGGATCTGGGCAGCCATTTTCGGGCACCATCTTCAGCAACTTATCGCCCTGTTGATATAAAAATTCCCACTGGCGTTTTATTTTAGCTAAACCAAGCGGCCCCATCTTATCCCAGTCATGATTACCGGGGATAAAATAAACAGGCGCGCCGGCTGCACGCATAGGTTGATATTGTGATTGCAGGATCTTTTTAGTTTCGGCTTCTTCCGGGCTGCCGGGCAGGCCCATACCACGTGGATAAATGTTATCTCCCAAATAAAACACAGATGTCTTGCCCTTAAGAATGTTGGCGGCAGCGTGCTTTAAAGCAGCGCTTTGCTGCTGATCAATTTCACCTGCGTCGCCGATCAGGATCATCCGGTATTTTATCGAATCCTGGGCAGCTGCGTTGAGCATACCCAATAGCAAAACAAACAACAGGGGTAGTTTTTTAATCATGAGGTTCGGTTAGATGTATGTTGTATTACTTTAGCGATATCATAAACGCTATTTCTTAAAGCTGAATTTCAATATGTTGCCGGCGCTTAACTGGTCTCCTTCGTTAGATATATACAGATTGCGCTGGTTATCAAATGCCATACCTTCAGGCTGACCGAATATGGTAACACTTAAAGGGTATACATTTTTCACTTTCCAGTTGGCATCAGCTACCACCAGCATTTTATTTACCGACGAAAGGATATACCACTCATTAGTAAAAGTGTTTTTTGCCATTGCCGATGGACGAAACGGCACCCGCTTTTTATCGACGAGGCGCTCAATTTCCTTAACATCTATTACAAAACTGCCGGTTTGTTTCAGTGTACCGTTTGGCTGTAGATTCAGGATATAGCCGCTACTGCTTTTGGATGTTTTTTCATCGGCACAATGCTTGCACAGCACATAAATGACGCCTGATTTTTCATCGGCACACATGGCTTCATATTCACCTTCAGGAAGCTCGCCCTTTATTTTTTGCACGTTGGCTGCCTCTTTCGTCCTGACCTGGCTAAAAGGAAAAGTGAATAATGTACCATCACTTTTAAGCATGATCACCTGCTCCCGGCAGATTGCTACATCTTCATAATCACCACTTCTGCCAAATTTAGTGTAGCTGGCTTTTTTATCGCCAAGTTTCAGGTTAAACAAAAATCCTTCTTCGTCCTGCTCGGCATAAACCGAATCATTTTTGCCGGTGTGAAAAGCAAAGCCGGAGATCTCGGTAAGGTCTTCGGGCATTTTATATTTAACAGGCTTGTTTAAGTCATACCCCGGCGGACTCAATGGGATTGCCTTCTCTTTATTTTTGCATGAAATAGCCAAAAAAACGACTGCAAAGACAAACATGGCCGTTACTAAAACAGCAATGTGGTGTTTAGTACTTTGTTTTTTAAACCCTGTCATATTTTTTTTGCTGTAAAAGTTCATAAATGGCCCGCTGCGATTGTACCTGCGGTTCAGTTCTATCAACCCTTATATTTTGCAATTGTTCATTTAAATTTACGGCTTGCACGTTATCTGCCAGTTGGATATCAAGCATGTCTATCACCTCTTTTCTGATGCCTTCATCATAAACAGGGAAACAGACCTCAATGCGGCGGTAAATATTACGGTTCATCCAATCGGCCGAGCCCATGAAAACCTCCTGGTTGCCGCTGTTATGGAATACAAAGATCCGTCCGTGTTCAAGATAACGGTCAACAATCCGCCTTATGGTGATATTTTCGCTCATGCCGGGTATTCCCGGTATCAAACAGCAAATACTGCGCACTATCATTCGGATCTTCACCCCCGCCTGCGAGGCTTCATAAAGCTTGCCTATCAGTACCCTTTCTTCCAGGTTGTTCAGTTTGATGGTGATCCCTGCCGGGTTGCCTTTGCGGGCCTGTTCAATTTCCCTGTCAATCAGTTCAATAAACTTTGATTGTAAATTAAATTGGGCTACGAGCAGATGCTTAAAGTCAATATCATACCCTTCTGCCGATCTAGCTTTCTTACCAAGATAGATGAACAGCAAGTCCATTTCGCGCAGCAATTGCGGATTGGCCGTCATCATGATATGATCGGTATAGAAAGCAGCTGTGCTTTCATTAAAGTTACCGGTTGCTAATAGCCCTGCATATTTTACCCGGCCATCAACCAGTCGTTTAACTAAACCTACTTTGGCATGTACTTTTATAGCCTTATCGCTGTAAATGATATCGGCGCCGGCAGCTTTTAACCTCTTAGCCCATTTGATATTATTAGCTTCGTCAAAGCGTGCTTTCAGTTCAACCAATACCCTTACCTTTTTACCGCTTTCGGCAGCGTTGATGAGGGCATTAACAATACGTGAGTCGCTTGCTACACGGTAAAATGTAACGGAGATCTCCTCAACATTTTCATCGATAGCTGCTTCATTAAAAAAACGGAGAATAGCGTTGTATGATTGATAAGGGGCATGGAAAATACAATCGCCCTTATCTATATAATCAAATATAGACTCTTCTGCACTGATCTGCCTGTTTACCAATGGAGGCCATTTGGTATATTTTAAACCTGGAACACTAACCGGCAATCCCATTAAATCTTTAAGGTTATGATAAAACCCGCCCTCCACAATACTTGATCCCTGTACTCCAAGTTTATCTTCAATTAGGTGAAGGTTGCGCAAAGGTATGCCCGGCTGATGCAAAAAACGCGTGGCCAGCCCCTGGTCGCGTTTTTGAAGCTGTTTTTCAATCTGCTCCTGAACATCTCCATCGTAATCATCACTCAACTCAAGCTCTGCATCGCGGGTTATTTTGAAGCTGTAGCAGCCTTTTATTTCTTCAGTTTTGAAAATCTTGTTGAGGTTATACCGTACAATATCATCAAGAAAAATGATGTACTGCTTACCATCCTCATTAACGCTGAAAAACCTTGGCAACTGATTAGACGGGATGTTAAGGATGACAGAACGCTCTTTCTCCTTTTCTAATTTAAGATTTACCAGAAAATATAACCGGTTGTTTTCGGGGAAAAATTGCTTTTTACCGCCAACAAGATCAATAGGCTTTAAAAAAGCAAGTACCTGGCTATAAAAGTAGTCGCTCACCCTATCGGCTATCGATGCAGGAATAGGTTCATTGAACAGCAGGTTTACATTATTTTCCTTTAGCAACGGAATAAGCCTGCTGGTAAAAACTTTACCAAAGCGGTTCTGCTGCCCTTCCACAAGCTGCTGGGCTTTGTGAAGTATATCCTCACTTTGCCCGCTTTTATTATGCAGGTTAAGCTTGTGCAAGGCCATTACCACGGGCATGCGTACGCGGTAAAACTCATCAAGGTTGGATGAGAATATAGCAAGAAAATTTACCCTTTCCAGTACGGGGAGTTCTTCGCTTTCGGCCTCCATCAATATGCGTTCATTGAAAAGTAACCAGCTCAGGTCCCTGTCGAAAAATGAGTATTCCATAGTAGCAGATTTTGTTTTTGGTAGTACCCCGACCGCTTACAATAATGATGATATAATGAACGCGATTACCGATACGATAAGGCCAAACATGAAGATGTTGTAAGATGCCCTGAGCAGCCTGTATTTTTTGCCCAGCACTACGCCTTGCGAATAATTGTCGCGGATGAGACTGCCGTACAGAAACTCGCGGTCTTCCATCATTTTTTCCATGCCATCGCTGTAGTCCTGGTATGACATGCGGTAAAAGTTACCGAAAAACAACAGGTTAACCTTTTTATTACTGATATCCTCAGGTGTAAATAGTCCCGGCGGAATTGAGGGGCGGGTTGAAAGTATGGAGAAGATCATAGTAGCCAAACTAACCGACAAGAGCATGAAAGTAGGAATCAGCAAATTAGAGTGCTCATCGAGTTTACGCAGCACCAAACTAATGATAGCCGAAAGGATAATGGAATTAACCGTGATCATGATATGGGCCTTGTTATCAGCCATATCGCTTAAACGCTGATGATTGCTTGAACTGATCCTGAACATGGTTTCAATACCGCGGTCAGGCCTGTCGTTCTTATGCTTTTTTGAGCCGTGATCATCATCATGGTCTTTGTCTTTTTCCTTATCCTTTTCTTTTCCATCGGTAATAATGGCATTATTATCGGTGTCAGAGGTTAGGATAACGGGAGTTTCTTTTACCTCAAAATCAGCTTGCTTTTCAATCAGCTTTTGCAGGTTTTTTTGTTTTTGATCGTTAAGCAGTAGCCGGCAATAGTCGGTATAATATTCGTGCCCCTGCAAAAACTCGATGTTGTAGCCGCGCCATTCATCTTTATCAATGTCATGTTTTTTGATGGCTTCCATTTCTTTACGGAGCAACTTGTTTTTATCGCGGAAATCATCGGTGCCTAAATGGAACAGATCGGCATCACAAATAATTTGCTGCAGCAAATCGGCAGGGCTTTGCGGCATTTTAGTTGCCAAAATACAACCGGCAACTTTATCAATAACCGGCTGTTCAACTTTATGCTGCTTAAGAAAATGCGTAGCGAGGCCAACGCTTTTTGATTCGTGATCTTTTTTATCGGTAAAATACCCTGTATCGTGGAACCAAGCCGCCGAAATCACCACAAAAAAATCCTCATCGCTTAACTGATAGTGATTAGCTATCTGGGTTGCCGCTGCAACAACATCTTTAGTATGCCTCAGGTTATGATAAATTAAATCGGGATCATGATGTACATCAAAATAGGATATAACGTACTGCTTCACCTGTTCTAACAGCGGTTGAAATTTCATCGTAGTTTTTTGTTGTTAAAAGTAAATCAAATTTATTTTAAAAATACCTATTTGCAGCTATGCACCGGGGAGAAACATCAATTTATCGGGCATTGTTTATTCAAAAGGCAAGAAAATTCTCGCTCTTGCATTTACAAACTGTATGCCATGCAAACATACTGCTGAATATCAATACATTGGATAATAGCGTGCAAAATCATATGGCGATATATCGTGAAATGCCGAAAATGCTATATCAATTGAAAATAAAAAACTATTCCCTGGATACTTTTATTCTCGAATAATCAGGAAACGGATGCATCTGAACCTCCCGGCCCATCATAACTATAGTTATAGGGTGGATGCGGCACGATAAAAGTTTCCTGTACACGGGCCGATCTTTTGAAGTAGGGCACACAAATAGCTGGCATAATAAAAGATCCCGCTAAAGCCTGCATGGCAGCATCACTCACAGTTTTGTAGAGATCATAGGCAATATAATAATCAGTAATGGCTATTATCGCTCTGTACACAAAGAAACCAATTATATATTGCGGTAATATATCCCGGCGGTTAACAGCAAAGCAAGGCAAAACATAGCATAGCATGCCAGTATAATATTCCCAAGGCTCTCCAATACAATTATTAACCGATGTTCGGCGATATTTTTCACCGCAGTTGAGTTCCATGAACTAAGTTCAAAATATCCCCTGGTTGATAGGCCCCATATGGCGGATATTACCATACCTCCTAAAAAAATGGCTATTACAATGAGCCAGCCTCCAAGGGGCACAAAAGTTGAACCGTAGGCAAATACAATACCCGGCGTTTCGCGCTGATAAAGCCACCCCGAACCGGGATGGCTTTGCTAATAAAATATTATTACGGATTATTATTGTCCTCCGCCTAATACAGCGCGGAATTTTGTTTCATAGCCCTTTAACTGGTTTTCAAATTTAGTAGCAAGGGCTGTTTGATGGTTATCTTTAGTAAACTGAACCAACCCATTCAATACCTGCATACCGATCTGTACATCGCGGCCGCTAATGCTGTTTACATCCTGGCTAAGCAGGTAAGCATTATAATCCAGCTGATCAGTAAGATAATTATCAATATTGGTAGCCAGTTTATTACCCAATACTACGTCATGAAGCTGATATGCGAGTTGGGTTAAATATAACTTACGACCGGCAACATCCACATAAGGGTAAATATCAGGCAACTCCGCATCATATTTTTGAACAACTTTCAACGCTTTATCGTTTTTGCCTTCCTGAACAAGGTTTTGAGCGAGGTCGAGAAATGTAGTAACCATTACAGGGTAAAACATAGAGGTCGACTCATGATCAAGATATTTGGCTGTTTTGAACTTACCGAATTTGAACTTGTTCATCACGTTGTCATACATAACATCTGTATTGGTTTTGCTTAACTGATCATGTAAAGCTGTATCCGGTTTAAACGGGATCAGGTGGTAGGTAAAACCTTCCTTGTACAGGTATGGTTGCAAGCCTATCAGGTTTTCGTTACCAATGGTAGTAGTGAAACAGATAGGGCGTTTCCAGTGGTTGTGCGCCAGAATATCAAACATGGCCAAATTTTCTTTGGTTACATAGTTTGATGTATATTTCCACTCCATTGCAGTTGCCAGTTTATCTTTTTGATCGGCTTTTACAACGCCGTTGGCAACTACCTCATCAGGGTTAACAGTAACTTTCAGGTTTTTTGTTGGCAGATAGTTACCATAATCACCGCTTTGATATTGAACCTGAGTAGCTTTATCATCAGAAGTAATAAAATCAAATACTTCTTTAATATCCTGATAGCCAGGCAATTTCTGATCGTTAAAGTAAATAACGTCCCTCACCCCTTCTTTATATTTGTCAAAAGGCATAGTGATAGGCAAAGGCTCAGAACTGTTCATTTTTTTCTGCATCTGGCGGATATACCAGTCGCCGGTGAACAAGCTCAGGTTTACGATGCGCACATCCGGGCGGATTCCTTCAACCTCCTGGTCGTACCACAACGAGTAAGTATCATTATCGCCATAAGTAAACAGAATGGCATTTGGCGGGCATGAAATGAGGTAATTGTAAGCCATGTCATGCGGTGTCATTTTGGTTGAGCGGTCATGGTTTTTCCACTCTTTGGCGGCCAAAAGTACCGGGCAAACCAGCAAACCAATTACCGTTGAGCCAATAGCGGCTAATTTAGCGTCGATATATTTACGACCAAATTCGGCAATGGCTATTACGCCAAGCCCTATCCATATGGCAAAGGCATAAAATGAGCCCACGTATGAGTAATCACGCTCACGTGGCTGAACAGATGCCTGGTTTACATATAATACAATTGCCAAACCGGTAAAGAAGAATAATAAGCCTACGATCAATGCATCCTTACTACGGCGGTTAACATGGAAAAACAAACCTATTAAGCCTATTATTAAAGGCAGGGCATATAATGGAGTATAAGTAGTTGCCGCTGTTACTGATTTTGGCAGGTGTTTGCCGCCATCAAACAGACCTGTTGTCCAGTTACCGTCGATACCTTCTGTACTGGTTTGTCCGTCGGCATCGTTATAACGGCCAACAAAGTTCCAGAAAAAGTAACGCCAGTACATCTGGTACATTTGCCAGCTCAACATCCATTTCAGGTTATCGCCCATGGTTGGCGCTTGCCCTTCCGGTATCCGCAACCATTGCTTATAAAACTGCACATCGTTAGCGTCTGTGCTGTACATACGTGGCAAGGTAGTAGTATGGTCATATACATAATCGGTTTTACGACCTGCATTTTCGTATTGGGTTTTGCCTTTACGGTAAATGATGCTTCCCTGTTTTTGATCAGTAACCTGCGAATCATACATTGGGCCGGTTAACAAAGGCACCTCACCGTATTGGATACGGTTAAGATAACCGTAAAGCGTAAAAGCGTTATCAGGATGCGAGTTATTCAGATCGGTATTGGCAGTAGCGCGAATAGGGATATAAGCGAATGAGCCATAACCAAAATAGATAAAGGCAACGCATAACAATGCCAGGTTTAGCACCGGTTTCTTTTTGCGGATGCTGTAAAGGATACCCAATACCAGAGCAATAACTATCAGCAAAATGAAAAAGAAGGCTCCGGTACCAAAGCCCATTCCTAATGAGTTAACAAAGAAAAGGTCGAAATAAGCGGCAAATTTGATAGTATACCCCCTGATGCCGTATTGTACCAAACCAAGGATAACAACACCAGCTAAAAAAGTCAGGATGCTATTACCGACAGTAATGTTTTTAGTACGGCGGAAATAGTAAACCATGGCAATAGCCGGGATAGTTAACAGGTTTAACAGGTGAATACCGATTGATAAACCTATAACATAAGCTATAAAAATAATCCATTTATCGGCACCCGGCTCATCGGCATGTTCATCCCATTTAAGGATAGCCCAAAACACAATAGCCGTACATAGCGATGATAAGGCAAATACAATAGTTTCAACCGCCGAAAACCAAAATGTATCGGTATAAGTGAAAGCCAGCGCGCCGACAAGGCCAGCGCCCATAATCACATACAGTTTATAACCATCAATAGCCTCATCAAGTTTTTCAACCATCAGTTTTTTAGAAAAAGCCGTAATTGTCCAAAATAAAAACATAATGGTGGCACCGCTTGCTAATGCCGAACCCATATTGGTAAAGAATGGCACTTTAGTATTATCACCAAATGACAGCAGCGACAAAACCTTGCCAATCATGGCAAAAACAGGGTAACCGGGCTGGTGGGCTACCTGTAAGCGGTAGGCACATGAAATAAATTCGCCGCAATCCCAAAAGCTTACAGATGGCTCTAATGTTAAAATATAGGTTATTGAGGCTATAACAAAACAAAGCCAGCCTAACAGGTTATTGATTTTTTTGTACTGCATTTAATAAATATATCAATTGATTTAATAGCGCGGCAAATATCATGATTTTTATAACTTATTAAAAAAAAACACCTCCGCGTGACAAAATTTAACACTAATTAACTTTTCGAAGCATTGAGATTAAAGAAATTTTAACCACAGAATTAGCCATCCCCATTTTATAATCATTTACATATATTAATTTCACATATGTTTTGATCATTAAAATACAACCCCGAATCCACGTTACGTGGTTTACTAATTTAAACATAATGGAAACAACCTGCTATGCATTTATGTATATACCGTTAATTGCCAATGAAATTTTTATCTTAGAACAATTAACGCTTATTTTGTTGTAATGCAAAAACTCTACTCCTTAAACCTTCAGAAAACCTTTACAATAGCTATAATTGCCTTGTTTACATCGCAGTTGAGCAAGGCCCAATCAGTTTATTTACCCAATTCATACCAATTGTATCAAAAATTCAATTCGGATATTTATTCTGTAAAAAACTCGGCTCATACTTCTTTGCGTCCCTTTTTAATTGACAGCACTATCTTGCACACCTATGACTCGGTGATGAATGCGGGCGTTAAAGACCGTAAAACCTGGGGCGGGCGTAAATTATTTAACGAGCATCTGTTCGATGTAAAGGCTAAGGAATATACTTTCTATGCCGATTATATTACCGACGTGCAGGCCGGCAGAGATTTCAATAATAGCACTACCACCAATTTAAATGTACGCGGTTATCAGATAGGCGGAACTGTAGGCGAAAAGTTTTCATTTTACACCAGTGGTTTTGAAAATTCGGCCAAATTTCCATCTTATTACAATGATTATGTAAATACCAACGGTTTTATACCCGGGCAGGCTTATGCCAGGAAATATACGGGGCAAGCGCGAAACTCCCAGGATTGGTCATATGTAACTGCAATACTTTCTTATTCAATTACAAAAAAGCTTAACATTACTTTAGGCGAAGACAAAATGTTTATTGGTGATGGTTACCGTTCGATACTCTTGTCTGATTTTGCTGCCAATATGCCATTATTAAGGCTCACTGCCGATTTGGGCCCGGTACGGTATATGGCTGCCTGGGCCTATATTGAAGACCTTGGTCCCGTAGCCCGCAAATTTGACAATTTCGGAGGCAACCGCCGTAAGTGGGCCTTGTTTCACTATATTGACTGGAATATAACTAAACGCGCCTCATTTGGTATGTTCAATGCTTTGATTACCCCTGAAGCTGATAACCAGGGAAAAAGGTCGGGCTTTGACGCTAATTTTGTAAATCCTATTTTATTTGCAAGCTCGTTAGGGCCAGGCGGATACCAAAAGGATAACGTATTTTTAGGTTTCAATGCTAAATATAAAATCTTTGATAAGGCGGCTTTATACGGACAAATCATGTTCGACAGGTTCAAAGGCAGCGATTTCTTTTCGGGTAACAGCACCGATAACACAAATGGCTGGCAACTTGGTATCCGTGGTGCGGATATTTTTAAGGTTAAACGGTTAAACTATTTATTTGAATACAATACTGTCAAGCCATATACTTACAGTAATCAGCAGCCGATAAGTAGCTATTCGTTCTATGGTGATCCGTTGGCGCATCCGTACGGCGCAAACTTCAGGGAGCTTTTAGGGATTCTGAACTACTCGGTTGGCAGATTTGATTTCCAGGGACAGGTTAATTATGCCAAATACGGCCTCGATGCTTTAAAAACCGACAATAACGGTAAAATTATCACCAAGCCTTTTGTGTCTTCGGCAAATACCACAACTACCATTGGCCAGGGCGTAAGCACACAGTTATATTATGGGGAAGGCACAGTCGCCTATATTTTAAACCCCAAATATAACTTACGTCTTGAACTTGGTGCATTATACCGCCAGGAAAAAAACGATCAAAAAGATTCAAAAAATACGCTGATCACTTTTGGGTTAAGAAGCTCATTCAGGAATTTATATCACGATTTTTAATTCTCTGCTAAGACTTACGAAGTTTTTAAAACTTCGTAAGTCTGTAATTGCGCTCGCCTTCTTATTCTTTCTTCCTTCTTGATCCTACAGATAAGCCTACAGCCACACCAATAGCTATACCTACAGCAAGACTATGTAAAGCTAAACCAATGACAATACCAACCACCAAGCCACCTGCAAAATAATTGGGATCTATTCTATTCAACATTTAGATGTTAAAATTTAATTTACCAGTACTTTCTAACCGTATACAAAAACACTTCATCCTCTTCATGTATCAAATCGAACCTGTCACTGCCAGCCCTTTTTGATATAGTATCACCGATCTTAGCAACCTCATCGAAGTTGGCAGGTGTACTTAAGGAAATAGGAATGATACGAAATTCTTCATTATTAACGGAAATCATAACATAGTCTCTGTAGCGATAAACAGATTCCAACTTACCTTGAATTTCGGCATCATGAAACTGCTTGTATTTCGTTATTCGCGCAATAACACAAACAATTATAACAGCCGCAATGCAGCACAAGAGGAATAGTTTTTTCATTTATGAGAAAAGAAAGTCCAAATTACGAAAGAAATTTTTTATTCTGTCCTGCTGACAAACTGTTGTCATAAGTATATATTTATTTTGAATAGTATTCAAAGCCCCAAAAAAATGACCATAAGTGATATAGCTAACCTTCGGGTCTATAACCATCACCTTAACCATGACAAATTTAAAACCCCCGAAGAGGTGGTTGGATACATGTGCGCCATGCAGGCACAGGAATATGCTCATTCCAAATGGGCGATTGGTTTACGAATGCTATCATCTGGGGGTAATGCAGTAGAAAAAGCCATGACCACCGGGACTATATTACGAACCCATGTATTAAGGCCAACCTGGCATTTTGTGTTACCACAGGATATCCGCTGGATGCTTAGCCTTACAGGTCCGAGAATCAATGCAGGTAATGCCACCATGTATAAAAAACAAGAGGTCACCGACGCAATTTTCAACAAGAGTTTTGATGTATTTATAAAAGCAATGCAGGGCGGCAAACAATTAATCCGAACCGAAATTGTTTCGGCCCTACATGAGGCAAATATAGCCACTAACGATCTCAGGCTTACTATACTATTGATGAAAGCCGAACTGGAACAGTTAATTTGCAGTGGTGCAAGGCAAGGCAAACAATTTACCTATGCGCTGCTTGATGAACGAGCCCCCATAACACCGTCCATTGATCGTGATGAGGCTGTAGCCCGTCTGGTTTTGCGTTATTTTACAAGTCATGGCCCCGCCACAGTAAATGATTTTGTACATTGGAGCGGCCTTACTGTTGCTGATGCCAAAAGCGGGATAGAAATAAACAAAAACCAGCTAACTAATGTCATTGTGGATGGAATAAGCTATTGGATGAACGCAAATATTGATCCCGGTAAAGTGAAGAGCTCCGGAGCTTATCTTCTGCCTGTTTATGATGAGTTAATTATTGCCTATAAAAATCGGGATGCTATGGTTCCTGCTAAATTCAGGGATAAAATGGGCGTTATTACTTTTTTTCCAACTATCATGGTTAACAATCGGGTTATCGGCAGCTGGGGCCGGAATATCGGTAAAAAGAGTATTGATATTGAGCTCAAACCTTTTGATAAACTCAACAAAACAGAAAGCCAGGCCATAGAAACCGCTATACAGCGTTTTAAAAAGTTTAACGGCCTCGTATAACAAACATTAATTACATCAACAAGTTACCTAAAAACACATATCATGCCCGAACTACCCGACTTGCAAGCTTTCAGCCATAATCTGCAAAAAAAACTTGCAGGTAAAATAGTGAAAAAGATAGATGTACCTAATGCTAAAAAGCTAAACGTCAGCACACACGAACTGGATAAAACTTTAAGCGGACAAAAGCTCGAAAAAGTTTACCGCGAAGGTAAAGAACTGCACATTAAGTTTAATAAAGGTGATGTACTCGGTTTACACCTGATGCTGCATGGCAAACTATTTCTGTTCGACACAAAAAACGAAAACAAATACAGTATTATTGAGCTGCACTTTGATGATGACAGCGGATTGGTGCTCACTGATTTTCAGGGGATAGCCACGCCTACCCTCAACCCCGAAAAAAAAGATGTGCCTGATGCGCTTGACGCAGACGTTGATTATTTAAAAAGGCGCCTGGCTAAAACAAAAACCAACATAAAAACTGTTTTACTTGATCAAAAAATTTTACGTGGCATTGGCAATGCTTATGCTGATGAGATTTTATGGCACGCCCGCATTTCACCCTTCTCAATAAGTAATAAAATACCCGAGGCAAAACTCCAAGATCTTGTTCTATCCATAAAAACTGTGCTTGAAGCTGCTGAGAAAAGTATCCTGAAATCCAATCCGGATATCATTAACGGCGAAATTCGTGATTTCATGAGCATTCACAACTCAAAGAAAAAAAACAGCCCAACCGGCGCGGCGATAATAATTAACGAAGCCTCAAGAAAAACTTACTATACGGAAGAACAAGAGTTATTTGAATAATATATAGCAACCTGAAAGGCAACTAATAATTATGGAAGAGAATCTGGCCAAAAAGAAAAGCCTCGTCCTTCATATACCAATGACTTTGGTTGTCAAATGTATACTCCAAACCATCGCTTATTTCATAAACGTCGGGATCATGTTTTGGGCGAAGTAGATTTTCTCATCACGAATAATAGTGCCATTATTTTCCACGCGAATAAAGAAAAGAAGTGCGCCGAAATTCGGCGCAACGTCTTTAAAATGCCTGGCCTCCTCTTCCTTAACAAATGCGGAACTCACGCCTGCTTAAGTTTTGCCTCCATACTTTGGGTAGTGTGCGGAACAGCGAGCAGGCGTTCTTTGGGTATCAATTTACCTGTAGAGCGGCAAATACCATAAGTCCTGTTTTCTATGCGCATCAGCGCAGCTTCGAGCTGCTCGATGAATTTTTTCTGGCGTGCAGCCAGTTGATTGATCTGTTCTTTTTCAAACGTTGCAGAGCCATCTTCCAGTGTCTTGCCGGCTATAGCTGCATCATCCCCGTTAGTGTTTGAGGCACTAAGTGTACCAGCCAATTCATTAAGTTCTTCACGGGCTATGCCGATCTTTTCTTTTATTAATATTCTGAATTCATTTAATTCGGTATCGTTATACCGTGTTTTAGTAGTTTCCTGTTGCATGATTGGCTTAACAAATATCTGTATGAATGGTTGGCGTAAATTTGGTATGGAACATAACTTATAGAAAACTTTTCCGAAAGTTGAACCCGCTACCTCGTTTTACCCGTCCTAAAATAAGTTATTATAATGAATAATATCCCTGGATTTTTAAAAATTTGAACTTCGAGGCTCAATTAGCCATAGTTGCTTAAACTCGGGACAAAACTTTATAAAATTAAAGGATTTATAAGTACATCAGAGGGAAATATTACAGAGCCTTTCTGGGATCTTAACTTAAATTTATCTGCCGGCAACTACTAAGTAAATGGAAAATATTCATTTAAATACCGCTCGTTTGGCGGATCCGGTCAGACGGCAAAATGACGCACATGGCTAATAAGGTCATTCATATCAAAAGGTTTGGCAAGGTAATCATCAGCACCGCACTGCTTTTCGTGCATGGTATGCTGCCCATGGCTGGCAGAAACAATAATAATAGGTATATCCTGCATGCCCGGATCGTTCTTTAAAAGCTTGCAAATATCGCGGCCATCCATATCGCCCAGCATAACATCCAGCAGCACAACATCGGGGTGCGATATCCGTATAGCATCAAGTAGATCATGACCATTATCCAGTTCGGTCACTGCATACCCCTCCATCTCAAGGATCAGGTGCATTAATTCCCGGATATCCTTATCATCATCAACAACCAGGACTTTCTTTTGATAAAAGTCTGCCATTTAGTTCGTAAAGCTACTTCTAATATGGTAAGATAACACAAACATCATGCCCTGACATTGGGGCGAGGTACAACGCAAAGTGTTTTATCATCATGTAAAGAATAGTCTAAACAGCAATCAGTTCTTCATTTTTTATTGATGGTACAGTGAAATAAAAAGAACTGCCAAAACCTATCTTGCTTTCAAACCATATTGTACCATTGTTCCTTTCTACCAATTCTTTGCATAATAAAAGCCCAAGTCCGCTTCCTTTTTCACTGGCAGTACCAAAAGTAGTATATGAGGTATATTTGTTAAATATCTTTGATCGTGCTTCTTCGGGAATCCCCTTTCCGCTGTCCTGTATTTTTAATACCACAAAACCCTCTTTTTTTTCAGCAGCCAAAGTAACACGATCACCTGCTTTTGAAAACTTCACGGCGTTCTCCAATAAATTTCTCATCACAATATCAATCATGATCTCATCTCCGTATACCATCAAAGGCTCAGCTATCTCCTCTCCTGTTACCACTACTTTCTTTTCAGCAGCCCGTTGTTTCAGCAGCATAGCATTTTGGTCGATTAACTTTCGCACATCAAAGCTGGCAGGATTAGGCTGTATCCCGTCTAATTGACTTTTTGCCCAGTATAACAGGTTTTCAACCAAGCTGGAGGTTATCACCAGGGTCTCATCTATTTTCTCAATCCAATAATCGCTTTCTTCTTCAGGCAGGCTTTTTTCCTTGATTATATCCATCATATGGCTGATGGTATGGATCGGTCCCCTTAAATCGTGCCCGATAATTGAGAAGAGCCGGTCTTTTACATGAACAAGCTCTTCCAACTGAAGATTTTGTGCCAACATATTTTCATTTTGCAGGGCCAGTTGCTCGCTAAGCTTCCTCTTTTGCATATAATTTCTGAGCAGGACAAATGCGATCAACAATAAAAGTATTGTACCAGCGGTTAAAATATCCCGCTTCAGACTCACTTTCTCTAGCTCTTTTTGACTTATAATTTTATTTTTATTTAACAGGTCAATTTGCTGCTCCTTTTTCTCCAGTTCATAAGCCGATTGCATATTCCTGATCGTTTTCTGTCTTTGCTCGGTTTTTAAACTATCATTTAAATCAACTTCAAGGTTTCGGTAATACAATGCCTGTTTGTAATTACCTATCCTTTGATGGGTAAGATATAGTACATTATAGGCGGTTTGAATGAGTTCAACAATGCCGGATCTTTGGCTTTCTTCAAGGGCTTTTTGCGCATACAGCATGCTTGAATTGTATTTGCTGGTATAATAAGACGTAAGTGCCAGTCCACTATGACAGTAAGCAACATCTTCATCATCACCGGCTTTTTGTGCTATATCAAGTGCCTCATGCAGATATCGCTCTGCCAGTTGATAGTTCTTTTTTGTAATATAGTTTTCTGCGATATTATATAACGCGGCAGCGGTGTAGACAGGATTTTTTACTCTTCTTGCTACAACTAATGCTTTTGAATTATAGGCAATGGCCGAATCAGGCAGTCCTTTTTTCTTAAATATTTCCCCCATGTTCACCAATAAACTGAAAGTGCTTTCGTGTGCGGGGTCATTTTGCTTCAATGCTATCTTATAGGCCTGCCGGTTATAATAAAGCGCTTTTGAATAATCCTCCATGGAGGTATACAAGCCGGCTATATTATTATATTCATTTTCGGTTAGCCCCTCCATACCAAGTTTTTCGCTAATGCGCAGGCATTGTAAATGAGAGTTAAGCGCCTCCGGCCAGTTTCCTTTGTATCCAAGAGCCACCCCTTCAGCAAGATATCCCAGGGCAATGCCTTTATCATAATGGATTTTTTTTGCAAGATTAAGCGACTTTTGTGCCATTAACAGGGCACTATCCGCATTTCTGTTCCAACACAATCTGGAAATATTGTAATAGATATTCACCTTGTCAGTATCGTGTTTTGCTTTGTCAAGATTTTTAATTTCCGCATCTATACGATTAATCTGCGCCTGGCAACGGGACACACCAAAAACTATATTTGCAAAACAAGCCAGTACGCTATACGTAACAATAAGCTGCGTATATAAACGAAGTTTGCGAACCGTTGCAAAGCCGACCATTTTAAAGTATTTTTTTTCTAAATATATTATGAATTATTTATTTCCTAAGACTTTATGCTAACTCAGGGTTTCGGGTGTTAATGACAGCAGGTAAGTTGCTATTTATATACCCCATCAATGATAACGATGCTATATCGCGACAACGTAAAGCATCCGGGTAGAAATATAAAATCATCTCATATCCAACAGATAAGATGTTTATTAAATAATATTTTTAATAATACCTCATCTTTATACGACCGGGCAGATCAATTGGTTCTGTTATTTTCAGGACAAATCAATTATTTAAATAAACATAAATGCTTAAACCGCACAATGTAGTTGTATTGATTTGTAACAAGTATTTATTCCCGATGCTCATATACCTGTTTGCACATCGCGCTCCATTTGTAAAGCTTTTTCTGTTTCAATGCGACGGTGGATCTCGTGTACCATGCTGTCCATTTCCCGTGCGCATTCCCGGAGTTTCGGCAACACCTCCTTTTGCTCATTGTCATCTTCGGCTGCGTCCAAAAGGTTTACCAATCCCAGCATAGTTGCTACAGGACGTCGGATCTCATGCGAACTTATCCACGCCACTTCACGCAGTAGCCTGTTTTGCCTATTAATCTCTTCTTCCTTTTCTTTACGATAAGTTATATCCTGGCAAACAATGATATAACCTTGAAAAGCGTTCCCTTCATCGTATGCCGGGGTTAACTGGGCAGAAACCCAAACCGGGGTTCCCTTTTTGGTAAAAATGATCGTATCTATTGCAAATGCTTCTCTTTCCTCTTGTCTTTGGATAATAGTTTCGAATCCTGGATGACCTGGCCCAATTAAAAATTCAATAGGCATTTTGTTCTTTACCTCATCTAACAGGTAACCGGTAAGTTCAACAAAGGCATTGTTCACCCATTGAACCGTACGCAGGGCATCGGTTATAAGCACCATATTGTTTACCTGTTTGATGATCCGCGCCAATCGTTTATTTTCCTGGGTACTTCGTTTAAGAGCATCGATATCTCTGACAGCGCCAATAAGCCTTATTGGTTGTTTTTGGCTGTTGTATACAAAATACCCTTGATCCATTACGTATTTATAATCACCTTTGCCGCAATCCAATCTGTATTCGCATTCCCAATTTGTAAGACCGGCCCGACTAATCCGTTCCTGGCTGCTCACCACTTCAGTAACGTCATCCGGGTGGATCAGTGAACGCCACCATTCCAGCTCATAACTGATCTCTTCGTGCGGAATTTGCACCAAATGAGTAAGACTTGTATTGTATATCAACCTGTTGGCAACAATGTCAAGATCATAAACAACATCCCTGGTTGCCTGGGCAACTAACTCATAACGTTCTACAGCCTCCTTCAGGCGTTCATCTTTAAGCTTGTCTTCTGTAATGTCTGAAAAATACACAGCAACACCTTCATCTGTAGGATAAGCAGCCATCCTTAACCAGCGCTGCAGGATAATCGAGTAATCTTCATGCCTTACAATTACCCGTTCTTCAAGTGCTTTCTGATAAACCGGGTAAAACTTATTTTCATTTTTAGGAAAAAACTCGAAAATACTTGTGCCTATAATGCTGCTCCTATCAGTTTTAACTAATTCGCGGAAGGTGTCGTTTATCCGCGTTATCTTCATTTGGCTATCGAGCTCAAAAAAACAGTCGGTGATGCTATTCAAGGTATGCTCAAAACTATATAGGTACCGGTTGCGCTCCAATTCCAGTTGCTTAAGTTCGGTTATGTCTTGCAGGGAGCCCGTTATCTTTAATGTCTGTTCTCCTGTGTTTTCTGTACGGGCAAGCTGGCGGATATAGCGTGTTGTGCCATCCAGGGCCGTGATCCGGTGCGTTACATCGAGTTGTTTACCTGTGTGTATCAATTCTTGCAAGGCATTGATCATCAGTGGGCGGTCTTCGGGAAAGATGTGCTGTACATAAATATCAAAAGCTTCCCGACTGTCATCCCGGTTAAGCCCTGCAATACGATAAACTTCATCCGACCAAACCAACCTATTTTCGGCTGGATAGAACTCCCATCCAGCTACCCTCGATAATAATTGGGTTTCACTGAGCTTATGTTTTTCATCCAAAAGCTCCCTGTTTACTTTTTCAAGGGCCTGCTCAAATTCTACCCTTTCAGTCATATCACGTACCATAACCATGATATGGGGCTTTTTATTGAACCGGATCTTATGTGAGGTAATGTTTACGTAAATTAATTGCCCGTTCTTTTTAAGATGGCGCCAGGTACCACTATGATTAAATTTGCTTTCCAGTCGATCTGCCGAAGAAATCACGCTTTCTCTGTCTTCAGCAGGCCGGATGTCCAGGATTGTTCGTTGCTTAAACTCGTCAGCGCTATAACCATAAACAGCTATGGCTGCATCATTTACCGAAATAAACCGCAGCGTTCCTGGCTCATATATCCACATTGGGTTTGGATTGGATTCATACATACTCCGGTACTGTTTTTCGCTTTGTTTCAGCTTCCGGTCTTCTGATTTGATCAGGGCGTAAAGAGCAATTGCTGTAACCATTACAAACAGGCATCCCTTTCCCAAACTTAGCCACAGGTATTGATCAGGGCTAAGTATTTTCTCAAAATAGAATAACAGCCGGTCGCTGAACATGATCCATAGCAGGCTGATCAGCAAATAGGCAAAAGCAATTCCGAACGCCCCTTTTTTCATAATAGTAAATCAATCACACTTTTAAACGGCTTTATTAATTAGGAAGTTACCAATTAAAGAAATTAAGGACCTTACATGAATTAACTATTGCGATAATACGGTGCATGTTGATAATTGTAACATCTATGTTACTCTCGATGCTTATTAGCTATCGTGCCTTACTATTTCTGTAGATTTTTTTCGCAAAAGCATAACTTTATCGCATACTGCTTAAATAGTACTACCCGTATCTTTATGCGACTAAACTTTACCCGCAATTTACAGCTCGGCTACGGGTTTTCGATATTGATCCTGCTTATCGTCGGAATTATTTCCTATGGTACAATTAACAACTTATTAGATAGCAATAAAGCCGTTGGCCATAGCACGCTGGTGATCCAAAAGCTTGAGCAGGCAATTTCGGTAATGAAAGATGCGGAAACAGGACAGAGAGGTTTTCTGCTCACAGGCAAGTCAACTTTCTTAGCCCCTTATAATGGTGCGTATCTCAAAACACAAAACCTGATTGATGAGGTAAGTATCCTTACAGCCGATAATCTCCAACAGAAAGCTAATCTTGCATATATCCGGGGGGTACTAACCCGGCGAATGGCGATCCTGAGGGAACTGGTTACAAAAAAACAACAAAAACAAGTTGTTTCCACAATTGAGCTGGAAGAAGGAAAATCTGCCATGGATGCATTGCGCCTTGCTGTTGACCGGGCCGAAAATACCGAACGCAAACTTTTGGACAAGCGTATGGCTGTTTTGGAACGTTATACTTTTATTGCTCCAACCGCAATACTCATTGCCCTTGTGCTCGCTATTGTGATTGCCCTGTTATCCTATTTCCGCGTAATTCGTGATGTGCAGTTGAGAGACCGCCTGCAACGGGAATTGCAGGTCAAAGAACAGGAGACTGCCGCTTTTAACGAGGAGCTTACTGCCGCTAATGAGGAGATCACAACAGCAAACGAAGAACTCAGTTCAATCAATGAAGAACTTTTTGAAGCGCAGCAGGCACTTTCGCTGATGAATGGATCGCTGGAGGAACTGGTAGCTGTCCGTACTAAATCACTGGCAGAAAGTGAAGAGGAAACACAAGCCCTCAATGAAGAACTCACAGCGATTAACGAAGAGCTTGCGGCATCAAACGAAGAAATGCTGGCAAGCAATGAAGAGCTGCAACGAAGCAGGGAAGAAATACAGAAAAAAGAGCAGTTATTCCGTTCTATCGCTGTCAATATCCCGAGTTCTTTGATCCTTGTCATGGACAGGGATCATAACCTTATCACGATAGAAGGTGACTTGATGCCAAAATTAGGTTACCATGCTGAGAATTACGCGGGATTGCACATGTCTGCGGTTACCTCTCCCGAACGTTATGAAGCGACAAAGCAGTACTATGAGCGAATGTTGAACGGCGAACAGATCAGGACTGAGCTTAAAAGCACCGGCGGCGATTATTTCCAGGTAGACTTTGTGCCGTTAACAGACGAGCAAGGAATTGTTTATGCAGGCCTGGTAATTGCATTGGATATATCCGATCAGAAAAAAGCAGAAGAACGCAGTTCTAAACTGGCCGCTATCGTAGAATCTTCAGATGATGCGATCATCAGTAAATCGCTGGATGGTATAATCACCAGCTGGAATAAATCGGCAGAAAGGATCTTTGGTTATCCGGCCCCCGAAATGATAGGACAGTCCATCCTCAAGCTGGTGCCGGAGGATCGGCAGGATGAGGAACCGCAGATCATCGCCCGCTTGAAAAACGGAGATCGCATGGAGCATTTTGAAACAAAAAGGCTGGCGAGCGGCGGCCGTTTGCTGGATGTATCCCTCACTATTTCACCTATACGCGATAAACAAGGAATAATAACCGGGGTTTCCAAAATCGCAAGGGATATTTCAGAACAAAAACAGGACGAGATGCGAAAAAATGATTTTATAGGCATGGTGAGCCATGAGCTTAAAACACCATTAACTTCGCTTATGGCGCTAATTCAGGTAGCTAACCTCAAATTAAAAGACAATACTGACAGTTTTCTTGCAGGCGCTATGGAAAAAGCGAGCATACAAGCGAGAAGAATGAGCAGCATGATCAATGGTTTTCTGAATATTTCAAGACTGGAATCAGGCAAGATCGCAATAGATAAAGAATTATTTGAACTTGACCTGCTGATTAGGGAAGTTGTAGAGGAATATGAGCTCACTGTTTCGAGTCATATCATCCAAATTAATATCTGCGATCATGTACAAGTTAATGCCGATAGAGAAAAGATCGGCTCGGTTATATCGAACCTGATCAGCAACGCCGTTAAATATTCGCCTAAGCGCAGGGATATTGAAGTGAAATGCGCCCTGGTCAACGGTTTCGCCCAGATTAGTGTAAAGGATGAAGGTATGGGCGTCAAAGCCCAGGATCTGCCGAGGATTTTTGACCGTTATTATCGGGTTGAGAGCACTCATACGCGCCATATATCCGGCTTCGGTATCGGACTTTATTTAAGTGCCGAGATCATCCGCCGGCATGAAGGCGAGATCTGGGCAGAAAGTGAAAGCGGTACAGGATCTGTTTTTCATTTCAGTTTACCGCTGGCTTAAACTAAGTAATCAGTATAAATGTCCCGAAACACCATTCTATTTACACTGCATTACCTTGGCAATAGTCATCGCATACAAACATTCACCGGGCAATATCACAGTTTAATGTCGCTTATATCCGATAATTTGGCTATTCCGGGGTTTGGGTTGTGCTGCGGAATGGGTAGCTGCGGAACATGTTTGGTAGAAATTACAGACCAACGATCAACAACCAAAAGAAATGTACTGAGTTGTAGTATCCTCATAAATGATGACCTGTCGAATACTGATATAATGATACCTGACAAGATTTATTAAAAGATCACTTAAATAAAAAAAATTGTTTCACAGACCTGCAATAAAAATCACTATCAGTTAAAAACAACTGATTACTAATATATTACTACAAATAAGTATTGCTTAAAATTAGCAGATGCACTTGAATATGTCTAAATTTAAAAAAAGATTGATGCATACCTGCTCTCAACCGAAGAAACGAGCTGAGATGACACGAAAATGTAAACTGGTTATGCTATGTTTTCTTTTCGTTATTTCAGTAAACGCCCAGGAGATCACCAGGCGCCATGTTGATTCTTTGCTTTTACAAAAGAGTTTCTCGGGTTCTGCTCCGGACCGCATTAATGCTGTGCTCCAGCTTGCGGAGTTTTTCAGTCACCTCCGCCATCCATCCCCCGAACAAGTGGATAGCACTTCTTACTTTATCAATCAGGCCGAACAACTTAATCACCATTCTCCGCAGACTGAGATCAACTTTCGCATTGCATTGATCCGTTCTGCATTTTATAAATCGAAAGGTGAGCTAAAAAGCGGACGCGCATTACTTGAACAAACCATCGAGGAAATTAAACAGGCTCATAACTGGCCCCTGCTTGGTAAGGCATATTTTGAGCTCTCAGAATATTACAGTCTGGATTTTTTGCAGCAAACAATGCTTTCCCGCATTTATTATCTTAACCAGGCAGTGGGGGCTTTTGAACGAACTAACCACCTGGTTGAACTTGCAAGGTGCTACAGATTACTGGCCGACCTGCACCAGATGATGAATAACTATACCATGGCCTTTGCCGAAGCAAGAAAAGCATTAGATTACTATGGGCAGGCCCATTATACAGAAACACAAGGGCTTTATGCACTGCTGGGCAGGCTTTACTACACCCAGGGTGATTATAGAACGGCTATAGATTATCAATTAAAGGCATTGAAAATTGCCATGGCAAGTAATGCAGACAATGTGAGATTGATATGCCAGATCAATAATAACCTTGGTTATGACTTTATAAAACTTGGCGATAATCAAAAAGCCATCAGTTACTTTTCACGTGCTTTAGAAATTGCTAAAACTGAAAAAGACAATGCAACCATATACCTGCTTGCAGGCAATATCGTTGATGTTTACCTGCGGATGCATCAGCCCCAAAAAGCTAAAGCCTTTTTAATGCAGGTAACTCAAAAATTTGTATATCCATCCGGAAAACTGTATGAAGGAGGCGACGAGGTAAGTCAAACTTATCTTAAAATATACCTGGCATTAAACCAGTATGACATGGCTAAACGCTACTGCGATGAGCTGATAAGGCAAACTAACAATCCTAATCTTAACATTTACGCCAGGAGTAGCTACTATGAACTGATCATTAAGTTTTACACCGCTACCGCCAGGTTTGCCGAGGCACTAAAATATCTCAAAATGAACCAAAGTTTGTTAAAGAAAATTGGCAATGACAATGATCTTGGCACTAACGAAACTCTTTGGTTTAGCCTGGATACCGCCCAAGGGCAATATCAATCGGCCATTTATCACCTTATATCAGCCAATACCATTAAAGATTCCATCTTCAGTACCACTAAAAGCAAACAAATAGAGCAGCTGCAAATTGAATATGAAACGCGGCAAAAAGAAGCACAGATCACGCTTTTAAACCAAAAAAGCAAGCTTGAACAGGCCAATTTAGTGCAGGCAAACCTGGTTAAAAATCTCACTATCGGAGCCATATTTCTATTACTGATTATAGCGGGCTTGTTATTCAGGCAAAATGTACATAAGCAAAAAAATAACGAAGTGGTTAGTTCTAAAAACGTTTTGCTGGAAGATCTGCTGCTGCAAAAAGAATGGTTGTTGAAAGAAGTACATCACCGGGTAAAAAACAATCTGCAAATTGTGATGAGCATCCTCAATACGCAATCAGCATATTTACAAAATGACATTGCACTTGAAGCAATTCGCGGCAGTCAGCACCGTGTAAACGCTATTGCGCTTTTACACCAGAAATTATACAGTAGTACTACCTCTGCTCTTGTATCCATGCCTGCTTATATAGGCGAATTGATCAATTACCTGAGCGATTCATTTGATACAAGTTTCCGGCATATAAAAATAAGGCAGGCGTTAGATCCTTTGAGCCTTGATCCCGCCCTGGCAGTGCCCATTGGTTTAATATTAAACGAAGCCATCACAAACGCAATTAAGTATGCTTTTGATCATAACGGCGGCGAGATTGTAATAGGCTTATCCGTATGGGATAATGACAATGCTATTTTAAAAGTTTCTGATGATGGCCGCGGCCTCCCTCCCAACTTTGACCTCAGCGAAGCTAATTCCTTAGGTATGGAAATGATGAAAGCACTGGGCAAGCAGTTAAAAGGGAAATTTGCAGTTGAAAATGCCCAGGGCGTTACTTTAATGATAACCTTCCCAATTGTACAAAACCGGGTAGAGGTTTATGAGGAAAAGGACTATTTTTAGCAAGCACAATTTAACCAATTGGTTAAAATACTACCCCAAATAATCAGGAGGATATAGCTTTTGACCATGTTTTTCTGCAGCAGATTTTAACCGGGCCAAATCCTCTTCGTTTAAAACAGGCGGAGGCAAAAATGTACCTGCAGTAACCGGAGTGCCTATCTCCTCAAAAAAATCATCCAAACCGGCAGGGATCACGGTACATAGCATATGAGCTATTGCGTTACTGGTATTCTTGAAACAATGTACTTCGCCGCCTTTTGGAATATCTACAAAAGAACCTTTTTTAGCAATATATATTCCGCCCTCAGTTTTAAATTCGATTTCCCCTTCAATTACATAAAATGATTCCTGGATATCTGCATGGGCATGTGGGCCGGGCCCGCCTCCCGGTGGTACCAGCATATCAATAACCGCATAAGCGCCAGCGGTTTGTTTTCCCGAAATGATGATCCTATAGGCATCACCAACTACAGCAAGTGTTTGCCCCTCGTTTTCGTTTACGGTTATTATATTGTGTATCATCTTAAAAGTTTAATAATGTGCATATTAATCTAACTAATATTAGCCTCATTGGTTTATAAAAATCTTAAATTGCATATACCCGACCAATTGTACCAAAATGAAAAATAAGCTTCCTTTAATTATCGGCTTTTTAGGATTGATTATCGTTTTTTTTACGGCGCAGTCTTTTTATTCGAATCATCAAAAAAGGGCTGCGACATCAAGGACATTTATGTATAAAAGCCCTTTTAAACGGGCTGTAGTATGCGGCTTTGTGTATAACGGAGCAGATAGCATTCCTGAAATCCCGGCATTAAAGGGTTGGGGTAATTATCAATGGAAAATTACCACCTCATCAGATAGCGCGCAATTTTATTTTAACCAGGGCATAAGCATGTATTATGGCTTTCATTCTATCGAAGCAATAGCATCTTTTATCAAAGCAACCCGTTTTGATCCCGACTGTGCGATGGCTTGGTATGGTAAATCGCTGGCTATGGGGCCTACTATTAATTACCCCAACGGCTATGCCCCGCCAGCCGATGCCTATGAAGCTTCAGAAAAAAGTAAAGAGCTGAGTACCAATTGCACCCCGCTCGAAAAGGAACTGATTGCCGCTATGCAACATCGCTATAGTAAGGACAGTACCCTTACAGTAAAACAATTAAGAACCCATTATGCCGATGCCATGCAGGCGGTATATGTAAAGCATCCTAAAAATGCCGAAGTACTAACCCTGTATGCCGATGCTTTATTATTACTTCATCCCTGGGACTTGTATACCCATGATTTTAAACCCAAACCATGGACACCGCAAATCCGTTCCCTGTTAGAGCAGGCCATAGCCATTTACCCGAAACATCCCGGGGCTAATCATTTTTATATCCATACCATGGAGGCTTCTGCAACCCCGCAAATGGCGTTAAAGAGTGCACATTTATTAGATACCCTGATGCCCCAGGTATCACACATAACACATATGCCTTCGCATATTTATATCCGCACCGGTAATTATGAACAGGGCATTACCAATAATGCCGCGGCTGTGGCAGGCTATGATACTTATCTGAAACAGTACAACCCTGTAGTAAACGGAGATATCTTATACAAAATTCACAACATCCATTTAAAAGTAAATTGTGCACAAATGGCCGGCAACTATCAAACAGCCCTTGCTGCCGCTCATGACGCGCAATCAGCATTGCCCCCCTATTATTTAGGTGCTAAGGGTGCCGATGGCAACTTTTTCCAATACGTTTATATGCAGCCGGTGTTAACTGCTGTCCGGTTTGGTAAATGGGGCGATATTTTAAATGTCAAACCAGTTGATTCACTTGTTTACGCATCAGCATTGCTTCATTTTTCAAAAGGGCTGGCATGGTGCGGCAAAGGCAATACTACCAATGCAAGGCATGAGCTCAAAATGCTGGAAACTAAAATGCAGGATTCGTCATTAAGGACGCCCTTAGATAATTTCAGCAGCGCTTACGAATCTGCCTGTGTTGCCCGCCTGATATTACAAGGCAGTATCGCAGCAGCCGAAAAAAAGTATAACACAGCTATTGATATTTTACAAAAAGCCGTTACCGCAGAGGATCACCTGATTTATAACGAACCCCGCGACTGGCCCCTGCCCGCAAGGCATTACCTTGGCAATTCTTTGTTGAAAGCAGGCCGGTACGATGAGGCGATAACTGTATTAAATAAAGACCTTGTAATTAATCCCAATAATGGCTGGGCATTAACAGGATTGCAGTTGGCTTATCAAAACACAAGCAATGCCATAGCCTTAAATAAAGTAAAGCAACAATTAAAAACTGCCTGGAAAATAAAGGATGTGGAAATTGATAAGCCCGTATTTTAACTGATAGCCGTCTCATTTGCTAAACCCCAATTTGAACTAAAAATCAACCAGTTACAAATTTATTCATCAATTAGAAAATACTAATATTTTTAGTATTATATTTGTCATTCCATTTCAACAGTAGCATTTTGAATATGGTTTATAGTTAAAAATGACATGTAATGCCGGTAGCTAAAAAAGATATCATCAGCCGTTTGCAAAAAGACATTTTGCTTTGGCAGGGCTTTACACCGCCTTTGGCGGGTAAAGCTAAAGGTATTGGTTTAGGTCCGCTGGAATCTGCTTTTCCTAATGGTGTTTTCCCTACCGGTACAATACATGAAATGTTATGTCCTACTCCCGAGCATGCTGCAGCAACCGGCGGGCTTATAGCAGGTTTGCTTACCCGCCTGATGAAGCAGGGAGGTGTATGTTTATGGATGAGCATGCACAGGCAATTATTTCCCGCAGCATTGGCAAGTTATGATGTAGAACCCCACAGGGTAATATTTATTGATGTAAAGCGCGAAAAAGACCTGCTTTGGGCTATGGAAGAAGCCTTAAAATGTGAAGGCCTTGCCGCTGTAATAGCCGAAGTTAAGGAAATAAGCTTTGCACAATCGCGGCGTTTGCAGCTGGCAGTTGAAAACAGCAAAGTAACCGGTTTTTTGCTGCGCAATGATCCGCATAAGCCGGGCTCAACAACCTGCGTGGCCCGCTGGCAAATAACGCCGCTGCCAAGTAAAACCTATGATGATTTACCGGGTGTTGGTTATCCGCGCTGGCAAATTGACCTGCTGCGGGTACGTAATGGTAATCCGGGCAGCTGGAAACTGGAATGGGCCGACGGACATTTTATCCCCGTGGAAGAAGAAAAAGCCGTACAAATAGATTTACGCGAAAGGATAGCCGGATAGTGAGGTATGATGAACAAGCGCTTTATTTCTTTATGGTTTCGTCATTTACTGACAGACTGGCTCACCCTTCGCCGGCCCGAACTTAAAACAGTACCTTTTGTTTTTGCTTCACCTGTTCGTGGCCGCGTTATGATTACGGCCGCCAATGCATTGGCTGAAACGCAGGGTGTAATCGCCGGCATGACGGCAGCCGATGCAAAGGCCATTATAGTTAACCTTGAAGTTGTTGATGATATCCCGGGCCAGGCCGCTAAACTGCTCATCGCTTTGGGCGAATGGTGTATCCGTTACTCGCCGCTCATCGCTACCGATTTACCTGATGGATTGCTATTTGATATTTCGGGCTGTGCCCATTTATGGGGCGGAGAACGGGCCTATTTAAAGGAGATTGTTATCCGCCTCAGAAGTAAGGGCTATGATGTTCGGGGCGCTATAGCAGATACGCCAGGCGCAGCATGGGCAGTAGCCCGTTTTGGGAAAATAAAACCAATTATTGCCCCCGGCGAACAGGTTGATGCATTGCTTCCCTTACCTCCTGTTGCCCTCCGGCTTGAGCCATTAATTATTGAAAGGCTGCAAAAACTTGGGTTTTATACTATTAAAACCTTCGTGGACATGGGGCGTTCTGTATTACGCCGCCGTTTCGGGCAGGAATTATTGTTAAGGCTTGACCAGGCCCTGGGTAATGTGGATGAACCTTTGCAATTATTACATCCTGTTAAACCCTATTCAGAAAGATTGCCTTGCCTGGAGCCTATCCGCACCGCCACCGGAATAGAAATAGCCATTAAAACCCTGCTCGAAAAACTTTGCCTCCGCTTACAGGGCGAAGGTAAGGGATTACGAACCGCAGTTTTAAAATGTTACCGGGTAGATGGACAAGTGATCAGTGCTGATATCGGTACCAACCGCGCATCACACCATATAGGTCATTTGTTTAAGCTCTTTGAACTTAAAATCCCTACGCTGGAACCTGCATTGGGGATTGAACTTTTCACGCTCGAAGCGCCTAAAGTCGACGATACAGAGTCCGAACAGGAAGTGTTATGGCAATCGGATAGCTGCGGCCTTGATGATACAGATCTGGCAGAGTTACTGGATAGGTTAGCCAATAAAATTGGTGCAGGCAGTATTCACAGGTACCTTCCCCAGGAGCGTTACTGGCCCGAACGAAGCATTAAACCGGCCATCTCTATTAATGAAAAACCCCAAACCAGCTGGCGAAAAGACCGGCCCCGCCCGTCTATCCTGCTTCCTCATCCTCAGCAAATAGAGGTAACCTCTCCTATTCCCGATTATCCGCCAATGCTGTTCATCTACAAAAACGAAACGCACCATATTAAAAAGGCCGATGGCCCCGAACGGATAGAACGTGAATGGTGGCTTGATGAAGGCGAACACAGAGATTATTACCAGGTTGAAGATCAGGATGGCAGGCGTTATTGGCTATTCCGGTCGGGGCATTATGCAGGCAGCCAGGCAGGGCAATGGTTTATTCACGGATTTTTTGCATAAGGGTTATGAGCTATTCGGAATTACAGGTAACCACCAATTTCAGCTTTTTACGGGGAGGATCGCACCCCGAAGAAATGGTAATGCAGGCAGCCGCGCTCGGGCATACCAAAATTGCCATTACCGACCGTAACAGTGTAGCAGGAGTTGTACGAGCTCACTTAGCTGCCAGACCAGATGATATCAATATTAAAATTATCCCGGCTTGCCGTCTAGACCTGCTTGATGGTGCAAGCCTGCTTGCTTATCCAACAGATATGGATGCATGGTCGCGCCTTTCCGGGCTGCTTACCAGGGGAAACCTCCGGGCCGAAAAGGGCCAGTGCCACTTGTATAAACAGGATGTATATGAACACGCTAAAGGTATCAAGTTCATAGCAGTGCCTCCCGAATCGCTTAACAGTCGCTTTGATTTTGATGAAACTTTTAAAGCAGATTTAAAAGAGTACCGGGAGGCTTTTGGTCATGAACTTTATCTTGCGGCTTCGCGTGCTTATAATATTGATGACGCCAAACGGCTTCACCGGCTGGCTCAGTCGGGCATACCCATTGTGGCTACCAACGATGTACATTACCACGAAGCAGCCCGCAGGCAGCTTCAGGATGTTGTTACCTGCGTACGTGAAAAATGCACTATCCATAATGCCGGCTTTAAACTTAATGCCAACGCCGAACGGTATTTAAAAAGTACCGATGAGATGGAACGTCTTTTTCGACAATATCCTGATGCCATAGCCCGTACCGCCGAAATAGCCGAAGCCTGCCAGTTTACATTAGATACACTTAAGTACATTGAGCCCGAAGAACCCAGTACCGACGGACTTACCCCACAGCAGCGCCTAACGCAGTTTACCTGGCAGGGTGCATGCCAGCGGTATGATAACAAGGTGCCAGATAGTATTAAGGCACAAATTGAGTTTGAGCTTGCCTTTATTGAAAGGAAACAACTGGCTCCCTACTTTTTACGGGTTTACCGGTATACCCGTAAAGCGGCAGAACTGGGCATACTTTACCAGGGTCGCGGCTCGGCCGCCAACTCTACGGTGTGTTATTGTTTAGCTATTACCGCTGTGGATCCGGTAGAAACGCAACTGCTTTTCTCGCGTTTTATGTCTGATGCGCGGGATGAATGGCCCGATATTGATGTAGACTTTGAGCATGAGCGCCGGGAAGAGATCATCCAGTGGATCTACAGTGAATATGGCCGCGACCGATCGGCCATTGTAGCTACCGTTACACAGGAACGGCATAAGGGGGCCATCCGTGATGTGGGCAAGGCCATGGGCTTATCGGTAGATACCATTAACCGCCTGTCGGGCGCTATCTGGGATTTTTCGGAAGAGGCTTTTGACAGGCAGCGGATCATTGACCAGGGACTTAACCCTGATGATCCGGCCTTGCATAAAGTATTGGTACTTACCGAACAGTTAATGGGCTTTCCCCGCCAGCTGGGCCAGCATACCGGGGGCTTTGTTATTACGCAGGGCAAACTATCAGATATCTGCCCGGTAATGAATGCCCGTATGGAAGAGCGCACACAACTGGAATGGAACAAGGACGACCTGGAAGCGCTCGGCATCCTCAAAGTAGATGTACTTGGCCTTGGCATGCTCACCTGCATCCGCAAAAGTTTCGACCTCATTAAGCAACACTATGGCAAAGCATACGATTTAAAGAACGTTCCGCGTGAAGACCCAAAGGTTTATGACATGATTTGCGATGCCGATACCCTGGGAGTTTTCCAGATAGAAAGCCGGGCTCAAATGTCGATGCTGCCAAGGCTTAAACCACGGGAATTTTATGACCTGGTGATTGAGGTTGCTATTGTGCGCCCCGGCCCTATCCAGGGAGATATGGTTCACCCCTATCTTAGGCGTCGTGACGGGTTGGAAAAAGAAAGCTATCCAAAAAAAGAATTAGAGAGAATACTTGGCCGTACCAAAGGTGTACCATTATTTCAGGAACAGGCAATGGAAATAGCCATGGTAGCAGCAGAGTTTACTGCTGCCGAGGCAGATCAATTGCGCCGGAGTATGGCCACTTTTAAAGCTAAAGGGTTAGTAAGCCAGTTTCGCCAAAAACTGGTAGATGGCATGACAAGGAGAGGTTATGAAGAAGATTTTGCCCATCGCATTTTTAAACAGCTGGAAGGTTTTGGGAGTTATGGTTTCCCTGAAAGTCATGCAGCATCGTTCGCCCACCTGGTTTATATTTCTTCATGGCTTAAATATCATTATCCCGATGTATTTGCAGCTACCTTGTTAAACAGCCAGCCGATGGGCTTTTATCAGCCTGCTCAAATTGTTATTGATGCCGAAAGGCACGGTGTAATAGTACGCCCAGTGGATGTTAACCACTCCCATTGGGATAATACCCTTGAAGAGCAGGATGGTGCGTACCGGGCATTGCGTTTAGGTTTCAGACAGGTAAAGGGCCTTAACGAAAATGATATGCAGGCATTAATAGCCGGTCGCGGTATGGGATATACAAGTATCAGTCATTTAAGCGATTCGGGCGTACCTCAAACTCAGATTGAAAAACTTACCGATGCCGATGCTTTCAGGTCATTAAACCTTGACCGACGCGCCGCATTGTGGGAAGTACCGGCGCTTAATGATAAACCCATAGGTTTGTTTACCGGTCAACCATCAGAAAGTGCCAAAGAAGCCCAGATCAGTTTACCGTTTATGACCCCGGCCGAGCATGTGGTACAGGATTATGCAGCCACAGGTTTATCGGTAAAGGCACATCCCGTGAGTTTTTTACGGCAGCAGCTCAATATGCTGCAGGTAACTCCAACTGCCGAATTACCTAACCTTAAAAACGGGGATAAGATAAAAGTTGCCGGCCTGGTAACTGTACGGCAAAGGCCTGGCACTGCAAAAGGGATCCTATTTATCACCATTGAAGATGAAACAGGCTTTGCCAACCTTGTTGCCTGGGAAAAGATCTTTGATAAATACCGCAAGGATATTGTACAGGCGCGCTTATTAATGGTTGAAGGTGTTTTACAGATTGAAGGCAAAGTGATCCATGTTATTATACGGCGTTGTTTCAATTTATCAAAACTACTAAGCACATTGACAACCGTTGGCAATGATGACCAGCCGGTAATGACATTATCACGAAGTGATGAAACAACAGCCCCCTATCCGGCTGGTTCAAACAAAGGGCAGGTCCAGCAAAACAAACAAAAAGAGGTATTTCACAAGGGACGAAATTTTAAGTAAGATTATTTAAAATGTTTTTATTGCTGATTCGTCTGCAATAGTATAAGACGATAGAAGTATCTGCAGAAAGCTTTAAACTTGAACATAACAGAAGTAAAATAATTAACGATTCAACAATAACATGAAAACGCATATAATATCAACCGTACATAGTCATTTATGGGAGGGCATAGACGACTAAAAACATAATTTGACCGAGGTTATTAGCGGCTGGTGCTGTATCTTAGCGCCATGACGGATCATAAACTGGAAGCAGCAAAAGCCGCTTTAACCTTGATAAGCCCCAACCAAACTATAGGTTTGGGAGCCGGTAGCACAATAGCTCATTTGGTTAATATGTTAGCCCAAAAACCTGAACTTGCGGCTTCAATAACATTTACATCCTCATCATTCAAAACAACTCAACTATTAAGTAAATATGGCATGCGCATCCAGTCGCCCTCCCTGCTTAATAAACTCGATATTTACTTTGATGGCTGCGATCAGTTTGACAGCGAACTAAATGCCCTGAAAAGCGGCGGCGGTATCCATGCCACCGAAAAGATTTTAGCCTCCATGGCACAGGAATTTATTCTGCTGGGCGATGAAGGAAAATTTGCACCTCAACTTAATGCAACATATCCGCTTGTTATTGAGATCCTGCCGCAGGCATTGCAAATTGTATTGGCAAAACTCTCTGCGTTATTTCCGCAAGCTACATTTACCCAGCGCATGAGTACGCAAAAAGATGGCGCTTTGATATCAGACAATGGCAATATGCTGGTTGATGTACAATTCACAGAGCTACCCGAACCATTAAAATTAAATACATTGGTTAAAATGATACCGGGCGTTGTTGAACACTCCTTATTTTACCAAATGGCAGGGAGGGCAATTATTGCAGGAGAAAATGGCATCCGGATCATAAGCCCTCAACGGTAGCTGATCAGCCGGGGCTATTTAAAACAGCTATGCCCTTTAATGTACATACGCCGTAATTAAAATGGGTTAAAAGCTGCAGCTGAACATCCCATAAATTAAACTCAGCATGCGGATATACGGAAGCGTTAAAACCCAGCTCAATCTGGTTAACCCTCATAATGGCTATTATTCTTGCATCAATTTCAGGACGGACATAGCCCTGATCAATCCCCTTTTTTAAAAGCTTTTCAATGATATTCACCAGGAAGCCTGTTTTAAATCGCAAGTACAACGTCCATCCTTCATGATGATATTTTTGCAAGTCATGCAATACAACAGGGTTTACCCTTGAAAAGATCTCTCCGGTACACCTGGTTAACTCAACCATCTCATCCATCATATTGCCCGCATCACTGATAATGGCACAAAGCATTGACTCATCGTCAGCAAGCCTCTTTTTTACCAGGGCAGTAACAAGCTCATTTTTATCCCTAAAATGCTGGTATATTGTTTTTTTGGAGATGCCGAGGTGCCGGGCAATATCATCCATAATGATGCTTTTTATTCCCGCTTCAAGAAAAAGCTTCTCACACCCATTTAAAATCCGCTCCTTATCAACCATCACTTTATCCTGTTATCAGCGCATTGATCCCCTTGATAGCATCGATCAGGATCTCCTGGTTCATTTTTTCGTCGCGTGTGAGCTGAATCATGTTAATGGCTATCAAACCATGAATTATGGCCCAATAGGTATAATATTTTTTTTGAACTTCTTCGTCGCTTGCCTGGTGAGGTAAATAAAGCATACGTATCACATCCGAAACCATTTTCGGAAAAGCCGTCGATTCACTAATCTGATTTTCGACAGGGCAACAACCGGTTCCAACCGCAAACATTAGCTGATAAAGCTCTTTATAGGTCATGGCAAAATTCCAGTATGCTAACCACATGGCTTCCATTTGCTCAGCCGCGCCGGTGTGTGCATCTTTAGCTATTTTAACAATGGCAGCCAATTTCAAATGCCCCATACGCGCAAGCTCTACATACAAAGCATCTTTACTTTCAAAATACTCATAAATAGCGGGGGCCGTGTATTCTATATTGTCTGCAAGTTTTCGCATACTTAACGCATCACAACCCTCACATTTGATCATATCCAACGCAGCGTCCAGTATCCTTCGGCGGGTATCGTCTTTTTGCCGTAATATCCGTTCTTTACTTCCCATGGTTTAACCTCGTAGTTACAAGCATAATTTACTTCATTTTATTCATTAGCAAATCATCAACCACAATTAAATTATTAATGCAGTTTTAAATGAATATTATAACAGGTTTTTGTAAATATCAATTAGTTGGCATAGATAATAAATGTTTAAACAACTTCAAAATATGTCAAAATCACCACCATCAATAAATAAGCCCGGCAGCTTAATGCAAACCGGGCTTCAAGATTAACAGGGGCATTAAATATTGTCTATTTCCAACCGCCACCCAAAGCGCGGTAAAGGTTAACTATTGATTGCAGTTCCTGTAAGCGGTCGTTAACGCTGCTTAATTGTGCGGCAAGCAAACTTTGTTCAGAAGTTAAAACATCGGTATAATTTGTAGCCGAGCTGTAACGCAGCAAGTCTTTGGTAAAATCAACTGATTTTTCAAGTGCTTGTAGCTGCTTAGCCCTTGAGCCTTGCTTTTCAATAGCATTTTGGTAAGAAAACAGCGCATTGGTTACCTCCTGCCCTGCTGTCAGCAATGATTTTTGATAGGCATAATAAGCTTCCAGTTGCTGGGCCTGCGCCGTTCTTAAACGCGCCCTGTTTTGCCCTTTGTTAAAAATAGGCTGGGTAATACCGCCAACAAAGTTGTAAAATATGGAATGATCAAAAAAGTTCTTCAACTGCAGGGTTGACAAGCCAGCCTGCCCGGTAATGGTAAGCTGCGGATAGAAATAAGTACGCGCCAGGTTGGTGTTTTCAAACGCGCTCCTGAATGCAAACTCAGCCTCCTGCACATCCGGTCGATTTTTTAATAATTGTGAAGGAATACCAGTCTTCAGATCCGCAATGGGTTTCTGCTCATTCAGGCTTGTACGTTTGATGCTGCCCGGGGCCCTTGCCAATAAAATACTTAAAGCGTTCTCCGCTTCGCGGATACTTTGTTTAAGATCGGGAATAGTGACCTCGGCAGCATAACGGTTGGCCTCGCTTTGTACCACAGCCGCACCATTTACAACAGCACCTTCCTTCAGCGCTTTTACTGTTTCTACATCTTTTACCCTAATGGTAAGCGTTTGCTGCGTGATAGCCAATTGCTGATCAAGCGCCAGCAGGTTATAATAAGCGTTTGCTATATCGGCTATCAGTTGGGTTTGTACTGCCCGTTTAGCAGCGTCACTTTGTAATAAACCTGCCAATGCTGCTCTTTTTGCACTGCTTAATTTACCCCAGATATCTGCCTCCCAACTGGTGTTTAGTGCTGCCTGGTAAGTGGTTGTTTTAAGATTGAATGAATTGGCAAACTCCGGCGGGAAGTTCAAACTTGCTGCCGATGTTTTTGCCCTTGTAGCAGTTGCGCTTCCGTCCAGGCTTGGCAGGTATGCTGCCTTACTTTGGTTAAATGTTGCCTGAGCCTCGTTAATCCGCTGCACTGCAGTTTTCAGATCGAGGTTTTCACGCAATCCTTCCTGGATCATGTTTACCAGTACTGTATCCGAAAACAATTGGTTTACCGGCATATTGGCCATTGATGTAGTATCGCTGATGGTTGTATCGCGGTACAGCTTATCAGTATTTACTACCGGCTGCTGGTACTTTTTTGTAACACATGAGGCAAATATCGCCGTTGCCGCCAACGTGGCCAGTATTTGCCGTTTATATGAATAGATCATTTTTTTTGCTTCTTTATAATTTCTTAAATTTTGCGTTTAGGCTACCGTTTCTGCTTCAACCTCTATTTGTTCTTCTGCGGTAGGTTTGCCGCTGATGCGTTCCTGGAGTGACTGGAAAATGATGAATAGCACTGGTATCACAAACACACCGAATATGGTACCGATCAGCATCCCGCCTACAGCACCTGTACCTATCGAACGGTTTCCCTCGGCACCAGCCCCCGATGCAAGCATCAACGGAACCAACCCCAGTATAAACGCGAAAGAGGTCATTAAAATAGGCCTTAAACGGGCAACCGAACCATCAATGGCGGCTTGCACAATGCTTTCACCACTTCGCCTGCGGGCTACCGCAAACTCGACTATCAGGATGGCATTTTTGGCTAACAAACCGATGAGCATAATGAGGGTGATCTGCAAATAGATATTATTTTCAATTCCGAAGATTTTGGCGAAGATGAACGCGCCGGCCAAACCAATCGGCAGTGAAAGCAATACTGCAAACGGCAGGATATAGCTTTCGTACTGGGCACTTAACAGGAAGTACACAAACACCAGACACAACATGAAGATAAAAATAGTTTGGCTGCCGCTGGAAATCTCCTCACGGGTAAGGCCCGAAAACTCAAATCCGTAACCGGCAGGTAATGTTTTAGCACCTACTTCCTGTATAGCTTTAATGGCATCACCCGTACTAAATCCCGGTTTCGGCGCGCCTGTTACAGAAATAGAAGTAAACAAGTTAAAGCGGTTGATTGACTCCGGACCGTAAACCCGTTTCAGCGTAACAAACTCAGATATAGGCGCCATGGTGTTATTGGCATTGCGCACATACATATTATTAAGGCTGCCGGTGGTACCCCTGTAAGCGGCATCGGCCTGGATCATTACACGGTATTGCTTACCAAACTCGTTAAAGTTAGAGGCATAAACACCGCCGAAATAGCCCTGTAATACGCTTAATACCGAGTTTACGGTAATGCCCGCGTCTTTACATTTAGCCACGTTAACATCAACCAAAAACTGTGGAAAGTTGGTATTGAAGAAGGTAGACGCGTATTGAATTTCAGGACGCTGATTCAAGGCACCGAGGAACTTGCCGTTTATTTCGGCAAACTTCACAATATCGCCGCCCGTTTTATCCTGCACCTGGAATTCGAAACCGCTGCTGTTACCAAAGCCCTGCAAAGTTGGCGGAGCAAAAAACAGGACAGTAGCGCCTTTAACTCCGGCTGTCATGCCAAAAAGTTTACCGATCACTGTGTTAATATCCGTTCCCTTGGCTGTACGTTTTTCCCAGGGCTTCAGCTTGATCATGATCAGGCCGTATGAACCGCCTGCACCACTCAATATCCCCTGACCGGCAACCCTGATGGTCGACTCCACCTCGGGCAGTGACCTTATCATGCCCGATACCTGGTCGATAACCTGGGTGGTACGCTCCAATGATGAAGCAGGAGGCAACGACACATCGCAAATAATAAAGCCCTGATCTTCATTAGGCACAAAGCCCGATGGCGTTGTTTTAAGCAGGAACCAGAAAATCAAACCAAAAACTGCGATCCCCGCAATAGCAATCCATTTTTTAGCAGCAAGAAAGCCAACCGATTTTTTATACTTACGAGTAAGCGTATCAAAGCTGGTATTAAAAGCTGTATAAAATCGCTGCAACAGACCAGTTTTATGATGCTCGCCTTCGGGGTGTGGCTTTAATAACAAGGCACACAATGCCGGGCTTAATGTTAAGGCATTTACAGCCGATATTAAGATCGCGATTGCAAGCGTTAAACCAAACTGTTTGTAAAACACCCCGGTTGAGCCGGTAATGAACGAAACCGGGATAAACACCGCCGCCATTACCAAAGTAATAGACACGATAGCCCCACTGATATCATTCATGGCGCTGATGGTAGCAGCCTTTGCAGATTTAGCCCCATGATCCAGCTTGGCATGCACTGCCTCAACCACTACAATGGCATCATCCACTACAATACCGATAGCCAGCACCATAGCAAACAGCGTAAGCAGGTTAATGGTAAAACCAAACAATTGAAGAAAGAAGAATGTACCAACAATGGCCACCGGCACCGCAATAGCCGGGATCAGCGTGGAACGGAAATCCTGTAGGAATACGAATACTACGATAAACACCAGTATAAAGGCTTCAATCAGCGTATGTACAACCTTTTCTATCGAGGCATCCAAAAAGTCGTTAACGCTAAAAAGGGAGGTATAGCTAATGCCCGCAGGGAACGTTTTTGAAGCAGCCTCGATGGTTTGCTCGCAGTTTTTAATTAGCTCATGCGCATTTGAACCGGCTGTTTGGTAAATAGCTATACCTACGGCCGGTTTGCCGTTCATGGTAGTAGCATTAGCATAACTTTGAGCGCCAAGCTCAACCCGTGCTATATCTTTCAGGCGCAATAATTGCCCCTTGGTCGATGAGCGGATCACAATGTTTTCGAACTCTGGTATACTTGTAAGCCTGCCTTTGTACTTTAACACGTATTGAAACGACTGGTTATCGTTCTCTCCTACTTTACCCGGTGCTGCTTCTATATTCTGCTCGGCAAGGGCGTTGTTCACATCATCGGGTACAAGACCATATGTGGCCATTACATCAGGTTTTAACCAAATGCGCATGGAGTAATCCTGTATGCCAAATGACGACGCATCACCTACACCGTTGATCCGCTTGATCTGCGGCAGCAGGTTAATGTTTGCATAGTTTTGCAGAAATTTCTCGTCGTAGCTTTTGTTATCACTTGCCAGGGTAAATACCATTACCATGCTGCTTTGGCGCTTACTGGTGGTAACCCCGGCCTTCGTAACTTCGGCAGGAAGTAAACTGGTGGCTTTTGACACCCTGTTCTGCACGTTTACCGCTGCCAGATCGGGATCGGTACCTTGCTTAAAATATACGGTGATAACTGCGCTGCCGTCATTGCTTGCGGTAGAGGTCATGTAGGTCATTTTCTCTACGCCGTTAATCTGTTCTTCGAGCGGTACGATAACGCTTTTCATTACCACTTCGGCATTGGCGCCCTGGTATGATGCGGATACCTGCACCGTAGGCGGCGCTATATCGGGGTATTCGGATATGGGCAAGGTTGTAAGGCCCAGGATACCCAGTATTACTATAATTACCGATATTACGGTAGATAGAACCGGTCTTTCAATGAATGTACGTAACATGTTGCTTATGTTGATGCCAGGGAGAAGATCCCGGCAGGTTGCTTTTAAATTATTTTAAATCCTTGTATACTACGGCACTCTCCTGCGCTTCGGGCTTGATAACCATACCGTCTTTTAAACTGCCCGCACCATCGGTAACAATGGTGTCGCCTGCTTTGAGGCCATCAGTAACTACATAATATTGGCCGGCTGCAAGGTTCATAACACTTACCTCGGTATTTTTAACTGCTCCTTTGCCATCAACCACGTAAACAAAATGCTTGCCCTGCAATTCATAGGCAGCTTTTTGAGGTATAAGCACAGCATCCTTAATTGTTTGGGGGATTTGTATTGTGGCACTTCCGCCGCTGCGGATCAGGCCAACAGGGTTGGGAAATGTCGCCCTGTAACTTGCCGATCCGGTTTCGGTATTTATTAAGCCGCTGATGGTTTCAACCTTGCCTTTTTCGGCATAAGTGCTGCCATCGGGCAGTACTAATGAAACAGGCGGCGTATTAGCCAATTTTTGGTTCATGGTGCTCCCCTTTACTGTCCTTGAAAAATCAAGCAGTTGTTTTTCGTTGAGGGCGAAGTAAGCATACACCTTACCGATATTGGATACTGTTGTTAAAGGCTGTGCGGTTGAGCTGGTGATCAGGCTCCCTAATTTATAAGGGATTGCCCCAACCACGCCATCAACCGGGCTGGTGATAACCGTGTAGCCCAAATTGGTTTTGGCATTGGCTAAACTGGCTTTTGCCTGGGCAAGGGCGGCTTTGCGGGCTTTGAGCGTATACTCGGCCGATTCAAGGTCGTAATGGCTGATGATGTCTTTTTCTACCAGCGGCTTGGTTTTGTTAACCTGCAACTCGGCCGCGCTTACATCAGCTTCAGCACTGCTGATGGCTGCTGTTGCCGTATTTACTTCCTGCGCGTATTGCGGGGCGCTGAGCTTAAACAGCAGTTGGCCTTTCTTTACCACGCTGCCCTCGTCAATATAGATTTGATCAACATAACCGTCAACCTTGGGGCGGATCTCGATATTTTGCTGCCCCTGAAGTGTAGCCGGGTATTCGCTGTTCAGCGTAGCATCATGTAAACTAATTTTTAAAACCGGGTAGCTTTGTGGTGGCTGGGGAGCGCCCGCAGCCATAGCACCACCCTGGTTTTGACCACCGCCGCATGACGACAATAAAATTAAGGCGGCCCCAAAGCCGGTTAGCAGTTGAACTGTATTTTTCATAAATATAAACTTGTAGCTATTTGATTGAATTGATAAAAAAGGCATTTCAGGTGATGTGTGTTAATTATTTTGTTTGACAATTACGTTAATAACAGGGTAAATTTTTTATTGGAAAATCATATTACAGATCATCTTTTTCCGCTCGTTAATGAGGCAGGCATAGCTTTCATTGCTCAGGTTAAAAGCCTTTCGATATATAGGGCTCATGATAAGCGGGTATGACATCAGCGAAAACAGGTTGAGTACAAAATGTACCGGGTTCATGGCTGCGATATTTCCCGCTTCCATCTCTGTGTTGATCTGCTCAAGAAACATACTGATGTGATGCGGCTTAATTTCGTCTGTATATTTACAGGCATTTGAGTTGATCTCGGTGATCAGGAAGGTTTCCTGGTAAGGGTAAGTGTTGGCCTCGGTTAAAAACAGGTCGATAAAGTTTTCGATCTTCTTTTTAAATGGAAGCTCTGATGCCATAACGGCATCAAGACGTGTAGTTAAAGCAAGCATCGCTTCCTTAAATACCTGTTCAATTAATACATCCTTGGTGCGGAAGTAGTAATTTAACAGCGTGCGACTTACTCCTGCGGCATCGGCAATATCCTGGGTATTTGCATGGAGCCGGCCCTCGGCAAAAAAAATGTGCTTGGCGGTGTCTTTAATTAATTGCTCGGCACCTGTGTCCCTTATCGGCATAAACAAACCTGGTGTTTAACCGGGCACACTATTACGCCCGGTCGCATCAAAAATCTGATGACGGGGCAAAATTGGTTCAATTATCGTTTTTGCAGAATGTTTAAAGGATGGAGCAATATGTCAAAAAGTCGTTTTTACCGAAAAGATTGTAATAGAATAGCAATAATAATTACACCATTGCAATGATCTAACCATATATCAATAAAAATTACGATGGAGGATATTCCACCTGATACAGGCCGTTGAGCGGATAGAGAATTACAGGGGAATTTGCCGGTATTTGCTGGGACTGATACCACATTCTTTTTTGAAGAATTTGCTAAAAATAAACTGATCGGTAAAGTTCAGATAAGCTGCTACCTGGGCTATGGTCAATGCAGGATCATTCAGTGCTACTTTAGCTTCCAGTACCACTATTTCATCAATAAACTCACCTGCGGTTTTACCGGTTATTTCTTTTACAGTTTGTGAGAGATATTTTGGAGTAATATTCAGCATGGCGGCATAAGCCTGCACACTTCTTTCTTCCTTAAAGTGCTGCGGCAGAATTTTAAGGAAACGAAAAGTTAATTCTTCCTTGCGTGTACCTTTTACTTCGCCTATTTTTTGTTGCTTTTGGTACAAGGCTCCTACCTCGTAAACAAAACCGGTAAAAAGGCTCAATAATACCTCATCCTGAAAAGCCAGCTCATCATGTATGTCTATTTTACTTTCGATGATATCAAGGATTGATTTAAGTGGGGCCATTGCCTTTTCATCGGTAACTAACAGCGGACTTACCTGCGATGATAAAAAGTCAAACGCCTCCACATTTTTAGTATGGATGCTGGTGGCGGATAAGTATGCTGATGTAAAGATCACCGATGTAAGCCTGCAATCAGGAGAAACATTTAGAAACTGCCGAATAGTGTTAGGCGCTACCATCAGTACGTTATGCTCCTTCACCTTATACTCCAAAAGGCCTACATTGATAGAGAAATCCCCTTCATGAACCAGCGTAAAAGAAAAATGATCTGACCGGAAAGGATGCAAAATAGGCATCTCAATATGATCGGGATTGAACGATGCAACGTACAGCCCCTTATGCTGACTTGTAATGCCAAGCGGCGCAAGCAATTGCTCCATGGTATGCATCTGTACAGGCAGGATCTCTTTCGGCATAAGGCAATAATAACTATTATTTACACGAATTATTACGAATTGAATCGAATTACTCTGAAAGTTATTGATGAACGTTTTTCTAAAAAGCCAAAGAAAAAAGAAGACGTCATTGCGAGTAATCACCAGGTAAGAACCTGAAAAAAAATGCGATGACGTGTTGAAAAATTACCATTGATAATCAATAACTTACAATCACGTCATTATAAGGAACGAAGCAATCGCGAACTATACAGAGTGGCTCTGCTTATCGGGGATTGCTTCGTTCCTCGCAATGACGCTCGTTTTTTAACGTGTATATCAGCTCATCGACGGGAACGAGATCCCTTTGATTTTCCTGAACAGTTCAACCGCATACAGATCGGTCATGCCCGAAACAAAATCAAGGATGGTCTGGATCTTTGAATAATCGTCATCAGCTTTGGTTAAAAACTGTTTTGGGATCAGCTCAATCAATTTGCTATGATATTTTGAATTATTTTTTAAATAAGCGGGAACAAATTCTTCCAATAAACCGCCCATTACTTTGTAACCCGCAACTTCCTTTTGTACAACTGAGCTATAGTTGTAGATCTTTTTTACAGATACATTTTCGATTGCATTCATGGCAGACCTGAGCGGTTCTTCAATCGCGTCCATCAGCGCAGCATTAAAATCACCATTCATGATCTCTTCCTGTTTGTCATAAAACAGGTTTGAACATTTATTTACCAATGTATTTATTGCTATTGCCCTCAAATACCCCACTTTAGCATCAGTATCATCAAACTCTTCTAATCGCTGTTCCATTCTGGGGATAGTACACAAAGGCATCAGCAATGCCTTCACTTCCTCATAGGAGAGTATTTTAAGACGATGAGCATCTTCCAGGTCAACAACATTATAGCAAATATCATCAGCTGCCTCTACCAGGTACACCAACGGATGCCTTTTGTAAATAAGTTCATCGCTCTCTACCCTGATCAAGCCCAAATCAATACCTATCTTTTCAAAATCCTGCTGCTCGGAAGCGAAGAAACCATATTTTTTACGGTAGATTATACCCTTTTTATGCCCGGCTATAGATGAGCACGGATATTTCGCGATAGATGCTATGGTGGAATAAGTTAAAGCCAAACTCCCCCGCCCTTTACCGGCAAACGGATGCGTTAATAGCCTTAAAGCATTGGCATTACCTTCAAAATGCGTCAGATCTTCCCATTGCTGTACGGTGACAACTTTCTGGTATTCTTTACCGTCTCCTTCAGCAAAATAGTGTGAAATAGCAGATTCGCCTGAGTGGCCGAAAGCAGGATTACCCAGGTCATGAGCCAAACAAGCGGCCGCTATCATATTACCGATCTCACTGATAAGAGGATACTTCTTTTCTACTTCGGGATCTTCCTTCAACATCCTGTTAAAATGCATACGGCCCAATGAACGCCCTACACTGGCTACCTCTAAACTGTGAGTTAGGCGATTGTGTACAAAAACGCTCCCCGGCAAAGGGAAAACCTGGGTTTTGTTCTGCAACCTCCTGAATGGCGACGAAAAAATTATCCGGTCGTAATCTTTCTGAAATTCCGATCGTGCATCGATATGGTTTGCAATATATTTATCCTCGTAACCCCAACGTTTAGCCGATAATAGTTGATCCCAGTTCATTATAGTATGATGTGTATAGGGCGGCAAAAGTAGCCATTATACCCGAAAGAAATGCCCGCCTTTGCGCCACGGTAAAATCGCTTTAAAATCGACAATGATGAGGAGGCACCTACGGAGCCAATAATCAATTGCTTTTCTCTACAAACATGATACTCCTACGGAGTTAAAAAAGCGGACATAAAAACTCCGCAGGAGTATCATGTTTATAGCAATAGTAAAAGCGACCTATGGCTTCGTAGGTGCCTCCTATTTTAAAAGCGATTTCCCCCAGCGCTTACACTACCTCAAAATGCTGCCGAAACTTTTCCTCTTCCAGATCAAGCAGATCCAATTGCTGTTTTACGATATCATCACTGATGTTTTCCTTTTTATTAAGGGTTAATAGCAGCGCGCGCTGCTGATTCATCACATCATTTAGGATCATTCGGTAGTCATGGTAAAAAGTATCGGCACGCTGCTCGCTATTGTCCTGTTCCCAATCCTTCAGGAGCTCCATATCAGCGCTCAGCCTCAGCTTAAAGGCCTTAACCATATCATTGCCGGCCAAATGATCGGCATATTTATCTTCAAGTATTTGTAAAGCCAATTTCGATAACTTCTTCCTAACAAGTTGTTTTTGTTGCTCAGGTGAACCTATATAATCATGATCGGGGATATTTACGAGCTTAACCAATATAGGTAAAGTGAGGCCCTGCACAACCAGGGTAAACATGATCACCACAAATGTGACAAACAGGATAAGGTTCCGCTGTGGAAAGGCAGCGCCGGAAGGTAAAAGTTCAGGAATGCTCAGGGCAGCAGCAAGCGAAACCACGCCGCGCATACCTGCCCATCCAAACAACAAAGGGGTTTTCCAGCCGGGATTCGGGTCGGCAGTGGTAATGTACCGGCTGATAAACATCGTAAATATTGTAGCCCCATACGTACTGGCTAAACGGGCTATTATCAATACACCTGTTATGATCAGGCTATAGTTTATTGCCGGTTTAAGGCCTTCGGGGCCAAGTGCTTTTATAACAACCGGAAATTCTAACCCTATTAGTATAAATACAAACCCATTTAAAACAAAAGCAACAGTTTCCCAAACATTAATTCCTTGCAACCTGCTCCTGTAATTTAATATCACCTGTCTTTGCGACGATAAGAACAATCCTCCGCTTACCACAGCTAATACACCTGAAAAGTGAAATTCTTCAGCTGCCATGTACATGGCATATGGTGTAATAAACGTAAGGATAATATCAATATTGGCCGTAGTTGGCAGCCATCGGTGTGTAGCGTAAAATATCAGTGCAACGGCCAGCCCGATAACAATACCCATCACGATAACCAATACAAAACTTAAGGCAGCCTGCCCCATGGCAAATTTACCGGTAATAACTGCCGCAAGTGCAAACCTGAATATCACCAGGCTCGATGCATCATTCATGAGGCTTTCGCCCTCAATAATCGCTATAAACCGTTTGGGTACTTTTATATTTTTCAGTACAGTGCTGGCCGATACGGCATCGGGGGGCGAAATGATCCCCCCAAGCAGGAAGCCCAGCGGCAAGGTAAAACCCGCTATAAGGCTATTTGATACAATGGCTATCAGGCATGATGTTAAAATTACGATCAAAAACGCAAAGCTGGAGATGACCCTGCGCCATTTCCAGAAGTCTTTCCAGGAAGTATTCCAGGCCGACTCATACAGCAAAGGAGGCAAAAAGATCACGAAGATCAGGTCGGGTTGGATTTCGATACCTTTTAAAAAAGGAACAAAGCCAAGCGGCAGGCCAACCAAAACCAGTAATATGGGATAGGCTATTTTGATTTTTTGCGCCAGCATTACCACAAAGAGGATAACTACTAAAAGGCAGGCACATTGAATAATAACATGATGCAGCATATAGCTAAAATACAATTATTCGTTGAGTAAAGGTTATTTGCAATTATTAAGCACACATTAATAAAACATGAACAAATAATCGTTTTGGCCGTTATAAAAACGTTAAAAAGAGCGATTAAAGTAAAAATGAGGTTTAAAAAGATAACATCTTAACAAACAAGGATAAAAAATAAAAATAAAACCATTTTATATCAAAAAAAATACAAAGTCATTTGAATAGCTTCAAATATTTTGGTAAATTCGCAAACATGGCGTCGACGATAAAAAAAATATTCTTTGCATTATTTTTTTTCCAGCTTGCAATAGCTGTTGCCCCTGCTGGCGCCGAATCAGTTTTAACTCACTATAAAAAATCAGGCCCTGCAGCTGATGTTATTTCCCTTACGCATCAAAGGATTATAGGGCAAATCCAGCAGCAGGAAGTACAAGATGATGCGTCTGATTCGGATGGTAACGAAGCCAGCCACACACGCCACATCATCCGTTTTCTACCTGGCCGTGTTAGTTACTCTTCAGCACTATTGCCCGGACAACAGCTTTTACTGGAAGATGTTATTTCAATAGTCGAAAAACAACAAAACCAGAATAAATCCACCAAAGGCTTTCTGCCTGCGTATTACAATTTCCTCTTCAGGCTCAGCCCGTTCTGATCCATTTTCGCTTTAGATGTCCCTTGCGGGAAATCCCTGTTTTACAAAATCAAATTTTAACATTGGCTAATAGTACGTGATATGTACTGCTATGCCCTATTTATCTATCCGAAAAATGAAAAAGATCATCATTTATATCCCCCTGCTGGTCATGGCTGCCGGCATACTTGTCACGGGCTGCTCAACGAAAGCTAAAACCAATAGTGAAGCTGCAGCTTCTGATACACTGCAACTCCCGGTACTTACTTTAAATACACGGGATACAGTTCTGCAAAAATCATACGTCGCCGATATCCAGGCGCAAAAGAATATTGAGATCCGTTCACGCGTTCGCGGGTTTCTCGAAAAAATATACATTGACGAAGGCAAGCAGGTTAAGAAAGGTCAGCTTTTGTTTAAACTTAATGACCAGGAATTTAAAGTAAGCCTGTCAAAAGCCAAAGCTGCTTTAAGCAACGCCATGGCCGATGCCAAGGCAACCGAACTTGAAGTAACACGGGTTAAACTACTGGTTGATAAGAAAGTAATCTCGAAATCAGAACTGGAAGTAGCTGAATCAAAGATGAATGCTGATAAGGCAACTATTGAAGAAGCACGCTCCATGGTGCAAAGCGCCGAAGACCAACTGGCCTACACTTACATCCATGCGCCATTCGATGGTATCGTCGACAGGATCCCACTTAAATCGGGCAGTTTGATTGATGAAGGCACTTTACTTACCAGTCTGTCTGATATCAGCTCGATGTATGCTTATTTCAGTTTCCCTGAAAATGAATACCTGCAATATATCCGCAAAAAAGAATCGGCTCCCGGACAAACAAGTGATAAGGTTAAACTGGTATTAGCCGATGGACTGGATTTCCCCTACCAGGGCGAAATAGAAACTGTGGAGGCGGAAATTGAGCAGAAAACAGGTTCTATTAACTTCAGGGCAAAGTTCCCTAATCCGCAAAAACTGTTAAGGCATGGTGCTACCGGTAAGCTTTTCATCTCGACTAAAGCTGATAGCGTGATCATGGTGCCACAGCAATCGGTGTTTGATATCCAGGATAAAAGTTACGTATACATAGTTGACAAGAACAACAAACTGCATATGCAGGCCTTTTCGCCGCAAACCCGTTTTTCAACCTATTACATTGTAAAGGATGGTTTAAAAGCGGGCGACAGGATCTTGTACCAGGGAGCACAGAACGTACGTGATGGCATGATCATTAAACCAAGGAAACTGGCCAAGGACTCGTTGCTGGCGATGAAGTAACCGGTTGCACATGTTTCCATTTCCGGCTGCATAAAATGTGCGGCACAGGTTTATTGTACACTTACCCTAACAAACTATGTTCGAAACTTTTATAAAGCGGCCTGTGCTGTCGCTTGTTATCTCATTGATAATTACCATGCTGGGTGTGCTGGCGTTGATAACGCTGCCGGTTACCCAGTTCCCTGACATTGTACCGCCATCGGTAACCGTAACCGCCAACTATACAGGTGCAAATGCCGAGGTGTGTGCCAAAGCCGTAGCCACCCCGCTGGAACGCGCCATCAACGGCGTACCAGGCATGACCTACATGTCTACCGTTTGCAGTAATGACGGTTTAACGGTGATCCAGATCTATTTTAATGTGGGCATTGACCCCGACCAGGCGGCGGTGAACGTTCAAAACCGTGTAGCCACAATTATTGACGAAATGCCGGAAGAGGTAATCAAAGCCGGCGTTACTACCGAAAAAGAAGTGAACAGTATGCTGATGTACCTGAATATCATGAGCCAGGACACCAGCATGGACGAAAAATTCATTTATAACTTTACCGATATCAACGTTTTACAGGAGCTTAAACGAATTGATGGTGTAGGCAGGGCCGAGATCATGGGCGCTAAGGAATACTCCATGCGTGTATGGCTAAAACCCGACAGGATGATGGCTTACAAGGTATCAACCGATGAGGTGATAGATGCCATTCGCGCCCAAAACGTTGAAGCTGCACCAGGTAAAACCGGCCAAAGCTCAGATAAAACCCCGCAGATGCTGCAATATGTATTGCGCTATCCGGGCAAGTTTTTTGAGCCCAAGCAATACGAAAATATTGTGATCCGCGCCGAAGAAGACGGTTCGGTATTAAGATTGAAACAAATTGCCGATGTTGAATTTGGTTCATTAACCTACAGTATGGTATCCAATACCGACGGCAAACCCTCAGCATCAATCATGATAAAACAGCGTCCGGGTTCTAATGCCCGCGAGGTGATAAATAACATCAGAACCCGTATGACCGAGCTCAAGGAAAGCTCCTTCCCTGCCGGGATGACCTTCAACGTAAACTATGACGTATCACGCTTTTTAGATGCGTCAATACATGAAGTGTTACGTACGCTGGTGGAGGCTTTTATATTGGTTTTCATCGTAGTATTTATTTTCCTGCAGGATTTCCGGTCTACATTGATCCCGGCTTTGGCTGTACCCGTAGCCCTCATCGGTTCGCTGTTTTTTATGCAAATGCTGGGCTTTTCTATCAACCTGCTCACACTCTTTGCATTGGTGTTAGCTATCGGTATTGTGGTAGATAACGCGATAGTGGTAGTGGAAGCCGTGCACGTAAAAATGACCGAAAACCACATGAACGCTATGGATGCCACTGTAAGCGCTATGCGCGAGATCAGCGGGGCTATTGTGGCTATTACACTGGTTATGTCGGCGGTATTTGTACCGGTGGCCTTTATGTCGGGGCCGGTTGGTGTGTTTTACCGGCAGTTTTCGCTTACGCTGGCTATCTCTATTGTGATATCCGGCGTTAACGCGTTAACCCTCACCCCTGCCCTTTGTGCTATTATGCTTAAGCATGATCCCGCGCCTAAAAAGAAAAACCTGGTGCAGCGTTTTTTTGGTGGCTTTAATAAAAGGTACGATGGGTTACAGAACAAGTATTCTACCTTCATGACTTACCTGTCGCCGCGTAAGGGCATTACGTTGATATTGCTGGGCGGCTTCTTTGTGCTTACGTGGGGTACAAGCGCCATTTTACCAACAGGTTTTATCCCTACTGAAGACCAGGGTATGCTTTACGTTAATGTGACCACCCCTGCAGGCGCGACCGTTGAACGTACAGAACAGGTATTGAAAGAGATTGAAGCCAAAACCAAATCGATGAAATCTATCGAATCGGTTTCAACCCTTTCCGGATATAGTTTGGTGAATGAGATTGCCGGCGCTTCATATGGTATGGCCATGATCAACCTTAAACCATGGGACGAGCGCAGCGAATCATTAGATGATATCATTGCCGAGCTGACTGAAAAAACAAAGAATATAGGTGATGCCTCCATCCAGTTCTTTCCTCCGCCTACTGTACCGGGCTTTGGTAATGCCAGCGGTTTTGAGATCCGTGTACTTGATAAAAGTGGCCAGGGCGATCTGCAAAAAGCCGCAGAGGTTACCAAAAGCTTTGTTGACGCGCTTAATGCTTCGCCCGAGATTGCGGGAGCATTTACCAGTTTTGACCCTAACTTTCCGCAGTATATGATCTCTGTTGATCAGCAAACGGCGGCGCAAAAGGGTATCACTGTTGACAAAGCCATGTCGACCCTGCAAACGCTGATGGGCAGCTTTTACGCATCCAATTTTATCCGATTTGGGCAGATGTATAAGGTAATGGTGCAAGCCTCGCCCGAATACAGGTCGCGCCCTGAAGATGTGTTAAACCTACAGGTTAAGAATGATAAAGGCGAAATGGTACCATTCTCCACATTCATTAAAATGGAAAAGGTATTCGGGCCGGAGCAGCTTACCCGGTATAATATGTATACATCGGCCATGGTTACTGGCGATGCTGATAAAGGTTTTAGCAGCGGCGACGCCATTAAGGCAATTGAACGTATCGCTGCCGAAAAACTACCCAAAGGTTATGCCTTTGAATGGTCGGGTATGACCCGCGAGCAAATCCTGTCGGGAAACCAGGCCATTTATATTTTTGTGATCTGTTTGATATTTGTTTACCTGTTGCTGGCCGCCCAGTATGAAAGTTTCCTATTACCACTTTCAGTTATCCTTTCACTGCCTACCGGTATTTTCGGTGCATTCTTCTTTTTAAAGATCACAGGGCTCGAAAACAATATTTATGCGCAAGTTGCATTGGTAATGCTTATTGGCTTGTTGGGCAAAAACGCCATCCTCATAGTAGAGTTTGCTATCCAACGGCAAAAAGACGGCCTCAGCATTGTAAAAGCGGCTATTGAAGGCGCAGTTTCCCGGTTACGGCCGATCCTCATGACATCGTTGGCATTCATTGCAGGCTTGATCCCGCTTTGCGTAGCCAGCGGTGCTGGCGCTATGGGGAACCGCTCTATTGGCACTGCCGCCGCCGGAGGTATGTTAATGGGCACCATATTCGGACTGGTACTAATTCCAGGACTGTATGTAATCTTTGCGGGATTGGCCGAGCGGAACAAAAAGAAAAAGCCCACAGAAGAGGCGGTTCATCATGAACTGGATATCGTTAATAATTAATCAAGATCAACAATGCTAAAAAAAGCAATTTTCTATATACTTAATACGGCTCTTTTGATGGTAGTTATGGCCGGCTGTAAAAGTTACAAGCCGGTCGCGGGCCAGGATGTGGCCGCCAATCTGCCGTCAACATTTAATAATAGCACAGATACCACAACTATCGCCGCCCTACCTATAAGCCAGTTCTTTGCCGATCAAAGGCTCGTTAACCTGATCGATACAGCACTTAAAGCAAATCCTGATCTGCTGAGCGCCCTGCAAAGGGTTGAGGCAGCCAGGGCCAATTTACGGTTCAACACGTCAAAGCTGCTGCCAACCATAAATCTTGCTGCTAACGCAGGAGTCGAAAAGTATGGTGACTACACACAAAACGGCGTAGGTAATTACGATACCAATTTTTCAAACAACATTAACAGCGATCAGCATATTCCTAACCCGGTGCCTAATTATTTCCTGGGTTTTCAAAGTTCATGGGAAGTTGATTTGTGGGGCAAGCTAAACAACCAGAAAAAAGCTGCATTTGCCCGCTTCCTGGCCAGCCAAAGCGGCTACCGTTTGGTAACTACCGCTCTCACAGCCCAAATTGCCGGGCTCTATTACCAGTTACTGGCTTATGATACCGAATCAGGCATCATTAAAAAGAACATCAAGCTTCAGGAGCATGCATTGGAGATAGTTAAAATTCAGAAGCTTGGCGGTCGTGCCACCGAGCTGGCCGTACAGCAGTTTGAAGCCCAGTTAGCGCGTACCAAAGGCTTAGCGTACACTACCCGTCAGCAAATTACCGAAACTGAAAATCAGCTTCATTTTTTAACCGGAAGCTATTTGGGTACCATAACACGGGATACTTCTATCATGAAAACCAAGCTACCTGTGGTGGTTGGTACAGGTGTCCCCTCACAAATGTTGTTGAATCGGCCTGACATCCGTGGCGCTGAATTGGAACTTACCGCCATGAATGCCGACATTAAAGCAGCAAGGGCAAACTTCTTTCCAACTTTAACTTTAACCCCGTACGTAGGTTACAACAGCTTCAGGGCAAACCTTTTATTTGATCCGGCTTCGTTTACTTATGGTATTTTAGGAGGCATTACTGCCCCCATCTTTAACCGCAAAGCTATCAAGGCCGAATATGAACGTACTATAGCAGAGCAGAAAATAGCGGTGTACAACTATCAAAAAAGTATCCTCTCTGGTTTCCAGGAAGTAAAAAATAATTTGAGCGGGATAGAGAATTTCAATCATGCTTTTGAATTTAAACAACAGGAACTGCAATCGCTCAACAACGCCTTATCCGTAGCTAATGACTTATACCTTGTTGGGCGGGCTAATTACCTCGAAATCATCACGGCCCAGCGCAGCGTACTTGATGCCGAGCTTGAGCTTGCCGGGATTAAACGTAATATATTTTTAAGTTCGGTTAATTTGTACCAAGCCGTAGGCGGCGGCTGGAGATAAGCAGTTGTTCAATCAAAGCTTTTAAATTAAAGTCGTCATTGCGAGGTACGAAGACAACCGACCGGAGGCTTATTAATACCTATAAAAAACAATTATAATTATTAATAAGCCCCTATAAACAGAGCTGCTCTGTGTAGTTCGCGATTGCTTCGTACCTCGCAATGACGTTTTTTAATCATCAGTCACAAATTCGTTACAAAAATCAAATTACATTGCAACAATATTAACCAGCAGGATAAATTGCTTAATATAGTAACTTTCGGTGCTTACTGAATGAAGCACCAGTTGACTGACTCATTACTTAAACTAATTAACACAAATGATCAAACTTTTAAAGCATGCATTGATCACCCCATCAATTGCTGTAATGGCGCTTAACGCCGCTGCGCAAACAGGCACACAGCCCAAACTTATTGAAAAGGTTACCCGTAAGGGAAGCGAGCTGGTGATCCCCTACGAAAAGTACGTACTCCCTAATGGACTTACAGTTATTTTGGCCGAGGATCATTCCGATCCGCTGGTTCACGTAGATATCACCTATCACGTAGGTTCGGCCCGTGAGGAGATAGGTAAATCGGGTTTCGCGCATTTCTTTGAACACATGATGTTCCAGGGCTCAGACCATGTAGAAAATGGTGATCATTTTAAAATCATTACTGAAGCCGGCGGTACCCTGAACGGCTCAACCAACCGCGACCGTACCAATTACTATGAAACTGTGCCTGCCAATCAACTGGAAAAAATGTTGTGGCTGGAGTCGGATAGGATGGGTTTTCTGCTTGATGCGGTTACTCAGAAAAAATTTGAAGTACAGCGCGCAACCGTAAAAAACGAACGCGGGCAAAACTACGATAACCGTCCGTATGGTTTAGCTGGGCAATACGCTTCAAAAACGCTTTACCCATACGGCCACCCCTGTTCATGGCTTACTATCGGCTACATTGAAGAGCTGAATAAAGTAGGTGTAAATGATCTTAAAAACTTTTTCCTGAGATGGTACGGTCCTAACAACGCTACACTTACCATTGGTGGCGATCTTAACGCTAAGCAAACGCTGGCGTGGGTAAGCAAATATTTTGGCAGCATCCCAAGAGGCCCAGTTGTAAAAAACATGTCGCTACCAGCACCAGTATTAAAGGCCGACAGGTATGTATCTTACACGGACAACTATGCCAAATTCCCGTTATTGTCGATAAGCTATCCGGGAGTTAAGATCTATGATAAGGATATGTCGCCACTTGATGCTTTATCAGCTATCATTGGTCAGGGCCGCAATTCTATCTTTTATAAAAACTTTGTAAAAACCCGCAAGGCAGCACAAGCCACTATGGGTTCATCAAATACAGAGCTGGCCGGAGAGATCAGTATGCGGGTTGTGCCTTTCCCGGGTCAAACTTTGGCTGATGCCAAGAAACTGGTGGATGAATCATTAGCCGAGTTTGAGAAAAAAGGTGTAAGCGACGATGATTTGGCTCGTTTCAAAGCAAGTTCAGAAGCCGATTACATCAACAGCTTATCGAGCGTGAGCGGTAAAGTATCCGAACTGGCACAGGCACAAACCTTTACCGGCAATCCTAACCAGATCGGCCGCGAACTGGATGCCATCCGTGCAGTTACCAAAGAGGATGTGATGCGCGTTTATAACCAATACATTAAAGGTAAGCCTGCCGTAATATTAAGCGTACTACCTAAAGATGGTAACCTGCAGCCTGTTGCGCCTGATAATTTCACTGTTGATACCACTGGCTACAAAGCGCCCGATTATGGCTACAATGGCTTAACCTATCACAAACCCAAAGACAATTTTGACCGTGCTGTAAAACCCGGCGTAGGCCCTAACCCGGCTATCAAAGTTCCTGCTATCTGGTCAACCAATACGCCTAATGGTATCAATATCATTGGCACGCAAAACAGTGAAATACCTGCCGTATCTATTTCTATGTCGGTAAAAGGTGGTGGTTTATTTGCTATTAACAATCCTGCTAAAGCCGGTGTGGCTGGCATAGTAGGCCGCATGCTGAATGAGGATACTCAAAATCATACCAGCGAACAGTTTACGTCCGAATTGGATAAACTGGGCAGCAGCATAAACATTTTTGCAAGTTTTGATGAGATCTCTGTTGAGGTATCATCTCTTACAAAAAACCTGACCAAAACGATGTCGCTCCTTGAAGAGAGATTGTACCATCCTAAATTTACCCAGGACGCACTCGACAGGATCAAGAAACAAACCCTTGAAGGTTTTAAACAAGCTAAAACCCAGCCCGCCGGTGTAGCATCAACTGTTTACAACAAAATACTTTACGGAACAGACAACGTACGCACTTATGCAGCGGGCGGCAACGAAGAAACCGTAGCGGGTATTACGTTACAGGATGTTCAGGATTACTATGACAGCAACTTTGCACCATCGGTAACTAAAATTGTGGTGGTTGGCGATCTTAATGAGGCTTCAGCAAAAAGTGCGCTTTCTTTCCTTAATACCTGGAAAGATAAAAAAGTAACTATCCCTGCTCCTGTTGAAGGTAAATCATTTGATAAAACCACATTGTACCTTGTTGATATCCCGGGTGCGGCTCAATCCGAGATCCGTATTGGCTATTTAGATAAGCTGAACTATGATGTAACCGGCGATTATTATAAACTGAACATTGGCAACTACATTTTAGGCGGCGCGTTCAACAGCCACATCAACCTCAATTTAAGAGAGAAAAAAGGCTGGACTTACGGTGCACGTTCAACTTTCAGCTCGGGCAAATATGGTGGCGACTTTACTGCCTCTGCAGGTGTATTAGCTACCGCTACCGACAGCTCTGTAGTTGAATTTATGAAAGAGATCACCAATTATCAAAAAACCGGCATCACTCCGGAGGAATTGAAATTCACTCAAACTTCCATTGGCCAAAGTGATGCACGCCGTTATGAAACCAATGCACAAAAAGCGGCATTTTTATCACGAATCCAGGAGTATGGTCTTAAGCCCACTTTTGTTGACGAGCAAAACAAGATCTTATCGACTATCACTCCTGCCGAGATCAATAGCCTGGCTTCAAAATACCTTAATCCCGATAACATGATCATTCTGGTTGTTGGCGATAAGGCAAGGATCTATCCCGGCTTACAAAAACTGGGGTACCCTATTGTTGAACTTGATGCCGATGGCAAGCCGAAGCAATAAGTTAACATAGCATCAAATTATAAAAGCCCTTATGCCTATATTGGTATAAGGGCTTTTACGTTTGAAAGTCAACATCTTTGGTCAGAAGCTAAAAACCTATAATTCAATTTTCACTGTTGTTCTGCAACTGAAAAGTTACCATTAAAATCTCATTTATTAACGCCAATTTAACCTAAATTAAACACGTAAAATCCAACTTTGGATCAGGTTTTTATCGGCACAAATGGTGCTGTTTCGTTGGGTTCAGGTTTTATTTCTGCCAGAAAAATAAATGAGTATTGTAAAGGGAATTTTTGGGCAAAAAAATAACGCTACCACTTCAGCAGAAAATGTTGATCTGGATGTTCTCTTCAAAGAATATTACGACCGGCTGGTATACTTCTCCCTCCAGCTTATTAAAGATAAAGACCAAGCCGAAGATATTGTACAGGACGCATTCATCAAATACTGGAACCAGCGCGAAGCCGTAATGCAGGACAAGACCGCGATAAAAAATTTCCTGTACAGCACCGTTCGCAATGCAAGCTTAAATACGATAAGGCATGGCAAAGTTGTTGAAGCCTATATAGGATATTTAGGCAATACCGAGCCTGAAGAACCACCCATAATTGAAGCCATTATCACTGCAGAAGCGGTAGCCGAAATTCACGCTGCATTACATTCCCTGCCCGAAAGTCATCGCGCTATATCCATCATGGGGTATTTTGATGGCAAAAAGAACCAGGAAATTGCTGATGAGCTTGATATGTCGGTAAATACAGTAAAAAAGCAAAAACAACGCGCGCTTGAACTGATGCGCGTAAAACTCTCGCCCGAAATGTTTACTGCGTTCATCATGCTTGGAATTGGCTTTTTTAAAAGGTAAACACTCCGGTATACCTAAAACAAAAAAGTATAATTACAGCAACTCCGTAGCCAGATTAGCCAGCTCACTCCTTTCCCCTTTTTGCAGCGTGATGTGTGCGTAAAGCGGATGTCCTTTTGCTTTATCTATTAAGTACGACAGTCCGTTACTTTCTGCATCAAGATATGGGGTATCTATCTGGTAAATATCACCGGTAAATACAAATTTGCTATTTTCACCTGCCCTTGATATGATGGTTTTTACTTCGTGGGGGGTTAGGTTTTGCGCTTCATCTACAATAAAGAAGATCTTGCTGAGCGTACGCCCGCGGATAAAGGCCAGCGGCGCTATCGAGATCTTGTCGTTATTGACCAGCTCATCAATTTTTGCCTGCATTTTTTCGTCATCACCAAACTGATCTTTTATGAATTTCAGGTTATCCCATATCGGGGCCATATACGGATCTATCTTTGATTTAATATCACCGGGCAAAAAGCCGATGTCTTTATTACTCAAAGGCACTATAGGGCGGGTAACAAAGATCTGGCGGTAGTATTTACGCTGTTCAAGGGCACTTGCGAGTGCTAATAGTGTTTTACCCGTGCCTGCGTTGCCTTGTATGGTTACGAGCTTAATATCAGGATGCAATAAGGCATGGATGGCAAACGACTGCTCCATGTTGCGCGGAAAAATATTAAGCACTGGCTGCTCGGTAACTTTTTCAAGCTGTTTACTTTGCGAATTATAAAAACCTACTGTATCGCCCTTTTTACCTTTTAATACATAGAAATGATTATTGGTATAGGACGCGATCTTTAAATTTTCGGCCGGTACATTCTCGTTTTTATTAAGGTGGGTAATAAATTTTTCGGTGACCTTATCTATATCTGTTTTGCCTGTATAAAGCTCTTCCAGGTTTTTGATCTTACCTGTTTCATAGTCTTCAGCGTGCAGGTTGAGGGCTTTTGCTTTGAGGCGAAGGCAGATGTCTTTTGATACCAACACTACCTTTTTGCCCGGATTTTCTTCCTGCAAGCCGAGGGCTGCGTTCAAGATGCGGTGATCTGTTTTATCAGAACCAAAAATCTGCTCGGCATCCAGTCCTGTAGTTTTAGTGTCCATGGCAACTTTAAAGCTGCCTTTAGTTTTGCCGTTAAGCGGGATCCATTCATTGATCAGCCCATTGTGCGATAATTCATCCATAAGCCGGATAAAGCTCCGGGCTTCGAAGTTGCGGGTATCATTACCGTTCTTTTTATTGTCAAGCTCCTCCAATACCTGGATGGGTATGGCTACATCGTGCTCCTGAAAGTTTTGAAATGCGTTGTGATCATACAGGATCACAGAAGTATCTAAAACAAATATTTTCTTCTGGTTACGCTGGCCGTCCTTCATATCCGCCTAAAATAACGATTTTAAGGTTTGAAGAAAAATTTCTCCCCAAACAAAAAACCTGTAAAAGCGAAAACGGGAGTCATCTCTTGCGATTTGAACTCCCGTTTCCAAACTGTTGCTTAACCGTAGTTGCCCAACAGCATCAAGTTTTGTGTATCCTTAACCGACATGATCTTCGTCAGTTGCTCTCACGAGCGGTCGACTATTCTCAATATCTCCGGTTTCTGTTGTTTCCCTCCGTAGAGTTCTTCTTCTTAATTCCGGCACCTCCTTTAATCACTTTCTTTTTTCAAAAGACTTTCGCCTTCTTCGTTTTTCATGCGACTCAGGGACTTCTTTCGATCTTTAGTTCCCCCGAAGGTTCACCCGATTCAATTTCTGTTTTCCTGAAAGGTTGTCAAAGTACGTCGTTCTTGATGATTTCAATATCGGGACATTATCATGATTTGGCAAATATTTTTGATTGTTTTTATTAACAGGTTATTAACAATAATCCCGCACTTATCAACATTGATTTTCAAGCCATTTCAAGTACGAATAGTCCTAATTCATTGAATTACAGCCATCATTATTAACATTGCTCTATATTAACAAACAACGTGAAAACTGCTCGCTCTTAAAAATAAAAAAATGCGTAAAATCTCAAAAACGTTAAATTTTCTCTGTTAAATGCCGCCAATATCGCTTGGGAATATGGCGTATATGGAGCTTGGTATTTTTACGTGAAGCAATGTTTACGCTGTCAAAATAGTTTTTCCAAAGGTTTTGATAAATACTCTCGTCCTCACTATAAGCAGCAATTACGTCAACTGGTTTATTTAACTCATCAAAATCCATTTCTATAAATTGAGTATCGTGAAGGTCGTAATATATGCCATAACCTCTTTTAATATCATAGATCATCCATTTTTGATCAGCATATCTACTTTTGAAATGTTTGATCAATAACGGTAGTACATTAAAATCAGGTTCGATGACTGCATAAAACGTACCATCATTCAGTTTTTGAAAACGGACAAAGGCTTCCATCCTGTGCTTTTCGCGCCTAACCATTTTCAAAATCTCCGACAGGCGCATCACATACCTGTTGCTATAATCTTCCTCTATATTTTGCTCGCTGTCAAAAACATAACGAATAAATCCAAGCACATTACAATCCTCACCGGCAATTTCAGCCATGTGGCTGATGTAAAGGCGCTGTACTCCAGCCGCCGAAAGCTTTTTACGCAATCCGCTTAGTACCCGGTTGGCGCGGGCCTCATCGGTAACAATAGGAATTACCTCTTCAAAAAGGGCGCTATTGCGCCACTCCCCTTTTAATAACTTTACAGGGTACAGTTTACGCTCATAAATCTCAAACACAGCGGTAAGCAGCCCCTCAAACGTTCCGTCGTAAACCAGTGTATTCATTGTTAAAACAGGTTAAGTTGGGTTTGTGTATTCCTGACGTATTTACTTTGCGATTGGGCCATGATAAATTGTTTTATGTTTTGCCCGGTTAAGTCACGCCGTTCAAATTCATTGCTTTTGCAGGTTACAAAATATCGAGCCCTGTTAACGGCCACTCCTATTTTTTTTAGTTGATCCCAACCCAGTTTGGCAAACTTGCGGGCTGCTACAATTTTTTGTGCCGATAATAAACCAATACCCGGCACCCGGAGGATCAATTGCAGATCTGCCTTATTTATATCAATAGGAAAAGCCTGCATATTGCGGATAGCCCAGCTTAATTTTGGGTCGATATCCAGATCAAGCAAAGGGTTTTGATTATTAACGATCTCATTTACATGAAAACCATAAAAACGCATGAGCCAGTCGGCCTGGTAAAGGCGATTTTCGCGTACCAGTGGTACAGCGGTATTCAAGGCTGGCAGGCGTTGATCGGCAAGTACAGGAACATAGCCAGAATAGTAAACCCGTTTTAAATTGAAATTTTTATAAAAATAATTGGCGGATTGAAGCACCTGCTGATCACTTTCGGGCGTAGCACCAACAATTACCTGTGTACTTTGCCCGGCGGGCGCAAACATAGGTACGTTTTTGAAAAGCTTTTTTTCTTCCGTATTCTTGATGATCTCATTTTTCAGAAAATGCATTGGATCTATCATGTCCTGCCGGTTTTTATCCGGTGCCAGCAGCTTCAGCCCGGCTTCGGTAGGCATTTCTAAGTTCACACTAAGCCTGTCGGCATATAAACCGGCTTCCCGCATCAGTTCTGCACTTGCCCCGGGGATAGATTTCAGATGGATATACCCATTGAAATTATGCTCTATCCGCAACTTTTTAGCTACACGCACCAGGCGCTCCATGGTATAATCGGCATCTTTAAAAATGCCCGAGCTTAAAAACAAACCCTCGATATAATTGCGGCGATAAAAGTTAATGGTAAGGTCAACCACTTCCTGTACCGTAAAGGCAGCCCGCTTGATGTCGTTATTTTTTCGCGATACGCAATAAGCGCAATCAAAAATGCAATGATTGGTAAGCAGAATCTTCAACAACGAAACACATCGCCCATCTTCCGTATAGCTATGACAAATGCCATTGCTGGCATTCCCCAAACCTTTGTTCTTATTTTTCCTGTTGCTCCCGCTCGATGCGCACGATACATCATATTTGGCCGCATCCGCCAGTATATTGAGCTTTTCCGTTATCCTTTCCACATCCATATTAAATCAAAAATACTAATATTTTTAGTATTAATTAAAATGCGGATAGATTTATTTTACAACCATAGCTTGGTTAAGTGCATAAAAAAAGACCGCCCCAAACAGGGCGGCCTTCAAACCAAACTAACTACTTTATGAAAACAGTCTTTAATTATTTTACAGCTATTTCTCTTGTTTGAAATTTAGCTTCTTCTTTTTTTGCTATTGTTAGTCTCAAAATACCATCAACATAATCGGCAGCGATTTTTGACTGATCGGCACTTTCAGGTAGTGTGAACGACCTTACAAATGAATTGTAGCTATACTCGCGTTTGCTGAATTTTTTACCTTCTTCAACATTTTCGGCTTTCTTTTCGGCAGATACGCTTAATACATTTTTGTCAAGATTGATCTTGAAATCTTCTTTCTTTAAACCAGGTACAGCCAGTTCAACATGAAATTCGTTTTCGGTTTCTGCAATGTTTACGGCAGGTACACGGGCAATTAATTTATCGCTTATAAACGAATCATTGATCAGTGAATCAAACACATCGCTAAAGAATGGGTTAGCTGAAGTATTTTTAAGGCCGTTGTTAAATTTTACTAATGTCATTTTTATATCCTCCTAAAGTTTTGTTTTTTGTTAACTTCGTAACCTATTGATCAACTGCTGTACCAACAGCAAAAACGCCTAAAACAAGCGACAAAAAGTCATCAATAAATACTTTAGGCAGACAAAATGACTGAAAATGGCTGAAAAACTTGCTGATTACAAATATAGAACCCCTATCCCTATCCGTTTTTCGGATATCGATTCATTTGGACACGTAAATAACGCAGTATATTTAACTTATTTTGAGATAGCCCGGATCGGCTACTGGAAAGAAATCATCAATTGGGACTGGAGCAATACCGGCATTATCCTGGGCCGGTCAGAGATCAACTATCTGAAACCCATTACCGTTCAGGATAATATTGCCTGTTATGTACGCACCATCCGTATAGGTAACAGCAGCTTTGATATGATGCATGTATTGGTGAAGACAACCCCCAACGGTGAAGAAATTGTAACAACCGGCAAAACCGTTTGCATCAGCTATGATTATTCGGCTAATAAATCTGTATCTATTCCCACACCCGAAAGGCATAGGATGATCAATTATGATGAGCCGAGGCTGATTTTGAATACGAATTGATTTGTAGATGTGATTCTTAAATCGTCATTGAGAGGAACGAAGCTGATTAACAGAGCCGCGCTGTATAGTTAGCGATTGCTTCGTTCCTCGCAATGGCGATTTGTATTTTTAACTAAAATATCTTCCCCGGATTCAATATCCCTTTGGGATCAAACACTTGTTTTATCCCCTTCCACAATGCAAAATGTACATCCGAATATTTTATCGGCATAAATTCCTTTTGCACGAGGCCAATGCCGTGTTCTCCCGATAACGTACCACCAAGCGATACTGTCAATTCAAATATTTCCTGGATGCCAAATTTCAGCTTGTTATTCCAGTCTTCATCACTCATATTGGCTTTGATGATATTGACATGCAGGTTACCATCCCCGGCATGGCCATAACAAACCGACTCAAAGCCGTATTTAGCCCCGGTTTCTTTTATTCCTTTAATCAATTGAGGTAAGGCGGCGCGCGGCACAACGGTATCTTCCTCTTTGTAAATCGAGTTTGATTTTACGGATACCGCCATGGTGCGCCTTAAACGCCAAAGCTCTTCTTTTTGAGCAGTAGAGTCAGCAAACAATACATCGCGGCAATCAAACGCTTCAAGTACAGTATTTATCTTTTCGCAATCGGCAAATATTACATCCTGGTTAGTTCCGTCAACCTCAATCAACAGGAAAGCTTCAATACCATCCTGCAAATCAAAAGCAATATCATCATGCTCCTTAACCCACTCTACCCCTCTCCGTTCCATAAACTCCAGTGCGGATGGAATAATCCCGGCCCTGAATATAGCAGAAACAGCCGCGCAGGCCATTTCATTGCTGGGGAATGAAGCGAGGAGTAAAGCATCCCGTGTTGGCGCTGGAACGAGTTTTACCACTATTTTGGTAACAATACCAAGCGTACCTTCCGAACCGATCATCAATTGGGTCAAATTATAGCCCGATGCATACTTAAGGGTGTTTGCACCTGTCCATATAATCTCGCCCGAGGTTAAAACTACCTGGAGATTTAACACATACTCTCGTATCGTTCCATATTTAACAACCCTTGGCCCTCCCGAACCATGTGATACATTACCCCCAATAAAGCAACTACCCTTACTGGCTGGATCGACAGGATATAGCAACCCTTTTTCAGCCACCGCGTTCATAAACTCTTCGGTTATCACGCCTGGCTCAACAGTGGCCTGCAAGTTTTGCTCATCTATCGCAAGCACTTTATTAAAACGCTCCATCGCTATCAGCAAGCCACCCTTAATAGGCAAAGCGCCACCACTTAAACCCGTACCGGCACCTCGCGGAGTTACCGGAATAAAGTTTTCGTTGCAGATCTTTAATAAAGCCGAAACCTCTTCAGGTGTTTGCGGACGGACTACAACTTCCGGATAATAAACCAGGTCTTCGGTTTCGTCGTGACTATATTTTTCCAGGCTGTCATGGCTCGTCAAAACATTATCAGCACCAACAACCGCGGTGATAGCTTCTAATACTTGAACCGATATTTTATTGAATTCCATGATCAGGATTTCTTATAGTTAATAATAACAGCCGAATGGGCCACTTTACCGCTCAATGGCGGGGTAAGTTTCTTAATAGTAACCTCAATGCTTTCCAAAAATGCATATTTCTTTTTAATACGGTCAATAATTGACTGACCAACGGTTTCTATCAGTTTGCGCGGATGTTTCATCTCTTCACAGGCTATGATATACACACGTTCATAATCAACTGTTTTATTGAGGTTATCTTCCAGCAGATCTCCGGGAGGTACAAAACCTACATTTACATCAACTAAAAAGCGGCAACCTATTTTTTGTTCTTCGGGATAAAATCCGTGGTACGCGAAAAACTCCGCGCCTTGCAAGGCTATATTGATCATGTTCAAAAGTAAAAAAAAGCCCTATCTAAATCTCATCCTTAGCATAAAGACTTTTCAAGATATTTGTATTTCGCCTAATCTTCAATGCATCAAAAAATATTTTTCAGCCAAAAACATGCTTTAAACCGTTTAAACCTACTTTTTGTAATAAAGTGGCCTCACATATAAAAAAACAGCGTTTTTGGCTTGCTTTTACCGGTAATAAATGCTTTATATTTGCCCACCAACTATAATGTTATGGCCAAAACAGATCTGTACGAAGCCCCTGATTATTATTTATTAGATGAGTTGCTAACCGACGAACATAAGCTGATCCGCTCATCCGTTCGCGATTGGGTAAAGAAGGAATTAAGCCCCGTTATTGAGGATTACGCTCAAAAAGCCGAATTCCCTTCACAGCTGTTAAAGGGGCTTGCAGAAATTGGCGCATTTGGCCCAACTATACCGGTTGAATATGGCGGCGCGGGTTTGGACTATACCGCATATGGCATTATTATGCAGGAGTTGGAACGCGGCGATTCGGGCATCCGTTCAACAGCATCTGTTCAGGGATCACTGGTGATGTACCCTATTTATGCCTACGGCAGTGAAGAACAACGAAAAAAATATCTCCCCAAGCTGGCCAGCGGCGAATTAATGGGTTGCTTTGGCCTTACCGAGCCTGACCATGGCTCAAATCCTGGGGGCATGACCACCAACATTAAAGAAGCAGGCGATCATTATATCCTTAATGGTGCCAAAATGTGGATCTCCAACTCTCCTTTTGCTGATATTGCCGTTGTTTGGGCTAAGGATGAAGAAGGTAAAATTCGCGGGCTGATAGTTGAGCGCGGCATGGAAGGTTTCACAACACCTGCAACCCATAACAAATGGTCGTTAAGGGCATCGGCAACCGGTGAGCTTGTTTTTGATCATGTTAAAGTACCAAAAGAAAACCTGCTGCCTAATGTAGCCGGCATAAAAGGTCCACTGGGTTGTTTAAACCAGGCCCGCTACGGTATTGCCTGGGGTGCCCTGGGTGCGGCTATGGATTGTTACGATACCGCCCTCCGTTATACTAAAGAACGTGAGCAGTTTGGCAGACCGATAGCAGGTTTTCAGCTTCAACAAAAAAAACTGGCCGAAATGATAACCGAAATTACCAAAGGGCAGTTATTAGTTTGGCGTTTAGGCACACTTAAAAACGAGAACAGAGCGACCCCTGCTCAAATATCAATGGCTAAACGAAACAGTGTTGAAACAGCTATTACTATAGCCCGCGAAGCTCGGCAAATGCTTGGCGGCATGGGTATTACCGGCGAATACCCTATTATGCGGCATATGATGAACCTTGAATCGGTAATAACCTATGAGGGTACACACGATATCCATCTGCTTATTACCGGTATGGATGTTACCGGACTTGATGCTTTTAAGTAGCAGATAATCAATATGCTTTAACTTTTAGTAACATGCGTGTTATTCGTACGCAAAAATATTGTTCGTTATAATTATGAGCATTATATTTGTTGCGTAACCGCTTAATGTTGGCAACCCCTGATAGCCCTATTAGTTTAAACAAATTACTGACTAACCATTCAATTTGGCTGGCCCTGTGTATTCTATTGCTACTTAATTCCTGCACAAGCAACATTAAGGATACAGGCGAATATTCAGAACAATTTAAACCGATATTTGATACAGTAAACCTATACAATGGTGAAAGATCCCAGCCGCAGAAAGGCCTCGAATATCTTGATTCGGCCTATAAAACTATAAAAGCCCCTTTTGTAAACGACAGGTTCCGTTTTTACGCTTTCCATTTTCTTTATCATCTAAAAGCATTACATGACCCTAAAAAGGCCATGCCTTATGCTGATACTATGCAGGCCATAGCTGCTGAAAGTGTTACGCCTGACCAACACATTAAATTAGCTTCAGAAGCGGATTTTGCCACCGGAGATGCTTATTCAGACATGGTGAAGTATGACCAGGCCTACCGGTATTTTTACAAAGGCTATTCTATTGGTAAAAATGCTATCAACGATGCCATACTTGCCGAATACACTTACCGTATGGGCATGATCATGTTTAAACAAGGTCATTTTAGGGAGGCTGCTAATTACTTTAAGATCAGTCATGTTCAAAGCTATGCATATACCGATGATTTTCGTGCTTTTTACCAGCGACAGGAGCTTTTAGGTAATATCGGCGAAAGCTATAAAAATAGCGGTGATATCGACAGTTCTAAGCTCTACTTAAATAAAGCACTTGCTTATATCGATGAAAACAGCGTAAGGTTCGCCGAGCGGGCAAACCTGCTTGAAGTTGCCCGGGGTGTTGTTTACGGTAACCAGGGCGATCTGGCATTGTTAACCCATAATTATAACGAGGCAAACGAACTGCTGAAAAAAAGTATCGCCATTAATTTAAAACCCGGTAATGATAACCGCGATGCCGAATTAACCGAAATAAAGCTTGCCCGCTTATATTCAATTACCAATAAACAAAACGAGCTTTTTGAATTACTGAACAGATTGCGCGCTCAGCTCGATACCATCAAAAATGATGATGCTGAAACCAACTGGAACAATTTAATGAGTGCTTATTATCTGCAGAAAAATGACTACCAAAATAGCCTGTTGTATTTAAAAAACTATTCAGCGTTAAAAGATTCAGCATTAAAAAGAACATCTTCATTAAAACGCACGGATGTTAACCAGCAACAGGCCAGTTTTGACAAAGAAAATCAGATAGAAAACCTTAAAGGCCATAATACGCTACAATTGATCTACATCTCTCTTGCTGTGCTTTTTTCAGTAATGGCAGTGATCATTATCTTCCTTGTTTTCCGTAATCTCAGGAGGTCGAAACGGGATATCGTAGCAATAAAGAAGCTTAACGATCAGATCCAACAGCAAAAAACGGAATTGGAAAACACCCTTGAAGAGGTAAACCAGGGAAGCCGCGAGAAAGACAGAATCCTGCGGGCTGTTGCCCATGACCTTCGTAATCCGCTTGGGGGCATTGCATCATTATCCGCAGCGATGGTTGAGGATGCAATGGATGAGGAGCAAACAGATCTGATCAACCTCATTAAGGAAACCTCTTATAATTCCCTCGAGCTTATCAATGAAATTTTAGAAGCGGCAAATACTGCTAACGTTGCCTTCAATAAAGAATGGATTGAAATTAACAGCCTAATTAATAACAGTGTCGATCTGCTGCGGTTTAAAGCGGCCGAAAAAGACCAGGATATCATGCTTAGCTTATTGGAAGCCCCTACCGAGCTATTGATAAACAGGGAAAAGATATGGAGGGTTATCAGTAACCTGATCAGTAATGCCATAAAGTTTAGCCCCAGAGGTGCCGTTATTTATGTTATCGTGAACCGAAAGCAGCTGGGGGTTGAGATATGTGTGAAAGATTATGGCATAGGTATTCCTGACAAATTACAACAACAGGTGTTTAACATGTTCACTGAAGCTAAAAGACCTGGTACCGACGGCGAAAAATCATTTGGCCTCGGACTTTCTATATGTCGGCAAATAATTGAAAAACATAGCGGCAGGATCTGGTTAAAAAGCGACTTAAATAACGGGTCGAGTTTCTACGTTTATCTTCCAGCCCAGGCATCATAATATAACGGTTACCTCAACAGTCGGATTTAGCTTTTATGCAGATCAAAAAAATTTCATTATAAATAATTAATTAAAAAAATTAGCAAAAGCAGTATGGTCTTTTTGAAATTTTTCATAGTTTACCCTTGTTTTACAACCAACTCTAAACCTGGCATAATTTCATATTGATGTTTACATACAAAGGCATTAAACAAATATGGCTATCCGGTAATATTCGGACGTGTTTGTTTTTTGCGTGTTTTTTGCTGATAATCAGTTCATGCCGGCAACAGCCAAAAGGCTTTCTTTCCTCCTCCGCATATAATAAGGCAGTTGATACTGCTACCATAATGTATGACAATGGGCGCCATAAGGCAGCTGTAGATTATCTTGATTCAGCCTTCCGTCGTTCAGATGATCTAGGCTTTAAACAGGTGTATAATTACTATTTCTTCATCTATAACTATGCATCTCATGTAAAAAACGATCGCAAAATGGCTTTGCTATATGCAGATAGTATGCTTTACATTTTCGATACCCCCGAGAAGAAACTAAAATTCACCAGCGAGTATGGGCAAGCGCATCTTTCAAAAGGTGATGTATTGTTTGATGATCATCGTTACAACGAAGCTTATGGCTATTTCTATGAAGGGAAAGTAATCGCCAATAACAATCTTGACGATTGTACAATGGGTGATTATAGCTACCGCATGGGTATGATCCTGTACAAACAGGAACATTACAGCCGTGCCGCTGAATATTTTAAGAAAAGCTTTGATGAAACCAGTTCGTGCGAGGGTAGCTTCAACTATTTTTACCGCAGGCAGGAGTTGTTAAACAATATAGGTTTAAGCTACAGTAAAATGCTGATGAATGATAGTGCCATGTATTTTTACAACAATGCCCTTGATTACATTAACACCAATGCTGTAAGATTTAAAGACCGCCCGCAAATGGGCGAGGTTTCTAAAGGAGTAGTGTATGGCAATATGGCTGATATCAGTATCAGGCAAAAAGATTACAACAAAGCCAAAAATCTGCTCAAAAAAAGTATAGCTATCAATCTGCGTAAAGGAAACGATAATAATGATGCGCAATACTCCGAATTGAAACTTGCATCGATATACGACAGGCAGAATGCCAATGATTCTTTAATAAACCTTCTGGATGTTATCAGGCTCCAGTTTGACAGCGTTAAAAGCCCTGAAACAAGGCAGGACTGGCACTTATTAATGTCAAACTACTTTGAGAAACAAAATGATCACCAGCAGGCCATGATGCATTATAAACAATATGATGAGCTTAAGGATACTATAACAAGTGAAAACAGAAAACTGAAAGAGGCTGATGTTGCCGAGCAGGTTAAAAGCCTTGAAAAAGATAATGAGTTTAACAACCTGAAGAAAAACAATGAATTGCAACATGTTTATCTGAGGGTAACCATTGTTTTCGCCCTGATGCTCATTATTATTATTTCACTGGTATTTTTAAACTGGCAGAAATCAAAAAAGAATATTAAAACGCTTGGAAATCTTAATGATCAGATAAACCATCAAAACCATCATTTGGAAAACGCTCTCAGCGATTTAAAGCTTAATAACCAGGAAAAAGACCGTATTCTGCGTACTGTAGCACATGATCTGCGTAACCCAATAGGTGGCATTGCTTCGCTTACAAGCGTAATGACTGAGGAAAATTACAGCGAGGAGCAAAAAGAGCTTTTAAACATCATAAGGGAAACTTCGTTTAACTCCATTGAACTGATCAACGAAATACTGGAAGCCACCGAATCCGCTTCGGCTGTATTGAACAAAGAGTCGGTTGAGATTAATTCCTTATTAAACAATAGCGTTGAATTGATGCGCTTTAAGGCTGCTGAAAAACGACAGGTTATCAATCTTGCCCTATTAAGTTCGCCACTTGAGCTCTATATCAGTCGCGAAAAAATATGGCGGGTGATCAGTAATCTGATTAGTAACGCCATTAAATTCAGTCCGGAAGGATCGGCTATTTTAGTTATGGCAGTTGAACAGGAAAACGAGATCCAGGTTTCTGTTAAGGATCATGGCATTGGGATCCCCGATAAACTCAAAAACCAGGTATTCAACATGTTCACAGATGCCAAACGCCCAGGAACCTCGGGCGAAAAATCATTTGGTCTCGGTCTTTCTATCTGCAGGCAAATTATTGAGGATCATGATGGTCGCATCTGGTTTGAGAGCGATACCGAAAATGGCACGTCCTTCAACTTCACGTTGCCTAAAAATTAACAGCTTATTTTAAAAATTCAGCATACCATCTACCTGAAGCTTTAACCGTACGTTGCTGGGTAGAATGATCAACATGGATCAATCCAAAACGAGGATGATAGCCTTCGGCCCATTCAAAATTATCGGTGAGGGTCCATACAAAATAGCCGTTAACTTTGCAGCCTTCGTTTTTTGCCGTTAAGACCTGGCTTATGTAATCCTTCAGGTATTTCAATCTTTTGGGATCATTTACTTCACCATCAGTAACCTCATCCGGAAAAGCCGATCCATTTTCGGTAACGATGATCTTTTTAACGTTAGGATAGGCATCAAATTTTTTGATCATATGATAAATAGAAGGCGGATAAACCTCCCAACGCATAGCGGTGAGATCCACGCTCCTATTTTCGGCTTTGACCATGCTGGCGTGGATATAGGGCGTAAAAAAAGAGTATTTTACAATTTCGCGGGTGTAATTCTGAATACCGATGAAGTCAAAATCAAAACTTAGCTTATCCTCGTCGCCGGGGTAAAAATACTTTTTGAGATCTTTAAGTGCGGGAAGGTCATTTATCGGGTACCCCATGCCCAGCAGCGGTTCAATATACAAGCGATTGATCAAAGCATCGGCACGAACAGCCGCGGCCACATCTCTCGGCTTACTGGAAAAAGGCTCTATTTGCGAGCAAGAAAATGTTGTACCGATTTGTGCTGTTGATGGCAATAATTTCCGCAAGATCCTTCCACCTTCGGCAATACTCATGGTAACGTGATGAATGGCGGGAACAAAATTTTTCATACCGCTACGGCCCGGTGCATGAATGCCGAAGAAATACCCTGCGCCTGTAAACACAACAGGCTCATTCATTACCATCCAGTGCTTTACCCTGTCACCAAAATTCTGAGCGCAAATAGTGATAAACTCGCTAAACCAGCTTATTGCATCGCGATTTGTCCAGCCGCCTTTAACTTCAAGCACATGAGGCAAATCCCAATGATAAACAGTTAACCATGGTTCCACGCCTTGTTTAATGCAATAATTAATTACACGGTTATAATAATCGATGCCTGCCTGGTTGATTTTGCCAGTACCTTCGGGCAATATACGGGTCCAGGATATGGAGAAGCGAAAATTGGGAATATGAAGTTCTTTGATGAGGTCGATGTCGCGCTCATAAAGGTTATAAAAATCACAAGCAGTTTGTGCGTGATCGCCGTTCAGGATCTTGCCCTTTTTGGCGGTAAAGGTGTCCCAAACAGACAATCCTTTTCCATCGGCGTCGTGTGATCCTTCAATCTGAAAAGCAGCAGTCGAAACGCCCCATTCAAAGTCGTTGCCAAAAAGATCTTTGCTTAAATGTATTTCCCGGTCAGTAAGTTCCATTAATTTGAGCTACAAAAGCCCAAAAGTGCAATTATATTTATAAATGAAAAATTATATGTGATAACTTAATGTATGAACGACGAACGCATACTTTTAAGCATCATCCACTGACGGAAATTTGTAAGCAACCTTGAAATATTGATAATGAATTTCATAACCTTGTGTTTTAGCTATAAAATAAAGGTAACAAGCAGATGTTTGCTGAATATGACAACTATGTTATTTAATTGTTAACCAGCATCTTTACCAAGATACTAAATTGCTTTGATACATTAGCCGATAACTCTGTGCATCGTGAAAAATTACTTCATAAAAATGTTTGCCTACAATCGTTTTGCCAATCAGCAATTGATACAGGCTATGGAAAGCGGCGGTGTGCCAGGTATAACCCTGAAACTGATGGGGCACCTGCTTGCTGCCGAGCAAGCCTGGCTTGAAAGGTGCAAACTCATCCCTCCTTCCATGCCGAACGCATGGCCCGAAAATATTACAATTGAGCAATGCAAACAACAGACATCTGAACGTTACAATGCATGGATAACGTTTTTAAATGAAACAAATGAAGAGGACCTTGATAAGATGATCCCCTATCATAGCTTTACCGGCGACTATTTTGAAACCCAACTGAGCGATATCGTGACGCATGTACTTAATCACGGCACACATACCCGGGCGCAAATTGGGCAGCAATTGAAATTTGCCGGTACAAAAACTTTACCTGTAACAGACTATAGTTATTATTTAAGACTATTAAACAGCTAAACATTTAGCATATTTGCCAAGTTTTATCACGCTATCAAAAACCATGAAAAAATATCTATTTATAGCCCTCGGAGCAACTTTGATACTGGGTTGTACAGACACAAAAAAACAGGAAAAAGATCTTTTAAACCAGGTAATTGCCGTACATGATAAAGTGATGGCCAATGATGAGCAATTGATGAAAAACAAGATGCTGCTCGATAGCCTGGTAAAACATAATGCTCCTAATATCAATAAAGATACAGCCGAGGTATATTTAAAACTGGTTGATGATGCTGATAATGCCATGAGCGATTGGATGCATAAGTTTGACGCCGAAACAAAAGGTAAATCGCACCAGGAAATCATGGATTACTTTGAAGTTCAAAAAAAGCTCATCAGTAAGATAGATACGCAAATCAATGTGGCTGTTACAGGCTCAACTAAATACATTACCCAAATACCGGTAAAACAATGAGGAAACTTTGGATAGGCGTTGTAATATTAACGCTTTTTAATGCATGCAAATCAAATACAAAAACCGCTCTTCCTATATTAGGTTATAAAACACCGGTAACTAAAACGGTTGATGGTAAAACCGTAACTGATACCGAGTATGCCACCATCCCTCCTTTCAAGTTTGTAAACCAATACGCTGATACAATTACGCAGAAAAACCTGGATGGGAAAATTTATGTGGCCGACTTCTTTTTCACCACCTGCCCTTCCATTTGTCCGGTGATGCACCGCAATATGCTCAACGTGTATAAAGAGTTTAAGGCCGATGATAATTTCAGGATCATTTCGCACACTATTGATCCTAAATATGATACTATTCCTGTACTAAAACGTTATGCCGATAAATTAAGTATTGCCGGCAATACCTGGTGGCTGTTACACGGTGAAAAGGGCGATACTTATAAAATTGCCAAAAGCTATCTGCAAAGTGTATCCGAAAAAAATCCAAAAGGTGAATATATTCACGATGGTTTCTTTATCCTGATAGATAAGCAAAAACGACTTCGCGGCACTTATGAAGGGACTGATCCGGCAGAGGTAACCAAACTTATAGCCGATATCAAAACCCTGAAAGCCGAACCGGATCAAATTGCTGTTAAATGAGGATCAAAGTAATTGGCGCTATAGCTGTTTTGTTAGTTGTAATTGGTGCATCATGCCAAAGTGACGAGCAGATTGAGTTTAAACGTTATTACTCTGCAGGTAGCCTTGTTTATCAACAGCATTGCCAAAATTGCCATGGCGACAAAGGACAAGGCCTGTCTGCGCTTATCCCTCCTTTAACAGATTCTACCTATTTAAAAAACAATAAAACAGTACTTGCTTGCTTCATCAAAAATGGTCTAAAAGGCAAGATCACTGTAGCAGGCCGCACATTTGATGATGAAATGCAGGCTGATGATATAGCTCCCCTTGAGATTGCTAAAGTGCTTACCTACGTTACCAATTCCTTCGGTAACAAAATGGGGACTATTACATTGCAGCAGGTTCAGGATGATTTGAGAAATTGCAGATAGTTTTTTGTTCGTAGATCATAGTTCATCGCAAGAAGATAGTGATCGGCTGTTGTTCTACGATGATCTATTTTACTATGATCTATGAACCATCAACTATGAACTAAAGTAATTTCCCTATCTTTACAACCGCAAAACGTTCTATCGCTGCTAATTTTTAGCGGAGGAAAGTCCGGGCAACATAGAGCATCCTGCTTCCTAACGGGAAGGCGCCGGCAGCCGGCGACAGCAAAGTGCCACAGAGAAAATACCGCCCGCTTAGGTGGGTAAGGGTGAAAACGTGAGGTAAGAGCTCACGGCATAACCGGGCGACCGGCTATGACGGTAAACCTCAGGAGTTGAAAAACCAAATAGGTCCTGAAAGCGGAGTTGCTCGCTCCCGTATCTGCCGCAAGGCAGGTCGTTAGGATGGGTAGGTTGTTTAAACCTGTTAGTGATAACAGGGCCAGATAAATGATAGAAGTTGCCCTTTAACAAGGCAAAACAGAACCCGGCTTACAGGTTTGCTGCTGTATAACCCCTTGCTGTAAAGTGAGGGGTTTTTTATTTGCATCCATCTATTTTCAATAATTTTCAAAAACCTGCAAACATTTACCAAACTTAAACCTTTATATGCACATTAAAAGTGTTTGTTTTTCTATACAAACTCATATATTAGCAAACAACAATTACTATCGGTACATAACTATAAAACATGGCTAAGATTTTAATAATTGATGATGAGCGGTCGATCAGGAATACGCTTCGCGAGATTTTAGAGTATGAAGATTACGAGGTTGAAGACATAGATAACGGGGTTGACGGCTTACAGTTAATTGAAAAAAAAGACTATGACCTGGTACTGTGCGACATTAAAATGAACCGCATGGATGGTATGGAGGTGCTTACCGAGGGCCTCGCCATTAAACCCGATCTCCCTTTCATCATGATATCAGGCCACGGCACGGTTGAAACCGCTGTGGAGGCCAGCAAGAAAGGCGCATTTGATTTTATATCAAAACCACCTGATCTGAACCGTTTGCTTATTACCGTTCGCAACGCGCTTGACAGGGGAAGTTTAGTTGTTGAAGCCAAGGTACTTAAACGTAAAGTATCAAAGGTACGCCCCATTTTAGGCGAATCGCAGGCTATTATTAAGATCAAAGAAACCATTGACCGAGTTGCCCCTACCGATGCACGCGTGTTGGTTACAGGCGCCAACGGTAGCGGTAAGGAATTGGTAGCACGCTGGCTGCACGAAAAATCAAACCGCTCGGGTGCGCCTATTATTGAAGTTAACTGCGCTGCCATCCCGTCAGAGTTAATTGAAAGTGAATTATTCGGTCACGAAAAAGGCTCGTTTACATCAGCCATAAAACAACGCATTGGCAAGTTTGAATCGGCAAATGGCGGAACCCTGTTCCTGGACGAGATCGGTGATATGAGCCAATCGGCGCAGGCGAAAGTATTGCGTGCCTTACAGGAAAACAAAATCACCCGCGTAGGCGGCGAGAAGGAAATTGATGTTGATGTACGCGTAGTAGCGGCAACCAACAAAGACCTGCTTAAAGAAATTGAAGCAGGCAATTTCCGTATGGACTTGTACCACCGTTTAAGCGTAATATTGATCCATGTACCACCACTTATCGAACGCAAGGACGATATCACTTTGTTAACTCAAAGCTTTTTGGATGAGATCTGCAATGAATACGGCATGCCGGTTAAAAAGATTTCTGACGCTGCTCTGGAGGCACTTAAAGCCCTTCCGTGGACAGGCAATATCCGTGAGCTACGTAACATGGTGGAGCGTTTGATCATCCTAAGTGATAAAGTTATCACTGATAACGATGTAAGGGCGTTTGCCAATCCTTCGGCACCCGTTGCCATTACTGCGGGTACAGCGGCTCCTGCCCCGCAAACAGATTTTGATCAGTTCAATAACTTTCAGGAGTATAAAGATTTTGCTGAGCGCGAGTATATCAAATTTAAGCTGGAGAAAAACAACTGGAACGTTTCAAAAACAGCAGACGATATCGATATCCAACGTAGCCACCTTTACAGTAAAATTGAAAAGTTTGGACTGAAGCGCGGCGAATAGCATAAACTTTTGAAATTATTTTAAAAAGCATCGGCAAATATGATTGTCGGTGCTTTTTTTATGCTATTATTGTATATCAATAACCTTTATTAACACCATGAAAACCTATTACTTAGCATCTATTGTATTGCTTGTGCTATCCTCGTGCAGCAATCCTCCAAAACAAACTACAGAAGCTACTCAACCTGGCGATAAGCTCGACGGAACCTGGCACCTGATATCAAGCAAAAGTATCGCGAAGGGAGATACGACAGTAACTACACCGCCGAAAGATCAGGAAATGTTTAAGATGTTTAACGCCACCAACTTCGCCTTCTTTACGCATGACCTGGTACGTGGTAAAACAGCCAAGCCAGTTTATTCGTCGGGAGCGGGCACTTATACCCTATCTGGCGACGATTATACCGAACACCTGGCCTATTGCGACGCCCGCGATTGGGAAAACAAGGATTTCAAATTTAAGCTCACTATCAAAAATGACACTTTAATTCAAAAAGGAATTGAGAAAATAGATAGCCTCAAGGTAGATCATGAGATTATTGAAACTTATGTAAAAGTTAAATAAGTTATAAAACTATATTTTTAAAATGAGGCTGCAGCATCAATGATCAGCCTCATTTTTTTTGACTTATTCAGCTACTTAGCGATATATAGTTTGGGATTGACTCTACTAATAAAAGGGGGTTAACAGGGTTAACACAATCCAGGGTTAACACTTACATAAATAGCTAATAATCAATTAATTGTGTGTTTTTCATGCAAAGAACATGTAAACCCCCTTTTTGCATACATATTATCGGCTAAATTTCAATTCATAGGTAACAAAATACCAAGGAGGGCAATTGAATTTATGACACATCCCCCCTTGGCATTTTATCTCATCGGCTATATCGAAATCCATAATTATACTTCACACTTTTGGCAGCAACTGCGCTTTGATGTAATAGTTTTTATAAATCTTAATTATATTGTAGCTTATGAGCTCAAATCAAAAGGCGATATGACTATTTTATTGCATTGTAAAACACTGATAACCTTATCATTATTCACCTTATCGCTCAATCGCTGCCACACAAATAAAACAGATAGTCTCAAAAAAAGCGCAGAAACAGTAACAACAAAGAAGTCAAATACACAGCAAGCAAAAATACCCTTAAAAAACATGTTCGGGATAAATGCTTATGAATGGAACTTTTTACAGGATCCTGCAAACCCCAACCTCAAGAGCACCATTTACGAAAAAAACATGTTGCTCATAAAATCTTTTAGTGGCATAAGGCATTATCTTAACTGGGGGCGTATGGAAGGTACAAAAGGTAGCTATACTTTTAGCCCTGCCCATGAAGGCGGCTGGGATTATGATCTTATCTATACACGCTGTAAGCGGGATGGCATTTTTGTTTTGGCAGATATAAAAACATGCCCACCATGGTTAATTGAAACCTATCCTAAAGATTTGCGGGATAATGAGAATGCTCCGCTCCCATACGGTTCAAGCAAAGCCGATCCGGCAAGTTACGTTGACCAGGCGTATATGGCTTTTCAGTTTGCAGCAAGGTATGGTTATAATGCTAATATTGACAGATCATTAATTAAAGTCGACACAAGTACAAGATGGACAAACGATCCGCCGAACAAAATAAAGGCGGGAATGGGGCTTATAAAATATGTTGAATGTGATAATGAGCGCGATAAATGGTGGAAAGGCCCGGCAACAAAGCAAACCGCCGAAGAATATGCGGCCAACATGTCGGCCTTTTACGATGGAGATAAAGGCAAGCTGGGCAAAAATGCCGGTGTAAAAAACGCAGATCCTAACATGCAGGTTGTAATGGGTGGATTAGCTACGGATGATGTTAATTTTGTAAAGAAAATGGTTGAGTGGTGCCGTGTAAACCGCGGTTACCATACCGATGGTAGTATTGACCTTTGTTTCGACATCATTAACTATCACTATTACAATAATAACGGAAACATTTTGACACATCAATCGGCCACCTTCGGTCTCCCTCCTGAACTTTCTATGGCTGGCCAGATTGCCGATTCATTTGTTCAATATGCAAATTCTTTGGTTAAACCTATTCCTGTGTGGGTAACAGAATCGGGATATGATATTAACCAGGGAAGTTATCAGAAAGCGTTGCAAGTAGGTCGCAAATCACCAAAAGACACCCAGGGAGATTGGATTTTAAGGACATCCCTGCTCTATATCAGGCATGGCATACAGCGGGTGTTCTACTATCAGCTTTTGGATGATACCCCAAATGCTGATGTTCAGTATGCTACATCCGGTTTAGCTGAAAATGGTAAGCGCCGGCCAGCTGCCGATTTTATATTACAAACATCAAAATTAATGGGTGCCTATACATATGCCGGAACTATCAACGCTGATCCGCTGGTTGATAAGTATATATCAGGAACACAAACCACATATGCACTTACCATACCCGACTTTAGGGCCCGTATCACTACATACACCCTTGATCTCGGCACTCCCAAAGCAAATATCTACACTTTAAAAACAGGCGCAGACGAAGCTGTGAAAATCCAGGTAAATACAGTTGACGGTAAGTTAACTGTAAATGTATCTGAAACGCCAACCTTTGTACAGGGTACAAACTAAACAAATACCGAAAGGTTTTCCCTCACCTGTTTGGCGTACATACCGCCAAACAGGTTTACATGAATCAACAAGGGATACAGGTTCCAAAGCTTAAGTCGCTGCTGCCAACCCGGTAGCAAAGGAAATTCCTGGCTATAAGCTTCGTAAAAGACATGATCAAAAGCACCGAAAAGCGTGGTCATTGCCATATCAAACTCTCGGTTGCCATAACTAACCGCCGGATCGATGAGGTAAGGTTTACCTTCGGTGCTAATTAAATAGTTGCCGCCCCAAAGGTCGCCGTGAAGTAATGCCGGTGGTTCTTCTGTAAACAGATCGGGGAGTTTCTTACAGAGCTCGTTAAACTGATGCATATCGCTTTTAACAAGTTCTCTTTTATCCACCGCTATTTTAACCATTGGTTGCAACCTTTCTTCAATAAAAAATTGCGCCCAGCTATCATGCTGCCTATTGCTTTGATGGAGCGATCCCATATAATTATCGGCCTCAAACCCAAATCGCGCCGATGTAGTACGATGCATTTGAGCAAGCAGACGTCCCAACTGTTGCGATGATGTTCTGCTGCTTTGTCCCACTTCAATCCATTGCAATATGAGATAACTTTCGCAGTCGGTATCACCCTGTAAAATAATCTCTGGTACAGCTATTACATTTGTATTACGGATAGCAGCCAAACCTCTTTCCTCGCTTTCAAACATACCCGGAAATTTATGGCGACTATTTTTTTTAACAAAGAAATTGCCCAATGTGGTTTGTAAACGATAGGCCTGGTTAATATCGCCTCCGGCAACGGGGGTTATTCTCTTAATTTTGGCATTCAACCTAAGTTCAATATCATTTATTACATCTGCCGATACAGTCATTTCGCCTGGATATTATTTAAATTAAACATTTCAAAATAGTTAATTTATTAGCCGATACAAATTATCGGTTTAAAAAGTTATTTTTGCGGTTCAATGGAGCACATTCGTAATTTTTGTATCATAGCACACATCGACCACGGCAAAAGCACACTTGCTGATAGGTTATTAGAATATACTAACACCATAACGCAGCGCGAGTCGCAGGCACAATTGCTTGACGATATGGATCTGGAGCGCGAGCGCGGTATTACCATTAAAAGCCATGCCATACAAATGGACTATGAGCTTGATGGGCAAAAATATGTGCTCAACCTGATTGATACCCCCGGTCACGTAGATTTTTCATATGAAGTATCTCGTTCTATCGCGGCCTGCGAGGGTGCTTTACTAATAGTTGATGCAGCACAGGGCATACAGGCTCAAACTATTTCAAACTTATACCTTGCTTTAGAGAACGACCTGGAAATTATCCCGATCCTTAACAAAATGGACCTTCCCGGCGCTATGCCCGAGGAAGTAAAAGACCAGATTGTTGACCTTATTGGCTGCAAACGCGAGGAGATCCTTGCCGCGTCAGGTAAAACAGGTATGGGGGTACACGATATTCTTCGTGCTATTGTTGAACGTGTTCCTGCTCCGGTAGGTGATCCCAAAGCTCCGCTGCAGGCCTTGATATTCGATTCGGTATTTAACTCATTCCGTGGTATCATTGCTTACTTTAAAGTAGTTAACGGAGAGATTCGTAAGGGCGATAAAGTAAAATTTGTTGCTACCGAGAAACAATATCTTGCTGATGAAGTTGGCACGTTGAAATTACGTCCGCTGGCTAAAGATGTGATCAAAACGGGCGACGTAGGTTACATCATATCAGGCATAAAAGAAGCAAAAGAGGTTAAAGTAGGTGATACAATTACCCAGGTTGACCGTCCTTGCGAAGTTGGGATCCAGGGTTTTGAAGAGGTAAAGCCAATGGTATTTGCCGGTATTTACCCTGTTGATACCGAGGACTATGAAGAGCTGCGCGAATCAATGGCCAAACTGCAGTTAAATGATGCTTCATTGGTATTTGAACCGGAATCATCTGCGGCATTAGGCTTCGGCTTCCGTTGCGGCTTCCTGGGCATGCTTCACATGGAGATTATCCAGGAGCGTTTGGAGCGTGAGTTTAACATGACGGTAATTACTACCGTACCCAACGTATCATACGTAGCTCATAACACCAAAGGCGATGAGTTTATCGTAAATAACCCATCCGACCTTCCTGATCCAAGTAAAATTGATTTTGTTGAGGAGCCATATATCAAAGCAACGATCATTACTAAATCTGAATTTGTTGGCCCGGTAATGTCGCTTTGTATCCAAAAACGCGGTACCATTACCAATCAATCATACCTGACATCTGAACGTGTTGAGCTGATCTTCGAGATGCCAATGGGCGAGATCGTATTTGATTTTTATGATAAATTAAAGACCATTTCAAAAGGCTATGCTTCTTTCGATTATCATCAGATTGGTTACCGTCAATCTGACCTGGTAAGACTGGACATCCGCTTAAACAGCGAACCTGTTGACGCATTGTCATCACTTATCTTCCGCGGTAACTCATACGATTTTGGTAAAAAGATCTGTGAAAAGTTGAAAGAACTTTTACCGCGTCAGCAGTTTGAGATCATTATCCAGGCCTCTATTGGTGCCAAGATCATAGCCCGCGAAACGGTGAAAGCTTTACGTAAAGACGTAACAGCCAAATGTTATGGTGGTGATATCTCCCGTAAACGTAAACTGTTGGAAAAACAGAAACAAGGTAAAAAACGCATGCGCCAGGTAGGTAACGTTGAGATACCACAATCGGCATTCATGGCAGTTTTGAAGTTGGATTAAGCCCCGGTTCCTTTGATGGGAAGTGAGGGTGAGTAAATTGATATATTCTGTATAGGTTAGTTACATATTTTACGATAAAAGGGCTTGTTAAATACATTTATTTAGGAGACTTTGTTTATGGTAAATGGATTGTGTACGATGCCGGAGAACCGAAATATTACATTGATGCTTTGAATAAAAAGGCAGATTCAAATAAAATTATATTTGAAATGCTCCTGAATAATAAAACGGAAACCATTGAAAGTATCATTAGCAAAATCAATCAAAATCAAGGATTAAAATTATCCCTGGATAGCAGGCCTTTTATAAAAGTACGAGTAAAATCAGAGTCGGTAGATTTAAGTTTGCCGCCCTTACCTGATCACTTCGTTAAAAATATCTAACAATGCAGCTTTTAGACGGAAAATACGTATCAGAAAAACTTAAGATTGAAATAGCTGAGGAAGCAGCTAAAATATTGGAGAGAACCGGCCGCAAGCCACATTTGGTTGCGGTTTTGGTTGGCCACGATGGTGGCAGCGAAACTTACGTTGCCAGCAAAATGAAGAATTGCGAGAAAGTAGGCTTCAAATCATCGTTGGTACGTTATGAAGATGACGTTACTGAAGAAGAGTTACTAAAAAAGGTAGAAGAATTAAATGCAGATCCTGATATCGACGGCATTATTGTACAGCTTCCGTTACCAAAACATATCGACCCAGAAAAAGTAACCGAGCGTATCGATCACCGTAAAGATGTTGATGGTTTTCATCCGGTTAACTTAGGCCGTATGCAGCGTAATCTACCCTCATTTATTCCGGCAACGCCTTATGGTATCACTTTAATGCTTAAAGAATACGGTATTGAAACAGCCGGTAAACATTGCGTAGTGGTCGGCCGCAGTAATATTGTTGGTTCGCCAATGAGCATCCTGATGGCACGCAACACTACTCCAGGTAACTGCACGGTAACCATTTGCCATAGCCGTACACCTGATATCAAAAAATTCACGCTTGATGCGGATATCCTGGTCGTTGCTATTGGTAAAAAGAATTTCATTACTGCCGATATGGTAAAAGATGGTGTTGTAGTAGTTGACGTAGGTATGAACCGTGAAACCTCGACCACAACCAAATCAGGCTTTAAGCTTTATGGTGATGTTGACTTTGACAACGTAGCACCAAAATCATCGTGGATCACCCCGGTACCGGGCGGTGTTGGCTTGATGACCATTGTTGGTTTGCTTAAAAACACTTTGGCTTCGGCTAATAAAGAAGTTTATAAATAGTGAGTGGTTTATTGGGTTGATTAGGTGAGTGGTTCTCTTTTTTTAACCATTCACTTAATCAACCGCTCACTACTCATCTCCCCATCAACTTATCCCAAACGGAGTTTACGCCAACATAAACGCCGTCATCTCTCATTTCAACCGGGTAAGTTTCAATAAAATCATTTTGCCCCTCTCCTCCTTTACCTGTTTCCAGATCGTAAGTATAGCGATGATACGGACAAACGATTAGTTTTCTGACACACAAACCTTCACTCAAATCTGCACCTGCATGCGGGCATTTGGCCGATACCGCATAGAGTTTGCCATCAAAACCTACCAGGCAAATACTTTTACTGCCAGCTTTTGTCTTTTTTATGAATGGTTTTCCAATCTCAATTATGCCCGAAGCTTTATACCATTTCATTTATAGAATGTACTAATTGATGAATTTAGATCGCGATAACCCTGGCCAAAATTAAATTTTTCATAAATAATGCGTGACAATAAAATTTTAACCGGCAGGGCCTCCCTAAATTCTTTTATATCATAGTGATAAACTAATACCTTGTTATCAGCACTCCACTCAAAAGCAAGTTTTTCTAATGGATGACGATATGCATCGTCGTCATCGTCGCCAAAATGTATCGCATAGTCATAGTTGCTGGATTCAAAATCAGGCTGGTGTGTTATACGCAAAAGCTCTCCGGTAATTTCAAAATCAATGTTAAAATTATCTTCCTCATTCAGGCATAGTCTAAACTTTCTAATTCGCCTTTCATACAAATCAAACAAAGCTTCGTCAATTACCTGGCTATCATTAAAATATTCAATAACCCGATCTCTGCTTAACTTTTCAAGTGCCAGTTTTCTTTCTGCTATATTACGTTTATAAAAACGTCCGGAATCAGTATTTTCGAAACGGCTCATCCATTCTATCGAGCTTTCAATATCTCGTTTTTTATTAAAAAGAGGATCTCTGAATTGTTTTAATGTATTAAGATGGCTATTCAAACGCCAAAGGCCTTCCTGCTGATAATGGGCATACAAGTAATCATATTCAGCCAGGTTTTCTTTGATCGACAATTCAAGTAATTGCTTTTCACTTTCAAAATATTCAATAATTTGATCAAGGTCAGATTTCATGAGCACAAGTTATGTACTGCAAATTTCAAAATCTAATATTATTCAAATATTTCTAAATCTTAATATGGGGTAGCAGATCCTTAAAAATCAATTTTTAGGTTCATCACATTCGGATTTTTGATCACTTCATCCATACTGGTAACAAGCGTAACTTCCCTCCTGTCGGCCGAGAGCATAGCCTTTGAGTTATTGATCTTTTTTACCGGGTGGGCAAACCTCAGGATCACTTTATAAGGCATGTCGATAAGCATTGCCTTGGCCATCATAAAAGTAGCCCGGGTTTTCTTTAAAAAAGCGTTGAATTTAACTTTATCAATTATGCGATAAAATCTATGAGGGGTTATGTCGTACGAATAATAATCCTGCCCGCCTACCATTTGCCGCGCATCAAATGGTTTATTGGTTTTATCCGTAGTAGTTATAGCACTGATTTGGGTATTGAGCGCTATTTTAGATACATTTTGCAAATAATATTGCAAATCGGCAGCGTTTTTTGCCGTATGATTAAGTGTTACTTTCATAACACTCTTTTTAAGGTTCATATTGACTGTTAGCTCACTGCTTTTGGCCATTTCAATTTCCTCTGCTTTCAACTTTTGCTGAGCGCTATCGGGTATTGCACTGTAAAAATTAAGTGTTGTATCCTTGACTAAACTAAATTGAGGGGTTTCCTTAACCGAATCAGACATCAGGTTAACCAGTACTGATACAGCCCTGCTCATATCAAAAGCATAAGCAACCTTACAGGTTCCATCGCTTTTGAAATCGTAATGTTCTTCTATATCCACACATGAACTAAAACAAAGCACTACCATTAAAATTAAAGGAAAGTAAAGTTTTTTCATCTCCGGATATAAAATTAAGCGTTACCGATACAGTTATAACATTTTACGAAATTAAGGCTAATTGGTTATCTTGAAATTAAAAGTAATAATAACAATTATTAATGAAAATAAAAAAGGTGAAAGGATAAAGGTAAAAGGTAGTTTAGCGTGTTACTTATATTATAGAGGCTACTTGGTGGTGATGGCAAAACCTTTCGCCTTTTACCTTTATTCTTTCACCTAAAAACAACTTCCATATTAGTGTAACCTTTTAGCTTTCGGCTTTCAGCTTTCACCTATCTTTCAGTACCTTTGCACCCTTAAATAACTATGGCACACCAAATACCAGACGACGGCACGTTGCTTCCTTTAATGGAAGAGTTTTATACGATACAAGGGGAAGGGTACAACACAGGTAAAGCTGCGTATTTCATTCGCCTTGGTGGCTGCGATGTAGGTTGCCATTGGTGCGATGTTAAAGAAAGCTGGGATGCCGAACTGCACGCACTCACTGCAGCCGATACTATTGTAAGTAATGCGGCCCTTCATCCGGCAAAAGCTGTTGTTGTAACTGGAGGCGAGCCCCTTATTTACAACCTTGATTATTTAACTCATCAGCTGCACGAAAAGGGAATAAAAACATTCATTGAAACTTCAGGCGCATACCCGCTTTCGGGCGATTGGGATTGGATCTGCCTTTCACCAAAAAAATTCAAAGCGCCTACACCTAACGTGGCCGAAAGCGCCCATGAGTTGAAAGTAATCGTTTTCAATAAGTCAGACTTTGAGTGGGCCGAATATCATGCCAAAATGGTATCGCCTGATTGTAAGCTTTATCTGCAGCCCGAATGGTCAAAGTCAAAAGAAATGACCCCGCTTATTGTTGATTATGTAAAGGAAAACCCGCAATGGGAAATTTCACTACAAACACATAAGTATCTGAATATTCCATAATCTTTGTAACTTACGATATTAATTATCCTAAGTTATAAATGAAAATTGCAGTATTATTGGTGCTTGCATTGTGTTTACCTGCTTTGCTTTGCGCCCAGCAGCCAAACAGGTATTCGTCATCCAATAAAGAAGCTGTAAAATTTTTTGTTAGCGCCTATCAAAATCTCGATGAACATCTTTATGATGAGGCTATTCAAAATTCACTAAAAGCCATTGGTGAAGATTCAAAATTTATAGAGGCACATTTATTACTTGCCGACTTATACCGAATGAAACGGATGTATAAGCCTGCTGTTGAACAGTATGTTAAAGTCATTTCACTGAGCCCTGAGTTTAACAGGGGCGCATATCTTAAAGCCGGTGAAATGGAAATTCACAGTGCAAGCTATACACAGGCCCAGCAGCATCTCGAAAAATACCTCACCTATCCCGACCTTAGTTCTGAAAATATCACGTATGCAAAAAAAATGCTTGCCGACGCTAAATTCAGCATCCAGGCTATGACTCACCCGGTACCCTTTAAACCAATAAATATTGGGGCTGAAATAAACACTGCTAACGATGAATACCTTCCGGTTGCGACTGCCGACGAAAACACTTTAATATTTACCCGAAAAATTAATAACAACGAAGATTTTTATAAAAGTGAGAAAACAAATGGAAAATGGAGCACTGCCACTTATCTAAGTAATCAAATAAATACTGAAAAATATAATGAAGGTGCTCAATCCATATCACAAGACGGCAAATATCTTTTTTTTACTGGTTGTAACCGCCCCGATGGTTTGGGCCGTTGCGATATATATATAGCTCAAAAAAAAGGCAATGATTGGGGAAAACCCGTTGACCTGAACCCACCGATAAACACATCGGGCTGGGAATCTCAGCCGTCTATAAGCGCCGACGGACGCACACTTTATTTTATAAGTAACCGCAAAGGGGGATATGGAGGTTATGATATATGGAAAAGTACGCTGGGCGAAAAAGGATGGGGCGAACCAGAAAACCTCGGCCCTAATGTTAATACTCCATATAACGAACAATCTCCGTTTATTCACCCTGACGATAGTACGCTTTACTTCAGTAGCGATGGCTGGCCGGGTTTGGGCAGTAAAGACCTATTTGTTAGTCGATTAGGAAATGACGGCAAATGGCAAAAGCCCGAAAATCTGGGTTATCCCATCAATACCAGCGATGATGAGGGGGGCCTATCATTAACTGCTAATGGGGATTATGCTTTCTTTTCGTCAAATAGTTTAAACGGTTTTGGCGGCTATGACATATATAAGTTTGAACTCCCGATACATATACGGCCTCGGTTGGTTACTTATGTTAAAGGCTTCGTAAAAGATATTAAAACAAAACAGCCTCTTGAAGCCGCTGTTGAGATCATTGATCTTGACACCAATCAACCCGTTTACCAGGATTACAGCGACGAGGATCAGGGCGATTTTTTAGCCACGCTAACATCTGGCAAAAATTATGGGCTTAATATTTCAAAAAGCGGTTACTTGTTTTATTCAGAAAACTTTTCGCTTAAAAACTACAAAACCAAAAATCCTTTTAACATTGTGGCCTTGCTATCGCCTATTGAAATCGGGAATAAGGTGATACTTAAAAATATCTTTTTCGATACCAATAAATATGACCTTGAAAAGGAATCAAAGGCAGAGCTTATCAAACTCATAGAGTTTTTAGGTGTAAATCCAACCGTACGCATCGAAATTTCCGGTCATACCGATAACGTAGGCAATCACCAGGGAAACCAGGTGTTATCCGAAAATAGGGCTAAGTCTGTTTATCAATATCTTACATCAAAAGGCATTGCTCCTGCCCGCCTTGTTTATAAAGGCTATGGCGAAACACAACCTTTAGCGCCCAATACAACAGATGAAGACAGGGCTAAAAACAGGCGTACAGAGTTTATGATCATAACTAAATAAGCTTTTTACAATTTACACACCATATTTTCTTTACCTTGGTTTAACTCCAATTGTAAACCTTAAATGAGAAAAACATTCCTGATCATTACTGTTACGGCATTAGTTTCATGTGCGTTTATTTATAAAAATATTGGTAAACCATGGCAGGGAAAAATGCAGCAGCTCCCGGGAAGGCTGGAATGCGAATATTATGATGAAGGCGGCGAGGGAGTTGCCTATCACGATACCGATAGTATAAACAATGGCAGCGGAAAACTTAACTCTGCAAACGGCACATTTTTAAACGAATTCAGGATGCGCGAAGGCGTTGACATTTCCTATACCAAGACAGGCAATATCGATAACAATCCGTACAGTAAAGTTCCCCGGGATCTTAACAAGTTCTATGTTGGCTGGACACAGCCAGGCGAATGGATCAATTATACCGTCAAAGTAAATAAAGCGGGCACCTACCTTATCGGAGTATTATATACATCAAATGGAGATGGAGCAATTTCGCTTGATATTGACGGCAAGGATGCCACCGGACCGATGAAGATAGCTTCAACACATGATAGCCGTGATACCATACCATGGCGGCAATGGCACCATTGGAATGCCTCTGACTCTATTGGTTCAATAACGTTAAGCAAAGGCGTACATGTACTAACTCTCCATATAGTTGCTAACGGCAATATGAACCTTAACTATATCAATCTCGGAACGGTAACAAAATGAAAAGCCTTCAGAATTTAATCCGAAGGCTTCTTGTATTTAAAAGTCTTAAACTGTTAGTTCCCTAACTCCGACATGAATTTAATACGCATTAACTGCACCTCTTCGCGGGTATAATCATCGCTGCCAAGTTCGGCTAAAGCTTCATCAATAGAGTCGGCTTCGGCAGTGCGGAAATAATCAAATACCTCTTCCTGCTTATCCTCGTCAATTACCTCATCAATATAATAGTTAAGATTAAGCTTGGTTCCTGAGTTAACAATAGTTTCAACCTCTTTCAAGATCTCCTCATAAGTAAGCCCCTTTGAAGCAGCTATATCATCAAGGTTTAAATGCCTGTCGATATTTTGAATAATGAACACTTTAAGCGCCGATTTATTGGCCGCGCTTTTGATCACCATATCGATTGGCCTGTCAATATCATTATCCTCTACATATTTCTGGATCAGATCTGTAAAAGGTTTACCGAACTTCAGCGCCTTACCTGCACCAACACCCGAAATTTGTTTAAGCTCTTCGGTATTAATAGGGTAATGGGTACACATCTCCTCTAAGGATGGATCCTGGAATATCACAAACGGAGGCAGTCCTTTTTGCTTGGCCAGCTTTTTACGCAACTCCTTAAGCATTTGCAAAAGCTGAGTATCAAGCGCGCCGCCACTTTGTTTTGGCCCGTCATCATCACTGTCATCATCAGTAGCTTCCATTATTTTGTTTAAAACAAAACGGATGCTATGCGGATTCTCAATAAAGCCGTTACCGCTTTTAGTAAGCCTTAAAAGTCCGTACTGATCAATATCTTTTGAAATATAATTATTGAGCAAAGCCTGCCTTAAAAGTGAATTCCAAAGATTTTCACCTAATTCTTTGCCCGAACCATAATAATCAAGCTGGTCATGCTCATAATTTTTGATCTGCGCATTTTCCTTACCCATTAATATGCTGATGATATGATGGTCGTCAAACTTCTCGCCAATATGCTTGATCAAACTCAACGCCCTGTGCAGATGTTCTTCACCATCAAAATGCTCCTTGTGAGTACAGCAGTTATCGCACATGTTGTTACAGCCGGCTTCATTAAAATTTTCGCCAAAATAATGCAACAGCTGTTTACGACGGCAAACCGACGACTCGCAATAATCAATCACTTCCTTCAGTATCTGAGTACCTATTTCGCGTTCTGAAACAGGTTTGTCTTTCATGAACTTCTGAAGTTTATCAATGTCCTTTTCTGAATAAAAAGATACACAAACACCTTCTCCGCCGTCGCGCCCGGCCCGACCGGTTTCCTGGTAATACCCTTCCATGCTTTTAGGCACATCGTGGTGTATTACGTAGCGAACGTCAGGTTTATCAATCCCCATACCAAATGCTATAGTGGCAACAATAACATCAACATCTTCCATCAGGAATTTGTCTTGTGTATCGGCACGCACTTTAGGATCAAGGCCGGCATGATATGGCAGCGCCTTCACCCCGTTTAGATTAAGAACCTGTGCTACTTCCTCAACCTTTTTGCGGCTGAGGCAATATATAATTCCAGATTTTCCCTGGTTTTGCTTTACAAATTTTACAATCTCTTTTATAACGTTACGCTTGGCCCTTACCTCGTAAAAAAGGTTACCGCGGTTAAATGAAGATTTAAATACGGTAGCATTATTCATTTGCAGGTTTTTTTGAATATCCTGCTGAACTTTAGGGGTGGCTGTGGCCGTTAAGGCTATGATAGGGATGTTTTCGCCGATGTTACTGATCACTTGCCGTATTTTGCGGTATTCGGGCCTGAAATCATGCCCCCATTCCGAAATACAGTGCGCTTCATCAACCGCAACAAATGATACATGGTTCAAGCGTAGGAAATCAATATTTTCCTGCTTGGTTAACGATTCAGGTGCTACATACAATAACTTTGTTTTTCCTGCCAGTACATCTTCCTTAACCTTGCCTATTTCTGATTTTGTAAGTGATGAGTTTAAAAAGTGGGCTATACTATCTGATCCTCCAAACGCCCTGAGCTGATCTACCTGGTTTTTCATCAGGGCTATCAGTGGTGAAATTACGATTGCCGTGCCATCACTCATTAAGGCCGGTAACTGATAACACATCGATTTGCCGCCCCCGGTAGGCATAATAACAAATGTATCATTACCAGCCAGGATATTGGTTATTATCGCTTCCTGCTCTCCCTTAAAATTATCAAACCCGAAAAAATTCTGGAGATTGTCAAATAGCGATTTCTTTGTTTCTATCATTATTTTAACAAATTCTTAAATTGTATTTAAAAGTTTAAAGTAACAAAAATTTCTAAATAAACGCTGGATTTACTTTTAAATTTTATGTAAAAATGATGATTAAATGAAAAACAATTTCTTTACTTGACCATTTAAAGAACCAGACAAATTTGCAGTTATGAGTACTAATAAATTATTTAGGTACACTTAATGGATAATTAACAAATTATTACACATTTTTACGGTCGATATACCAAATTAAAATTTCTTTACTTTCTCATGAATAAAAACTATTATGCGATAATTATGGCTGGAGGGATTGGGAGCCGCTTTTGGCCGATAAGCCGTACTTCGCACCCAAAACAGTTTATAGATATTCTTGGAACAGGTAAAACCTTAATACAAAACACCTACGAACGTTTCCTAAAAGTATGTCCGAAAGAAAACATATACATTGTTACTAACGAAAACTACACCAAGCTTGTTAAACAACAGCTTCCCGATCTGGAGGATCAGCAGATCCTCACCGAACCGGTAATGCGTAACACGGCACCCTGCGTTGCCTACGGCTGTTTTAAAATTGAAAGCCTTAACCCTGATGCTGCCATTGTTGTGGCCCCTTCTGATCAGCAGATCCTGGATGAAGAAGCTTTTGTTACCGCTATCGAAAAATCGCTGCAAACCGCAGCCTCAAATGATTACCTGATAACCCTGGGCATTAAACCATCAAGGCCTGATACTGGTTATGGATATATTCAATACACCGATAACGTTATCAACGATGACTTTCATAAGGTAAAAACCTTTACAGAAAAACCAACGCTTGAAATAGCTAAAACATTTATCCAAAGCGGCGATTTTTTATGGAATGCCGGTATTTTTGTTTGGTCGGCAGGAGCTATTGTAAAAGCGTTTAGCCAGTTTCTTCCCGAAATGCATGAAATATTTGCTGACGCGAGGCCTGTTTATAATTCGGATGAGGAGAAGGCTTACGTTCATAAAGCATACCAGCAATGTATTAACATATCGATAGATTACGGCATTATGGAAAAAGCCGATAATGTATATGTATTGCCTTCAGATTTTGGATGGAGCGATCTGGGCACGTGGGCATCAATATATGACCTGGCGGATAAGGATTATGTAGGCAACGCTGTTATCCCTGCCGAAAAAGTGATCATGTATGACTCATCAAATTGTATGGTAAATGTGCCAGGCGAAAAGCTGGTGATATTACAGGGCCTGCATGATTTTATTGTTGTAGAATCGAACAACTCCCTCCTCATTTGCCCCCGCGACCAGGAGCAAAACATCAAGCAGGTTGTGGCTGATGTAAAAAGTAAGTTTGGGGCAAAGTATATTTAGTTATTTAAGAGTTGTTGATTAGGTGAATGGAGAGTAGTTACTTCTTGTTCATCTAATCAACAACAATATTTAACAGCACTAGTGCATTCTAATACCCAGCTAATCAGCTATTAACCAGTCACCGACGTCGACCGTTGTCTAATCGCCTCGTATAAAATCACCCCGGTTGATACCGACACATTTAACGATTCTATTTCGCCAAACATCGGTATTTTGGCCAGGTGATCGGAAATGCGGATGATCTCATTACGGATCCCATCTTCTTCCGAACCCATAATGATAGCCGTAGGCGCGGTGTAATCAGGTTTGTAAATATTGTCCTGCGTTTTTTCGGTACAGCAAACCAGTTGCAGGCCCGATTCCTGCAGAAAACGTACGGTTTGCATAAAATTATCATGGCGGCAAACAGGGATCTTGTATAAAGCGCCTGCCGAAGTTTTAATAGCGTCAGGATTGATCTGGGCCGAACCTTTGGCCGGTATTACGATTGCGTGCGCACCTGCGCATTCGGCAGTACGGGCAATAGCCCCCATGTTCCGAACATCGGTAACGCCGTCTAAAACCAAAATCAAAGGTATTTCACCTCTCTCAAATACCTCGGGGATAATGTTCTCTATTTTTTGATAAACAATCGGTGAAATTACCGCTATAACTCCCTGATGATTTTTCTGAGTGATACGGTTAAGTTTTTCAACGGGAACCTGTTGTGCCGTTATCTGGTACTCGTTCATTAACTCTTTAAGCTCCTGGATCAGGCCGCCGCTAATGCCCCTTTGTATAAATAATGCCTCGATCTCCTTACCTGAACGGATAGCTTCCACTACCGCCCTGATACCAAAAACCATTTGATTGCTTTCGCGCTGAGGCCTTGAATTAAATGCCATTTTATGATTTGAATTTTGGCAAAAGTAGCTATATTAATTGATTAAGCCCTTATTGAACTGATAACCCTTTTGGGTTTAACAGGATTTGAGTGCGGATGCTATCAACATTTCAAAACTTTATTAACATTGGTTCAATTACCTGAAAATCAAACCTTCCATATTTCGTTAAAAAGTTATCCACACTCGGGTGTTTATTAAAAACCTTTAAATTATCACCCTGTGTATGATTATTTTAAAATGCCGATACACTATGTTAGGTGTTTACTTTGCCGGCCGACGCATTTTTTGTATATTTTTGTACCCTTATGAGTTTTGAGAATAACAACCAGTATAACAAGCCGAACACATTTGAACGCCGTAATAGGATCACCAATCCAACTCCTTTCATTGCAGGTGGCAAATTGCAACCGCAAGCTACGGATTTGGAAGAGGCCGTTTTGGGCGCACTTATGCTGGAGAAAGACGCACTTTCATCAGTTATTGATGTTTTAAAACCCGAAGTTTTTTACCAAACCAATCACCAGAAAATTTTTTCTGCGATAAAACTGCTGTTTGAAAAAACACAGCCTGTAGATATCCTAACTGTAACTGCCGAATTGCGCAGGTTAGGCGACCTTGAAATGGTTGGTGGAGCCTATTATATCACTGAGCTTACCAGCCGCGTTGCTTCGGCGGCCAATATCGAGTTCCACTCACGGATCATCATTCAGAAATTTATCCAGCGGGAACTGATCCGTATCTCCACAGAGGTGATCAATAGCGCTTATGAAGATACAAGTGACGTATTCGACCTGCTGGATATGGCCGAAAAAAACCTGTTTGAGATTGCACAGAGTAATTTACGCCGTGATGCCCGAAATATGGACGACCTTGTTCATGAGGCTCTCCGGGATATTGAAGCGCTGAAAGATAAAAAAGACGGCTTAACAGGTGTAGCCTCTGGTTTTACCAATCTTGACCGGATGACCTCAGGGTGGCAAAAATCAGATTTGGTGATTATCGCGGCTCGTCCGGCGATGGGTAAAACAGCCTTCGTACTAACTTGCGCCCGTAACGCTGCGGTTGATTTTGACAAACCGGTTGTAGTGTTTTCTTTGGAGATGTCCTCAGTACAGTTGGTTAATCGTTTGATAGCCGGTGAAGCGGAAATTGAGCAGGAAAAAATACGAAAAGGCACACTTGAAGAGTGGGAATGGCAACAAGTACACTCTAAGATAGGCCGGCTTGAAAAAGCTACCTTCATTATTGATGATACTCCTGCCTTAAATATCTTCGAGTTCAGGGCAAAATGCCGTCGACTTAAATCGCAATATGATATCCAGTTAATCATCATTGACTACCTGCAGCTGATGCATGGCAAATCCGACGCTAAAGGCGGAGGTGGTGGTAACCGGGAGCAGGAGATCAGTAGCATTTCACGTGCTTTAAAGTCAGTTGCCAAAGAACTCAGTGTACCGGTTATTGCACTTTCGCAGTTAAGCCGTGCGGTTGAAAGCAGGCCAGGTAACTCCAAAAGGCCAATGCTTTCAGACTTACGTGAGTCGGGCGCTATTGAGCAGGATGCTGACATGGTTCTGTTCCTTTATCGACCTGAATATTATGGCTTAACTGAAGATGAGGACGGCAACCCAACCCAAGGCGTAGGTGAAGTAATTATTGCCAAACACCGTAACGGTGAAACGGGTACAGTGCGACTGAAATTTGTTGGTAAATACGTTAAGTTCACCAACCTTGAAGAAGGTATGGATGGCTTCCCTCCTCCCGCAGGTAACGCTTTCGCAGGCCTTGCTCCTTCACAGGATTTTGAGAAGCAAAGCAACTTCATCATCCGTCCTTCAAGAATGGACGATATTGATGATGAGCCGCCATTTTAATCTCATTTCGGATGTGGGATTTTCGATTTCGGATTTATTTAAAGACAAATATCCGAAATCGAAAATCCGAAATCCCAACTTAAAATATCATCCCCAAAGCCACACCGATAATGATCAATATCGGTGTTTTTATTTTGGTAAAATGCAGCACCAGGAAGGTGCCGGTCATTAGTACGTAAGCCATCCAGTTTAAGCCAAAGGGTTTTACCAATAAGATCAATGCAGTTGCCATAAAGCCTACTGCTACGGCATTTATACCACTCAGGGAATTTTTTATACGTGTTATCTTCTTCAGATCTTCCCAAAAGGGAACAATAAAAAGGATCAGGATAAGGCCCGGTGTATTGATACCAATAACAGCAACAAGGCTACCTATTATTTGGCCCCAAATGCTGTAGCCTTTGTTGCCAAGCGTAATCCCGCCCAAAAACGATGTAAATGAAAATGTAGGTCCGGGTAAAGCCTGCTGCAAGGCATAACCCGATAAAAACTCCGACCGGCTTAAATAATGCTTAACCTCAACAAATTCGGTATACATAAGCGGCACAAGTACCTGCCCTCCTCCAAAAATAAGGATGCCATTTCGATAAAAGTTTTCAAACAAACGGATTGGTAAGCTGAATGGTGAAGTTTGATTTACTACTGAACCCAAAGCTGCAAAGAAAAGCAGGATACCAATAAAGTAAGCCACCTTATTAGGGTTCACGTTCGAATATAGCTTTACCCTCAATTCGTTTTCATGTTGCTGAGTTTCCATAGCCGATGATATAATACCGCCAAGTAATATCAGTATCGGGAAAGCATATGCATTTTGAAGGATCAGTGTCACGATCAACGACCCAATAGCAAGCATGGTGCTGATCCTGGTTTTCAAAAATTTATTGGCAAACGTGTAAGTGGCGTAAGCAACTATGCCAACAGCCATAGGCTGTATATAACTGATTACATGTGCAAATTTGGCCTTGTTGGCAAACATATTATAGCTGATAGCAGCCATGCACATAATAATAGCTGAAGGCAGGATCCAGATCAAAAAGGTAATAATAGCCAGCCTGAGCCCCCCCACTTTCCAGGCTATTCCTACAAGTGTTTGGGTTGATGACGGGCCGGGCAAAACCTGCGATAAGGCGTTGAGCTCCATTAGTTCATCCTCAGTAACATACCTTCGCTTCTCAACAAATTCGCGCAGCAATACCGCAATGTGGGCTTGCGGCCCGCCAAAAGCGGTAAAAGTGTATATCAGCACATCCCGAAGGAATAAAAGTTGCCGTTTTTTCATTTTTGTGTTTGCAGATAGTTCATAGATCATGATTCATGGAGAAATCGGGTATGGAAGTTACTATGAATTGTCAACCGTGAACCTAAAAACCATCAACTACTAATAATCGTCATCGTCTTCTTCAAATCCCATCGCCTGCCTGTATACGGCCTGCAACTCAGAAAAAGCATGGTTATCACGCTTTTCTTTGGTCACTTTCATGCCGTTTTCGTAGATTTTGATGGCATCATCCTTACGGTTTAAAGCCTCATAAAGTTTGCCTAAATGATAATAGGTACCAGTATAACCGGGGTGGTTATTCACCAGATCTTCGTAATACGAAAGGGCCTTATCTGTCTCATTCAGACGCAGATATTCTGTTGCCAGGGCATATTTCAGAAACTCATCATCCGGTTCATTTTTTATAAATTCCAACAGCTTATTCAATCTGCTTAACTCCATTTTAAACTCTATCTTTTTTAACTAAATTTGCAAAAACCTATTGATATGAAGATTCTGGTATGTGTAAGTAATGTTCCTGATACCACCACAAAAATAACTTTTACTGATAATAACACGCAATTTAATACAAACGGGGTACAGTTTATACTTAACCCTTATGATGAAATAGCACTTGCGCGCGCCATTGAACTAACCGACGGCGGTAAAGGTACAGTAACTGTAATAAATGTTGGGGAGTCAAACACTGAAGCTACGATACGTAAAGCCCTGGCTATTGGCGCTACCGATGCGGTGCGAATAAACGCTAAACCGCACGATGCCTGGTACGTAGCCTATCAGGTTGCGCAATACGTAAAAGCAAACCCTTTTGACCTGATCCTGACCGGTCGTGAATCCATTGATTATAATGGCTCCAAAGTTGCTGGCATGTTGGGAGAACTGCTTGATCTGCCTTCGGTATCCATTATCAAAAAATTAGATTCTGCTGACACCGAAGCAACCGTTGAACGCGAAATTGAAGGCGGTAAAGAAGTTTTAACTATCCCCTATCCATTTGTAGCCGGTACTGCCGAAGGGGTGGCTGAACCCAAAATACCCAATATGCGTGGTATCATGTCTGCCCGAACCAAACCGCTTGCCGTGGTAGAGCCAGTTGAAGTAAAAACATTTTCGGAAATTATCAGTTATGAAACACCTGCCCCGCGCGGCCAGGTGAAACTTATACCTGCCGATGACACAGCCAAACTGGTTGAACTGTTGCATGCCGAAGCACGTGTTATATAAATTATGATCTAAATCACTAAGAGATAACTATGTCAGTTTTAATATATGCGGAAAATGCCGGGGGAAAATTCAAAAAATCAATTTTTGAAGCCGTTTCTTACGCCCGCGCCATTGCCGATCAAAATAACACTTCCCTTACTGCTGTTTCAATAGGCAATGTTGACAGCGCCGAATTAGCTTCATTAGGTAAATATGGCGCTGATAAAGTGCTTAATGTATCAGGTGATAAGCTAAAAGATTTTGTAAACCAGGCCTATGCCTCTGTTATAGCCGAAGCTGCTAAAAAAGAAGGCTCAGCTGTCGTGGTATTGTCCAACACCTTCTCGGGTCGTGGGTTGGCTCCCCGCATCGGTGTAAAACTGGAAGCCGGTGTTGCCGACGGTGCGGTTGCTTTACCTGATCAAACTGGCGGCTCATTTAAAGTAAAAAAGACGGCCTTTTCGGGCAAAGCTTTTGCAATCGTTGAGCTTACTTCGGCCATCAAGGTTATCGCGCTTGTACCTAACTCTTATAAAGTTATTGAAACAGGCGGTACAGCCCAGGTTGAGAATTTTAGTACTGAGACTAAAGCATCTGATTTTAAGGCTTTAATCAAAGAGATTGTTCGTTCAACCGATAAAGTTTCCCTTCCTGATGCCGAGATTGTTGTTTCCGGAGGCCGTGGCTTAAAAGGTCCTGAAAACTGGGGCATGATAGAAGAACTTGCCGAGCTTTTAGGTGCTGCTACGGCATGTTCAAAGCCGGTATCAGATGCCGGATGGAGACCACATAGTGAACACGTTGGACAAACCGGTATAGCTGTCAGTCCAAATTTGTATATTGCAGTCGGTATTTCAGGTGCCATTCAGCACCTGGCCGGGGTAAGTTCATCAAAAGTTATCGTAGTAATAAACAAAGATCCCGAAGCGCCGTTTTTTAAGGTAGCTGATTACGGGATTGTGGGCGACGCTTTTGAAGTACTCCCTAAATTAATAGCAGCCGTTAAAGAATATAAAGCTTCAGCATAAATACAGTGTGATGGGGAATAACATGAAAAAAATAAAGCTTGATATTGTAGGCTTATCATACAGTCAAACCCAATCAGGCGCATACGCACTTGTTTTGGGCGAAGTAAGCGGCCGCCGCCGTTTGCCTATCATCATAGGCAGTTTTGAGGCTCAGGCTATTGCTATCGAAATAGAAAAAATGACCCCAAGCCGTCCGCTCACGCATGACCTGTTCAAGAGTTTTGCCCAGGCATATCAGATTGAGGTGCAGGAAGTGATCATCTACAATTTAGTGGATGGTATATTTTACGCCAAACTGATTTGCGGTGATGGAAAACGCTCTGTAGAGATTGATGCCCGCACTTCTGACGCCATCGCCGTAGCAGTACGCTTTGACTGTCCTATCTTCACTTATGAATTTATTCTTTCAACTGCAGGCATTGTTATAGAAGGCAACGATTTTGTTTATCTGGAAAACATCAACGAAACGCCCGAAGAAAAATCGGTTAGCACATCGGTAAGTGGTTACGCCTCTATCAGCACTGAAGAGCTCAAGACCAAGCTCCAGGAAGCGCTTGCCGAAGAATCATATGAAAAAGCCGCCAAGATCCGTGACGAACTGAATAAACGGAAAGCATCGTGATGATTTTAGAATCCGGATTTTCGATCTCGGATCTATCTGGATGTTCTATTTTTAAAGAGTAATTTACAACATGAATAATATTTAAACAGAAACTCAATCCCGGGTTTCTGTTTAACAAGCGTAATTTCTGTAACTGTAGCTTTCTGATTTACATTTATTTCACTACTTTCCGTTTTTTAATTTAACACTGACTAAATTTATTTAAACCCGGCACCATATGAATATTAAGTTCCGCTTAATACTGATGAATTTTATGCAATTTTTTATCTGGGGGGCATGGTTGCTTACTGTAGGTGCCTACTGGTTTCAAAATAAAGGCTGGTCAGGAGCACAGTTTGGGGCAATTTTTTCAACCATGGGTATTTCATCGATATTTATGCCTGCAATTGCGGGCATAATATCAGATAAATGGATACACGCCGAAAAACTATATGGTGCATTGCATATTTTGGGATCAATAGTACTGTTTTGTGTACCAATGGTAACAAGTCCAACCGTATTTTTTTGGGTTATATTACTTAACATGCTCTGTTATATGCCAACGTTATCTTTATCTATAAAAATTGCCTATTCAGCTTTAAAAGACGAAGGTAAAGATGTAGTGAAAGTTTATCCTCCGATACGTGTGTGGGGAACAGTTGGATTTATTGCTGCTTTATTAGTGGTAGATGCAACGAAAAGCGAAACCAGTGCCAATCAATTTTATATTGCCTCTGCTGTAGCATTAGCGCTGGGTTTGTTTTCATTTACCCTGCCCAAATGTCCTCCGCTTTTGGGCAAAACCGGTAAAAAAACATTAAGAGATGCTCTTGGTTTAAATGCATTTGAGCTATTCAAAACACCCAAATTTGCCATTTTCTTTACCTTCTCACTACTTTTAGGTGCGGCATTACAACTTACAAATGCATATGGCACCACTTATATTTTAGACTTTGCAAAAGTCCCTGCTTATAAAGGTCTGTTCGCAGTTGAGCATTCGGGTGCGATCATCTCAATCTCCCAAGTATCTGAAACACTTTTTATTTTAGCTATACCTTTCTTTTTGCGCAAATTTGGTATTAAGAATGTGATGTTGTTTAGTATGCTTGCCTGGGTTTTACGCTTTGGCTTATTTGCATTTGGCGACCCTGCCAATGGTTTGTGGATGATCATTTTGTCATGCATTGTTTATGGCATGGCATTCGATTTCTTTAACATATCAGGCTCATTATTTGTGGAAACACAAACAACTCCTGAAATAAGAGGTAGTGCTCAGGGCTTATTTATGATGATGGTAAATGGCTTTGGCGCTTTTTTTGGAAGTATTGCAAGCGGTTTTATTATCGATAAATTTTTTATCCATGCTGATGGAAGTAAAGACTGGCACGGCATCTGGCTTACCTTTGCCGGTTATGCTTTGGTAATCGCTATTGTGTTTCCGTTTATATTCAGGTATAAACACAATAAGGCGCTTGTTGAAGCGATACAACATGCGTAAAGAACTATGAATCTTAGGATTTTGGGATTGCTATGATAGTTGTGATAGATAAAAAAGACGGCCCACAAATTTGCGGGCCGTCTTTTTTTATAACGAGGATCGTAGCAATCCTTAAATCCTAAAAATCATGGTTCAGTTTTTCCTCCCCATCGCATACTTAATTCCACCTAACAAGTGATTCAAATACAGCGGATCAGCATATGATTCATCAGTGTGACCAAGCTCGGTGTAAAAAGCCCTGCCGCCATCATAGTTATGATACCAGGCCATTGGATGATTATCACCATTTTCGCCGCCGGTATAACTTTTTTCGTCTATTTTGATCAGTACATGCAGGTCATCGCTTATCCATTTGTAGTTGTACCATTCGTCAAGTCGTTTCCAGGTTTCTGGCAGGTGTTTGGTTGCAATGAAATTACGGTCAACTACATTCAATATAGCTTCCTGTTGTTTACTCGGGTGACTTTTAAAATAAGCACCCACCAGTTTACCATACCACGGCCAGTTGTATTCGGTATCTGTTGCGGAGTGTACACCAACAAAACCGCCACCGGTTTTAATATATTGCTCAAAGGCAACCTGCTGGATATCATTTAAAACATCACCTGTGGTGCTTAAAAATATCACTGCTTTATATTGTTTTAAATTATCGACAGTAAACTTCTCAGCATTGGTGGTGCTATCCACATCAAAATTATTTTCCTGCCCAAGTTTGATTATTGCAGGCACTCCTACCGCTATTGAATTATGATGAAAGCCGGCTGTTTTACAAAATATCAATACTTTGTCTTTAGCAAATCCCTGGGTTATTGATGCGCCTATCAAGAGGCAAATGGTTAGTAGTTTTTTCATGGTTGGTGAGTGGTTGATTATGTTGATTAAGTGAGTGGTTATTTTATGTTTTGTAAATGGCTAATTGGGTTGATCAAGTAAGCGGTTGATTTTTAATAAACAGCTTTTAACCATTCACCAATCAACCGCTCACTATTCACCATATTATAAATTCCCTTTTTTCAATTCATCTACGGCAAAATGAGCGGCACGTGCCGTCATAGCCATATAAGTTAACGATGGGTTTTGACAGGCTGATGAGGTCATTGCTGCACCATCGGTAACAAAAATGTTTTTGGCGTCCCAAACCTGGTTGTTACCGTTCAACACCGAAGTTTTAGGATCACGTCCCATCCTTGCAGTGCCCATTTCATGGATGCCATCCCCAACGTTGTGCCCGCGGTCATGAATTTCAACGTTTTTCACACCAGCACTTTCCAACATAGCTTTGGCTTCCCTTGTAATATCAAAACGCATTTTCTTTTCGTTTTCCTTAATTTCGGCATCCATTGCTAAAATCGGCAGCCCCCATTTATCCTTGCGGGTTTTATCAAGGGTGATCTTGTTTTCATGATAAGGCAGCAGTTCGCCGAAACCGCCGATACCTATAGTCCACGGGCCTGGTTCAGTAAGTGCATCTTTATATTGAGCCCCAATACTATATTCAGCAATTTCCCGGCTCCAACCCATCCGGCTTGCAGCACCCTGGTAGCCGAAGCCGCGCAGGTAATCTCGCTTATCACCAAATAGGTTTGCAAAGCGTGGTACGTAAATACCGTTGGCCCGACGACCGTAATAGTATTTATCCTCAAAACCTTCAACCAAACCACTTGCACCAAGGTTGTAGTGATGATCCATGATATTGTGCCCAAGTTCGCCGCTGCTACTGCCTAAGCCATCCGGCCAAATGTCGGTAGCCGAGTTCATCAATACCCACGCGCTGTTCAATGCTGAGGCATTAACAAAAACTATTTTTGAATAATACTCATAGGTTTGGTTGGTTTCAGCATCAAGCACCTCTACCCCTTTGGCCTTTTTAGTATCTTTATCATATAATATTTTAGTAACAATAGAATACGGCCTAACGGTTAAGTTGCCGGTAGCCAAAGCAGCCGGCAATGTTGAGGATTGGGTACTGAAATATCCGCCAAAAGGACATCCCTCCCAGCACCTGTTCCTGAACTGGCAAGCCGTACGCCCGGGAATAGCAGCAGTTAAATTGGCCGTGCGACCGATAATCATATGTCTTGTTCCATTATAATTTTTCTTGATCCGGGCAGCCACATCTTTTTCCACCCAATTCATGTCCATTGGCGGCAAATAATGTCCATCGGGTAGTTGCGGTAATCCCTCTAAGGAACCACTAATACCTGCAAATTTCTCTACATGATCATACCAGGGTGCGAGGTCTTTATAACGAATAGGCCAATCGATAGCCCAACCGTCCTTAGCATTGGCTTCAAAATCAAAATCGCTCCAACGATAGCTTTGCCTTCCCCATAAAATGGAACGGCCTCCAAGCTGGTATGAGCGCCACCAATTAAAGGGTTTGATCTCGGTATAAGGGGCAGCCTGCTCATCTGTCCAGTAATCCATAATAGGTTCCGTGGCCCCCCAATTACGTGAAATTACAGGGCGTTGCTTACGCTGGGCTTGGGTTGGTGCACCAGCGTGATGGCGGTCCCAGGGATCCTGGTTAGCGGTTTTATAATCCTTGATATGCTCGAAATTCCGGCCTCGTTCAAGCATAATGGTTTTTAAGCCCAGTTCAGATAACTCTTTTGCCGCCCAACCACCACTAATACCCGAGCCTATTACGATAGCATCATAGGTATTATTAGCCTTGGCATTGCCGCTTACATTACTTAATGGCATATGTTTTAAAATTGGTTTTGAAATTGGATAAAACAATTATATTAATTAAAAATTGATATAGCAATCGATTGTGAAAATTCTGAACCGTGATTTTTAGGATTGAAGGATTATCCTCATCATAATTTCTGGTTTGGAAATCATGAAATCCTCTAATCCTGAAAATCAAGGTTCTTTTCTTATTTTTACCCCATGCTCCAGATAAGCGAATTATTTATTTATCCCATCAAATCATTAGGGGGTATTGCCGTACAAAGCGCGGTGGTTACCAGTCGTGGCCTACAGCACGACCGGCGCTGGATGCTGGTTAATGAACACAGGCATTTTATAACCCAGCGTGAGTTTCCGCAGATGGCTTTATTAAAAGCGACAATCGAAGATGAAGGTATAGCAGTACATCATCATTCAAGCGGGTCATTATTAATTCCGTTTAATTCCGAAAAAAAAACTTTGCAACAGTTTGCAGTTTGGGATGATACATGTTTGGGGCAATATGTAAGCGAAGAATTTGACCGGTGGTTCAGCGAGGCCCTCAATATGAAATGTCGCCTGGTTTATATGCCGGACGATAGTGAACGAGAAGTTGACCAGCGTTATGCCAAACCCGGCATGATCACTTCTTTTGCCGATGCCTATCCCTTTTTATTAATAGGACAATCTTCGTTAGACGATCTCAACAAGCGTATGGCTCAACCCTTACCAATGAATCGCTTTCGCCCCAATATCGTTTTTACCGGCGGCGATGCTTACAGCGAAGACCTGATGAACCAGATAACGATAGCAGGTATAAACTTTTACGGGGCAAAGCTTTGCGCCCGTTGTGTATTAACCACCATCGATCAGCAAACAGCTATGAAAGCTAAAGAGCCATTGAAAACACTGGCCTCCTACCGTATGAAAAACAATAAGATCATGTTTGGGCAAAACCTGGTGCATGAAAATACCGGCATAATTTCAGTTGGTGACGACCTTAAGGTTTTAAGTATCCATACCGAAGAAAGATTTATTATAGCAAAGAAACCCATAACAGCAGCATGAAGCCAACTATAACTATCGAATATTGCCCTAAATGTAACTGGATGATGCGGGCCGCTTATATGGCCCAGGAACTGCTTACAACTTTCACTGATGATGTAAGTGGTGTTACATTAAAACCAAGTGAAGTAAACGGAAGATATACCATTAGTGTTGATGAAGAAACACTGTTTGACCGTAAGCGCGACGGGCATTTCCCCGAGATCAAAGAGTTAAAACAGGCTATTCGTGATAAAGTTAACCCGGCTAAAAGTCTTGGTCATTCAGATCGGCATCAATTGTAACTTTTATATAACAAAGTCTGTATAAAATATCCTTTCTATATAATCTATAATATTACTCGAAAAAATAGTTAATTTAGATAATATCTTTATTTAACTTTGTGAGTTTTTATTTTAGAAAATGCTTTCAAAAAAAACTAAGTACGCTATAAAGGCACTTGTGGTTCTTGGCAAAAACATTGACCAGCCGCCTATGCAAATTTCGAAGATTGCCGAAACTGAACGGATCCCTAAAAAGTTTCTTGAGCAAATACTGCTTGATCTGCGCAATGCAGGGTTTCTGTACAGTAAAAAAGGCGCTGGTGGCGGCTACAGCCTTAACCGCGACCCTAAAGACATATTCCTGGTAAGCATCATGCGCATAACCGATGGCCCTATTGCCATGGTGCCGTGTGCCAGCTTAAATTTTTACCATAAATGTGATGAGTGCCACCAGGAAAGCACTTGCGGCATAAGGGATGTGTTTGTTGAAGTAAGGGATGCCACACTTAAAATATTAAGCGAAACGAGTATCGCTGATATCATCAAACGCGAAACTACCCTCATCAGCGTTTAATTTCAAAGCTTCATAAAACTGTCATAACGCAGTTTTTTTTATTTAAATGCTACCTTTTCCGTATACTATATATATATTTGGGAAATGAATCATGAGAGCATTGATATTACTTGCCTTAACCAGTTAACCTATTGCCGTATGCGCAATGGCAAAACGAGGCTATAAACGTAATATTTAACCATATATGCCTCTTTAGCCACAGCCAAAGGGGCTTTTTTATAAAAGATTAATACATAGAATATGCAGAGCTTCAGAACAGAACTGGAGAATCCCATTGTTGAGAAGGATATTGTCGATCTTGAAAAAAAGATCCATGCTTTTCGTGAAGGTAAAATTCATGATGAAAAATTCAGGAGTTTGCGTTTGGCGCGCGGTGTATACGGCCAGCGTCAACCAGGTGTACAGATGGTGCGTATTAAATTACCTTTCGGTAAGGTTAGCTTTAAGCAATTATTAAAGATTGCCGAGATCTCTGACGAATTTGGGAGCAGCAACCTGCACCTTACTACCCGTCAGGATATCCAGATCCACTATGTAAGCCTTGATCGCACACCTCAGCTGTGGGCCAAGCTTGAACAGGATGATATTACTCTTCGCGAAGCCTGCGGTAATACCGTTCGTAACGTTACAGCCTCGCCTACTGCCGGTATCGATCCGAAGGAACCGTTTGACGTTTCTCCATATGCATACGCTACGTTTGATTATTTTCTGCGTAACCCGATATGCCAGGAAATGGGCCGTAAGTTCAAGATCTCTTTTTCATCAAGCGATGAGGATACCGCATTTTCATACATCCACGATATTGGTGCTATCCCTAAAATAAATGCCAACGGCGAGCGTGGGTTCAAGATCATGCTCGGTGGTGGTTTAGGAGCACAGCCTATTTTAGCCAGCATTGTTGAAGAGTTTTTACCTGAAGACCAGCTGATTCCTTATATCGAGTCAGTAATCCGTGTTTTTGACCGCTATGGCGAGCGCAACAACCGTAATAAGGCCCGCATGAAATACCTTATCCAGAAATTAGGATTGGATGAAGTATTGCGCTTAACCAAAATTGAGCGCACAGCCAACAAGGTAAAATCATACCCTGTTAACCGCGACGCTGTTGACGCCCCGGCTTTGCCTCCAACCAATAGCTACCCTGAAGTGACCATTAGCAACCCGCTGCGTTATGAGCAATGGTTGGCTACCAACGTTTTTGAGCAAAAGCAAAAAGGCTTTTATGGTGTATATATCAAGGTGCCTGTAGGCGATATTTCATCTGATACCGCCCGCGCATTGGTGAAAACATTAGAGCCCTTGGTTGGTAACGAGATCCGCATCACTCAAAACCAGGGTTTGCTGTTAAAGTATGTGCAAAAAGAAGCCTTTCCAGCATTGTATGAAGGTTTAGCTAAATTGGAACTGGCAGCGCCGGGCTTTGATAGCATAGCTGACGTTACCACCTGCCCAGGTACAGATACCTGCAACCTTGGCATCTCAAACAGTATGACCATGGCCCGGGTGCTGGAAGACCTGATCTATAACGAATACGAAGATTTTATTTATAACCGCGAAATCAAGATCAAAATAAGTGGTTGTATGAACTCATGTGGTCAGCATGGTTTGGCTCACATAGGTTTCCATGGTAGTTCGCTTAAAGCGGGCGCTAAAGTATTACCATCTGTGCAGGTGATGCTGGGTGGCGGTACAGTTGGCGATGGCGTTGGCCGTGCTGCCGAAAGGGTGATCAAAGTTCCTACCAAACGTGCTACTGATGTTTTAAGATGGTTATTGAACGACTATAAAGAGTTTTCGCCTGAAGGTGAAACTTACCACGAATACTATGACAGGCAGGGTAAAGATTATTTTTACCGTTTGCTGAAGCCACTTGCCGATTTAACTACTCTTACCGATGACGAATACATTGACTGGGGTCACCAGGAAACATTTGTTACCGCCATTGGCGTTGGTGAGTGCGCCGGTGTAATTATCGATTTGGTAGCTACCTTATTGTTTGAATCAGAAGAGAAATTGGGCTGGGCTAATGAAGCTTATGCAGATGGCCGCTGGGCCGATGCTATTTATCACGCCTACAATGTTTTTGTAAGCTCGGCAAAGGCATTATTGCTTGATAAAGCCGTTAACAGCAGCACACAGGTTGGCGTGATTCGCGAGTTTGATGCCCAATACGTTGACAAAGGCGAGTTTGAATTGAACGGAAGCTTTAACGACCTGGTATTACAGCTCAATCAAAACGAACCATCACAAGAGTTTGCCACAGCCTATTTGGCACAGGCTACAGAATTTTTAAGCAGAAGCAAGGATAAGAGAGAGGCGCTTGTACAATAATGACCGATAGTAATAAAAATATAAAAGAACCACGTATTACCCTTGTAGGCGCTGGCCCCGGTGATGCCGACCTGATAACAGTAAAAGCCATCAAAGCTTTAAAAACAGCCGATGTTGTTTTGTATGATGCTTTGGTTAACGAAGAACTGCTTGAATATGCCCCGGAAAGCTCAACAAAAGTTTACGTAGGCAAACGGTCTGGTGATCATACTTTTTCGCAGGAAGCAATTAACAACCTCATGGTTGATTATGCTAAAAACTACGGTCACGTAGTGAGGTTAAAAGGAGGCGACCCGTTTGTATTTGGCCGCGGATATGAAGAATTAACTATTGCTGCAGCGCATAATATACCGGCGTCGGTTATTCCGGGTATTTCCAGTTCCATAGCCGTGCCTGAGCTACAGAATATTCCAGTTACTCATCGCGGTTTAAGCGAAAGCTTCTGGGTAGTTACCGGTACAACAGCAAATGGCCAAATCTCGAATGATCTTATTGACGCTTCGCGCTCAAAAGCCACTGTAGTTGTGTTGATGGGTATCCATAAACTGGCCGAAATAACAGAAATATTTAAACAGCAAGGTAAAAACAAGCTTCCTGTAGCCGTTATTCAAAGCGGATCGACAGCTGACGAGAAAATTGCTGTGGCTACGGTTGATACTATTGTCAATGCTGCTAAAGAAAATAAAATCTCGTCGCCTGCCATTATTGTTTTAGGCGAGGTAGTGTCGCTTCATCCAAAATTCCAACTGATACAAGAAGTTTATGACATTGTTGCCCGGGGATAAGAGTTTAGCTAACATTCAGGACGAAAAACAGGAAGGCAACCAGCTTTTCCCTGTATTCCTAAAACTGAATGATCTGCATACGGTGCTTGTTGGCGGCGGCAATGTTGGTTTGGAAAAACTTACCGCTATACTTAACAACAGCAACAGTGCGAGGGTTACAGTTATTTCGCGCGAGTTTTTGCCCGATGTACATACACTTGCATCACAATACCCTGGTATCCGCATCGTGCAAAAATCATTTACCGAGGATGACCTGAACGAAGCAGATATAGTTATCGCTGCTACCAACGATAGCGAGCTTAATAACTATATCCGTAATGCAGCACATGAGCGTAAACTATTGATCAATGTAGCGGATAAGCCTGCATTGTGTGATTTTTACTTAGGATCAATAGTGCAAAAAGGTGACCTGAAACTGGCCATATCTACCAACGGCAAATCACCCACTGTGGCAAAACGATTAAAAGAAGTATTAAACGAAAGCCTCCCTGCCGAGCTCGATATCACTTTGCAGCAAATGAGCGAACTTAGAAATACCCTTGAAGGCGACTTTACCGATAAGGTAAAAAAATTAAACAGCGTGACATCTGTTTTGGTTGAGCCTAAAGCCGCCAGCCGGAAAAACTTCATCTGGCTCATCTGGTCTACCATTATTGTATCGTTAGCTATTGGTATAACGGCACTTTATTTCAAAGAGCCCAATTTTAAGAACTTCGTAACAGGAATCGATCCTATATTTTATTACTTTTTAGGGGCAGGTTTTGTATTTGCCATGATAGATGGCGCTATCGGCATGTCATACGGCGTTACGTCAACTACATTTTCGCTTTCCATGAGCATCCCTCCTGCTTCGGCAAGTATGGGGGTGCATTTATCAGAAATATTGAGCTGTGGCATAGCTGGCTGGATGCATTACCGCATGGGTAACATTAACTGGAAGCTATTTAAGCTATTGGTTATCCCCGGTATTATAGGGGCAGTAACGGGCGCTTATTTATTATCCTCGCTTGAGCATTATGCCATGTACACCAAACCTGTTGTATCGGTTTACACCCTGATATTGGGTATAGTGATATTCAGGAAGGCATTCAATACGCAAAAGAAAAAATCCGCAGATAAAGTAAAACGCATTTCTTTGCTTGGTTTAGGCGGTGGTTTTATTGATGCTGTTGGCGGTGGTGGTTGGGGATCAATCGTACTCTCTACCCTGATAGCTGGCGGCCGGAGCCCTCGTTTTTCATTAGGCACTGTTAAACTATCCCGCTTTTTTGTGGCAATGATGGGTTCAATAACCTTTATTGCAATGGTAAGCAGCGATCACTGGCAAGCTGTAGCAGGGCTTATATTAGGCAGCGCGCTCGCTTCGCCGATAGCAGCTAAAATATCTAATAAAATCTCAGCAAAAACCATCATGGTGGCGGTATCAGTAATAGTTATCCTTATCAGTATCCGATCCATCATTATGTTCGTTACCAAGGTTATATAAAATGAGCACCGCATTACAACAAATACAAGGTATAACCACCGGACTTGGCCCCGTTGAAGCCCTCACCAAACTGGCAGAGCGTTTCCCGGGTGAGGTTATATTTTCCACCAGTTTTGGCTGGGAAGACCAGGTGATCAGTCACATGATCTTTACCAATAACCTGCCTATTAAAGTTTTCACACTTGAAACCGGCAGACTTTTCCGCGAAACTTATTCAGTTTGGGCAGCCACTATGAACAGGTACCAAAAACCCATTCATGCCTACTATCCTAATAACGCACTGCTGGAAGAAATGGTAAGCAAAAAAGGCCCGAACAGCTTTTACGAATCGGTTGAAAACCGTAAGGAGTGCTGTGGTATCCGTAAAATAGAGCCGCTTAAACGTGCTTTAAAAGGCAACAAAATCTGGATCACCGGTATCCGTGCAGAGCAGTCGGTTAATCGCCATGATATGCATGACCTTGAATGGGATGAGCAAAACCAACTGGTAAAGTTCCACCCTATTTTCAGCTGGACATTGGATGAAGTGAAAGCTTACGTTAAACAGTATAATATCCCTTATAATTCATTACACGATAAAGGCTTTCCGAGCATCGGCTGCATGCCATGTACCCGCGCAGTAGCCGAAGGCGAGGACTTTCGCGCCGGCCGCTGGTGGTGGGAAGACCAATCCAAGAAAGAATGCGGACTGCATGAGGTAACTGCCAAATAAGTCAAAGATGCTTTTTTTATACGTAGGTCAATTGGTTGAAAAATCAGTTGGCCTTTTTTGTTTCCATCATAATCTCCACCGTCATTGCGAGGCACAAAGCAATCGCGAACTATAAAGGCTGGATTTGCTCAGCTCCTCTGTGGTTAGGGGATTGCTTCTCATTGCGAGGCACGACGCTTTTATAATAACGATAGACAAAACAAAAAAGGGGATGAAGTTTTTACACCTCATCCCCTTACAAACTAATATAAAACGTAATAAAAGCGCTTATTTATTGTTGTTGCCGGCTAATAAACCATCAAGCGTTACCGATACGTAGTATAATCCGCCAATGGTTGGGCCGCCTGCGTATTGGTAGTACCTTTTGTTAAAGATATCGGTAGCACCTAACTTAAATGTGGCATAGTATGAAGGCACGCGGTAAGTAACCTGGGCATCAACTGTTTTGATTGATGGCACAGTACCGGTAACCAATGGGCTTTCCCACAGGTATGACTGTTGCCATTTGTAAACCACGTTAAAGCCAAAGTTTTTAACCACCTCGCGGTTACCGAACGATACGTTCCCTGACCATTCCGGAGTATTAAAGCCTGTAACAAAGATATCAGATGCTGTTTGAGCTTTTAACTTATTAAAGCTTACGTTTCCTGATACCGTGTAGTGCTGATAAAAATTGTAAGTAACACCTGCTGACGAACCATAGTTATGATAGATGTTCTTAGCGTTGGTATAAACACGGTACCTGCTTTGACCCTGGCTCGCTGCGTTACTTGATGTACCTGTTGTAGGGTCACGGTTGATGTCAAGCATAGACAATACGCCCGCGTCAGTTCCTACTGTAGCACCGTTTGGCACAAATACCTGTACCTGGCCAAGGAAACCATTGTAACGGTTGGTGTACGCATCAATATCGATGAATACTTTATTATCGGCTACGATACCTTTATAGCCTACTTCAAAAGAAGTGATTTGCTCTGGACGGGCAGGAGGAAGATCGGCCACTTTAAGCAGGTTACGGTTAGCCAGGGCAGCCTGATCCGAGCCTCCCGCGGCATTTACAGCTGCGTTGAATGCTACCACCGATGTTTGGGTATAACTGTTACCAAGGTAACCTAAACCCTCGTTAATGAATGGTAAGCTACCAACACGTTTTACACGACCATTATTTACATACGATAAAGCCTCAAACAGTGAAGGGAAACGGTACCCGTTCTGGAATGTGAACCTGAAGTTATGGTTTTGGTTAACAGTATAAACAGCAGCTAAACGCGGTGTAAATTTAGGATCAAAGTATGGGTTACGGTCCCAGCGGATGGAGCCGAATAATTTCAGTTTTTCATCAAAAAACGTTTTGGTAACCTGGGTGAAGGCACCATATTTTTTGTAGATTACGTCTTTACCAAAAGTACCATCTGCCAATGGAGTATTCCTGTCGGCAATTGAGCGAGTGAAATCTACGAAGTTATTACCATCAGGTGTAATGCTGTACACGCGTACATCGGCACCAACCAACAGGTCAACAAACTTCACTTTATCTGTCAAATCCCATTGAGCCTCGCCGTTGTACATGTGGCTTTTTTGCACTAATGCAGCACCGCCGGTAGCGGGGGCGTTAGGAATCAGGCTCGATTTAATATCCCAGTTATTGATCCCAATAATGGTTTTCCTTAAAGCGTCAAATTCAGGAGTGCCTGGTTCAACACGACCTTTATCGGCAGCAGCACGCGCAGCTTGTTCTGCAGCAGCAATATTTGCTGATGTTAATACTCCGCCGTTATAGGCTTTTAAAGCGTTACCATATAAAGTGCCCCATGCCGAGTTGCTGGCATGGTTAAGATCAAGGTTATCAGCTAATGGCTTTACGTTAAACGAGTTGCCGGTATTTTCAATTGATTCGTAACCACGTACCAGGAAATCTTTGCCTTTCAACTCAATCTTGTGGTTCTGAACTGTTGCACCTTGTAATGAGATCTTGTTACCGCGCTGAAACACCCCATCAAGCCTTCCGTAACGATAAGTGTAGGATAAAATAGTATTAGGCGATAATTTATAAGACAAAGTACCATCTAACTTTAAGTTTTTCACGTGAGGATCAACCAGGTCAACCTCGTTGTAGCCTGTACGTGCAACAGTAAGATTTGGACGAGCCTTACCATCAACTGTGATGCCTTTTATAGATACGGTATTACTACCTGCAAGCGCGTCATCGCCATACTTGTTCCAGCCGTCATATGCAGCATTGCTGATGCCGGTAAGTTCAGGATAAGCCGGATTTGCTGATTTAAGATTGGTGGGGTTTTGGTCAAGGCGGGTATCTGATTGCCAGTCCTGGCCCTGCATGTAACTAAAGTTTACTTTAACGGCAAATTTATCATTAAAAGATTTGGCATATCTTAAAGCATCTTCGGTAAGTGAACTCGCTCCTAAACGGTCTTTACCAACGTGGTTTAAACCCTGGCGATGGTAAAAGCTTAAGCCCTGATATTTGAAAGCATCTTTGGTGAATAAGTTTGATAAACCATTAATAGCGTTAGTACCATAAAGCGCAGCAGCCGCACCGGGAGTTATTTCTATACTGGCAATATCAAGCTCCGTTGGGCCAATAGCGTTACCAAGCGGTACACCTAATGTAGCCGATTGCATATCAACACCATCAACCAGTTGCATAAATCTAAAGTTATTTGGGCTGTTGAAACCACGTGTATTAGGTACTTTAAGGGTAATACTTGTGGTGGTCATCTGTACACCTTTAACATTCTCAAGCGCGTCGTAAAAACTTGGGCCAGGCGATTGCTTTAAAGCGGTGATGCTCAACTTTTCAATTGCAACGGGCGAACGAAGTAATTTTTCTTCCTTGCGGGAAGCTGTTACTACTATTTCATTAACCAATAACGATTGCGTAGTAAGGGTAATATTCACCGCGCTGTTAGCGTTTTTAATGTTAAACTCCTGGCGTTGGTAACCCACCGCTGTAAAAATCAGCGTGTAAGGCAGCTTGGCACTGGTGGTTAACGAAAATTTGCCGGTTGTATCGGTTGATGTTTTGTTGGTTGTACCTTTAATAGATACGGTTGCTCCTACCAGTGGCTTGCCCTGGTCATCGTTTACTTTTCCGCTCAATATATATGAGCCGTTAAGTTGCGCGTAACTTAGCCCCGGTAACAGTACCAGGAAAAGCACAACTATTTTAATTGAGTTTGTAAAAATTTTCATGAAGTAATTTTGTGTGGTGGTAAAAAGTGATTGGTTGGTTGATTATTGTTAATTGAAACGTTACTCTCAACAACAACACATTACAGCATGGGGCTGCATTTTTAACATAGGCTGAACGGCAATTGCATTAAAATGATACATTGTCTATAGAATTAGTCGACAAAAATATAAATTTAATGCTGACTGTCAAGCATTCTGCTATGTTTTTTTAAACTTTTGATGATTTTAGCATCATTTCACTATAAAATCCATCACTTTAGTGGATATTTCAAAATAAACGAAGCCTAATTACTCCCAAATTTGTAATATTGAAGCCTCAATCTGTACTGTACTAATGGCTTTCAATTATCAACGCATTGTTATCAAAATCGGCTCAAATGTTATCACCCAGGAAAACGGTCTCCCCGACCTGTCGCGTATAACGCATTTGGTTGAGCAGATAGCTGCGATAAAAAAGCAAGGTATTGAAGTGATACTGGTTTCATCAGGTGCTGTAGCATCCGGACGTAGTCTGATCAACGTTGCAGAAAAAACAGATGCCGTTGCCGCCCGGCAGGTACTGGCTTCTATTGGGCAGGTAAAACTGATCAATACGTACTCGCATTTGTTTGAGCAGTTTCAGATCCTATGCTCACAGGTTTTGGTTACCCGCGAGGATTTCAGGGACAGGATGCATTACCTCAACATGAAAAACTGCCTCGAGGCCTTATTACAATACGAAGTTATCCCTGTTGTGAACGAAAATGACGTGGTATCGGTAACTGAATTGATGTTTACCGATAATGATGAGCTGGCAGGCCTGATAGCTTCGATGCTTAACGCTAACGCACTCATTATCCTCACCAACGTAGATGGTATTTACAATGGCGATCCAAAAGCGGCAGGTTCGGCAGTAATAGATGAAGTTAGCGGCAACGAACTTGATTTTTCAACCTTTGTCTCATCAGGCCGTTCGCAGTTTGGCCGCGGAGGGATGATCACCAAATCAACCATGGCTCAGAAAACAGCCCAGTTGGGTATTTCGGTACATATAGCCAATGGTAAACGGGATAACATATTGACCGATGTTTTGGAAAACCAGGTTACGCATACCCGTTTCATCCCCAATAAAACAGCATCGGGCAAAAAGAAATGGATTGCTCATTCCGAAAAATCGGCGACCGGAAGCGTACTGATTAATGCGGGTGCAAAAGCAGCGCTGATCTCCAATAAAGCAACCAGTTTATTACCCGTTGGCATTGTTGGTGTAATAACCGACTTTAAAAAAGGCGACATTATTAAACTGATAGACGATACGGATAAATTGGTTGGCTTAGGCATTGCCGAATATGGTGCAGATAAAGCCCGTGAACGCATCGGCCAAAAAAACCAGAAGGCACTCGTACATTATGATTATCTTTACTTACAAGGCTAAATACCATGACCTACAACAGTTATTTCGATAAAGCACGTGAGGCAAGCCGTAAACCTACCCTTGCCCCTGCCCTCATCAATGCAGTTTTGGAGGATGTAGCTGCTGAGGCAATTGCTCAAACCGAATATATCCTGGCCGAAAACCAGAAAGATCTTGACCGCATGGATCCGGCTGATCCAAAATACGACCGCCTTAAACTTACTGCCGACAGGATCAAAGGTATTGCCGACGATATGTTGAGCGTTGCCAAATTAGATAGCCCGCTTGGTAAACAGCTTTCGGCTACAGAAATGCCCAACGGCTTATCCATATCAAAAATACGTGTGCCGCTTGGCGTTGTTGGTGTTATATATGAAGCCAGGCCCAATGTTACTTTTGATGTTTTTGCGCTTTGCTTTAAAACAGGTAACATCAGCATACTAAAAGGTGGCAGTGATGCCGATTTTTCTAACCGGGCCATCATTTCGGTTATCCATAGCGTATTAGCAAAACACAATGTTGATGTTAACGTAGCTACCTTGCTCCCTGCCGAGCGTGAGGCCACTACAGCGCTACTAAATGCCATTGGTTATATTGATGTGCTCATCCCAAGGGGAAGTCAATCGCTGATTGACTTTGTGCGGGATAACAGTAAGGTTCCGGTAATCGAAACAGGCGCGGGCATTGTGCATACTTATTTTGATGAATCGGGCAACCCGGAGAAAGGTGCAGAGATCATTGCTAACGCCAAAACCCGCCGCGTAAGTGTTTGCAACGCTTTGGATTGTTTGATCATCCATTCGGCACGGTTAAATGACTTACCGCGCCTGGCACATATCCTGAAAGAAAAAAAAGTAGAGATCTTTGCCGATGAGCAGGCTTTTGAAGCATTAAAAAGTGATTATCCTGCCAATCTTTTGCACGAGGCAAGCCCGGAACACTTTGGTACCGAATTTCTTTCGATGAAGATGGCTATTAAAACGGTAGGTTCGTTTAACGAAGCTTTGGCATACATTGCTGTGAATAGCTCTAAACATAGCGAAGCCATTATCTCTGAAGATGCCGAAAATATTGCTCAGTTTTTAAATGACGTTGATGCGGCAGCTGTTTACGCCAATGTGTCCACTGCCTTCACCGACGGTGCCCAGTTTGGCCTCGGCGCCGAAATAGGCATCAGCACCCAAAAACTGCATGCTCGCGGTCCAATGGGTTTAGAAGAGCTTACCAGTTACAAATGGCTGGTTGTAGGTGATGGTCAAACCCGTAATCCGTAAATTATCCCTTAAAAATCTTATCGCATAAAAAAGGTGCTTACGCTGTGTAGTAAGCACCTTAAAAGTGTTAGTCTGTATTGGTAAGCGCTTACTTTATCAAGTAGTTGGCTGCGGCAATAAAGCAGATAAGCACTAAAATTACGCCCTGTAATTTTTGTTCTAAAGTCAATTGAGTTAACATTGTTTTATTAATTAGGATATAGCAAATTTATAATGTAATAGGTCTGTTACAATAGGCAGTATCATTTTTACGTTATTTTTAATAAATAATGTTGCTTGTTTTTATAATAGTCAGCGCTACATTTATTATTTAAAATTTTAGCAACAAATACCTTTTAACATTGAAATTAGTGTATCACCTACACCTGTTACAAAGGCATTTTTTATAGCCAAATCTATTATTTGAGCGCTCGTTTAATTCTTTTTTTCCAACCTCCTCTTGTTACACTAAGTAGATCAGTTTTTTTCACTTATTATTCAATATTAATATGATGTTAAGGATATAACTATCGACACATTTAACTCATATTAAAGACACAATGAAACTAATAATAGCGCAATGGGGACTTTGTAAGCGATATTTATTACAGGTTGGCTTGGTATATGGATATCATAATTACTTAATATAATCCACACAAAATACTGAATAACAACACATATTAACTATTGATTAATGCCAAATCGGCTGCTATTCCAACACATTTTACCCTATACTGACCAAGCATATGTTAACATAAACATCAAATAGGTATCTTTGCAGCATTATGAGTAAGCATGGCAGGATATTAGTGGCAATGAGTGGCGGGGTTGATAGTTCGGTAGCAGCAGTGATGTTGCATGAACAGGGCTATGAAGTAATTGGTTTAACCATGAAAACCTGGGACTATGCCTCATCTGGCGGTAGCTCAAAGGAAACCGGTTGCTGTAGTTTGGATAGCATCAATGATGCCCGTGCTTTGGCTGTTGGCTATGGCTTTCCTCATTATATATTGGATATCCGTAACGAGTTTGGCGATTTTGTGATCGATAACTTTGTTGACGAGTATTTAGCCGGTCGTACCCCTAACCCATGTGTTTTATGCAACACTCACATTAAATGGGAAGCATTGTTAAAACGCGCCGATAAACTCGATTGTGAGTTTATTGCTACCGGGCACTACGCCAATATCCGTTTACAGGATAATGGCCGGTATGTGATATCAAAAGGTAAGGATACCAATAAAGATCAATCATACGTACTGTGGGGTGTATCTCAAAAAAACCTTGCGCGTACTAAATTCCCTTTAGGCAGTTTTTCAAAACCCGAGATCAGGCAAATGGCGCTTGATATGGGGCAAATTGAACTCGCTGGCAAAAGTGAAAGCTACGAGATTTGTTTCGTGCCAGATAACGATTATCGCTCTTTCCTGAGGCATAAAGTAGAAGATCTTGACGAACGCATTGGTCAGGGCAACTTCGTGCTTACAAACGGCACGGTAGTAGGCAAGCACCAGGGTTATCCTTTTTATACCATCGGTCAGCGTAAAGGTTTAGGTGTGGCATTGGGTCACCCAATGTTTGTAACCCATATCGATCCAAAAACAAACACTGTTGTTTTAGGGACGGCTGATGAACTTGAACGCAAACAAGCCTGGGTAAGAAACCTGAACCTCATTAAATATGAAAATATAAATGAGCCGCTTGAAGCTATTACCAAAATACGTTACAAGGATGTGGGCGCTCAAAGTACTATCCTCCAAATGGGCGAGCATATGAAAGTTGATTTCCATCATAATGTATCAGGCATAGCACCGGGCCAGTCGGCAGTATTTTATGAAGGAGATGACCTGCTTGGCGGTGGCTTCCTGATGTAAACATCGTTTCCCCGGAACCATTGCAGTTTAAAAGTATGAACGACGGCAATCAAGTGTTGTCATTTTGTTAAAATCATCGCAGATATTTTGCGAGAATACAATTTTCAACGGCATTTTCTCGCCATTTTATCAACTTAAAACATAATAAGCTTTCAACTTTTGCACCTTTTACCAAAAACTAATTGGTGTTTCGATTACTTTATGTTTTATTTGCAAAAACTAAAACTGATTAAATGGCCAAAAACTTACTGATAGTTGAATCACCTGCAAAAGCTAAGACCATTGAGGGTTACCTTGGTAAGGACTTTACTGTAAAGTCCAGCTATGGGCATATCCGTGATTTGGTTAAGTCGGAAGATGCAATTGACATAGCTAATAACTTTAAACAAAAATACGAGGTACCGGCCGATAAAAAGCAGGTAGTTAGCGAATTAAAGAAGTTAGCGAAAGAAGCCGAAATGGTTTGGCTTGCATCGGACGAGGACCGCGAGGGTGAGGCCATTTCCTGGCATTTGTTTGAAACATTGGACCTGAAAGACGCGAGCACCAAGCGGATTGTTTTCCATGAGATCACCAAACCTGCCATTTTAAAAGCAATAGATACACCACGTAAAATTGATTATAACCTGGTTAACGCCCAACAAGCCCGTCGTGTTTTAGACAGGCTGGTAGGTTTTGAGCTCTCCCCTGTCCTGTGGAAAAAGGTAAAACCATCCCTTTCTGCCGGTCGCGTACAATCAGTTGCAGTAAGGCTTATTGTTGATCGTGAGCGCGAGATCAATAAATTTAAATCAGAAGCAGCATTTAAAATAGTAGCCTTATTTGGCAAAGGTAAAGAAGCCTTCAAAGCCGAACTGCCTGAACGTTTTGCAAAACAGGAAGATGCTGAAAAGTTTTTACAGGATTGTATTGCTGCCGACTTTGATGTAAAATCATTAGATACCCGGCCGGCAAAACGTTCGCCTGCAGCACCGTTCACTACTTCAACCCTGCAACAGGAAGCCAGTCGTAAGCTTGGCTATTCGGTGGCACGTACCATGCAGGTTGCGCAAAGGCTTTATGAATCGGGGTATATCACCTATATGCGTACCGACTCCGTAAACCTGTCTGAGCTGGCTTTAAATTCGGCAGCAAGCGAAATTGTATCGGCCTATGGCGAAAAATATCATCAGCAAAGAAGATATAAAACCAAGAATGCCAGTGCACAGGAAGCGCACGAGGCGATAAGGCCAACCTACTTCAATAACCATTCTATCGATGGCGAATCGGCAGAGAAGCGTTTATATGAACTGATCTGGAAACGCGCTATCGCATCGCAAATGAGCGAAGCACAGTTTGAGAAAACCACCGCAAAGATCAGCGTATCAACCCGTAGTGAAGATTTGGTAGCCAACGGCGAAGTAATGAAGTTTGATGGCTTCCTGAAAGTATATCTCGAATCGCAGGATGACGAGGATGATGCACAACAGGACGGTGATAACACCATGCTGCCACCTTTAACTAAAGGTCAGCGTTTGGCTTTACAGGAAATGTCGGCAACTGAACGTTTTTCACGCCCTGCAGCCCGTTATACCGAGGCCAGCTTAGTGAAAAAACTGGAAGAACTGGGTATCGGCCGGCCGTCAACCTACGCTCCTACTATCTCCACCATTCAAAACCGTGGTTATGTAGTTAAGGAAGAGCGCGAAGGTAAGCAACGTAATTTCAGGGTGTTAACACTGAAAGCCGGAAGCATTATTAAAGAAGAAAAAACAGAGAACACAGGTGCTGAACGTGGCAAATTGTTCCCTACCGATATTGGTGCTGTAGTTAACGATTTCCTGGTACAATACTTCAAGGATATCGTCGACTTTAATTTTACCGCCAGCGTTGAAAAACAATTTGACGAGATAGCACAGGGCCTTAAAGAGTGGACAGACATGCTCCACGATTTTTACAACCCTTTCCATAAAGAAGTTGAAAACACTATTGAGAAGGCCGACAAGGCTACAGGGGAACGTGAATTAGGAGCTCACCCTGAAAACGGAAAGAAAGTTTCCGTGCGGATTGGCCGTTTCGGACCGTTTGTACAGGTGGGTGAAAGTGCTACTGAAGAGAACGAAGAAAAACCGCTTTATGCAAGTCTTCGTTCAGGTCAAAGCATCGAAACCATCAGCCTTGAGGAAGCACTTGAGCTATTTAAGTTACCAAAAGTTGTGGGCGAATATGAAGGCAAGGTAATGAAAGTAGCTATTGGCCGTTTCGGACCTTACATTAGTCATAACAGTGCTTTTGTATCCTTACCTAAAGAGATCGACCCACATGATGTTACTGAGGAACAAGCTATTGAGCTCATCAACCTGAAGCGTAAAAAAGATGCTGAGAAACTGATCAAATCTTTTGATGAAGATCCGGACGTGAAAGTATTGAACGGTCGTTGGGGGCCATATATTGAATTTGGCAAGCTGAACGTTAAGATCCCTAAAGATAAGGATCCTTTGACCCTTACCTATGAGGAATGCAAGGCACTTGCCGATGCAACACCAAAGGATGCTAAAAAAGGGCGCTTTGGTAAAGCCGCGGCTGCCAAACCAGCTGCAACAAAAGCGCCCGCCAAGAAAAAGGTTGCGCCAAAGAAGAAGTAATAATATGAATGGTAGATTGAGTTGATTAGATGAATGGTTTAGGTAAGCATGCTCGAAACTAATCACCTAATCAACTCAATCAACCCAATCAACTAAAAGAATGAAAAAAGACCTGCCTGAAAATAATGTAAAGGATATTGCTATCGCAGTAGCATTGGAGAGCGAGAGTGCGGAAAGTAAGGTATGGTATGTATATCTCATCAACCTAAAAAATGAGCCCATCGAAAATGTACTCATCACCTCGAAAGGGTATGGTGAAAAGGACGGCGAGCAGGTAAAAACCTCTGTACTGAGGCATATGATCCCTGTTGTTGATAGCAAGGCATATAAGCTTATTGAGCCTATCGATGAGCAAACTTTCGGCCTTAATAATGAGTTTTGGTTGAGCTATTACATTGGCAAAGACATTTTCGATAAGAAATTTATTTTCCTTCCTGAAAGCATTGTGGAGATGAATTTTATTAGGATTCCGGTTTTAAACAAGCCCGGAGTTATGATAAAATAATTTTCGCTTTAAATTATTTATTGTCATAAATTTCATAATTTACCTGATAATAAATAAACCTATTTCATGGAAAACGGATACAGTCAATTCCGCAAACGCCGAACCTTAATCACTGTTGTCACCACCATTGCCCTTGTTTTACTCATCGTATACCTGGTAGCCAGTGGCCACAAAAAAACAGTTGTTGACCCTGCATTCAGCAAGTATATCGAGTCGTACACCACTGGTGTTGTCTCCAAACAAAGTCCCATCCGTATCAGGCTGGCCAGCGATGTGCAGGTAACGCATCAGCAAAATGAAGAAATAACCGAAGACCTTTTTAACTTTTCGCCATCCATAAAAGGAAAGGCTATCTGGACAGATGCGCGTACCATCGAGTTCAGGCCTGATGAAAAGCTTGATCCCGGTAAAAACTATACTGCCGATTTTAAATTGGGCAAACTTATCGAAGTGTCAAACCATTTCGAGCATTTCAAATTTAGCTTCCAGGTGATCCAACCTGATTTTACGGTGTCATTTATCGGGATGCAAACCGCCAGCAGCACCTCAAATGCCGAAATGAAATTGACCGGCGATATCCAAACCGCCGATGCTGAAGATCCATCTGCTGTTGATAAACTAATTGTGCCTAATTATGATTCGCCCGTTAAAATAAACTGGGAGCATGACGCTGCACATAAAAATCACCATTTTACCATAACCGGCTTAACCCGTGTGGCAGGCAAAGCCAATCCGCTTGTTATTAATTGGGATGGCAGCAGTATAGGTGTGGATAAAAAAGGCAGCCAGAATTTTGAGGTGCCTGCAATTGGCGACTTTAAAGTACTGAACATTAGTGCCGTACAGGATAATGACCAATATGTTGAAGTACAATTCTCGGATAATATTTTGGTTGGCCAGGAGCTTAACGGACTTATCACTATCAATAATATATCTGACCCTGCCTATAGCATTGATGGTAGCCTGGTAAAAGTTTATGCACCAGATCGTTTACAGGGCGATTACACGGTATCCGTGAATGAAGGCATAAAAAATACCCTTCTGAAAAGGATCACCAAAGGATACACTGCCAATTTGTTCTTTGAGAACCGCCTGCCTGCCGTAACCATCCCCGGCAAGGGCGTAATCCTCCCCGATTCGGGTCGCATTATGATGCCTTTTGAGGCGATTAACCTGAACGCTGTAGATGTTACTATCATCAAGATTTACGAAAACAATGTACCGCAATACTTCCAGAGCAATGGTTTTGACGGCAATGCCGAATTAAGGCAGGTGGGTAAGCCTATAGTTCAGAAAACTATCCGTTTAGATACCGACAAAGGTCTTAATCTACATAAGAAAAACCGCTTTATGCTCGACCTTGACCAAATGATCCGTACCGAGCCGGGTGCTATCTATCGCGTGGTTATCGGTTTCCGGCGGTCGTATTCGTTGTTCAATTGTAAGATACACAGTGGAAAGGTTCAAAAAGACAATGGCACTGACGATGAAGAAGGCGGCTACTATGGCGGCGAGTACAGCGATAACACATCAAAGGTAAATGATGAGGACGATGACTTTTGGAAGCGCTATGATAATTACTACCCCGAAGGATACAATTGGCAGGAACGCGACGATGCCTGCTCTGAATCGTACTACAGCAAACAGCGTTGGGCTACGCGCAACATCATAGCATCAAACATTGGCCTCATTGCCAAACGCGGCAACAATAACAGTATGCTCATAGCAGTTACTGATATTCTGACCGCCGAGCCTATGGATAACGTAACACTGGAGCTGCTTGACTATCAGAAACAGGTAATTTACAAAACAACTACTGGTGGCGACGGACTGGCTAAGTTCGACCTGAAACGAAAACCTTATCTGCTGGTAGCCAAAAAAGGCGTACAGCGTGGTTATTTAAAACTTGATGACGGCAGCTCACTGCCCCTGTCAAGGTTTAACGTTGGCGGCGAAGAAGTCCAAAACGGCCTCAAAGGATTTATTTATGGCGAGCGCGGCGTTTGGCGTCCTGGGGATTCTATTTATACTTCATTTATTTTGGAGGACAAATTAAAAACCCTTCCTGCTGATCACCCGGTTGAGTTTGAATTATATGATCCGAGTGATAAGCTATACAGGCGCATCACCCAAACGAAAAGTTTGGACGGATTTTACAGTTTCCATACCGCAACCGAAACCTCATCCCCTACCGGTAACTGGACAGCTAAGGTTAAAGTAGGCGGTGCCATATTTGAGAAAAAAATTAAGGTTGAAACCATAATGCCTAACCGGCTCAAGCTTAGTCTCTCATTCGGCGGAGCCGCAGAGTTGACTAAAGGCAACAATGCCAATGGTAAACTAAGTGCACAATGGCTGTTTGGCGGCGCTGCTCAAAACTTAAAAGCTAAGGTTGATGCTTATCTATCCGCGCAAAACACCAGCTTCAAAAAATATAAGGATTATGTTTTTGACGATCCTACCCTGGCCTTTAATACGCAGGTGCAAACCGTTTTTGACGGCAAGCTGAGCGAAGCCGGCACAGCCGATGTGGATGCCAATGTAAATGTAGAGAAACAGGCTCCGGGGCAGCTCCGGGCAAACTTCCTGGTGAAGGTATTTGAACCGGGCGGTAACTTCAGCATCAATCAGGTTAGCATGCCATATAACGTTTACCCCGGCTATGTGGGCGTTAAAACCCCCGAAGGCAGCGACCTGTCGGGTATGCTGGTTACCGATAAAGACCATTTGATTGATATTGCCGATGTGGATGTGAACGGGAACGCCCTGCCAGGCAGCCGCGATGTACAGGTTGAATTGTATAAAGTGCAATGGCGCTGGTGGTGGGATCAAACCGGTAATGAGATGAGCAACTTTACGCAGGATAAGTACAACAAGCTCATTAAAACCGAAACCATAAAGTTGACCAACGGCGCAGGTAAATGGAAACTGCACATCAACAAAGCCGACTGGGGCAGGTACCTCATTAAAGTGAAAGATGAGCAAACCGGGCACTCAACCGGTAAGATCATTTATGTTGACTGGCCAAACTGGTCGGAGCGGCTGCAATCAACCAACCCTACTGAAGCGGCGATGCTATCTTTCACTTCAGATAAACCGGCTTATAAGGTTGGTGATGAGGCTACTTTGACTATTCCAACAGGTGAGGATGGTCGTGCGCTGATAAGTTTTGAAAATGGCAGCAAGGTTTTAAAAACCACGTGGATAGATACCAAAAAAGGGCAAACCCGCTACACATTTACGGTTGATGAAAGCATGGCCCCTAACGTTTTTGTAAACGTTACGCTATTGCAAAAACATTCACAAACGGTTAATGACCTTCCTATCCGCATGTATGGGGCTATCCCGCTGTCGGTTGAAAATCCTGAAACAATTCTGAAACCTATCATCAGCATGCCTGATAAGATCAGGCCTGAAACCCAGTCGGCCATTACTGTATCAGAGGCCTCGGGCAAGGAAATGACTTATACCATTGCCATTGTTGATGAAGGGCTACTGGATATCACCAACTACAAAACGCCCGATCCGCATGATACCTTTTACGCGCATGAAGCTTTGGGCGTAAAAACCTGGGACTTGTTTGACTATGTGATAGGCGCATTTGGCGGTGGACTTGAACGTATCTTAAGCATAGGTGGCGATGGAAATTTAGGCAATAACAAAAACGTATCTGTAAACCGCTTTAAGCCCGTTGTGAAATTCCTTGGGCCTTTCCACCTCAATGCCGGCGAAAAGCAAACACAGCGCTTTATATTGCCACAATACGTAGGTTCTGTTAAGGCCATGATAGTAGCCGGGCATAATGGCGCTTATGGTATAGCCGAAAAAGCCGTGGCAGTTAAAAAACCGCTGATGATTTTGGCTACCCTGCCACGCGTACTTGGCCCGTCAGAAAGTATTCAGCTTCCTGTTACGGTTTTCGCTATGGAAAACAATATCAAATCCGTTAGCATACAGGTACAGAGCAATGCTTTCAGCAATCTTGGCGGCAATAATCAAAAAACACTGACCTTTGATAAGCCCGGCGATCAGATGGTAACCTTTGATTTGAACGTCAAAGATTTTGTTGGTGTAGGCAAGGTGAAAATAATTGCCAAGAGCGGCTCGGAGACAGCGGCCTATGATGTAGAACTGAATGTCCGCAACCCTAACCCGCCGGTTACACGCATACTGCAAAAAGAACTTGCGCCGGGCGAAGTTTGGAATACCGATTATCAACCGGTTGGCATAAATGGAACTAACAAAGCTACGCTTGAAGTAGCTTACATTCCACCGCTCAACCTTTCAAAACGATTGGATTACCTGATAGAATATCCGCATGGTTGTGTGGAACAAACCACTTCATCGGCATTCCCTCAGTTATACCTGAACCAATTGCTTGACCTTTCACCAAAACAAAGGGCAGAAACCGATCGCAATATCAAAGCCACAATTGACAGGCTTAACGGCTTCCAGGTACAGGGCGGCGGTTTAAGCTACTGGCCATACGGAGGCGAAGCCGATGAATGGGGAACCAACTATGCAGGGCACTTCATGTTAGCGGCACAGGCTAAAGGTTTCAGCATGCCGATAGGCTTTATTGACCGCTGGAAGAAATACCAAAAAGAGAAAGCACTGAGCTGGACACCACGCAAGCAACCCTATTATTACGAAGATGACCTTACCCAAGCCTATCGCCTACACCTGCTGGCCCTCGCCCGTTCGCCTGAGATGGGCGCGATGAACCGCCTGCGTGAGTTTGCATTGTTGAGCGATGCCGCAGCATGGCGTCTTGCTGCAGCTTATAAACTTGCCGGGCAGCCTGAAGTTGGGTTGAGGATGATAGCAAAACTATCAACCACTGTTAAACCATATAACAGTCTTTATGGCACTTATGGATCAGACCTAAGGGATGAGGCCATGATACTGGAAACCCTTACCCTTTTGGAGCAAAAACAAAAAGCCGCAGGACTGGTGCATACGGTTGCAGCCCGTTTATCACAGGATGATTGGTACAGCACTCAAACAACGGCATATTCACTGATAGCTTTGGCGCAATTCTATGGGCAAAATAAACCTGCGGGTAAGCTTGAGTTTAACTATGCTAACGGCAGCGCTAAAGCTACCATTAGTACAAGTTCGTATTTATGGCAGGGTGCATTGGCAGGCAATGGGGGTAAAGTTTACCTTAAAAACAACAGCAATAACAAATTGTACATTAGGTTAATACAAAAAGGACAGCCGTCATCAGGGCAGGATACCCAATCGATCATCAATCCTGATGTATTGCAGATGCGGGTTGGATACTTCTCTCTTAAAGGTAAACCAATAGATCCTTCGTCGTTAAAACAGGGTACTGATTTTGTAGCCCAGGTAAATATCAAAAATCCGGGTAAACGCGGCAGATATGATAACCTTGCCCTCACCCAGATCTTCCCTTCGGGTTGGGAAATATTGAATACCCGCCTGCTTGGTGATGAAGCATTTAAATCATCGCCATCTGATTACCGCGATATTCGGGATGACAGAGTGAATACCTATTTCAGCTTAAACGAAGGTCAGGAGTCAACTTATTACGTGATGCTCAACGCGGCTTACACCGGCAAATACTATTTGCCGGCAGTATATTGTGAGGCCATGTATAATAACCAGATCAGCAGTTTGCTGAAAGGACAATGGGTTGAGGTGGTGAAGTGATAGTAAAAACCATATCATTGCGAGGAGCCCGCCGGGAATGAGCCAGGGTGCGACGCGGCAATCGCATACTATACAGAGCGGCTATGCTTCCGTGCGATTGCCGCGCTACGCTCGCAATTGACATGATTTTAAATAAAAAGCGCCTCCAATTAACCGGGAAGCGCTTTTTATTTATGATAGTAGTAACACCTTACAACCTACCGGTTCTTGAAGGCTGATCTTTTGCAGATACATAGTTAAAACTTTGTGTTTGATCACCAAGCTGGATCTTAAACTCACCCGCTTCGGTTACCGTTTTGCTTGCATCATTCACAAAGGCCAAGTCTTTCGGGGTTATTTTGAAGGTAACCGTTTTACTTTCGCCGGGTTTCAGATTGATCTTATCAAAAGCTCGAAGACGTTTGGTATCGGGAGCGATACTGGCATAAAGCTGGCTAATGTATAACAACACCGATTCCTTTCCTTCCAGTTGGCCTGCATTTTTAACATCTACAGATATGGTAAGCGTTTCGTTATCCTTAAGTTCAGGTTTACTGATATGCAGGTTGCTATAGCTAAACGTGGTGTAGCTGAGACCGTAACCAAATTCATATAAAGGATTATAGCCATGCTTATCATCGGGGTTACCGTTCTCTAAATTCTTGCGATAATAATTTACCAGCGCGTTTGTATAACGCGGATAAGTAATGGATAAACGGCCAGATGGATTTACATCGCCAAACAAAACGCTTGCTATGGCATCCCCTCCCTCATTACCCGGCAGGTAGGCCATAATGGTAGCAGCGGATTTAGCTTCAGCGTCGGTAACAATCCGCGGGCGGCCTTCTGCTAATACCAGGATCACTGGTTTACCAGTTTTGGCCAGTTCTAAAGCCAATTGGGTTTGTGCTGCGGGGAGGTTCAGATCATCTATATTGCCTACGTTTTCGGTATAAGACAACTCGCCAAGGCAAAGCACAATAGCATCAGCTTTTTTAGCAGCCTTCACGGTTTCATCTATATTTTGCAGGCTATCGAATGCTGAACCGGCTTCATAAGCTACATTATCCTTTCCTATTTTTTGTTGGATAGCTTCCAGTATGGTGTTCTTACCCGCAGCAAACTTATCTGATAAATCGCCCTGCCACGTGTAGCTCCAGCCACCGTCTAACGAGCGCATGGTATTAGCGGTTGGACCGGTTACCAGAATTTTCATATCCTTTTTAAGGGGAAGCACATGGTTATTGTTCTTTAAAAGCGTTATAGCTTCATTAGCGGCCTGGATACTCGCCTGTTTAAACTCATCCGATCCAAATTTCGGATAATCATCGGGATTGCCAACCGGGCGCTCAAATAAGCCAAGCTCATATTTAACTTTTAAAATACGGTGAATTGCCTCATTGATGCGGGCAATGGATACTTTGCCCTCTTTTACCAGTTCAATCAAATAAGTGTAAAAGGTATAATCATAAGGTACCATACTCATATCAACACCTGCATTTACAGCAATCATTACGGCATCTTTTTGGGTAGCTGCTATGTGATGGCGGTCATGCAGATATTGGATATCGCGCCAATCGGTTACTGCTATACCATCAAAATGCAGTTCGCCACGCAGTACATCGGTTAGCAGGTATTTGCTGGCATGTACTGGCACGCCATTTATCTCGCCCGAATTGATCATGAGGGTCTTCGCTCCTGCTTTAACAGCTTCTGCAAAGGATGGCAGGAAATATTCGCGCATGTAACGATCCGGGATCCATGAAGGGGTACGGTCTTTTCCACTTAGCGGGAAACTGTAACCAAGGTAATGTTTCATACAGGCAGCAACATGATATTTATCGCCCACATCATTTCCCTGGTAGCCTTTAATAATTTCAGCACCCATAGTTTTTACTACATATGGATCTTCGCCAAGGGTTTCATAAATGCGCGGCCACAACGCCGACCGGCCCAGGTCCAACACCGGTGAATAATTCCATGGAATATAGCTTGCACGGGTTTCATAAGCTGTGATCTCCCCCATGTTATGCGCCAGGCTTTTATTGAAAGTTGCGGCCAAAGCTATTTCCTGCGGGAATAAAGTACTGCCAACGGTATAAGTAACGCCATGGATAGCATCGATACCATAAATTACCGGGATTTTCAGCCGATCCTGGTCGGCCGCTTTCTGGATCTGAGAGATCACATCATACCAATGACTGCGCTCATACGCAGTTCCGGTAACATTCAATATCGAGCCAACATGGTATTTCATGATCGCCTCTTTCAGTTTATCAGGATCAAGTTCGTGAGCTCCTCCGCCTGTTTTAGAAACTACGTCGGATGTTACTTCAGTCATTTGCCCAACCTTTTCTTCAAGCGTCATTTTAGCGATCAGGGCATCGACTTTTTTATCAATAGCGCTTGTTGCGGCTGCTTTTTTCTGGGCTTGCCCCTGATAGGATATCCCGTTGAGTAAGGCCAGGCTCAGTACAGTAATGTAGATCTTTTTCATATTGTGAGAGTTTTATGGTTATTTAGTTGATTCCTGTTTCTTACTGATATCTAACTCATGTTGTAAAGCCTCCATGGCATTAGCCAGATAAGCCAGTGGGGCATTCCAGTTGATCGCTATTTCATTTGCCGCGTAAGCACGCTCATCGTCGATATAAGCCTCGTCGGGTACTTTTGATGGCACTTTGATACCATCCTGCATCCCGGGGTTAGAGCCACCTACCAGTAAACCCGGTACAGGATCAGCAACACCATCCGCAGCAGATGGCCTGTGATGCGGATGCATCGGCGTTTTAGTGCCATATCCTGTAACAAAAGAATACCCTGTACCGTTACGGCCAAGCAGGTAATCCAGATTAGCCAAAGCATAATCAAGGTATTTTTTATTGTATGATAATTTGTAAGCCTGGATAAGCAAAATTCCTTCATTTGCAGCTTCAGATGTACTGCCCCAGCCAAAGTGCCTTATGGATTTGGTCATTACCGTTTGATAAGCATTTGAATCAACCCCGCTGATCATATCATTGGCAGTACTGATAAGCCGCTTTTTGATCTCCGGCATATCCGGCACGGCTTTATCTGTTATACCGTTTTTGATCAGCGTATAATAACCCAATAGCCTAACCTGTGACCAGGTTGGAACCGGCATACGGTCGTCAGGTAAAAGGTTTATATATTTAAGATAAACCACATCACGGGTAGTAGCCACCAGTTCGGATGCCGCCCAGATAAACTCATCGGTAAAGTTATTATCGCCATAAGCGCCGGTAGTGATCTTCGGCTCAAACTTTTTATTTATCTCTTCTTGTCGGTAGGCCACTTCGGGATTCTTAACCGCCCAACCCCAGGCTTTTTGAGCTGCCGTTATACATGAGTCGGCGAAGCCCGGCAACTCTTTCGGATATTGCTTAAAGATCCGGGATGCCTGTGCCAATACCGCGACAAAGTCGAGCGTAGCTGCCGTACCTTTTTGCACTACATAGCGTGGCGACTTGTCTTTATCAGGCATATCAAACTTATCGAAAGCGGCATTGGTAAGCTTGTGGTATACACCGCCATCGGCTGGGTCCTGCATGGTAAGCATCCAGCGAAGGTTCCAGAGCACCTCGTCCAAAACATCCGGCACTTTGTTACTGCTTTCAGGGATGCTAAGCTTAACCGTTTTCATGTAGGCAGGAAAATCCTCGTATAAAGAAAGCAGCGTACTTGTAGTGATGCCGCTGTTTACGATATATTTATTATAATCGCCGGCATCATACCAGCCACGGGGTGATGATATTATTGAACCAGCCTTTCGCCCTTCACTTTCGGCAGATGGATGGATCAACACAACAGTATCAGGGTGACCTTCTGCCCTATGCCATTTGCCGGCATATTTTTCGGGCAGGGCGGTGCCCGACCGCATAAAATAGTATGCTTTGATAGCGGCGGCGGCTACAGCTTTATGAACTGAAGCTTTAACCTCAAAAGGATAAGAATAATCTACCGATGGAACGTAAAGCACATACTTACCTGGCTTGCCAAACGTGCTAAAATCAGCATAATGAATAATATGACCTGCAAAGTTTGGCTCAAGCGAAGTGTTTAGCTTTCCGGTAAATACCGTTTGCTTTTGGATGGTTTGTATAAAAAAGTCGCCCCCTTTATCACTTATTACAACTGCTTTTTTAATAGCAGCAGGATAAAAACCTATTTGATTAAGGCCGATGGGCCTTGAAGTAGTGTCTTTTTGTTGTGCCGAAACATTGCTTCCAATCAGCAATAACGCGAATAAAGATTTACTAAATGATATAAGAAGGTGCTTTTTCATCTGCCCTGAATTTTAGGAAACACCTGTAATCTGCGTTTAAACAGATAACAGACGTATAAATGGCAAGATAAATATAGGTGTACGTTATACAATAAGTATAATACTATTCTGTCAATTAAAAGCAAAAATATAATACTAAATATACAATCGATTGCATTGCTTAAACTGCAGTTAGTTTATACCTTAATTTAAAGCAAAAAGACCCGCCGTACCGGCAGGTCTTTCTACATTCTTGAAGATCTCTAAAATTATAATGAGAACAATTTATAAGCCACGGCAAGGCTGAACAAGCTTACACGTGTATGCGAATTATCATTGCCATAGGCTATTTTATTTAAACCACCCTCGTAGCGAAGATCGATAGAAAGACTGCTGATATCAACGCCCGCACCTACCTGGATCGCATAATTGGCATCTTTATACCTTAATGCAGTTGCATCATCCAAAGCATTTCTGTCCCGGCCCGTAGTAAACGAAAGTACGGGGCCTCCATAAAACCTTCCGCCTAAACCTAAGGCGCCCACTTTAGCTCCTACTAACAACGGAACATCAAAACTTTTAAAGCTTTGTTTATTTGAAACACCGCCATTATTTACAGTTACACTTTTATCAGTATAATAAAGCTCGGGTTGAAAAATTAAACCCAGGCCACCGATCCTTGCCCAGGCACCGGCTTGATAACCTGCTTTGTTATCGTTGTTAAAAACGCCGTTTGAGGGAAAAGTTGAGTAGTTTAAGCCGCCTTTCAAACCAAAAGAAAAGCTTGGGATCACCTGCGCTTTCGATACGCCGATTGACAATAAAAAAATAGATAACGAGAGTAGAATTAATTTTTTCATACTTATTAGGTGTTTGGATGATGTAAAAGTTTTTGCAAGCCATATTGTTTGCAAAACTGTCGCTAAAATAGAAATATCCGGTTAAACACAACCGATAAGTTCGGCAAAAGTTTAACCGGATATTTAACTGAGAATCTGAGATAAAAGTATAGGTTTCTGTTAATCTTAAAAATTGCGGTTAAAGCGCTAAGTTCCCCTGATAATAATCAAGTATTTTGGTACGGATAAAATAATCATACCGGGCGTTGATCAGGTTGGTATTAGCCTGATCGAAGTTTGATTTAGCTATCACAAAATCAACTGAGGTAATGGCGCCCGAGTTAAATTTAACCTCGGCAATACGATACGATTCGCCGTAGGCATCAACCTGGTCACGCAGCAGGTGATAACGTTCAAGAGCGGATGACATGTTGATATAAGCTTGATCGATATTTTGTTTTAATTGGATCCGTGTAAAATCGTTATTATACTTTGCAGTTTGCAGATCAATACGGGCCAGAGCCACTTTATTCCGATTTTGAAAATAATTGAGGATTGGAACACTTAAACCAACCCCAAATCCCGAACTATAATTATTTTTAATTTGCGAATAATAACCGGTGTTACCTGTACTTGAGTAATTGGATGCAAGGGATCCAAATGCAGTAATGGTTGGCCATAAAGCGCCCTTGGCCGATTTCACACCTTTTTCGGCGCTTTTTAGACGCAAGTCATATGCTTTAACCAATGCCAGGTCATTAAGTGCTTTAGTATAGATCTCATCCGGTTTTTTATCATATGTACCGGGCAGTTGATCTGCAGATAGTCGTGCAAGTTTAATATCTTTATCCAAAGGCACGTTCATGATCTGCAATAAGTTGATCCTGGAGATGCCCATTGCCGCCTTGGTATTAACAGCACCTATCTTACTGGTTGCCAGTGTGCCTTTCAGGTCATATAATGTTGCCGGCGGCGTAGCACCGTCTTTATTCAATACTACCAGTCTGTCTACCTGTCTCTGAGCTTGTTCAACCTGTATAACGGTTGCCTTTAGCAGATCCTCATTGTCGAGCACCTGAAGATAAGCCGTGATAACGTTTAAAGTAACCAGGTCTTTAGCCTGTTGAAAGTCCATTTTACCGGCCTGGTACGCCAATGAGTAACGTTTGATATTATTGATCAGGCTCATGCCGTTAAACAATGTCAAGTTACTGTTCAGGTTATACTGAGCATAGGTAATTTGCTGTGTAACGTAGTTATAGTTTGTAGGATCCTGGCTACGACCGTTACTTATATTATGGCTCACATTGCCATTAATTGAAGGCAGCAAATTTTCACGGGCCTGGTTGTAGGCAATTTCCTGTGACTGCATTTGCAATTCGCTCTTTTTTACATCGAGGTTGTTTTTAATTGCAAGATCAATACATTGCTGTAACGTAAGCACAGAGTCTGCCGGGGCCTGGCTGTAAGCCTTTAAGTTTCCAAATACAACAAGGCCGAGAAATAGTAATTTATAGTATCGCATTTTATTATAGAGTTCAGAGTTTTCTTGATGAATCGATCCTGCCATCCAGCAAATCGATAATGCGCGAACCGTATTCGGCATTTTTTTCGGAGTGGGTAACCTGTATAATAGTTACACCGTCTTCTTTATTCAGCTTGCGGAATAGCTCCATGATCTCCTCGCCTTGTTTTGAGTTGAGGTTACCGGTTGGTTCATCGGCCAATAACAATTTGGGTTTGGCAATAAGTGCACGGGCTATACCCACCAATTGCTGCTGTCCGCCTGATAACTGGGCAGGGAAAAGATCTTTTTTACCAACGATGCTGAAGCGGTCGAGCATATCGGCAACCATGGCTTTACGCTCAGCACTTTTAAAATCCTGGTAAATAAGCGGGGTTTCGATGTTTTCATAAACAGTGAGCTCGTCAATTAAGTGATAAGCCTGGAAAACGAACCCTATGTATTGCTTATATAAAGCCGAGCGCTGTTTTTCTTTAAGCTGATGCACTGCATGGCCCTCAAAGTAATGGTAACCGTCTGATGGATCGTCAAGCATACCTATGATATTGAGCAATGTTGATTTGCCAGAGCCTGACGGGCCCATGATCGAAATAAATTCGCCTTCGTCAACCTCAAGGCTAAGATCATTAAGGATGATGTTTCTGTTGCCCCCTACCTGGAAATACTTTGAAATATGCTGCAGTGATAACATTTTTAATTATTGAATTAGTTTGTTAGTAAATAAATGAGTTAAACAATAATACTCATCATTTTGCGATTAACATATCAATAACATACCAAAGTTATATCTAACTAATTATCAGTATATTAAATCATTCCATCCAAATATCACTGTACGCTTATGTGACACGATGCGTACGGTTATGATACAGTGGTTTTTAGTGATTGGTGGTTAAAGGTTAGAGATTGGAGAAAGCTCTTAAAAAAAACGTCATTGCGAGGTACGAAGCAATCCCAAACTATACAGGGCGGATTCGCATAGCCGCTCTACCAATCGGGGATTGCTTCGTACCTCGCAATGACGCCTTTAATATGCTGATGTTTTCAACTAAATCTTCAACCTCTAATCACTGGAACGTAAACTCTTCACCGGGTTAGCAAGAGCTGCTTTAAGCGATTGTACACTTACGGTAATAAATGCGATCAATATCGCAACGGCACCAGCGGCAATAAATACCCATAATTGGATGCTGATCTTATAAGCAAAATCCTGTAGCCATCTATGCATAGCATACCAGGCAATAGGCGATGCGATGATAACCGATATGATCACCAGTTTTAGGAAATCGCCGGAAACCAATTTTACTATGCTGAATACACTTGCCCCCAATACTTTGCGCACACCAACTTCCTTTATCCTTTGTTTGGTTGAGAATACGGCAAGTCCAAACAAACCAAGGCAGGATATGAATATAGTAACCAGTGTGAAAGCCGTCAGTATTGAACCGGTGCGTTGCTCTGATTTATACATATCATCAAATTCCTGGTCGAGGAAATGGTATTCAAACGGCGTGGCCGGGTTAAAGGCGCTCCATTTTGCTTTTACTGCCGATATGGTTTGGGCGATATTATTTCCCGAAGTTTTGATGAGGATCTTACCAAAATAGTCTTCGGTAAACATTACTATAGGAGCAATTTCCTGGTGCAGGGAGGCAAAGTTGAAATTTTGGACAACGCCTCTTATTTCACCTTTACGTCCGTTTAGGCCAATATGTTTGCCTATAGCTTCGCTGGCTTTCCAGCCCAATGCGTTAGCCGCTTTTTCGTTAATAATAAAGCCGTAGCTGCGCAGGTTTTCGTCGGTCAGGGTTGAGCGTTGTTCATCGGCAACAGTAAAATCTATGCCTTGCACCAGTTTAATACCGAGTGTTTTTAAAAAATTCCGTTCAACAGGCAGGGCAGTTACCGAAAGATTGTAATCACTGTTTTTACCATCGGCCTGGTTAATACTATACCCTCCATGAACATCCACCGGCGAATCATACGAGGCAGTTGCGTTAAGCACGCCAGGCAGTTGTGTAACTTCATTATTAAATGATTGGATATCCTTTAATGATTTACCACCGAGATCAAGTACCATAACCTGCGACCTGTTGATACCGATATTAAGATGTTGAATATATTGCAACTGGCTGCCGGCTATAACCGTACAGATCATGAAGAACACGGATACTACAAACTGAAATATCACCAGCGAACGGCGTAATGCTTTTCCGCCCGAGGTATTTGTCAGCTTTCCTTTTAAGGTAACAATAGGATTAAATGATGATAAATATAATGATGGATAAGTTCCGGCTAAAAATGTAACCACTATAAATAAGGCAGCCATCGCCAAAAACAACCATGAAGCATTCCAGGTTTGGAAGCTTAACTGCTGTCCCGAAAAATCACTGAACCATTTAAAACTGACATTGGCCAAAAACAAACCGCAAAGTAAAGACACCAGCGTTATCATAGCCGATTCGATAATAAATTGGGTAAAAAGCTGGGTACGTGCTGCACCCATTACTTTCCTTACCCCTATTTCGTGACCGCGCTCAATTGCTTTGGCTGTTACGAGGTTCAGGAAATTAACGCAAGCCAACAGTAATAAGATAACTGCTACTGCACCTAAAATGTAAATGTACTTGATATTGCCAGATGGCGTAAGCGGGTATGTAGCAACAGATTTCAGGTGAACATCGGCCAATGGTTCAAGTGTGAACCACATTTTATGGCCCTGTCTAAATTCATCTTTAAACATCTCTGCCACATAATTATTCATTTTTTGCTGAACGGAAGACGCGTTAACACCCGGCTTTAACAGCAGATATGAATAATCATTAGCTGAATCCCATCTGCGTGTTTTGGAATGTTCGGAACCTGCATAAGAGCCAATCATATCGAACTTTATCTGCGAATACTCCGGCACATCCTCCACTACACCGGTAACCATCATGTTTTGCTTGTTATTAACCTTCAAAACTTTGCCCAGCGCATCATCATTACCAAAGTATTTTTTAGCGGTAGAGGCGGTAATAACCACTGCCGATGGATCTTTAAGCGCTATTGCAGCGTTCCCCCGCAAAAACTTAAAGCTAAAGATCTTGAAAAAAGGCTCATCGGCTAATAAAAAGCGCTTCTCGTTAAACAGCTTATCCTGGTACTGAACTGGATTATTGTTCCAGTAAATACGCACACCATCTTCAATTTCTTGTAATTGATGTTTAAATACCGGCACCGGCGCGGTCGGCGTTACCGACACTGATTTAGCTTCCGCATCATCCGACGATTTATAATTATACACCACACGGACTATCCGGTCGGCCTTTACATGAAACCTATCGTACCGCAACTCATTTAACAGGTAGGTAGCCAGCAGTATAAAGCAGCCTATCCCAACTGCCAAACCTGCAATACTTATTAGCGAAGTAACCTTATTTACAACAAGGTTACGCCATGCTGTTTTTATATAGTTTTTAATCATTTGTTAGTTTATTAGTTCAATGGTTCATTAGTTCATTGGTACTTGCATGTTTGTTAAAGGTGTCTTTCCGCGTTCACACTAATGAACCAATGAACAAGTGAACCAATGAACGCAATTATTCAGATCTCAAACTTTTAACCGGGTTAGCCACGGCCGCTTTAATAGCCTGGAAACTTACCGTTGCAAATGCAATAATGAGCGAGGTGAACCCGGCTATGCCGAACACCCACCAGCTGATATCAATGCGATAGGCAAAATCCTGCAGCCATTTGCTCATTGCATAAAAAGCAATAGGCCAGGCAATGACATTGGCAATTAGTACCAGTTTTACAAAATGGCCCGAAAGCAGTATTACAATATTTTGTACCGATGCACCAAGTACCTTGCGCACCCCTATTTCCTTGATTCGCTTTTCGGCAGAATAAGATGCGAGGCCAAATAAACCTAAACAGGATATAATGATGATCAGCCCGGCTAAAATACTTACTACTGTGCTTACCTGGTTATCTACACTATAAACTTCGGTAAAATGATCATCAAGAAACTGATATTCAAAAGGCACACCCGGAAACTGTTTCATCCAGGTTGATTGGATGAACGCCACAGCCTCCTTAGCCCTGCCGCCATTGATCTTAACCGACATCTGGCCAAACCCTTTGCCATTAACGAGAAACAGTGTTTCAATTTTGTAATGCAAGGAGTTGAAATTAAAATCTTTAGCAATACCTGTAATCACACCTAACGAATCAAAACCAAACCTTTGGCCTAATAAGGATTCCATGTTTTTTCCTTTATGGTCTTTCAATAGTTCTTTGGCCAATGCTTCATTGATGATATACTGCTTCCATACTGCCGAGGTGTCGGTAGAGAAGTTTTTGCCCATCAGCAGCTTAATCTTATACAGATCGAGGTAATTATTATCAACAACCAGCAAGGTTGAAGTAAGCTGTCTTAATGGCGAATCGCCCAGTTTAAATGAGATCCCGGTTTGATCAAGGTGGCTGCCCAAAATATCCTGGGATGCCGTAACACCTTGTACCAGCGTATTGGATAGCAGCTCTTGCTTAAAAAGATCATATTTATTTTGTGGAATAAGGCCTAATGGAACGTTAACAATTTGATCGCGGTTAAAGCCGGGATCTTTTTGCTGCATAAACTTAAGTTGTTTGATAACCAAAACCGTAGCGATCATCAAAATTACAGCACTGGTAAACTGGCCCACAACCAAAATATTACGCAGCGGGATCTTGTTACCTCCCGCCGAAGCAAAAGCTCCCTTCAACACTTTAACAGGTTGAAATGACGACAGGAAGAGCGCCGGATATATACCCGATATAATGCCCACAAGCACTGTGCTTATAAATATCAAACCTATAAGCATCTTATTATCGTGCAGTGGCAAACTGATATCACGCTGACTTAAACTATTGATAAAAGGTATAGCAAGGCTTACTAAAACACAGGCAAAAGCCAAAGCTATCAGGGAGAGCAATACCGTTTCGCCCAGGAATTGCATGGCCAGCTGAAAACGACCTGCACCGATGGATTTGCGTACACCTACTTCTTTAGCCCGCTCTGATGACCGCGCGGTTGAAAGATTAATAAAATTAATACAGGCTATCACCAAAACAATGATGCCGATTATCGTAAACAGGTTGGTTATATGCTTATCAAACTTTTGGTAATTAATATAATCCAACCCGATATCGGCCGAATTAGCGTGAACATCTTTCAGGGAAAGCAGGAATAGCTCGTAATTTTTAGGGCCGTCCTTACCTTTATATTTTTGAAGGTATGCCGGAAATTTCTTTTCGAGCGCTGCTATATTTGTACCCGGAACCAGTTCAAGGTAAGTATTTAGCCAGTTCCCTCCCCAATTGGTAAACATCCATGGTTTATAGATACTGCTAAATGAAAATAGACAATCGAACTGTAATTGTGAGTTTTTAGGCACATTGGCCAAGATGCCCGTAACCGCGTATGTTATGGTGTCCTGACCGTAATTGGTAACGGTTTTACCTATCGGGTCGTCGTTGCCAAACATGCGTTTAGCGGCATCTTCGGTTAATAAAACACTGCGCGGTTTTAGCAGCGCGGTTTCTCTATCGCCCCTTAATAATTTAAAGTCAAACATTTTCAGAAAAACCGAATCGACAAAAAACACCTGCGGCATATATACCCGTTTAAGCCCAACATTGAGCGGAAACTTTTGCTGCCAGCGTACCCGTGTAAAGTTTTTCACCTCCGGAAAATCAGCCTTAAGGCTTGGCCCCATCGGGAACATGGATAAGGCCACCTTTTGCGATGCACCCATACCTTCAAACTTTTGCACTTCGTTTAAGCGATAGATGTTTTCAGCATGCAGGTTGTCAAAGCTTTTTTCGTAATAAACAAAAAGCAGGATCACAATACAGGCAGCCATACCCACAGCCAATCCAAAAATATTGATAGCCGAAAAAACCTTGCTTTTCCAGATATTCCGCCAGGCGGTTTTGAAGTAATTTCTTATCATAGCTTTATTTCATTATATCATTGGGGCATTAAGTCATTTTTGCCTTGCTACTTTATCAATGACCTGATGAGGCGAAGCAAATGACTCAATGACCAGTCAAATTATTCCGAACGTAAACTTTTAACCGGGTTACTTAAAGCCGCTTTAATAGCCTGGAAACTAATGGTAGCCACAGCTACCAAAATGGCCAGGATGCCTGCCAGCACAAACACCCACCACTGGATATCAATGCGATAAGCAAAATCCTTGAGCCATTGGCTCATAAAATACCAGCCTACCGGCATGGCAATAACACAGGATATCAATATCAATTTTAAAAAATCTAACGATAACAAGTTCACGATACCCGGTACCGATGCGCCCAGCACTTTACGGATCCCTATCTCGCGGGTACGCTGCAGGGTACTGTATGATGCCAAACCAAGCAAGCCTAAACATGAAATAAATATGGCCAGTATGGCAAAGTTGAAAAAAAGCTTCCCAAAACGTTGTTCCGCACGATATTGCCTGTCGAAGAATTCATCTAAAAAATAATAAGTATATGGCCTGTTAGGGATAAATTGTTTCCACTTGCCTTCTATCTGTGCCAGTGTAGCATTTAAGTTTTGGGGCGATACTTTTACAGTGATCAGATCAAGGCTATGTAACTCAATACGCATGGTAAGCGGCTTGATCACCTCCTGTAACGAACGGAAGTGAAAATCCTTCATTACCCCTACTATCTTGCCCTCACGTCCCCATTGTTTAAACCGGCGACCGATGGCATCTTTAGGAGAGCTATAGCCAAATAGTTTAACGGCTGCTTCATTAACGAGCATGGCCTGGGCAGTATCTGTACTAAACTCACGCGAAAATGCACGACCGGCAACCATTTTGATCTTGAACTGTTTTACGTAGTCGTAATCGACAAAATAAAGGTCGAGATTAGCAATCTGTAAATCGCCTTTTTTGTTCTCAATCTCGGAGTAAGCTCCGTTATTGCCGCCGCCAGGGATGCTCGAAGCTGATGCTGTTGAAACTACACCAGGTATCGAACTGATGGCATTTTTCAACGCATCTTTGGCCGGATCGCCATTGGTGTTAATTACTACCATCTGCTCTTTATTAAAACCGAGATCGCGGTTTTGCATAAAGCTCATTTGGTTATAAACCACTATGGTGCCGATAATAAGTGCTATGGAAATACTGAACTGGGCAATAACAAGCGTTTTACGCAAAACTCCGCCTTTTTTGCTTCCCGAAAATCTACCTTTTAAAACCATCACCGGTTTAAAGGAGGATAACACCAAAGCCGGATACAAACCTGCCAATAAGCCGATACAAACGGATGTTACAAAAAGGATAAGTATATAATACCAGTTTGAAAAGATGCCTGAGCTGATGGTCTTACCAGCCAGCTGATTAAACATAGGCAGCAACAAAGAAGCGATACCAACAGTGAGTAAAAAAGCGATGATACAAAGCACTATTGATTCGCCAATAAACTGGCCTGCAAGCTGGCTTTTTTCGGCACCTACAACTTTGCGGATCCCAACTTCCTTAGCCCGCTCAACAGAACGCGCTGTGGTAAGGTTAACGAAGTTAATGCAGGCTATCAGCAAAATAAAAACAGCAACAATGCTGAATATGTATACATTGCTGATGCTGCCAACTTCCTGCCCGCCTCTTTTTGAATAGAGATAGGTAGACTTTAAAGGCTCAAGTGTAAGTGTATAAAACATCTGGCTCTTTTTCATGCCGTCTCCATCGCGGTTTTGCAGAAAAGCCGGCATTTTTGCTTCAAAAGCTTTTTGACTGGTACCCGGTTTTAGCAGAAGATAAGTTGTAGCACCGAAATTTCCCCATTGACCATCTATCCCTTTATTAAACTTTTGAGTTAACGATGTCATAGAGATAAGCATATCGGCCTTAATTTGCGAGTTGCCGGGAAAATCTTTTATGACACCCGTTACTGTGGCCGGTATGGCATCGCCGGTAACCAAAACAGTTTTACCGATTGGGTCGGCGGTACCAAAATACTTTTTCGCGGTCGATTCTGTAAATACGATCGTAGCGGGTGCGCTAAGGGCGGTGTTTGGATCGCCTTTTAGCAATTTAAAATCAAAAACCTTGAAGAAGGTCGAATCGGCAAACATGGAGTTTTCTTCCTGAAACTTTACATCGCCCCTGCGTACCAGAAAACTGCCGCCGCTGGTGCGTACAAAGGCTTCCACCTCGGGCAGATCGGCTTTGATACTGGGTGCAAAAGCCCAGGAAGTGATACTGGTATTAATAGTTTCGCTTGGCGTTTTAATGTCCGTTACTAAACGATAGATCCTATCGGCCTTTGTATGAAACTTATCATAGCTCAGCTCAAAAGCCACATACATAAAAATGAAAAAACAAGCCGTTATACCTATTGACAGGCCTATAATATTGATAAAGGAAAAGCCCCGGTGCCGCCAAAGGTTCCGAAGGGCTATTTTGATGTAATTTCTGATCATATCTCTTTATTTCATTAAGTCATTGGGTCATTGGGTCATTAAGTCATTGTTACTTTACTCCATTATCAATGACTCAATGACCAATCAATTATTCAGAACGTAAACTTTTAACCGGATTGGCAATTGCGGCTTTAATAGCCTGGAAACTTATTGTTGCCAGCGTGATCACAATAGCTACTATTGCCGATATGATGAAAACACCGGGGCCAACGGTTACCCTGTAATCATATTTTTGTAACCATCCCTGCAAAAAGTAAAATGCCAGCGGCGATGCTATCACACAGCTAACAAGCACCAGCAACACAAAATCCTTCGACAGTAAAAACCATAGCTGGCTAACCGTGGCGCCCAATACTTTACGTACGCCAATCTCTTTGGTGCGCTGCTCCGCTATATAGGCAGCCAGGCCGAACAATCCGAGGCACGAAATAAAAATTGCCAGGCCTGCGAATATGCCGGAGAGTTTGCCTACTAATACTTCCTGACCGAACTTGCGGTTATAATCATCATCGACAAAGCGATAGGTATATGGATAAGCCGGGCTGTATTTTGAAAACACCTGCCCTAATTTGTCAATGGCATCATGCGGGTTTACTTTAGGCGACAGGCGATAGATCATGTTTTGATGTGGATCATTATTATACACAAACATGGTAGGGTCGGCCTGTGCAAACGGTGATAACATTAGTGCGTTTTTAACTATACCAATTACTTTGACGGGCCTGCCCCCGAAAATGATCACCTGGCTTATCGGATCGCCTTTAAGGCGGAGACGTTTAATAGCAGCTTCATTAAAAATAACATTTGAAGTATCTGATGCAACACTATTAAAATCCCTCCCGGCAAGCATTTTCATTCCCGTTGTTTTAAAATAATCGTCAGCAATGTTTATAATGCCCATTTCAACCGTTTCGCCGGCCAATTTACCTGGCCATTGATCAAGGTCATTGTGCGTGTTTACATCAGTGACAGTACTTGATGCCGATGATATACTTTCTACTACACCGCTTTGCAATAACTCATTTTTAAATGCCGCAAAGTGTTTGCCGAGATCTTCATTGGCGTTGGTTGCCATCAGCCTGTTGATATTGTATCCGCTGGGGCGGTTTTTGGCATACTGAATTTGCTTGTAAATAACTACCGTACTAATGATTAGCGCTATGGAACAGCTAAACTGCATCACCACCAATATTTTGCGCGAATAGGATGCGGAGCGCCCGATCTGGATTGTACCCTTTAAAACTTTAACCGGATTAAATGACGACAGGTAAAACGCGGGCCTGCTCCCCGCAACTAAGGCAGTAAGCAGTACACAGCCAATGACTATTAGCCAAAAAGTTATACTGCTAAATGGTATGGCGATGGCAGTACCGGTAAGCGCGTTAAATGGCCCAAGAGCTATCTGCACAAAAAGTATCGAACAAATAAAAGAGATAAAAGTGATCAATGCTGATTCAGTCAGGAACTGAAAAATAAGATGCTTGCGTTGTGAACCAATTGCCTTGCGGATTCCGACTTCCCGTGCACGTTTTTCAGACCGGGCGGTGGTGAGGTTAATGAAATTAACACAGGCTATAAGAAGTACAAGCGCTCCTACAATACTAAACGTACGTACATAATCAATAAAACCTGCACTCGCTACGCCATTTTTATAATCGGAATACAAATGCCAGTCGGCCATGGGCTGCATGATCACTTCCGAATTTTCGGCGTTTACGTTTTTCTCACCTTTTTCAATAATTTTAAGCTTTGGGGCAAGCTGCGCATAAGTTACACCGGGTTTTAATTTGGCATAAAGTTCAAAACCATTATTGCCAAAACTGCCATGTGCGCCCTTCATATAAGGTTGTAGCTCCAAAAGACTGAAGGGTATAATGTATTTAAACTGAAGCGATGAATTCAATGGTACATCCTGCATTATACCGCTAACTTTTAATGGTACATCCTGCATTATACCGCTAACTTTTAAGTTATAAGCATTATCAATCTTAACCACCTTATTAATCGCGTTTTCGGTGCCGAACAGAGCAATAGCTGTAGCCCTTGTTAATACAATTGAATAGGGATCATTCAAAGCAGATAAACGACTTCCCTGTAGTAACTTGTATTCAAATATCTTTAAAAAATCGCTTCCAGCCTGTATACCATCAATTGACAGTTTTTTTTCACCAACCATCAATCCATGCGTACCACCCCAATCTGTTGGCGCAGCATATTCAACTTCGGGAAGGGTGTGCAGTACATCAGCCAGCTTTAATGAAGTTGAACTAAAAGTTAGCGTTTCGCCATTGCTGTTAAAATTACGGCGCACCTGGTATACCCTATCCGCGTTAGGCAAAAATTTATCGTACGAGTACTCGTTAGCAACCCAAAGCGCTATCATTAATGCAACGGCCATTCCGGCTGCCAGGCCTAAAACATTGATAGCCGTATAAGCTTTGTTATTGACAATGTTTCGCCAGGCTATTTTCAAATAATTTCTAAGCATAATACTTTGTAACATTAAGTCATTGGGACATTAAGTCATTTTTGCTTTGCGAGTTTTCCAATGACTTAATGACGCAAAGCAAAATGACTCAATGACGATTTATTCGGAACGCAAACTTTTAACCGGGTTAGTCAACGCCGCCATAGTGGCCCGGTAGCCCACAGTGATCCATGCTATTATAAAGGTGGATACTATCGACACGATAAATATTTGAGGGCCGATACTGATCCGGTATTGAAAATCTTTTAAGTAATTATGCATTGCCCACCAGGCCAGTGGAGCCGCTATTACAAATGCTATAAGTAACAGTATGCTAAACTCCTTGCCAAATAACCATAAAATACTGCTGATATTGGCACCTAATACCTTGCGTACCCCGATCTCTTTGGTTTTACGCACGGCCATGAACGATACCAGGCCATACAAGCCAAGGCACCCTATTATAATAGCTATACCGGCAAATGCTTCAACCAGTGTCAGCAGGATGTTATCCATTTCGTAAAAACGGGTAATGGTATCATCCAGAAACTGGTATGAATATAATTCTTCAGGGAAGGTTTGGTTCCAGACCTTATCAATGGCGGCCAGGGTCGCTTTAGCATTACGCATATCTATTTTTATCGCCACGGTAGAAAGAGACTGGTAATTAGGCATCACACATAGCGGTGCAATCTCAGTATGAAAGGAGTAATTGTAAAAATCCTTCATTACCCCAACGATGATACCTTTATAATCCCGACCATTAATTGCTATCTGCTTTCCAATTACATCCTGTGGTTTAAGGCGTAATTTTTTAACGAAAGTCTCGTTCACCAAAAGTTCTTTGGTTGAATCGCCTTTGAAGAAATTCCTACCCGCAACCAGTTTAATCCCAAAGGTAGAGATGTAATTTTCATCGGCTTGTTTGGTATTAATGCTCCAATGTTCATCTTCGGCACGGTTATCATATTGAATACCCGTATTGCTATTGGAGCGGGATGCAGGGGCATTATAACAGTAAGTTACATTTTCAACGCCCTTGATTTCGCTGATGCGGTTACGCATCGTGCTCATTTTTATCTTATCGTTTTGAGGAAGCGGCACCAGCACCACGGCATTCTTATTAAACCCAAGATCGGCATTTTGCGAATAATGTAATTGCGATACCACAATAATGGTACCGATGATCAGCACCTGCGATATGGTAAATTGGGTAACTACCAATACCCTACGCAACGAAAACCCGCCAACATCTTTTTGCGACAGCTTACTTTTAAGCGCCTTGATAGGTTGGAATCTTGCCAGTACCAAGCCCGGATATGAACCCGACAGAAATACTACGACAATGGTTATAACAACGATAAACGCGCTCAGCTCGGCCCAGTTAAACACCATTTTTGCATGGAATAGGTTATTCAATGCCGGCAAAGCAATTTCTGATAGACCGATGGCTACTCCAACCGCTATGATACTGATAATAGCAGTTTCTGCAATAAACTGCCAAAACAACTGAAATGGTAAACTACCAAGCACTTTACGGATCCCTACTTCTTTTGAACGGTTAAGAGCTTGAGCTGTAGCCAGGTTTATAAAATTTACAGATGCGGTAATGATCAGGAATATCCCAATAAAGAACAGCGCCCACAAATAGCTTTTATCAGCATAACCGCCAAGCTCACGATCAAAGTGCATTTCGGCAATTGGTTGTAATTTAAAACGCCATACCTGTAAATCACGGCCGGTATAGTTCTTTTTAACCAATTGCAGCATGGCTGTTTCAACCTGTGCTTTGGTTACCCCGGGCTTTAAACGGGTAAAGGCCTGGCAACCACTGTAAACACCTCCCCAGTTATTTTCGCGGTCTTTGCCCGCGTATGCATCCATGCTTGAGTAGGAAATAAAAATTTCCTGCTTTTGGTCAGTGTTATTTGGCAAATCCTGCAGTACACCGGTTATGGTAACATTGATATTGTTGTCCAGTTTAAAAACCTTACCTATCGGGTTGTCGTTACCAAAATATTTATGCCCCATTTTTTCGGTAACCAAAGCTTCATTTGGGTTAGCAAGGAGGCTTTTCTTATCCCCTTTAAGCAACGGAAAATTCAGAATATTGAAATAATCAGGCTCAACAAAAGCAACACCGTCATCTTCACCAAATTTCTTAACATCATTTCCCTTAGTAATAGTGATCAGCGTTCTGTTGAAACTGATATACCTTGCCGTTTTTTCGCTAAGGCCAAGATCATTCCGGTAGCCTTTGGCCATAGGTTGAGGTATAGCACCCACCCTATCAACACCCTGGTCATGAAACTCCGTATAAAAACGATAGATCCTATCGGAGTTCTTATGGAAATTATCAAAGCTCAGGTGATAGCTTATCAGCGTAAAAATCAACACGCCGCAGGCAATCCCCAAAGCCAAACCAATAACACTGATGGTTGCATAAGCCTTATTGCGAACCAAATTTCGCCAGGCAATTTTTATATAGTTTTTGATCATAGTATAATGTTCATTAGTTCACTTATTCATTAGTTTATTGGTGCCTGTCGATCTTAGTATGATGGACTAATCTCTAGTCTCTAAACTCTAATCACTCCGACCTTAAACTCTTCACTGGGTTGCTCAACGCTGCTTTAATAGCCTGGAAACTTACGGTTGCCAGTGCTATCACTATGGCAGCAATACCGGCCGCTGCAAATACCCACCATTGCACGGTTATCCTATATTGATAATTTTGAAGCCAGTTATTTGTAGCATACCAGGCAACCGGAAAAGCTATCAGACATGAAACAACAACCAACTTTAAAAAATCTCGTGATAGCAAACCCGTTAAACCTGCTACCGATGCGCCAAGCACTTTGCGGATGCCTATTTCCTTGATCCTTCTTTCGGCAGTATAAGCAGCCAGGCCAAATAAGCCGAGGCAGGATATCACAATAGCCAGCGACGCAAACACACCAGCCAGTTTACCAGTGAGCGCCTCAGTTTTAAACAGCTCATCAAAATCCGAATCAACAAATTTGTACTCAAACGGATAACCTGAATTAGCGCGTTTATAAACTTCACCGGTTTTTGCCAGCGCCTGGGTTAAATTAACACCTGGTTTAAAGCGGATGGTTAAAATATTATTGTTTTGCGGACGGCTGAACAACATGAGCGGTGCGCCCGAAACATACATATCGTTGTAAAGGAAATCCTTAATAATTCCTGCAATTTGATAGGGCTTACTGCCGCCATCCCTGATAATGCCACCAACATGACCTGCCTTGCCCATTTGTTTGGCAAAAGCCTCGTTAATGATTACGTTGCTGCTATCAAGCTTTGCATTGGCATAAAAATCTCTACCCGAAAGCAGTTTCATGTTCATAGTAGATACAAATTGCGGACTCACACTTTCAATAGTAATAAGCGGATTTTTTGACGCATCCTTGCCATCCCATGAAAAATTATCGGTATTGCTCCAGATCTGTAAAACAGGATATTCGCTTAATGCCGCATCGGCTACAACGCCTGTTTGCTTCAGTTCATTATTTACCGCAGCAAAATGGTCGGTTATTTTGCCTTTGGTATCGATGTAAACAAGATTATCTTTTTTATAGCCCAGCTCCCTGTTTTTTACGTGCTGAATTTGCTGGTATATAATTACAGTACCGATGATGAGTATTATAGATACCGAAAACTGGATCACCACCAAACTTTGCCTGATAAAACCGGCACCAACAGCCGATGGTAGTTTAATATTTTTCAATACCGCTATCGGGTTAAACGACGATAAATAGAATGCCGGGTAGCTACCAGCCAATAAACCGGTAACCAAACCTATCGACAGTAAATAAAACAAATGTGATGGTTGCAACAGGTCAATATTCAAATCCTTTTGAACCATATTATTGAACGATGGCAGAGCCGTGTAAACTAAAAGCACGGCTACAATTACAGCAATAAATGCCATGATCAAAGCCTCACCTATAAACTGGGCGATGAGTTTGCCCCTACCCGCCCCCATTACTTTGCGAACACCAACTTCCTTAGCCCGTTTCTCGGAGCGGGCTGTTGAAAGGTTCATGAAATTGATACAGGCTATGATGAGGATAATAAACGCAATTGCCGAAAACAAACGAACATATTCGATCCTTCCGCCATCCATTTTACCGTCTGTAAATTTATCGCGCAGATTCCAGTCGTTCATCCCGAAAAGGAATGAGACAGTTTTATTGCCGTTTTTCTTGCTGCCGATGTAGTTAGCCAGCTTTTTGTTAACGGCCTTAACATCTGCCGATGGTTCCAGCTCTACATAAGTGCGGGCCCAGTTAGCACCCCAGTCCTGCATCCAGGGTTGCATATGATCGATGTTTTTTAACGGCGCAAACCATTGCATCTGGAAAGTTGAGTTTTTAGGCAGATCGGCAAATACACCTGTGACCGTAAAATCCTGCTCATTATTCATCTTCAAGGCCTTCCCGATAGGATTGGCTTCACCAAAAAACTTTTTAGCCATGGTTGTACTGATCACTACAGAACGCAGCTCATGAAAAACATTAGCCTCATCGCCCTGCACAAATGAAAGTTTCAGCATCGGGAAGATCTCCGCGTCAGTATAGGAGCCATCTTCGTTGATAGTTTTATCGCCAAGTGCAAACACAATATTATCGGAGCCTGCCATCCGGGCAGCATTTTTGACACCGGGGATATCGGTTTTCAAAGCCGCAGCCATTGGCCCCGGGGTGGCCCGAAATGTGGAGGTTTTACCATCATAGGTTTGATTTTCGCGAACCGTGTACAAGTTATCCCGCTTTGCAAAATTATGGTTAAACGTAAGCTCATCCTGCACCCACAAAAATATCATAGATGCGCAGGCCACGCCAATAGCCAGGCCAGCGATGTTCAAAAAGCTGTAAGCCCGGTTTTTCGTCAGGCTCCGTACAGTGGTTTTAATATAATTTCCTATCATGGTTTGGTCATTAGGTCATTTGCGTTGAGTTTGTTTCACGTCATTTGCGTTGGATCATTGGGTCATTAAATCATTTTTTACTTCGCCTTTTTGTCAATGACTTAATGACGCAGAGCAAATGACCAAATGACTATTCCGATCGCAAACTTTTAACCGGGTTGGCAAGTGCTGCTTTAACAGCTTTGTAACCCACCGTTACCCACGCTATTATCAATGATGATACTATCGCCAGTAAAAAGATCCAGACGCTCATTGAAATACGGTACACAAAGTTTTGCAGCCAGCCATTCATGATATACCACGCGGCGGGCATCGCTATCAGGAACGAGATACCAATGAGTACCATAAACTCTTTTGAAAACAGCAATACGATACTGCTTACCGAGGCACCGAGTACCTTGCGGATCCCTATTTCCTTGGTACGCTGAACCGCCATAAACGATACCAACCCATATAAACCAAGGCAGGATATAAATATGGCAATCCCGGCAAATACCTTGTATACCAATGCCATTTTGTTTTCCTGCTCATAAAACTTGGCTATGTTATCATCAAGAAAATAGCCATTGTAAGCATATTCAGGATAAGCATTCTCCCACATTTTTTGTAGCTGGGATACTGTTTTGCTCAGGTCGGAGGTTTGGATCTTGATCCCTATCTGGCCTTCAAATTTCTTTGCCGGTGATATTACTATGGGCTTTATTGCTTCGCGAAGGGAATTGGTTTTAAAATCTTTGACAACCCCAACTATTTGCAGCCATTTGCCGCCACCTAAGCGCAACGTTTTGCCAATAGCCTCATTGGCGTTTCGGATACCTAACTTATGAATAAAGGTTTCATTAACCACATACTGCCTCGCCGTATCGCTTACATCGTAAGCTTTACCGGCTGCAAACGTTAATCCATAAGTTTTGAAATAATCGGCATCGCCAAATTTTAGATAGGTATTAAAACCTACATCTTTTGTTGAGTTATTAAAATCAAAATTAGTACCCCAGTTATTTTCTGACGATGGCACATCCGAAGAAAAAGTGACAGCTTTAACATTGGGATTTTGCAACACCTGCTGCTTAAACGATTCCATTTTCCGCAGGCTTAAACTATCGGTATAGCCGGGGATGATAAGCAATGCGTTTTTGTTAAAACCCAAATCGGCTTTATTAACAAAATCCATCTGATTAACGGCCACTATAGTACCGATGATCAGCAATTGCGATATGGCAAACTGAGCGATAACCAGCCCACGGCGAAGCGGGATACCACCGATAGAAGCTGCAGTTATTTTATTTTTAAGTGCAAGCACCGGTTTAAAACCCGATACAACCAATGCAGGATAAATACCCGATAACAACACGATTGCTATTGTACTTGCTACTAAAAACAATAAGCTACCAGCAGTAAACAAGCTGATAGTGTCAGGTACATTAGCTATGTTTTTTAATTGAGGCATAGCCAGCCAGGCTGCCGCCAAAGCAATTAAGGCCGACGCAATAACGATGATCGTAGTTTCGCCAATTACCTGAAAAATCAACTGTGGACGGGTACTACCCAGTACTTTACGAATCCCAACTTCTTTTGAGCGCCCAACAGATTGCGCTGTGGACAGGTTGATAAAGTTGATTGATGCCATGATAATGATCAGCAACGCAATGAACGACAGGGTACGCAAGGTAGCTCTGCTGGTGCTGTGGTCGCCAAGTGGATTGCCTATCTGCGTATCAAAATGCATATCGGCAAGCGGCTGAGGTAGCAATGTGGTTTGTGCCGATCCTTTTTTAAAGTGCTTCGTCGAAAATGCTTTTAACTGGGCATCAATACTGCTTTTTGACATACTGGCCGGGAACAGCATAAACACCTCATGGCTGCTGCTGGTTGATCCCCATTCTGCGCTGTAGTTATAATCTTTAGGGTGCTGTTTCCAGGTATCGAAGGATACCATTATTTTAAACGGAAAATCGCTGTTCACTGGAGCATCTTCAACAATGCCCGATACCTTTAGCGTTAAAACATTATCCATTTTAAGCACTTTGCCAACGGCATTATTCCAGTCGCCAAAGTACTTAATGGCCGAGCTTTTATCCAAAACAACCATATCCGGATTAGCTAATACCGACGGACTACCTGCCAGCCATTTATAGCTAAAAATATCGAAGAATTGAGGCTGGATAAATAGTACGCCTATGTTTTCGGTAAACTTTTTGTCACCGTTATTACTGCCCGCTACTTCAGGAACGGTGATCTGGCTTCCATAACTGCTGTTCAGGGCCGCTACTTTAGCCTGCGGAATGTCGAGACGTAAAGCATCGGTAGCAGGAACCGCGACACCTGGGTTGGTGGTAGTTTCCGACTCATGTTTTTCCTGTGTTACAACACGATAGATATTTTTATAATTGGGATTGAAGGTATCAAAACTAAGTTCAAACTGAATGATCACAAAAATGAGCAGGCAGGCTGCCAAACCAACAGTTAAGCCAGCGACATTTATGGCAGAATAGGCTTTATGACGAACGATATTACGCCAGGCTATTTTGAAGTAATTTTTAAGCATATCGTACAGTATTTTTTAGTACCAATGTAAAACCTATACCAAAATCAAAACAACCTGTATGTCAGCCACTTAAACCAAATCAAAATCATCAACTGTACGCAAGTGTAACACCTTGTGTACGATATTGATACAGTACTTTAATTGGGATTTCGGATGTTCTATTTCGGATTTTGAATTTTATTATGGGCTCCTGACTCAAGTATCGTACGGCTGCCAGAGCAAAACCTACTTGTGCCTTTTCAGCTTCAAGAAAAAAGGCCGGCTTTTGAATAAGCTGACCTTCACATATCATTATAAAATAATCTCCAACCTCGAATCACTCCCCCCTCAAACTCTCCACCGGATTTGCCATAGCCGCTTTAATAGATTGGAAACTTACAGTAAAAAACGCGATCAATAGCGCGACGAAAGCAGCCAGAACAAACACCCACCATTGGATATCTATGCGATAAGCGAAGTTTTGCAGATATTTACTCATCATAAGCCAGGCTATAGGTGATGCCACGATCACAGCCACAAGAACTAGTTTCAGAAAATCGACAGAAAGCAAACCGGTTATATTTGTAACCGATGCGCCAAGCACTTTTCGGATGCCGATCTCTTTGGTGCGCTGCAGGGTTAACAACGAGATAAGCCCAAGCAAACCAAGGCAGCTGATAAAAATAGCGATCACCGCACTTGAGGTGATCAGCTTATTTAACAGATCTTCCTTTTGATAAAAATCAGCTATTTGCTGGTCGAGGAACCGATATTCAAATACATTATCAGGGTAAACAGTCTGCCACTCTTTTTTAATATGATCAATAACTACCGAAGGATTGCCGGAACCGATCTTTACACCTACGTACTGGTAGCCTTTTCTGAATGTGCTGATGTATTCGGGTGCAATAGCCGTATACAACGATTTGGCATGGAAATCCTTTACCACCCCTACTATAGTACCTGGATTGTTTGACAGGTCGCCCGCGATAAAATGCCTGCCGATAGCCTGTTGCGGATCTTTAAGTCCCAATTTGTATACCATTACTTCATTGACCAAATATTCACGGGCAGTATCACTTTCAGCAATATTACGCCCGGCAACTAATTGTATTCCAAAAGTTTTAGCATAATCGGCATCCCCTATCTGCGTGTAGCCAACAAATTTTTCCCAATCACGGGTGTCAAATTTAATTGAGCCACCTTTATCGGCGGTAGAAGACGGTGCCCGGTAACAAAAGGATACGCTTTTTATGGCGGGATCGGCCAGTAACTGGTTGCGCAAATAATCGGTTTTACCTTTATCACTATTGGGCACAGGAAGCATTAAAACAGCATTTTTGTTAAAGCCAAGGTCGGCCGTTTTAAGGTATTTAACCTGCATGGTTATTAATATGGTACTGATGATAAGTACCTGCGCTATTACATTTTGTACAATAATTAAACCTTTACGTGTAAAACCGGCAGTTTGTGTTTGACCGCCGAACTGGTTTTTCAAAGCGTTAACCGGTTTAAACCTGCTTAATATTAAGGCGGGATATGAACCGGCGGCTAATATAATAATGGTTAAAACGGCTATTATAAAAGCTGAAAGCCGGTAGTCGGTAAAAAGATTAAAACTTAACAGCGTTTGCAGCCAGCTATTTAAAACCGGTATGGCCACAATAACCATAACAAATGATAGCAATGCGGCAAAAACTACGATATAAGAAGTTTCGGAAATAAACTGGATAAATATGGCCGCCGGCGAACTGCCCAAAACCTTGCGGGTACCAATCTCCTTTGCCCTTTTAAAACTTTGTGCCGTAGCCATGTTTATGAAGTTAACACAGGCTATGATGATCAACAGCAAACCTATTATACCCAGTGTAACCAACAAAGACCGTTGAATAACACCCGCGAAACGGCCATCGAAATGTACCTCGCTTAAAGGCAGCATCATAAAATGATATGGTTTTGCTTCTGCTGCGCCCTGAGCTTTAACATTCAGTTCGTTTATATCACTTTCTACTTTTTGCGGATTTACCCCCTCCTTCAGTTCAACATAAATAGAGTTGGTTGAATTGATAAAATTCCAATCATTGTGCATTGGCGTATAAACATCCGGGTAAATGTTTTTAAGCGTTGACAATGAAAGAAACAGATCTGCTTTAATATCGGTATTTGCAGGGTGATCTTTTACTACACCTGTTACTTTAAATATATTTTTGTTATCCACACTAATGTTTTTGCCGATAACATCCTGGCTGCCAAAATATTTCTGAGCCAGCCCATGACTTAAAACGACAGCATTGGGTTCGGTAAGGGCGGTATTTTTATTGCCCTGCTCCCACTGATAATCAAACAGGTTAAAAAAATGGCCGTCGGTTATGCCAATGTTTTCATGCTCGGCAAACATTTTTTTTCCGGATCCCTCACTTTGTGGGATAGTAACATTGATATCATGCATCCGTAATAATACACCTACATCTTTTACCCGCGGATCATTGGCTTTCACATCCCTTGCCAAAGCTAAAGGTGCACCCTGATCGTACAATGGCACCCCATCAAAAAAAGTTAAACGGTGAACAACCCTATACACCTGTTTGGCATCATGATGATAGGTATCAAAACTTAAGTGATAGGTAATAAACTGAAATAGTATAATACTACAGCCAATGCTCAGCGCCAGGCCGAACATATTAATAAAGGTGTAAAACTTATGCTTCCAAAGGTTGCGCCAGGCTATTTTAAAGTAGTTTTTTATCATATCTAATACTTTATACGATATTACGCAAAACCCTTTAAATGAGTAGTTAAAAAGTGTTAAAGGAGAGCTGAAAGCCGAAGGCCAAAAGCTTAAGGCTTTTTATGAAAAGAGTGAAATGATGTTTAACCTCATTTAGCTCACCCGTATCTTGCTTTTTGCTTTAAGCCTTCGGCTTTCAGCTCCCTACTCGCTCCTCAAACTATTTACCGGATTAGCCAAAGCGGCTTTGATAGATTGGATACTCACTGTTATCAGCGCAATCAAAAGGGCAATGCAGGCTGCAGCAGCAAAAATCCACCAGGAAATATTTGTACGGTACGCAAAATCCTGCAGCCATTTGTTCATCATATACCAGGCCACAGGGAAGGCTACAATATTGGCTATCAAAACCGTTTTCAAAAACTCTGCTGATAACAGCCCGATTATATTTTGAACACTTGCGCCAAGTACTTTACGGATGCCTATTTCTTTCACCCTTTGTTCGGCGGCAAAAGCGGCTAAACCAAGTAAGCCCATGGCTGATATTAAAATAGCTATAATGGCGAAAGCAGCTATAAGTGTTGAGGAACGCTGTTCGGCATGGTAAAGTTTATTGTAACCATCATCAATAAAACTATAATCATAAGGCTGATCAGGAACAAATTCATTCCACACATTTTGAGCTACCCTGATAGCGGCAGCAGCATTACCGGGAGTTGTTTTGATATAAAAGCTACGCGCCCAGTCAGTATGATTATCGATAACTATTGGGCCTATTTTTTCGTGAAGGCTCCTGAAATTAAAATCTTTCACCACACCGGCGACTACTCCTGAGTCTCCGTTAAACTTAAACCGTTGCCCGATAACAGGTTTATGGATATTGAGCTGCTTTACAGCAGTTTCATTTAAAATTACATTGTGGGCATCGGTACCAGCTTTATCAAACCAATGTCCGTCAAGCATTTTAAGGCTTAATATATGTTGAAAATTTTCATCGGCCGATATGGTAGAAACCGAAGGTTTATAGTCTTGCGGCCGGCCATCCCAATCCATTGAGCCTGAAACTTTATTACTATTATTAAAAAAAGCATCATTAGCCGAACGGGAAACCTCACTTATAGCACTTTGCTGCTGTAACTCATTGGCAATACTTTTCAGTTTTGATTCCCTTAATTTATCATCAGAACCAAGTACCTGCCAGGGTATACTCATTACAAAAACATGTTCTCGTTTATACCCCAAATCGGCTTTTTGCATAAAATTAAGCTGGCGGTAAATGATCATTGTACTGATAATGAGCATAACCGATATGCCAAATTGTAAAACAACCAGGGTTTTACGGATGCCGCCATCCTTAAAATTCAATAAAGCCCTGCCCTTAAACACACTTAGTGGTTTAAACGATGACAATAATATAGCCGGATATAACCCGTTAAAAACGAAACAAATAACCAATGTACCCAGTAATATCAGCCATGTAATGCCGGATGTTAGTGGTTGTACGAAATGCCTTTCGGTAACCTGGTTAAACCATGGCAGGCATAGCTGGATAAACAAAATAGCAAACAATAACGATAAAAAACTTACAACCAATGATTCAGACATAAACTGGGCAAAAAGCTGCCTCCTTCCTGCACCTACAATTTTACGCACGCTCACCTCTTTTGAACGTACGCTTGCCCTGGCGGTAGTTAAGTTTACGTAGTTGATACAGGCTGTAGCCAAAAGCAAAAAGGCCAGGATCAGGAATATATTAACCAGTTTCCGATTGCCATTTTCAAATGATGTACTCAGCAACCCGCTTTCAAAGTGGATATCCTTAAGCCCGATCACACTCATGGTTGTGTTTTCACTGCCCTTATTATTTTTCCTGATAATTTGGGTTAGCTTTTTACCTACATCCTTAATATTTACCCCCGGTTGCAGTTTTAAAAATGTAAGCCCACTATAGTTGCCCCAATTACTTGCCTGGCTTTTTTCATGTGCGTCGCTTAATTTGGCTTCAACCGGGATCAGCATATCATACTGAAAACTTGAGTTTGCCGGATTATCCTTAACTACCGCCTGTACCTGATAGTTCATTGAATCAATCTTCAGCACCTTACCTACAGCTTCGCCATCGCCAAAATATTTCTTTGCTGTTGATTGCGTCAGGATTAAACTAAATGGATTTTTTGAAAAACTTTCGACACTACCGTCAATAAAATCATAATGGAATACTTTAAACCAATTGGCATCTACAAAAGCATATTTTTTTTCAGATATCAACTGGTTATCATGATGTACGGTCATCATATAGCCCGGCCATAGAAATGTATAATTCTTTATGCCTGGTATTTCCTGTTTGGCTATAGGACCTAACAAATAAGGTGATGATTCCCAGTCCCATGTTTCGTCTTTGGTTAGGCTTAGTTTGGTTTTTATCCGGTATATATTATTAACATCCTTATGGTAGTTGTCAAAACTAAACTCGTTTTGCACCCACAACATAATAAATACGGCCGCGGTAATACCAATGGCAAGCCCGCCAATATTAATGAAACTGATAGTACGGTGCTTACCTAAATTACGGAAAGCTACTTTAAAATAATTCTTGAGCATATTAATTAGTCATTGAGTCGTTATTACATAGTCATTAAGTCATTTACTCAACTAAATCATCAAACAAAAATGAATTAATGATGTAAAGCAAATAACTCAATGACAAATTATTCGGAGCGCAAACTCTTTGTTGGGTTGGCCAGCGCTGCGCGGATGGTTTGGAAGCTCGATGTAACGAGCGCTGTTAAAAGCATTCCCGCCCCACTTGCTGCAAAAATCCACCAGCTAATGCTGGTACGATCTGCAAAGGTTTCCATCCACTTGTTCAGGGCATACCAGGCCAGCGGGGTTACAAGTACAAAAGCGAGCACAATAAGTATCACCAGTTCTGTTGATAGCAGGGTAACTATTTGCGTTACCGTCGCGCCCAAAACTTTACGAACCCCAATTTCTTTAGTACGCTGGTTAGTATTATAAATAGCCAAACCTAACAAACCAAGGCAGCTGATAAATATAGATAAGCCGGTTGCCCAGGTTAACAACGTTGAAGTATGTTGCTCTGCATCGTAAAATTTAGCGATGCTCGCATCAAAAAAATCATACTGAAAATCATCTTCAGGATAAATCTCCTTCCACGATTTTTCTATTGACGAGATAGCCCTCTTCCAATCGTCACCGCCGGCGGTTTGTGGCTTAAGTGCTATATGAAAGGTGCCATTGTTATAGTAGCTATTGCTGATATGGATACATGTTGGTTTTATGGCCGCGTGCAACGATTCGGAATAAAAATCGGCCACTACACCTATGATCTGCATCCTTTTATCGCCATTAAACTTATCTATATATTTTCCAACAGCATCGTTAGGGTTTTTAAAACCCATGAGTTTTGCATACGTATTATTGATTAAAAATGCACTTGTGCTGTCACCGTATTGTATATTACGTCCGGCCAAAAGTTTAATTTTATATACATTGATGTAATTAGGATCGCCATACTTTTCGTATAGTTCTATTTTAATTTCCTTTTTGCCATCAATATAAGTAGCCTCTGTTGAGTTGGTGCTTGTTGACGATGGCGCCGCCTTGCCCGCGCTTACCAGCTCAACCTGGGGTATTGCCTTCAGCTTGTTCATAAACACCTGATTTTTATTGAGGGTGCGGTTTTTCCAGGGCGAGTTTACGATCAGGATCGCGTCCTTTTTAAAGCCTAAGTCTTTAGTAAGTGCATAATGGATCTGCTTACTTACCAGCACAGTAGCCATTATAAAAAACTGGGCAATAACAAACTGCGTTACAGTTAACGATTTGCGCAGCCATGCATTACGGGTCTTGCTGCTGTTTGAAGAGGCCTGGTTTTTAAGTACCAATACCGGTTTGTAACCTGATAATAAAGCAGCTGGGTAAAACCCTGATAACAGGCTTACAACTATTGTCAACAAAAACAGGAACACAAAAAGATTAGGCTGGTGCAGCAGGTCAAGTTTAATACCTTCAGCTATAAAATCCTTAAACAGTTTTAAAATAGCCGGAGCCAGCGCTACCGAAATAATTACGGCAAACAGGGTAATGATAAACGTTTCACTTAAAAACTGAATAATGAGCTGGGTACGGCTACTCCCCATAGTTTTGCGCACACCAATTTCTTTAGCCCTTTGGGTTGCCTGGGCGGTAGTTAAATTAACAAAATTGATACATCCCAATAATAACAGAAATGCAGCAATTACCAGCAAACCGTAAAGTGTTGTTTTATTAGCCGGATTGCCACTATCAAAGGTGCCATAAACGCTATTAAAATGAATATCACTTAAGGGTTGTAAGGTAAAATTCCGGGTATTACCTTTATTTTCCGGTTTTGGAGGGTTGTTCTTTTTAAGGATAATGTTTAGTTGCTTTTCAAAATTGGCTACAGTGGTGTTGGGAGCTAACTTAACAAAAAGTATAGATGATGAAGTGGTGCCTCCCCATTCGGTAAGGTTCAGTTCATCGGCAAGCGCTTTATTATTCTTAGCCGTTGAATAGGAGATAAAATCATGAAAAGTAAAATCGTTGTTCCCCTTCAATGGTTCAACAATGCCGGTAACTGCTGCGCTAAGGGTATCATAAGTGATCACCCGGCCTATCATCTGGCTGTATGAAAGTTTAGGAAAATATTTTTTTGCCTGATCTGTAGTAAGTACTGTTTGATTAGGTGCATTCAACGCGGTTTTCACCGAACCGGCCAGCCAGTTATATTTAAACATGCTGAAATAGCGCCCGTCGGCAAGGATCACGTTGTCCTGTAGCTTAAACTTAACAGGAACACCACCTTTTCCCGGAACAAGTACATTAGGCTGGCTTAAAGTAAAGAATGGTGCCGTGAGTTCAACGCCGCTTACACCATTTCTTACTGCTTCAGGTACAGGGCCTGATACTCCTCGGTTATGGGCCTCTTCGCCCGAAAAGGTATAGTTTGATACTACCCTGTAAATCCGGTCGCCATTATCAAAGTTTTGATTAAACGTAAAATCAAAATGTACTATCAGGTATATCACCAGCGCCGAACTGATCCCAATAGATAAACCGATTACATTGATGAATGTAAAAAATTTGTGCCGCCAAAAATTGCGCAGTGCAATTTTAAAATAGTTTTTAAACATCTTAGTGGTCATTAAGTCATTGCGTCATTAAGTCATTGGGCTTTTCTCATCAACCATAAAAAAATGACTTAATGAGCGAAGCAAATGACTTAATGACCTATTATTTATTCAGAACGTAAGCTTTTAACCGGGTTAGCCAGTGCTGCTTTCATCGTATTAAGGCTTACCACAATCAGTGTAAGCAATAATATTAGCATGCCAACGGCAGCAAATAACCAAATACTGATATTAATGTGGTACGTATACTTTTGAAGCCAGTTATGCATAACCCACCAGGTTAAAGGCACTGCTATAACAAAGGCTATGGCTACCAGCTTTAAAAACTCTGTTGAGATAAGCACGAGTAACTGCCTCACGCTGGCACCCAAAACCTTGCGGATCCCAATCTCCTTAAACCGTTTTTCGATGGTGAATGAAGCCAGACCGGCCAAACCTATACAGCAAAGAAAAATAGCCAGGCCAGCAAATATGTTGGTTATACGACTGATCAGCTCTTCGGTAAAGAATTTTTTTCCAAACTCCTGGTCAACAAAATGATATTCGAAGATATCGGCAGGGCTGTATTTGGCGTAAATACCCTGGAGCAATTGAACGCCCTGTTGCGGCTTTACGTCTGGATTTAGCCGGATATCGATGTACCCGGAGCTGTTTTTATCTGCAAAAACTATCATCGGATCAACCGGGACATAGGGTGATGACATTACCACATTATCAGTGATACCAATCACGGTAAATTTCTTTGACCCATATTGTAATTGCATGCCAAGTGGCCTTTTAACCTGCATGGCCTCAACCGCTGCCCTGTTCAATAATACAGCCGATGTGTCAGATGGCATGCCGGTGAAATCGGTTCCCTGCAGTACTTTGATACCCATGGTTTTTATATAGTCGACATCGGCAGTCATATTCGAAAATATGATATCGGCATTAGCTGGCCTGCCCTCCCAGTTAGGTGGCCCCGAACGCCATGAAATTTGGGTTACCATAGCCGATGTGCGTGTAACACTGTTGATAATACCCGATTTTAGCAGGTCGTTTTTTATTGCGTTGAAGCTTTTGTCGGTATTGGCCGTAGAAGGTATCATGATCAGGTTATCAGGATTATAACCGATGTTCCGGTTTTTAACATGTTGGATCTGCCTGTAAACAATAACCGTGGCAGATATTAGCAATATGGAGCCAATAAACTGGAACACCACCAAAATTCTGCGCGGTGCAATGGCGCCTTTGCCTGCTACGAATGTTCCTTTTAAAACTTTTATCGGATTAAACGAGGATAGATAGATAGCAGGATAACTGCCGGAAACCAGTCCGGTAAATAAAATAATAACCAAGGCGCCCAGCCAAAATATGGGTTGGTTAAAGTTTAAATGCAATTGCGCCCCTACTAACAAATTAAACTGAGGTAGCAAAAGGTATACGCAAAGCAGTGCACAAATAAATGAGACGACAACCAAGGTCATCGATTCTAAGAAAAACTGTAACACCAACTGTCCCTTGCCCGAGCCTAATGTTTTGCGCACACCTACTTCCTTAGCCTTTTTCTCCGACCGTGCCGTGGATAAATTCATAAAATTAACACAGGCAATAAGCAGAATGATAATAGCGATGATGATAAAGAAGCGGACGTACTCTATCATGCCGCCGGTATTTTTTCCATCCTTAAAATCGCTGTACAAGTGCCATTTGCTCATGGGGAAAGTAAAGTATTTACTGATCTTATCCGGATTATGCTGAAACATTACGTCGGTAATATATTTATCAACCTGCGCCATTTTCGCATTATCGGTTGTTTGGATATAAACCTCCCATGATGATCCTTGCCAGCGGTTAAGCACATCTTTTATACCAGGGTCAGAAAGGTTGTAGGGCGCTATAAAGTCAAATTGCTGCGAAGCATTATTCGGAGGATCGGCTACTACAGCGGTAACCTTGTACGATAAAGCATTATCAACCTTTACCACTTTGTTTATCGGATCAGCATTGCCAAAAAGGGCTTTCGCTGTTGAGGCAGTGAGCACTACCGATGTGGGATCGGCAATGGCAGTTGTGGCGTCTCCTTTAATAAAATGCCACGAAAACATATCAAAATATTTTCCGCTAACCTGGTAACCCTGCTTTTTGATCTTAACATCACCAACATTAAACTGGTGCTGCTCAAGGTGCGAGGTCATTACCGCATTCCTGATCTGCGGATAACCGCTTTCCAACGCTTTGGCCAGTGGGAACACCATGTTCGGGTCGGTAAAAACGTTGTTCTTAAAATCCCGGTTGGCAAAAACCTGGGATATATTCTTATAATTTTTGTGAACCTTATCGTAAGCGAGCTCATTCTGCACCCATAAAAAAATAAAAATGGTGCAGGTTATACCAATAGTAAGCCCAAGCAAATTGGTTATCGAGAACGCCCGGTTACGGTTCAGGCTTCTCCATGCTATTTTAATATAGTTTTTAAACATACCTTTAGTCATTTCGTCATCGGGGCATTAGGTCATTTTTTTCAAGGCCACTGAGTCATTTTGCTTTGCATCAATCAAAATGACTTAATGACGCAAAGCAAAATGCCCTAATGACAAATTTATTCAGATCGTAAACTTTTAACCGGATTAGCCATAGCAGCCTTTATGGATTGATAGCTTATAGTTGCAAAAGCGATAATAAGCGCTATTACCCCAGCCATTACAAATACCCACCATTGGATACTCACCCTAAAGGCAAAATCAAGCAGCCATTTGCTCATGGCATACCAGGCAATTGGCAGGGCAATTACCGCGGCAACAATCACCAGCTTCAAAAAGTCCTTCGATAATTCGGTAACAATTTGCGGGATGCTGGCACCAAGCACTTTGCGTACACCGATTTCTTTTACCCTTTGTGATATGGTAAAGGCCGAAAGCCCAAATAAGCCCAAGCAGGCTATGAATATAGCCAGGCAGGAAAATATGGTAAACAAATGGCTCTGCTGCTGCTCGCTGTTATATAATCTTTGAAAGCGTTCATCGAGGAAAGTATATCGAAAAGGGGTTTCAGGCTGATATTTTTTCCAGGTTTGCTGTAGAGTTGCCAATGCCGCATCGGTGTTGCTCCCACCAATTTTAATCGAAACCTTGCCGTAATTGTTATTTGCGAATGATGGCATCTCCATCAGCAGCGGAACAATGTTTTGGTGTAATGATTCGAAATGAAAATCATTAACCACACCAATTATCTTTCCTTTTGTGCTGCCGTAGCTCATATCCCGGCCAATTGCATTTTCGGGAGTTTTCCAACCTAACACTTTTACTGTAGCTACGTTGATCACAAAATTATTGCTATCGGTAGCAAAATCGCGGCTGAAATTCCTGCCCGCTGCCATCTTAATTCCATAGGTGGGGATAAAACCATAATCGGTATTGATACACTTGATATCGGCTTTAACGGGCAGCGGTTTATCGCCATCAAAAACAGAAGCACCCTGATCATCCAATAATCGTCCGGACGGGATACGCGACGAACGGGCAACATCTTTTATCGCCGGATCACGGAGTATATCAGCTTTAAAAGCTTCAAACTGGTTAGCCGGGATACCCGGTATTGTTAACAGATGATCTTTATTAAAACCAAGTGATTTAGTTTGGATATACCTTAACTGCTGGAAAACTATGGTAGTGGCAACAATAAGGATAATAGAAATTGAAAACTGTACAACCACTAATACTTTACGGAACGAGATGTTACCCGACCCAACTTTAAGGATCCCCTTTAACACTTTTATTGGTTTAAACGACGACATAAAGATAGCAGGATAAATACCGCTGATGAGACCGATAACAAGCGGCAGTAATAATACCGAAGCTAAAATTATCGGTTGGTATAGACCACCGATCGATAATCCTAATTCAGAAAACCGGTTGATAAGCGGCAGCAAAACCCAGGTCAGTATTAGCGCCAGTACCAGCGAAAAGTAAGTAACCAACACCGATTCGCTTAAAAATTGGGTAATGATCTCCTTTTGCTGTGCACCAATCACCTTGCGAATACCGATCTCTTTAGCCCTGAGGGTTGACCGGGCAGTTGAGAGGTTCATGTAATTGATACAAGCTATCAGCAAAATAAACAGCGCTATGGCCGAAAATATGTAAACTCTTTTTATATCTCCATTTTGTTCTACTTCGTCGTCAAGGTGCGAGTGCAGGTGAATATCCAGGAACCTTTGAATATGCAGCTGGGTGAATTTTGACTGGCGTGGCTGCCCGGGAGAATTCATGTACTTATCTATGAAAGCCGGAAACTGCGAACTGATGTGATTAATATTATAATTATCGGGCAGCAACAGGTAGGTAAAAAATGAATTATTACCCCAGTTAGTTCGCAAGGCATTCCGTCCATATACTCTGTCGTCGTTTAGCGTATTGAACGACAATAGCATTTGTGGGTGCATTTGTGAATTAGCCGGGAATGGCTTGAAGATACCGGTAACTTTAAAGTTAAACTGGTTATCGAGCCTAATCTCTTTGTTTATAGGGTCTTCGTTGCCAAAGTATTTGTGCGCAATCTCTTCGGTCATCATTACCGTATAAGGCTCGCTCAGGGCGGTTTTAGGGTCGCCAGCCACAGTTTTCAGATCGAAAACTTTAAAGAAGTTTTCATCGGCAAAATATGATCCCATTTCAGTGAACAATTTCTCCTTATAGCGCAAAACCACATCACCGTTAGGGAACAACCGGGTAACCATTTTGATATCCGGGAACTCATTTTTAAGCAACGGCCCAAATGGGGGGGCGACAGCACCCAGATGCAGGTTAACAACGCCATCGCCAGTATTAAAGCTGCGGCTTACCCGGTAAATATTGGGCGCGTTATGGTTAAACTTATCATAACTCAGCTCTTTAACTATATAAGTTAAAATAAGCAGGCAGCAGGTTAAACCAATGGTTAAACCAAATATGTTGATGAACGAGATAAATTTGTGCCTGGCAATGTTGCGGAAGGCACTGCGTAAATAATTCTTTATCATGTTATTTCACTTTATCATTGGGTAATTCTTTCTGGTCATTGAGTTATTGGGTCACCAAGTCATTCTCGAACTTTTCAATTACTTAATGACCCAAGCAATGACGCTATTCAGAGCGTAAACTTTTCACCGGGTTGGCCAGCGCGGCTTTAACCGATTGGAAACTGATGGTTATTCCGGCTACTAACAGTGCTATTACACCTGCCGCTAAAAACACCCACCATTGTATGCTGATGCGGTAGGCGAAATCCTGCAGCCATTTATTCATGGCAAACCAGGTTATCGGGAACGAAATTACCGAGGCGATCACGATCAGCTTTAAAAATTCCCTGGAAAGCATAAAGGTGATGCTGCCTGTTGATGCACCCAGCACTTTGCGGATGCCTATTTCTTTTACCCTCAGCCTGATCATGAATGCAGCTAAACCGAATAAGCCTAAACTGGCTATGATCAGCGCTATGCAAGAGAATATGGTAAATATCTTACCTGTTTTTTGTTCAGATGCATAGAGCGAGGCATACTGCTCATCTAAAAACGAATAGCTGAATGGTGCTTCCGGCCTCATATTATCCCATTCGGTTTTGACATTAGCGATAAGCGATTTGATATCGCCGGTTTTCACCTTTAAAATAACAGTCCCCGTGTTATGACCCGATAACAGCATCAGCGGAGCGATTTTTTGTTTGGCCGATGCGTAATGAAAATCCCTGATCACGCCAACAACCTTATATTCCATAATGGCAGAGCGCACAATGGTTTTACCAATCGGATCAGCATTGCCCCAGCCCAGACCCTTAACTAAAGACTCGTTCACCACAACCGACATAGAATCGCCGGAGAATGAAGGATAAAAGTTACGCCCCTTGATAACCTGCAAACCTAAGGTCGGCACATAGCTTTCGTCAACATGGTAAATATTGGTATGTATATCGGCATGGCCGCTCTTGTCATCAAACTCCTTGGCCGTGATCTGAGTGCCATCCATACCGCTTGATTTTCCGGGAACGGAACTTGATATGGTAGCACTGATTATCTGCGGATTACGCAAAAGTTGATTTTTAAACGCGTCCACATTGTGGCCAAGGGTATAAGTATCGTTGATAACAAGCACCTGCTCTTTATCGTACCCTAACTTTTTATTTTGCATAAAATGCAATTGCTGGTATACTACAAAGGTTGATATGATCAACGCGGTAGAAACCGCGAATTGAAAAACAATCAGCCCGCTGCGTAAAGTGCCCTTCCCTTCGGCTTTGGTGGCTCCGTTGCCTTTTAATACACTGATGATCTGGAACGACGAAAGGAAAAAAGCCGGGTAGATGCCCGCCAATATGCCAACTGTAAAGGCGGTTAATAATTCAATGATAACAGCCTTCGGGCTTAAGAAAAAAGCTGATTCGATATGCTTGCCGGCCAAATTGTTAAACAACGGCAACAGTAGGTATACCATGCCTAAGGCCAGTAATAAAGCGAACACGGTAAGCATTACCGATTCGGTAAGGAACTGTGAAACCAATCCGCTTTTTTCAGAACCGAGTACCTTACGGATGCCTACTTCTTTTGAGCGTTTTGCCGAGCTCGCGGTAGAAAGATTGGTAAAATTAATACCGGCCAGTATCAATATAAAAACAGCCAGTGCTGCAAAAATGTATATGTAATGGATATCGCCGTTAGCCTCCAGCTCATATTTAGTTGCCGAATGCAGATGGATATCGCTTAGTGGCTGTAAATAAAACAGGAAGGTATTAACAGCTTTACTGGCCTGAGCAACGCTGGTACCCAAATCGTGTGCAATTTCGGGTACAACAAATTTCCGTACCATTTCAGGGAAAGCGGCTTCAAGCTTTTTAGCATTGGCATTTTTATCCAATACAATATAGGTGAAGAAACCAATGTTGCTCCAGGTTTGCTTCGCCTTTTCAGTAAAAGAGGTGAGGTTTAAAAACGCGTCGCCATGAAAATGGGAATCATCAGGGACTTTATCAATTACCCCGGTAACTTTATAGGGCTTGTCATCAATAGCAAGCGTTTTACCTAAAGCTTGTTGATTGCCGAAATATTTAACCGCCATTGCTTTGGTAATTACCATAGCGCTTGGGTCGGTTAGGCAGGTTTTGTTGTCGCCGTCAATTAACGGGATAGAAAATAACTTTAAAAAGTTGGGGTCAACCAATTGAACATGCTCTTCTTTAAATTGGCGGTCGTTGTATTTAATAAATACCGGGCCGCGGCCGGTTAACCGGGTTGTTTCCAACACTTCGGGGTACATACTTTTAATGCCCTGCGCTACAGCGATATCAACCATGGGGTATTCGCTTACGCCATTATTTTCAATGCTACGTAAACCTACCCGGTACATTTGTTTGGCCTGCGCCGGATATGTATCATAGTTTAACTCGCTGTACACATAGGCGCAGATCAGCATACAACAAGCCAATCCTACAGACAGACCAAACACATTGATAAATGAAAATATTTTATTTCGTTTTAAACTTCGCCAGGCGGTTTTGATGTAGTTTTTGATCATGAGTGTACGGTTAACCTGAATAATAGTTTTAAAATGCATACCAATAAATCAAACAATTAATTATCAGACACTTGCATTTTATTTCCAATCAAAACTGTACGAAGATGTAACACCATGTGTACGGTTATGATACACTCAAATCAACGTAAAAGGCCTGTCACTATTTAAGCGGCAGGCCTTCACAATATTCTTCATCGTCGTTATTAGTTTACCGTGAGATTAACCCTGTTGCTGCCTCTAACTTCAACCAAAGAGCCCCCTCCGTTAAGTTTGCCTTCTACCCTTTCCTTATCCTTGCTGCCCGAAAAATTGTCTGCAAGGTTTGTTTCTATCTTATCAGCACGCAAATCGAGATTAAGGCCTTGTTTTGATGGCAATTGCAGATCAACCCGACCTGAACTTACATCAATTTTAACAAATTTACCCACGCTTAAAAACTGTGCATGAAAGCTGCCTGCACTTGTTGAAGCGTCAAGGCTGCAGGAAAGATCTGTAAGATTAATGCTGCCTCCAGATGTACCTGTGATGAAATCGCCATCAATTTTATTGCCGCTGATGCTGCCTCCGCTGGTGGTAGCTTTGATACCACCTTTTAAACCATCAAGGTGTAAACTGCCACCTGAAGTTTCCAGTCTGATACGCCCTGTGCAATTACGTGCTTCAATGCTTCCTCCAGATGTTTGCAGATCAATACTTTCTTTTGAATCGCTTACATGAATGCTTCCGCCTGATGTACGGCCTTTAATAGTGCCGGTAATTTTATCAAGATGTAAGCTGCCGCCGCTGGTTTCAAACTGTTGTGTTCCGGTTAAATTATCAAGGTGTATGCTGCCGCCACTTGTATTCAGGTTGGTTGCCACATTACCAGGTACATATACGCGGAACGAAATACTCAGTGATTTTTTCCAATCCCAGTTATTATCTTTTTTACTTTTGGCTTTGGCATGAAGCTCACCGCCATTAACATCAACACTCAGATCATAATTTTCATCAAGACGCTTTTTGATCTCATCTTTTGACAGATCACTATTGCCATTATTACCTTGAATAAAAACCTCTACCCTTGGCTCTTCGCCCGATGCACCGCTAACGGTGATGCTGCCGCCCGAAGTATTAACAAATACATCCTTCACCGATTGCCCTGATAACGATTTGGTGAGGTATGGTGTTTTCTGGTTATTTTGTGCAAAAACGGTGCTACCTGCACAGGCTACAAATAACACGAGTAAATACTTTTTCATAATAATGATCTTTGGTTTATATATACAAGACCAAGTGTTGTTCAAATACGTTGCATGGTGTCGAAAATAAATTTGGAGATATATGATATGAAAAAAGCCCGTGAGGACACGGGCTCGGTGAATATTGGATTTCCAACTAACATCTAATCTCCAACCACCAATCACTAACTATTCGCTTCGTAAACTCCTGATGGGATTTGCAAGCGCTGCCTTTAATGATTGGAAGCTGATGGTAACGACAGCTATTACAAACGTAAGTAAGGCCGCAAGTGCGAAAATCCACCAATATAAAGGTGTTTTATAGGCAAAACTTTGAAGCCATTTATCCATACAGTAGTAACCTAATGGAATAGCGATCACTGTAGCCAATAACACCGGTTTTAGCAGGTCTTTTGATATGAGGATAAGAATATTTTGCACCGATGATCCTAACACTTTACGCACACCAATCTCTTTAGTACGTTTAGCCGCTGTAAACGAAGCCAGGCCAAACAAACCTAAACAGGCTATAAAGATTGCTAAACCCGAAAATATACTTAACATAGTTTGCTGCCTGATATCGTTACGATAAGTGGTATCAAACTGCTGATCAAGAAAACTAAACTCAAATGGATAAATTGGTGCTACTTCTGCATACGTGTTTTTGATAGCTGTCAAGCCGGCCTGGATATTCCCCGGTTCTAATTTGATCACTGCTACGCGCCTGTCTTCACTTGGCGATATAACCAGGGCATCCATGTTTTCTTTAAGCGAAAGGAAGTTAAAATCTTCAATCACACCGATAATTGTCCGGCGGGTACTGTCCCGCACAGTGTTTTTAATCCATTTACCAAGAGCCTGCTGCGGTGTAAAACCAAGTTCTTTTGCGGCTGTACGATTGATTAATATCGAATTGGTTGTATCGGTAGCAAATTGCGATGAAAAATCCCTGCCTGCAATGATCTTTAACCCGAATGTTTTTACATATTCAAAATCGGCGTATTCGGTTCGTGATTTAAATGTTGCGTGCTGGCCTTCCACATTAAAACCCTGCATGTCAAAAAAGCCCCCCGGCTCGCCCGACATCAGGGATACCGATTTCACATAATCTGAGTTTTGCAGCCGGTGTTTAAAAGTTTGCCGGTGATCGTAAATATCGTTATTATCGATCTTCACAATAACGGTTTGCTCCTTATCATAGCCCAGCGATTTGTTTTTTACATACCGCATTTGGTTAACAATTACAATGGTGCCGATGATCAGCAATACCGAAATACTGAACTGGAACACCACCAGCGATTGCCTGAAGAAAGACCCGCCTTTACCCAGCTTAAGTTTCCCCTTTAAAGCCTCAATAGGCGAAAATGCCGACATAAATATCGCCGGGTAACTTCCAGCAAGGAAACCCACAAATACAATAACACCTAAAAGGAACAGGTAAATCGGCGCACTGTTCCATGACACCGTAAGATCATAACCTAAAAGCGCGTTATATGACGGCATCAGCAGAAATAACAAACCCATAGACAGCGCACATGAAATGAATGCCAGCAATAATGACTCACCTATAAACTGCCATACCAAATGATTTCGTAAAGCGCCTAATACTTTACGCATACCTACCTCTTTCGAACGTTCGACCGCGCGGATGGTAGCCAGGTTCATAAAGTTGATACAAGCGATGATCATGATCAGCACCGCTATCGAAATGAAAATGAATACCACCGTTTTATCGCCATGTTTCACGTTGTCAAACGTGGATGCATTTTCAAAATAAATATCTTTGAAAGGCCTTAAGTTCAGGTAAAATTTGGTGCCGAAGCGCTTCATATCCTCGCCCATGTACTTCTCCATAAACTGTGGAAAGTGGCTTTCCAATGCGGCCGGGCTGCTATGCTCATTGAGCAACAGGTAAACAAACAGGCCGTTATTGATCCATACATTAAAACCCGGATCACGGGTATAATTGGCTATCGGAACAACCAGATCAAAATCAAGGTGTGAGTTGGAAGGTACATCTTTGGCAACACCGGTTACCTTTAATTGCAGGCGTTTATCCATTTGCACCACCTTGCCCATGGCATTATCGATATTGCCAAAATATTTTTTAGCTGTAGTTTCTGTTAGTACAACACTACCAGGATTATCTAAAGCCGAAGCTGCATCGCCCCTCAGCAATGGAAAGGTAAATAGCCTGAAAAAATTAGAATCAACGGCGTAAACCTTTTTTTCGTTAAATGATTTTTCACCAAAAGAGATCAGGTCATTCTGCGGTGAAACGCGCACCGCCATTTTTACATCCTGCGGAAAATCATTCAGCATGGCAGGTGCATAAGGCCCGGAAAGGTATGAGGTAGGCGCCTTCGATTTATCAAAACCACGCATTACCCGGTAAATATTTTTGCCTTGCTTGTGAAAATTATCCACGCTAAACTCATTCATGATATACAGGAATATCATGAGACAAACGGTTATCCCCATGGTTAACCCCAGGATATGGATCAGCGAAAATGCTTTATTACGATAAAGGTTTCGCCAGGCTGTTTTTATATAATTTCTAAGCATATTTTATATCATTATGTCGTTGAATCATTAGGTCATTTCGCCTTGCGGGATCAAGCCAAACAATGACCTGATGAAGCAAAGCAAAATGACTAAATTATTCGTTCTTCAAACTCCTAACCGGGTTAGCCAGCGCAGCTTTAATTGATTGAAAGCTGATGGTTACAAATGCAATAAGTACCGCTACCACACCTGCTATGACTAATACCCACCATTGCACATTAACACGGTAAGCAAAACCCTGCAGCCATTTATTCATCATAAACCAGGCAATGGGCGATGATATCAAAATAGCGATGAACACCAGCTTTATAAAATCCTTCGACAACATGCTCACTATTGTGGTTACACTTGCACCTAAAACTTTCCTGATACCTATTTCTTTATTACGCTGCTCGGCGGCGTAAGCTGCTAAACCAAACAAACCAAGGCAGGCTATTAATATGGCAAGCGTACTAAACGAGATAAAGAGCTGCCCTATCCGCTGTTCTGAACGATAGGTAGCGTCAAAATCTTCATCCATAAATGAGTAAGTGAATTGATGATTAGGCGCCAATTCCTTCCATTTATCTTGTACCTGCTTCATAAAAGCAGGGATATTTGCAGGTTTAATGCGTACGCTTATCGCACCGTAATCGTCGCCATAGGCCAATACAACCGGAGAAATTTTATCTTTCAACGAACTGAAGTTAAAATCTTTCATTACCCCTATGATATGATAAGGCTGGATGCCATAACTGTCGCGATAAACGGTTTTATTAAGCGGCTGCTTTTCACCATATATTTTCACAAAAGCTTCGTTAACAATAATGGCAGCCGAATCTGTGGCCATCTGGGTTGAAAAATTGCGACCCGAAATGAGTTTAATACCCATGGTATTGGTATAATCTTCATCAACCGGCCAAAACTCGGTGAGCATGTCTTTTTTGATGTCGATGACCTTGTCCGGGAACAGACCGGTCACGTTTCTGTCCTGCCCGGTTGGGGTATATGACGACATGGTTGCATTTACAACACCAGGCATCCGGCTAATCTCCTGTTTCAGCACCTTGGCTTGCTTGCCTAATACATTGGCATTTTTTACCACCAGTACCTGGCTCCGGTCAAAACCCAGGTTTTTATTATGGATAAAATTAAGCTGATTATAAATTACCAGTGTGCCGATGATCAGGAAAATAGAGATAGAAAACTGGAACACTACCAAAAAGCCCCGTAAAAAGCTGCCTTTAAAACCTGACGCCAATTTACCCTTTAAAACTTCGATAGGCTGAAATGCCGATAGTACAAATGCGGGATATGAACCTGCAAGGAAACCAACTAACAGCACAACAACAAGCAACGACGGTAATAACCAAACTGACGATTGAGACGTAAACGCCAGTGTTTTGCCCGACATTTGATTAAACACCGGCATCAGGGCCCAGGCCATAAAAACCGCTATTATTGTAGAAAAGAGTGTAACCAAAATAGATTCGGTTAAGAACTGCGCTACAAGATATTTACGGGCTGATCCTAATACTTTGCGTACCCCAACCTCCTTTGCCCGGTTTGCCGAACGCGCTGTTGAAAGGTTCATAAAGTTTACACACGCTATCAGCAATATAAACACAGCTATTACCGAAAATATGTACACGTACTGTTTACTACCACCCTTATCAAACTCGTATTGACTTACAGAACGCAAATGAATATTGGTAACAGGCTTTAACTCCACTCTCAAATAATTGCCGTTTGATGTCCAGGCTGATGGGTTAAAGGAGTTTTTAATATCCAGTTTAGTGATCTGGGCTTCCAGGCTTTTAACATTGGTACCCGGTTTTAATAACAAGTAATTATGTACACCGCTAAAACCCCAGCCATGAACGCGACTTTCGGGTATTGATGAAAATGACAGAAAAAAATCATACCTAAAATGCGACTGCGAAGGCACATCTTTTATTACGCCTGTTATTTTGTAGGCACTCGTATCATTAATGGTTAAAGTTTGCCCAACCACGTTTACTTTGTTAAAATACTTTTTAGCCGTACTCTCGGTAATTACTGCTGAATGTGGCTCCGTAAGTGAAGTTGCCGGATTGCCATCTATCATGGGCAGGGTAAAAACATCAAACAAGTCTGATTCAGTATACACCACATTTCGTTCCTGTATGTTTTCATTGCCGTTACGGATATAAAATCTCTGAGGCGATATAAATAGCGACGAAGTTGGGATCATCCTTACTATCTTTTCAATTTCGGGAAAACTACCTTTTAAAGCATCCTTAAAAGGGGCGGCAGAACCCGCGTATGACCCTTCGTGCCCGTTGAGACTTGCATTTTCGGTAAGGCGAAAGATCCTATCGGCTTTAATATTGTATTTATCATAACTCAGCTCATCGGCTACAAAAAGCACAATAAGCAAACAGGTTGCAAGGCCAACTGATAAGCCTAACACATTAATCGCCGTAAACCCAACATTTTTGCGGAGTGAACGAAAAGCTGTTTTGATGTAATTTCTGATCATCATTAATTGTGTAATTCAGTTATTATTTACTTAGCCGCGGCTAAACAGTTACAGAAAATCCGGAATTAAATTATTCGTTTTTTAAACTCCTTACGGGATTAGCCAGCGCAGCCCTGATGGATTGAAAACTGATGGTCACGAATGCGATCAACACTGCTGAACATGCTGCGAGCACTATCACCCACCACTGGATATTCTGACGGTAAGCAAAACCCTGCAACCATTGCTGCATGGCAAACCAAGCCACCGGGATAGCGATCGCTATAGCAATCATAACCAGTTTGATAAAATCCTTTGATAACATACCCACAATGGCAGCCATATTAGCACCGAGCACTTTGCGAATCCCGATTTCCTTGGTACGCTGTTCGGCAGAATAGGCAGCCAAACCAAATAAACCCAAACAGGCTATGATGATGGTTAAACTTGTAAAAATGATGAATATAGTACCCATCCTTTGTTCAGCACGATAGGATGAGTCAAAATCCTCGTCCATAAATGAATATTCAAATTCTTTACCCGGCTTTATTGATTTCCATTTGTCTTTGATCATGCCCATCAGCGCGGCTATATTGGCAGTATTTACTTTTACACTCAAGGCACCCGTATTATCACCGTACATTAATATCACTGGTGTTACATTGGTGCGTAATGATGCAAAGTTGAAATCTTTAATAACGCCAACTATATGATACTCTTTAAAAGTTTTGGCCATATTGTCCATCGGCAAAAACATGGATTTATTGAGCGGATCGCGCACACCCATCAGTTTTGCAGCTGTTTCATTGATGATCATAGCTGCCGAATCGGTAGGCATCTGGCTTGAGAAATTACGGCCTTTTGTTAGTTTTATGCCGAGTGTTGAGAGATAGCTGTCATCAACCACCCAGGTTTGAGCCAGCACTGCCTTTTTAGGATCAAGCGCTCGTTCCTGGAAAACGCTGCTGCTGTTGCGGTAATCGGATGTTGGCAAAAAGCCGGTCATGGTTACGCCCATTACGCCGGGTAATTGTTTTACCTCATCCCTTAGTACCTTGCTCCGATCGCCAAGGTCATACACGCCGTGGATAATCAATACCTGGCTGCGGTTGTAACCAAGGTCTTTATTCTGGATATATTTAAGCTGGTTATAGATCACCAGCGTTCCGATGATGAGCACTATCGATATAAAAAACTGAAATACCACCAATGAACTCCTTAACATCCCACCCTTAAAGCCTGATGCTAGTTTGCCTTTTAAAACATCAATTGGTTGAAAAGCAGAAAGGAAAAACGCCGGATATGAACCCGCCAAAAAGCCAATCACTAAAACGGCAACCAGCAACGCCGGAACCAGCCAAACTAAGGAGCTTATATTAAGTTCCATAGCTTTACCCGAGATATTATTGAACACCGGCAGCAGGAAATATGCCATCAGCATAGCTATCACTGTGGCGATAAACGTTACCATAATGGATTCGGACAGGAACTGGGCTATCAGTGATTGACGCCTTGATCCAAGTACCTTGCGCACCCCGACTTCACGCGCGCGGTTTGCCGAGCGGGCGGTTGAAAGGTTCATGAAATTTACGCAGGCTATCAGTAAAATAAAAATAGCCACTGCTCCAAAAATGTATACATACTGGATGTTTCCGTTATGATCAAGCTCCGAAAGCAGGTTTGATTTAAGGTGAATGTCCTTTAGTGGTGTAAGGCTCAGCTGATACTTGTTGCCGGCACTTTCAAACGAGTCAAAATTGAGGTGTAAAATATCCTGCAACTGCGGACCGGCGTATTTACGCATCAATGCAGGAAATTTGGCTTCAAACTTTTTAGCGTCGACACCCGGTTTAAGCAGTACATAGGTATTGAAGTTATTGCTGAACCAGGCATTCTCCTTACTTTCCTGAGCCGAGGCCATCGACAGGAAAAAATCATAGTGAAAATGTGATTGTTTAGGAAGATCTTTAATTACTCCGGTAACCTTGTACAGCAGTTTTTCATCAAACGTAAAAGTTTTGCCCACGGCCTGCGTGGTATTAAAATAACGTTTTGCCGTAGTTTCGGTTATCACCACGGTATTTGGCTCAACCAGCGCCTTTTTGGGGTCACCGGCTATCATAGGCAGGGTAAATACATCAAACAAGGTCGAATCGGCCAGGATCATCCGGTTTTCGTGGATGGTTTGGCTGCCTTTTTTTACATTATAGCCACCGCGCATTAACAAACGGCAGGCACGCTCAACCTCGGGATAATCGTTTTGAAATGCAGCGCCCAACGGTGCAGGTGCACATGCATAACTTTGATCGATACCGCCAAACTTGATCTGCATATTGGCACGATAGACCCTATCGGCCTTAGCGTTGAACTTATCGTAGCTCAGCTCATCAACTACGTAAAACACAATAAGCAAACACGTAGCCAGCCCAAGAGCTAAACCAAATACATTAATTGCGGTGAATCCCACATTTTTTTTCAATGTGCGGAAAGCGGTTTTAAGGTAATTTCTAAACATGAGGTTTATCATTAAGTCATTGGGTCATTAAGTCATTATCGCGCCAACCAATGACCTGATGACGCAAGGCAAATGGCCTAATGACTAAAAAATCATTCATTTTTTAAACTATTAACCGGGTTTGCCAATGCTGCTTTTACAGATTGAAAACTTACTGTAACTACGGCTATTAACATGGCACCTGCTCCGGCCAGTACCAGTACCCACCATTGTATACTAATGCGATAGGCAAAATCCTGCAGCCATTTGTTCATGAGGTACCAGGCTACCGGTGTGGTTATAGTAATGGAAATCAACACCAGTTTTATAAAATCTTTGGATAGCGTGTTTACTATAGCAGATACACTTGCTCCTAATACTTTACGGATGCCTATCTCTTTGGTGCGTTGTTCGGCAGCGTAGGCCGCTAAACCAAACAAACCAAGGCAGGCGATAGAAATGGCCAGCACGGTAAATATAATGGCTATAGTACCTGTACGTTGCTCGGCACGATAATTGGCGTCAAAATCCTGATCCATAAATGAATAGCTAAACTGGTTTTGGCTCATGCCCTGCCATTTATTTTTTATCTGATCAATAAGGGCTGGTAAATTAGCGGTGCTTACCCTAACACTCAGGTTGCCGGTGTCTTCGTCCATTAAAAAAATCATCGGACTGACATTCTCCCTCAGCGAGTTAAAATTGAAATCTTTTACCACGCCGATAATATGATAAGGTTTGATGTGATCCCGGTTGCCATCTATATTCCGGTATAGGGTTTTATTTATCGGATTAGCGAACCCTAAAAATTTAGCAGCGGTTTCGTTGATCACCAATCCCGATGAATCAGTTGGCATACCGGCAGAAAAATCACGTCCAACAGATATCTTCATACCCAAGGTGTTGATGTAATCCGCATCTACACGCCAGGTTTGAGGGAACAATGCCGTCTTTTGATCGGAAGCCGCTTCCTTGTAAAATATGGATGTGCCCCTGTTTTTTCCGGTTGGTAAATAACTGGTTAAAGTAGCGTTAACCACGCCTGGCAATTGCTTTATCTCATTTTTAAAAGATTTAACGTGGCCGCCAAGCTCAAATACTTTATTGACAACAAGCACCTGATTACGGTTATAACCCAGGTTTTTGGTTTGGATATAGTTGAGCTGATTATAAATAACGATAGTACCTATAATGAGGAATATCGAAATAGAAAACTGAAAAACAACCAATACACTCCTTAGCAATCCGCCTTTAAAGCCACCGGCAAGCTTACCGCTCAACACATTAATTGGCTGAAAAGCCGAAAGGAAAAAAGCCGGGTATGATCCGGCCGCGAAACCTACCAGCAATACAATAATCAGCAAGGCGGGTAGCAACCAGGCTAAGGTTTGTGAGCCAACGATCAGTTCTTTCCCTGACACCTGATTAAACATCGGTAAAAGCAGTAATACAATAAAAAATGCGATAACAGCTGCCGCCAGTGTCACCAAGACAGATTCGGTTAAAAATTGCGCTATTAAATACTTACGAGGCGAACCTAAAACCTTACGCACCCCTACTTCCCGGGCCCTGCTGGCCGACCGGGCTGTGGACAGGTTCATAAAATTGATGCCGGCAATAAGCAATATAAATATGGCAATAGCCGAAAATATATAAACATACTGCGTCGAACTATTGCTGCCTAACTCACCGGTACGGTTTGAGTGCAAATGGATATCGGTTAAGGGAGTAAGATTAAGCCTGAAATAACTGCCGCTTTTCTCAAAATCGGCAATATTTACGTGCAAGGCGGTTTGCATTTGTTCCTCGCTGTATTTTTTCAGTAAGGCAGACAGTTTCTGCTCAAATAACTTGTAATCTGTACCTGGTTTCAATACCACATAAGTGTTATAATCACTTCTTAACCATTCAGAAGAGCGGCTATCAGGCCAGCTTACCATCGACACAAAAAAATCAAAATGAAAATGCGACTGCTTTGGCAAATCCCTGATTACCCCGGTAATTTTTAATAATTGGTTATTATCAATAGGCAGTGTTTTACCTACAACATTGGTGCTATTAAAGTATTTTTTTGCTGTAGATTCGGTTATTACAACGGTATTAGGCTCTTTCAAAGCCGTAGTCGGATTGCCGTTGATCATGGGCAGCGTAAATACGTTAAATACCGACTGATCAGCATAAACTGTACCGTACTCCAGGATACTTTCATTACCTTTTTTAACATGAAAACCTCCGGCAGCTTTAAGCCGGGTTGCCTCTTCCACTTCAGGCAACTCTGTTTTCAAGACCTGAGCCAGCGGCGGCATCGCAACGGCGTATAGTACATTGTTGTTTCCAAATTTCAGATCTTCATTAACACGATATGTACGACCGGCTTTTTCATTAAAGCGGTCGTAACTCAATTCGTCGGCTACGTATAGCACAATCATGAGACAGGTAGCCAGGCCAAGGGCCAATCCCAATATATTTATAGCCGTAAACCCCACGTTTTTACGCAGGGTACGGAAAGCTGTTTTCAGGTAATTTCTAAACATAATTTATATCATTAAGTCACTACACGGTGTAGTCATTAGGTCATTATTCGCTTTGCGTCATTAAGTCATTTTTCGTTTTTCGGCGATAATCTCACTATTTAATTACCTGATGACGCGAAGCAAATGACTCAATGAATAAATTATTCACTTTTCAAGCTCTTAGCCGGATTGGCATTTGCCGCCCTTATTGATTGTACACTTACCGTTACAAAAGCGACGATCACTGCCAGAACACCCGCTACCACGAAGATCCACCAATTGATATCAACGCGGTAGGCGAAACTTTGCAGCCATTTGCTCATGCCATACCAGGCCAGCGGCGAGGCTATCAGCGTAGCTATTACTACCAGTTTCATTAAATCTTTTGACAACAGGGTAACGATAGAGGTTACACTTGCACCCAATACTTTCCTGATGCCAATTTCTTTTACTCTTTGCTCTGCGGTAAAGGTTACCAGTCCAAAAAGGCCAAGACAAGCTATACTGATGGCCAGAATAGTGAATATGAGCAGGATGTTACCCTGCTTTTGTTCTGATTGATATTGTTTGGCAAAATTTTGGTCGAGAAAATGAAATTCTACTTTGTTTTCGATGTCAAACCTGCCGTAAACCTTGCTGATATAATCAAGCGTAGCCGGGATATTATTTTTGCCTATGCGGATATACATATTATCCTCATCATTGGCCGCTAAAGGCAGATACAGCATCATCGGCGCTACTTTGTGCTGTAAAGAATAGGTATTAAAATCATTAACCACACCAATAATTTTCCGACTGATCACTTTTCCTTTGTCGTCTACGCCTACCCTAACAGATCGGCCAATAGCATCCTTCCAGCCCATCTCGTTAACCAGTGTTTGGTTTACTATGATCGATTCCTGCTTGTCTGTGCTCATATCCGGCGAAAAATTGCGGCCTTTGGCAAGCCTAACTTGTAGAGTTGGAATAAAATCTTCATCAATAATGAGGTTTTCCACCATTTTTGACTCAGAATTAGCCTTTCCATCGGCTCCAATATTGAAATTGCTTGAACCAATATCATTATTACCTATTGGATTACCGGCAATTCCTGCTGCTTCAACAGCCGGATTTTGTAGCAACTGGCTTTTAATAGCGGCTATTTTTGTACGTACCGATTTATCGCTGATGTGAAAAGTGAGTGTTTGGGCTCTATTAAAGCCGAGATCTTTGTTCATTACATAATGCAGTTGCCTGTAAATGATACACGAACCAACTATCATGACAATGGTAATTACAAATTGAAACACCACCAGTGATTTTCTGAACATGATGGTAGCAGCCTGACTACCCATTTGCCCCTTCATGGCAGCTATAGTTCGGAAGCCCGACAGGAATAAGGCGGGATACAAACCGCTTAAAATTCCGGTGGCAAAAGCAAATAACATAAACATTACCGCTGTTTTGCTCAAGCCAAACTGCAGCAATACCAGGTTTTTACCCGATAACTGGTTGAAATAAGGCAATAAAAATTGCACCATTACCGCCGCTATGAGAGCAGCGATCAGCGCAAACAGAACTGATTCGGCAAAAAACATCATGATCAATTGCTTTTTGCTTGACCCTATAACTTTGCGCACACCGATCTCTTTGATCCGTATTGAGGAACGGGCCGTTGTAAGGTTAACATAATTAATAACAGCTATAACCAGTATCAGCAGGGCCACAATGCCGAACACATACACATAAGTGATATTACCATTGTTGCCCAATTCATAATCAAGACTTGAATTGAGGTGGATTGACATAAGCGGCTGCAGTTCCATGCTATATTGCATAGCGCCAAGTGCCCCCTTTAGATATTTATTGAAGAAAACATCTGATCCAGCCTGGATCTTTTTGAAATCGTTATGATTTTTCAGCAGCACATAGGTGTAGATGTGCGAATTACTCCAGCCTTCGGTATAACCATCTGGCAATGATCGGAGCGCGCTAAAAGTAAACTGAGAATTGGCAGGTACATCATCAATTACAGCGGTAACCGTACTTGGATTGTTTTCGATGAGCACTGTTTTATCCAACGCGTCGGCAGTGTTTCCAAAAAGCTTTTCCGCGAGGGTTTTAGTAAGTACAATACTTTGCGGTTTGGTTAAAGCTGTGTTGGGATCGCCGGATAAAAAGCGGTGGGTAAACAGGTTAAAGAAACCTTTATCCGTAAATAACATCCCTCCTTCGTTGATCTGTTTTTCACCGTAGGTTATTTTGCCTCCTCCTTCAGCATCAATACGGATGGCATCTTCCACTTCGGCATAATCATTTTTTAAGGCAGGAGCATAAGGCGGCGAGGTAACAGCAAGGTTAAACTTCCCTCCATTCCAGGCACCATGTTGTACTACACGAAAAATACGATCAGCTTTAAGATTATAACGATCGTAACTCCATTCATCAACCACATAAAGGCTGATAAGCCAGAACGCAGCAATACCCGTAGCTAAGCCGAAGATATTGATAAACGAAAAAACCTTATGCTTAATGAGGTTTCTCCAGGCTATTTTGATGTAATTACGTAACATAGGTAAATGGTTTATAAACTCTAAATGTTAAAACCCGTACCAAATATTCAATACATTAAAAATCAACAACTTATGCAAAAGTCACAAATTTAAAACCGTACGATTATGGAACACCTGTAGTGCGTTTGTGAACGATGTTTGGGTTTAGTGATCAGAGACTGGAGATCAGAGGTCAGTTTATTCCTATGCACCCAGTAAAGCGAGTTTAAAATATGTCACAAGTAGCCATTCCCCTCTTTGCCGGCCCTTCATACTTGCGCCATTAAAAATTTTCCCAGTCCGATGTCTTAAAAGTAGGGAGTTCCAAGCAACTCTTTACTTGAGGCTTAGAACTCCCTACCTGAGATTACATTCAATGACTTAATGAACCGGCGACCTAATGACAGGTTACTCGTTCTTTAAACTTTTAACCGGGTTACTTAAGGCCGCTTTGATAGCCTGCCAGCTTACAGTGAGCAAGCAAACAACCATACTGATCCCGATAGTTGCTATAAATACCCAGGCGCTTATGTCTGTGCGATAGGTATAATGCTGCAGCCATTTGCTCATGTTATACCAGCTCAACGCCGAACCGATAACAAAAGAAATAATCACCAGTATTAAAAACTCTTTAGACAGGTTGAACCACAAACTGCTGATGCTTGCACCCAGTACCTTGCGGATGCTGATCTCTTTTTTACGCTGCTCGGCAGAGAAAGAGGCGAGGCCAAACAAACCTAAGCAGGAAATAATGATAGCCAGTACCGTAAATGAACTCGATAGCGTGCCTAACAGTTTCTCATTTTCAAATTTTCCGCTAAAGCTTTCATCAACAAATTTGTATTCAAACGGATATTCTGGATTATACTTTTTATAGATGTCGCCAATTGTAGCAAGGCTTTTTGATATCGGCGCTTTGGGGTTTAAACGAATGCCAAGCTGGCCTGCCCAGCCTTTATCAAAACCAATAATAGCTGGCTTTACAGGCTCATAGGGCGAACCCCAAACAAAATCTTTAACAATACCTACAACTGTGCAATTACGTCCCTGCCATTTTACTATCTGCCCAAGAGGCTCTTTTAAGCGCATCAGTTTAACGGCCGATTCGTTCATGATGAGCGATAACGAGTCGGCCATGCGGCCCGGGATATAATCACGCCCTTTTATCAATTCAAGTTTATAGGTTGAAATAAAATGGAATGAAGTAACGATCTGGTCGATAGGTATTTTATCCTCGCCAGGTAGCTGTCCGGGCCAGTTAATGCCCCAGCTGCTGCTGCCATTGCTGACTATACTGCCGGATGTTTCAGCCGCATCAACAGCAGCGCCCGAATTAATAATATCCGTTCTGAAGGTTTCATACTCCTTATACAAATTACCCTCTAATGAGATCTCTATAAGCCCGTTCTTTGAGTAACCTACCGGACGGTCTTTAATATAGTTGATCTGTTTATAGATCAGGATGCTTGAAAGAATAAGACATGTAGCAAATACAAATTGTATGATTACCAATATCTGCCTTGAATGTAATGTTCGTTTACCCGCCTTATTTGTACCTTTTAAAACCTTCACCGGTTTAAATGACGACAAAAACAAAGATGGGTAACTACCTGCCAACAGCCCCGTTACTAATGTAACTGATATGGCAGCACCCCATGCCCATGCATTGTTATAAGGAATAGTTAATTGCTTATGTATAATTTGATTAAAGTAACCAAGTGTTGCAGTCATTAACACTAATGCTACTATAAGTGAGATCATTGCAGTAAATAACGATTCCCCTAAAAACTGCTGTATAATTGAAAACCTGCGGGCGCCAACAACTTTACGGATACCTACCTCACGCGACCGGCGCTCCGAACGGGCTGTAGAAAGGTTCATGAAATTGATACAGGCAATAAGCAAAATACCTATGGCCAGGAACAGGAATAAACGCACATATTCAATTGCCCCACCTGAATTAACGCCGTTTATAAAATCACTGTGCAAGTGCCATTTTTCAAATGGAAACAGGAACAACTGGTTTTCTTTATTATGATCGTCATAGCGGCCAATCAACTTTTTAATTTCGAGATTAAGCTTATCAACATTAGCACCGGGCTTAAGCATAACATAAGTGACGAACGAATAGTTACCCCAGCCCGATGTTTTCACCCAGCCATTATCAGCTTCATAAAGTTTCCATGAAATGAGTGCATTAAACCTGAACGTAGAATTTCGGGGCAAATCTTTGTAAACGGCGCTCACTTTTACCAACCGTGAACCATTTAACTTAACAGTTTTACCTATGGGATCAACATCGCCAAAAACAGCTTTCGCTGCCGATTCGGACATGATAACTGACGACATATCCCTGAACGCGTCTTTTTTGCTACCCTTTACAAAATCAAGCGTAAACATGTTCAGAAATGACTCGTCGGCCGCTATGGTGTTAACCTTTAACGGTTTATTGTTATAATTAAACAGTTGATCGTATGACCAGTTTGCGCGGGTAGCATACTCAACCTCCGGATAATCTTTTTGCAGCGCGGCAGCAACCTGCACAGGTGTGGCATCTCCCGTTTTTATTTCGCCATTTGACGGCTGGGTGCGCATTACTTTGTACAACCTGTCTTTATTTTGGTGAAACCCATCATAAGTAAATTCATTATAAACATACAACAGCAGCATAAAGCTCACTGCCATGCCTACGCCTAAGCCACCAATGTTGATGGCCGAATAAAGCTTGTTTTTAATCAAGCTTCGCCACGCGATTTTTAAATAGTTCTTAAACATATGTTTTATTCATTAAGTCATTGGGGCATTAAGTCATTGCCTGGCGCTCGCATAATCAATCGTACAAATGACTTAATGACGCGCAGTTAATGACTTATTAATAATTATTCAGATCTTAAACTCTTCACCGGGTTGGTTAACGCCGCTTTGATAGCCTGAAAACTTACTGTTGTAAAAGCTATAACAAGCGCCAGCACGCCGGCAAAAACAAAGATCCACCAGCTTATACTTATGCGATAAGCAAAATCCTGCAACCAGCTATGCATGGTAAACCACGCAATTGGAAATGCTATCAGTGACGAAATAAGCACCAATATTAAAAACTCCTGAGATAGCATGTTGACAATGCCCGATACAGATGCGCCCAACACCTTGCGAATCCCGATCTCGCGGGTGCGCTGTATGGTGCTATAGGATGCCAAACCGAGCAGGCCAAGACATGAAATAAATATAGCCAGCACCGCGAAATTCACGAACAAGTTGCCGAATGTTACTTCGGCGGCATACTGCTTATTAAAGGTTTCGTCAACAAACACATAATTGAAAGGTCTTTCGGGCGCCAAGACTTTCCACCTGCTTTGAATAGCCGATATAGTTGCAGGCACATTTTTAGCTTCGATTTTCAACGTAAAGGCGCCTGTACCCCGCAGGTTGATACGCATGTTTAATGGCTTAACCGTTTCCTGTAATGATTGAAAATGAAAGTCCTTTAACACGCCGATAATCTTACCGGTTCGTCCCCATTGCGAGTAGTTTCTGCCTACTGCATCAGTAGGGTTACGGTAGCCGAGGCTTTTGGCCGTGGCTTCGTTTATAATAATAGCCTGGGTGGTATCGGTACCAAAGGCTTTTGAAAATATACGACCGGCTGCCAGTTTCATCTCAAACTGTGAAATGAAATCATAATCAACATCGTACATATTCATGTTCATCTGCTGCATAGCACCGGCCTGGTTCTGAATTTCGGAGTAGGCCACGCTATTGCCAAAGCCTGGGATAGCACCAGATGCTGTAGCTCCTAAAACATTCGGGATTTTTTTTAATTCATTTTTAATGATGTCCTGCCTGCTTTGTATGGCCGAATCTCCGCTGAAATCAATAGTAAGCATCTGATTTTTCTGAAACCCGAGCGACTGGTTACGCATAAAGCTCAGCTGGTTATAAACCACGATGGTGCCTATGATAAGCACTATAGATATGGTAAACTGTGTAACTACCAAGCCCTTGCGCAGTAAGATCCCTTTGGTTGATTTGCTGAACCTTCCTTTCAAGATGGTAACAGGTTTAAAGTTTGACAGCACCAGGGCAGGATATAAACCAGCGCATAGGCCTATAACGCAGGCAATCAGAAACAGCTGGAAAAGATATCCGTTGTGAAAAATGCTATCGCTTATTACCTTGCCTGCCAACTGGTTAAATAACGACAACAGCAAAAAGCTGAACAAGGCCGAAAACAGGAAGGAGATGAGACAAATAATTACCGATTCGCTCAGGAACTGAATGGTTAGCTGTTGTTTCATGGCCCCGATTACCTTACGGATCCCAACTTCTTTAGCTCTTTCGGTTGCCCTCGCTGTAGTAAGATTAATAAAGTTGATACAGGCTATCAGCAAAATAAATACGGCAATGATAGAGAAGATCCGAACATTGTACAGGTTACCAGATTCGGGCGCTCCGCGTTTTGACACCATGTAAACATCTTTTAATGGCTCTAAAAAGAATGAATAATCCATCCCCTGCTTTTTGTCGGCGGCCGTATAGTGCCTGTTCACAAAAGCTTTCATACGCGATTGCAATTTGTTGGCGTCATAACCTTTGGGCAGCAGGATATAGGTAAAGTTACCGAAGTTGCCCCACTGGTTCAGGCGGTCTTTACTTTGTTTTGCTATAGTGGCTATTGATACCAACATATCAAACTTAAAATGCGAGTTGGACGGAACGTCTTTTATCACAGCCACAACGCTTGCCGGATTTTTTCCGTCGAGGATTAGCGATTGACCTATAGGGTTTTCGTTACCGAAGTATTTTTTTGCCGCCTTTTCAGTTAGTATAACGGTGTTTGGCAAAGAAAAAGCCTTGTCGACATCACCCTTAATAACCGGGAAACTAAACATTTTAAATAAAGACGGTTCGGCAAATAACGCGTTATTTGCCTGGAATTTTGAATCGCCACGCTGTATCAGGAATCCCGCACCAAAAATACGGGTATTAGCCTTGATCTCCGGGTAATCCTGCTGCAAAGCCGGGCCAATAGGCGCTATCGACGATGACCAATTTAAAGTTTCGGTAGGTGTTTTGATATCAGACACCACCCTGTAGATCCGGTCAGACTTTTCGTTGAAATTGTCATAACTCAGCTCAAACTTCACATACATAAAAATCAGGAAAGCAGCCGTCATCCCAATAGCCAGCCCAATAATGTTGATTATCGAAAAGCCCTTGTGCCGCCAAAGGTTCCTGAATGCAATTTTAATGTAGTTCTTTATCATTTTTATTTCATTAAGTCATTTTACTTCGTGTCATTAGGTCATTGTCAGTTATTAAATCGCTTCATTAATTGCAGGCTTAAACTTAATGACGCGAATGACACAATGAATCTCTTCTATTCAGCCCTCAAACTCTTCACCGGATTTGCCAGTGCCGCCTTAATAGCCTGGAAGGCCACGGTAGCAAAGGCTATTACAGTCGCTACCACTCCAGCCAATGCAAAAATCCACCAGTTTATCGCTATGCGATACGCGAAATCCTGTAGCCATTTGTTCATAATAAACCATGCTAACGGAAAAGCTATCAATGCTGAAAGAACCACCAGTTTCAAAAACTCGGCAGACAGCATATTGACAATGCCTGTTACAGAAGCGCCGAATACTTTACGGATGCCAATTTCACGAGTACGCTGAATAGTGCTGTATGATGCCAAACCGAATAAGCCCATACATGAAATAAGTATAGCCAATACAGCAAAATACATGAACAGGTTACCGAAATTCACTTGTGCCGCATATTGCGCGTTAAAAGTTTCATCAACAAACGCGTAATTGAACGAACGTTCTGGCACGAGGGATTTCCATTTCTTTTGAATGGCAGCAATGGTAGCTGGAATGTTTTTGGTTCCTATTTTAACTGTTAGGACTTTCATGAAATCAGGATCATTGCTAATACTCAAAGGTCTTACGGGCTCCTGCAATGATTGAAAATGAAAATCTTTCAAAACTCCGATAATTTTTCCGGTTCGCCCCCATTGCATAAGCTTACGTCCCACCGCTTCAGAAGGGCTGTTATAACCAAGGCTTTTCGCGGCCGCTTCATTAATTATAAAAGCCTTTGAGGTATCTGTACCAAACGACTTTGAAAATATGCGACCTGCAGCCAGTTTCATTTCAAACTGCGGGATAAAATCGTAATCGACATAGTATGCGTCAATAAGTATTTGCTGCATAACACCAGCTTTATTCTCAATCTCCGAATCGCTATTCCCGTTACCAAAACCAGGTAAACTTCTTGAAGCCGTTACTGAAGCTACATTGGGGATTTTTTTCAACTCGTTCTTTATAAACTCAACGCGGTGTTGCACAGCTGTATCTGAGGAAAAATTAATGGCAAGCATTTGATCTTTTTTAAAACCGAGCGGCTGGCTGCGCATATAATTTAATTGAGTATAAACAACGATGGTGCCAACAATAAGAACTATCGATATAGTGAACTGAGCCACTACCAGCGTTCTGCGCAATAATATGCTGCCTGATTTGCTGAACTTTCCTCTTAAAGTGGTTATAGGTTTAAAACCAGAAAGCACGAAAGCGGGATATAAACCTGCACCAATACCAATGCAACAAGATACTATAAACAGATGAAACACATAGTTATGCGTGAAAATAGTTGTATTTGTAACTTTACCTGATATTTGATTGTAAATCGGCAACAATGAATTGCTGAATATAACGGCCAATAAAAAAGCTATTAAACACAAAACAACTGACTCACTTAAAAACTGGGCAATCAATTGCTTTCTTGCTGCACCTATGACTTTGCGAACCCCTACTTCTTTTGCACGCTCGGTAGCCCTTGCCGTTGTTAAGTTTATAAAATTAATACATGCTATCAATAATATAAATACCGCAATGGCTGAAAAAATATGGATGTTGTGCAGATCACCTACCTCCGGTCCGCCTCTTGTTGTATCCATGTAAATATCTTTTAAAGGCACAAAGTGATAGCCATAATTTATGCCTTCTTTTTTATCAGCCTCGGTATAATGCCTGCTTGCAAATGCCGGCAACAGACTTTCCAGTTTATGAAAATTATATCCTTTAGGCAATACGATATAGGTAAACCCACGAATATTGGCCCAGTTTTTCAATACATCTGGATTGAATTTTTCAAAAGTTGCACAAGAAACCGCCATATCAAATTTAAAATGGGAGTTTGCCGGTACGTCTTTTATAACTGCAGTAACCATTGCCTGATATTTACTATCAAGCGTTATGGATTTTCCGATAGGATCGGCATTGCCAAAATATTTACGGGCCATTGTTTGTGTCATTACAACCTTAAAAGGCGCCTCAAACCCTTTTTTAACATCACCCTTTATAACGGGGAAAGTAAACACATTAAATAAAGAAGGATCTGTGTATATTATGTCATCCTCCTGGAACTTAGAATTACCATATTGTACTAAAAATCTTGCGCCAAGCACCCTGACATTTGCCTCTACTTCCGGATAGTCCTGTTGTAGCGACGGCCCTATTTGCACAAACGCAGCCGGTGTCGTAATAATTGAATTGGTATGTTTTACATCAACTGCAACCCTGTAGATTTGATCAAATTTCGCGTTAAAAGCATCATAACTTAGCTCAAATTTTATATTCAAATAGATAAGAAAACAAGCCGTTAAACCAATTGCCAACCCGATAATATTTATTATCGAGAACCCTTTGTGTCGCCAAAGGCTTCTGAATGCGATTTTAACGTAATTCCTTATCATTTCTTTGTTTCATTAAGTCATTTTACTTCGTGTCATTAAGTCATTGGTCGGCTGTATATTTCTGGCATCATTAAATCATTTAAAACACTTTGAAATTAATGACGCGAAGCCAATGAATTAATGGCTATCCTATTCGTCCCGCAAACTCTTAACCGGGTTTATCGTGGCTGCTTTTATGGCCTGGTATGATATGGTAACCGCGGCGATGATAAACGACGATGCAATAGCGATGATAAATATCCCCGGACCGATGTTAATGTGGTACGCAAAATTTTGTAGCCAGTTATGCATTACATAATAGCCCAGCGGGGCCGCCAGCAGAAAGGCTATCGCTATCAGGTAAATAAACTCCTTGGTGAACAAGGCTACTATACTTGATACAGGTGCTCCTAATACTTTACGGATACCAACCTCTTTGGTGCGTTGCGATGCCGCGAAGGCGATCAAGCCATACAAACCCAAACAACCTATAAATATGGCTATGTACGAGAAAAGTTGAAATGCTACATATACCTTTTGCTCCTGTTTGTAAAAATTAGCAATGTGCTCATCAACAAACTGAAACTGGAAAACATTATCAGGGTAAAGGGCCGACCATTTTTTATTGATATAGCTGATGGTTTGACTCATATTAGCTGGCTGTATTTTTATACTTGCCATAAAAAATCTGTTCGGGTTATATTCCAGTACGCAGGAGCGGCGTTTTTTATGTTTTGATTCGCTTTGGAAATCTTTTACTACACCTACTATTGTTGCTTTTTGATCGCCATTTAAAGTCACATGCTTATTTAAGGCCAATTGTGGATCCTGAATACCCAGTTTTTGCATCATGGTTTCGTTGATGACTACTTTGGATATTGTGTCCTTGTCGTTCTTTTTCCAGATCTTTTGCCCGGCCAGCATTTGCAGTCCGAACATATCTGTAAACTTTTCATCTATAGCTTTATACTCGGTAACATCATCCTTAGGGACGCCCAGTTCCACTGAAGAAAAACTGGTAAAATTGCTGTTAAAGCCCGGTGCGCCTGATGAAAAACTGATCTCTTTAATGCCGGGATAGCTGGCCACCTGTTGGTTGAATACATCCCGTTTTTTCATGTCGGGCAAGCCTACAGAAACCACGGCTTCCTTATCAAAACCGAGGTCCTGATTTTTAAAAAAATCCATTTGCCGCGCCACGATCAGCGTACCAACGATCATGATCTGGGATATGGCAAACTGTCCTATCACCAACCCTTTACGTAAGGTAAGTTTTCCGCTGCCACCCGCGCTTTTATTTTTAAAGCTATCAACCGGTTGAAAAGACGATTGTACAAACGATGGATATAAACCTGCCAGCAGGATCACAGCCAGGGTGATGGTGACTATCCAGCCAATCACGGTTGGCTGCAATAATTGTGAAGCATCTATATTGATAGACATCCAGGCGCCGGCTTCCGACAAAAAAAATGCGCATACGCCAACACCTAATATCACTGAAAATAAAACAAGGACAGTGGTTTCACCCAAGAACTGTTTTATAAGCTGCGAACGGCTTGCGCCCAATACTTTACGCATGCCTACTTCTTTTGCACGCTTGATAGCCTGAGCAGTGGCAAGGTTAATAAAATTAATGCAAGCGGTTATAATGATAAGCAAAGCCACACCAATTAAAGCATAGTAAGTGTCCTTTGAGGTTGGCGTAATGATGTTATTGATATAACGCTGATCAAAGTGAATGTCCTTTAAAGGCTGAAATGGTAAAACAGCCGCTTTTGCAATATCGGTGCCCCAGTTCTTTTTGATAAAAGCGGGCATTTTGCTGTTTAATTGTTGAATGGAATAGTTTTTTGGCAAAACGATGTAAGCATAACTTCCACCCATTATAGCCCAAAAGTTGCCCATTGCCCCTTTTAAATTTTTTTCAATACTGCTTAGTGAGATTAAGAATGAAAACGGCAGGCTTGTATTGGCAGGCAGATCTTTGATGATGCCCGTCACTTTTACATTCAGCTGGTTTTCAAAATTGATCAATTGGCCCATGGCATCAGCCTTACCGAAATATTTTTTGGCAATACTTTCGGTAAGTACAACACTGTTGGGTTCCCGAAGGGCTGTATTAGGATCGCCGGCAAGCCATTGGTAATCAAAAACTTTATCGATCTGGCTATCGCCAAAGGCTACATTATGTTCGTTATACCGGCTCTCCCCTATCTTGATCATGGCATCGCCCTGGTAAAAAACCTGCGTGGTTTGTTCCAGTTCCGGAAAATCAACCCTCATAGCAGGTATCACGGCCATGGATACATTGGAGTTAAAATCGAGCGCGTGCAGGGTTACACGATAGGTACGGTCGGCCTTACTGTTGTAACCGTCATAGCCAAGTTCATTTCGTACAATCAAAAAAATCACCAGGCAAGCCGCTACTCCCAGCGTGAGCCCAAAGATATTCAGGAAGGCGTAACTCAAGTTACGACGGATATTCCTGAAAGCAATAACTACATAACTCTTCAACATAACGATTTATTTAAATCCTGAATACTGGCGCAATTATCCTAACCCCGATCTCTAATCACTCACTCCTTAAGCTTTTCACCGGATTAGCCAGTGCCGCTTTAATTGATTGAAAACTGATTGTTATAAAAGCAATAAGAATGGCTGCCCCACCGGCTGCGGCTATCAGCCACCACTGTATGTTTATCCTGTAGGCAAAACCTTGCAGCCACTTATTCATAAAATAATAAGCTACAGGAGATGCGATTACAAAGGCAATGAATACCAATATTAAAAACTCTTTTGACAATAAAGCGGTGATATTGGTAACCGAAGCACCAAGCACTTTACGAATCCCAATCTCCTTTTTGCGCCTCAATACTACAAAAGCAGCAAGGCTTAACAAACCAAGACATGAAATAAGCATAGCAAGGCCGCCAATAATGGCAATCATACTTCCGGCCTGTCTTTCGGAATGATACACTTCATTAAAATGATCATCAATAAACTGATAATCAAACCTGTTGTCGCCACTTATACCGTTAAATGCCTTCTGTATATCTTTTAATGTTTGGCTAACATTGGTACCTGAAATTTTAATGTATAAATTGGTTTGCCAATAAGGTATATAATCCATATTGCCAATAATAAGTGGCTCAATGGTTTTATGTAAACTACTGTAATTAAAATCTTTTACAACGCCAATAATCCTGCCTGGAGGCAATGATGTTATGTTTATAGGCTTACCAATAGGGTCAGCATAACCTATTTGTTTAACCAGGGTTTCATTGATAATATATTCGTTTTGCTGATCCTTACTAAACGCCCGGCCGGCTATCATCTTCATATCAAAAAAACTGATATAATTTATACCAGCATTCTCCATGTTTACGGTGATCTTTTTGGCTTCGCCGTTTGGTGCAATAAAGTCGATACCAAATAATGAACCATTGCCACCCATTTCCATGAAACCATTGGTGATATCTTTAACCCCTTTTACTTTAGCAATCTCTGCTTTAAGTACCGGCATTTTCTTTGCCAGCTGCAAATCCATTGGCAATTTTACAACCTGACTATAAGAATAGCCAAGATCACGCTGCTGCATATATTTTAGCTGCTTAAGTATCACCATTAAACTGATCATGAATATAACGGCAATGGCAAACTGACCGGTAACCAGGATATTACGCAGTGATGATTTTGAACCACCCAATAATACCTTTGTTTTTAAAGCTTCACCGGTGTTAGCTTTTGATATGAACCAAGCCGGATAAATACCAGCCAGTAATGTAGTTCCTATCAGTATACCTGCAAAAACAACAAGCATAGCGCCGTGATAAATACCTGCTGAACTAAGCTCTCTGTCAAGTAATTTATTTAACAGCGGCAAAAAGATAGTAATGAGTAACAGTGCTAATACCAGCGATAATAATACCGAAAAGAAGGTTTCGATAAGCACCTGGAAAACCACATGAAAGCGCTTTGCACCTACAATTTTTTTTATGGCCACTTCTTTGCCACGATAACCTGCAATGGCTGTAGTAAGATTAACAAAATTTACGCAGGCAATTAAAAAAACAGCAATAGCTATTATTATAAATATATTCAGGTATTTACCATCTATCTTTTTATAGTTGAGCTCATCGTAGCTAATATTAACAGAGCCGGTATGGATACGGTTTAAAGGTTGTAAGGTAAAATCAATGAATTTGCTTTTGGCATGAATAGTTCTTGTCAAACTGCTTTCAAGTAAGCCTATATTTTTGTTATTGGAGATTCTCAAATACGTTGCCCCCATTAAAACATTATAATTTGTACCCAAAAAGCTATTTAAAAACTCTTTAGGGAAGGGCACCATTGCCTCAATCTGCAAGTGGGAATTTTTAGGCATATCGGCAATTACATTGCTTACCGTAAAATTAGTTACAGTAGTATCAGCGGTGTGTAATTGAATGGTTTTATTTAATGCAGGGCTATTGCCAAAAAGTTTACGCGCGAGGCCGGCTGTAAGTACAATAGTATTTTGATCGCGGGTAAACTTATTTCTTTCGCCCTCAATAATAACCGGGTTAAACATGCTGGCAAAGGAGGTATCAGTACAAGCCAGCCTATCAGCTTTTATCTTTTTACCCTGGTACTCCATAGTCACCGTTGGATAAACAAGTGGTACTGCGGGAAAAACACGGGTATAGCTATCTATCTCATTATTATTAGCCTTCAGAAACGGCGCAACCGGCGGACCAACAATTGCGGCTGTTGAAGGTGCCGTACCATCGTAATGCATATATTCATTAAGGCGATAAACCTTATCCGCATTTGGTACAAAGTTATCAAAGCTTCTTTCATTATTAACAAACAAGCCAATGAGCACACAGGCTGCGATGCCAACAGCAAGACCCAAAATGTTTACAAAAGCGTAGGCTTTGTTTTTGAGTAAATTTCGATAAGCCGTTTTAAAATAAATTTTAAACATCCTGGTTTACTGGTTAATTGGTATAAACTTTCTCCTGCTGTCGCTACAACGCTATCAACATTTATTCTGATCTTAAACTCTTCACCGGATTAGCCAGCGCCGCTTTAATCGACTGGAAACTGATTGTTATAAACGCAATAAGAATGGCTGCCCCACCGGCTACGGCTATCAGCCACCAATGAAGCTCGGCGCGGTAAGCATAGTCCATCAGCCATTTATTCATGGCGTACCAGGCTATGGGCGATGCTATAACGATAGCTATCAGCACAAGTATCAAAAAGTCACGCGATAGCATGGCAGTAATATTGGTTACACTGGCACCCAATACTTTACGGATCCCTATTTCTTTATTTTTAACCTGAGCAGTGTAAGTAGCAAGCCCAAATAAACCTAAGCATGAAATAAATACGGCTATACCTGCAAATATGTTGAATAATGTAGAAGTATGCTGCTCTGTTTTATACATATCGTTATAGGTATCCTCCAGAAAATTATAATCATACGGGAAGGCCGAATTGTACTGTTTCCAGTATTTTTCAACCAGCTTAATAGCTGCAGGGGCATCCTTGCCGGTTGTCTTAATATACATTTGCCACGAACTTGGCCTGTAAGCAAATATGGCCGGCTCAATGGCTTGTTTTAATGAAGCGAAGTGAAAATCTTTAACAACGCCAATAATAGTACCGTTAAGATCATGCAGTTTAAAGCGCTTGCCGATAGGATCTTTAATCCCTGCCAATTTTACGGCTGTCTCGTTAAGGATAAAATGTGCTGTATCTGATTTTGAACCGGTGAATCCTGTTCCGGCTGCAAATTTCAGTTTAAACATACCTGCAAAATCCTTATCAATATCAAAAGGATGGATGATCATGCTTACATCTGGTGCTTTACCGTCCCAATCGGTATCACCTGTGCTGCTGCCGCTACTAACTACGCTATTATCACCACTGCTTATTTCTTTTATTTCGATATGGCTTAGCAGATCGGCTTTAATGGCTTCATAATGATCCTGCATGGCTCGCATAGGCAAGCTAAAAACGTGTTCTTTATCGTACCCTAATTGTACCGAGTGAATGTATTGCAATTGACGGTTGATTATAAGCGTACCGATGATCAATCCGATAGAAAAAGCAAACTGGCATACTACCAGCACTTTCCTTAATGTTCCTTTACCTGCACCTGATATTTTACCTTTAAGCGCGTTGACAGGCTTAAATGATGAAAGCAGCATGGCGGGGTATATGCTTGATGCAACAAGCGTTGCAATAATAGTTAAAACGATAACCTGCCATACGCTGGCGTTAAACAGGTCGAAGTGCATTTGCTTGCCGGCAACACTGTTGTATACAGGCATTACAGCGTAAATAAGCGCGAAGGCCAGCACCAGGGCAATCGCGAAGCATAAAACGGTTTCAACAATAAACTGTATAAAAAGCTGACTTCTTTCGGCACCAATAATTTTGCGTACGCTTACTTCTTTCGAGCGCAGCATAGCACGGGCAGTTGAAAGGTTGATATAGTTGATGCAGGCAATGAGCAAGATCAATATTGCGACAATTGAAAAAACTCTCACAATTTGGATCCCCGCTGATGAGCCATCGGGATTATATAAATGAATATCGCTCAAAGGTTGCAGTTGAAAAACGCCATCGGAAGGTTTAATTCCCGCCTGGTTTTTCATATGGATCTGCGTAAGTTTATCGCCGATGGCTTTTATTGAAGCATCGGGCCTCACTTGTAAAAAGGTTGTTGTATAATAATTGCCCCAATCCGCATCCATCGCTTTCCAATAGCCTTTACCATCGTATTGGTTCCTTTTCACATTCATGGAAAATAAAATATCAGCGTTTATACTTGAGTTAGCCGGAAAATCAGCCAGTATGCCTGATACGGTGTATGGGGCTTTACTATCCCCCATAATGGTTTTACCAATAGGGTCTTCGTTACCAAAATATTTTTTGGCGGTACTTTCGGTTATAATAACCGATTGATCATTTGGAAACGGTGCTTTTTTGTTTCCTTTTAATAATTTATAATCAAAAAGTGTGAAAAAGGCATCGTCAACAAACGAAAGCTTGCCATAATCCTCTTTTATTAATTTGTCTTTATACCTGAAAACAGAATAATCATAGCTGGTAACAACCCTCACAGCACTCACTATCCCCGGAACTTCCTTTAATGCAAATGCGGCAACTGGGGCCGGCACCCCACCCCAAACCTGCTTGGTTGCACCTGTGCCGATGGAGGCATTAACCTTGTAAATCTGGTCAGCTTTGGTGTTGAAGCGGTTGTAACTTAATTCGTCCTGCACCCAAATCAAAATAAGCATCCCAACAGCCAAACCAATAGTGAGGCCAACAATGTTTAATGCGCTGTAAAACTTAGTGTTAACTAAGTTTCTCCATGCAGTTTTCAGGTAATTTTTAAACATAGGAATAGCGGTTTAATAACAAAAACACTCCAAATGCCCTTCTCCGCAATGTACGGGGAAGGGCAGCAGAGGTAATTATTAACTTATCTATAAACTGATTTCGGGGGCTGTAGTCTAAGTCTGGAGTCGTTAGTTTTAAGTCAAAAGTGCTTTCTTACCCTGAATTATAAACCATCAACAATTAACTCAAAAAACTACACCATGATATTTTCCATAACGGTTTGTCCGTCAAGCAGGCGTATAATACGGTGACTGTAACGGGCGTCATGTTCAGAGTGGGTAACCATGATAATGGTAGTTCCCTGTTCGTTCAAATCGGTAAGCAGCTCCATTACATCGTTACCGTTGCTGCTGTCAAGGTTACCGGTGGGCTCATCCGCGAGGATCAGTTTTGGCTTGTTAACTACCGCACGGGCAATAGCAACACGCTGCTGCTGACCACCTGATAACTGTTGCGGGTAGTGGTTGCGACGGTGCATGATCTGCATTTTGTCTAACACCTCTTCTACCCTTTTAACACGCTCTGTAGCGGCTACACCGGTGTAGATCAATGGCAGCTCAACGTTTTCAAATACGGTGAGCTCGTCAATCAGGTTAAAGCTCTGGAACACAAAACCGATGTTGTGCTTACGCAAATCGGCGCGTTTACGCTCGTTAAAATGCGCTACTTCAATTTCGTTAAAAACGTAGCTACCAGCATCCGGATCATCAAGCATGCCTAAAATGTTAAGCAAGGTTGATTTACCACAGCCCGACGGGCCCATAATGGCCACAAACTCGCCTGTAGCTACTTCCATCGACAGCTTGTTTAACGCGATGGTTTCTACCTCTTCGGTACGGTAGAATTTCTCAAGACTAGAAATTTTTATCATTGGTGCCTCCGTTATTCATCCCGCCTTACAGCGGTTTGATTTGATTTTTTGTTTATTTAAATTTATTAATTAGCTCAGTTTATATCATATATGACGCTTAAACAGTGTCAGGCGTTGCAACCGGGTTACGTTATTTTTTCAGCACAAGCTCCTGGATATCACCATAGGTTTCGTAACTTGAGGTAATAACCTTATCACCTGGATTAAGTCCGTCGGTCACTACGTAATAATCGGGGCTCTGGCGTCCAAGCTGGATGTTTACCTTATATGCTTTTGAACCATCTTCGCTTACCTTAAATATCCAGTTACCGCCTGTTTGCTGATAGAAACCACCTTTAGGCACCAATACTGCCTGCATCTGGTCGCTCAGTGCCAGTCTCACTTGCAAAGTTTGGCCTTTACGGATCCCTGTTGGCACTTTACCCACAAACTGCATATCAACCTGGAAACTTCCGGTTGTTTTAACCTGGGTATACACCTTTTTAATCACTAAGTTATATGTTTGATCGGCAAACTGAAAATCGCCTTTTAACCCGGTGTAAATGCGCGACAGGTAATGCTCATCGATGTCAACCCTTACTTTAAAACCTGATTGTACGTCAATCTGACCTAAGTGTTCACCTTTATTTTTATTCTGCCCTACTTCAGCATCCATTGAGGTTAGCTGACCATCGGTAGGGGCCCTTAAAACTAAACCCGCTACTTTTTTACGCATCAGTTCAAGTGTAGTTTTCATATGGGCATATTGCTCCTGTGATTGCGATGCCTGCTGCTTAACCAGCGAAGTATCCTGTGATAGTATCTGTTTGGCTAATTTGTAACGGTTTACCTGATAATCATAGGTATTTTTTGCCGATTGATATTCCTGTAAGCCGATAGCTTTCTGATCATAAAGGTGCTTGTCCAGCTTGTAGATCCTTTCGGCTTCTTTATAGGCATTTTCCACATCGGCCATGGTGTTTAGCTTGCTGATGGTGTTTTGCTGGGCATTATTACGAGAGATCTGCATTTGTGTTTGCTCGGCATAAACGGCGGTTTCCTGATTAGCCAATGTAAGTTCCAGATCGGTATTTGACATTCTCAGAATCGGATCGCCTTTCTTTAGACTGGCTCCGTCCTCAACAAATTTTTCTTCAACAACACCACCTTCTGATGCATCAAGATATATGGTAGTTAGCGGCATAACCACACCGTTAACAGGTATAAACTCCTGGAAAGGGCCTTTGGTAATAGTACTTATAGTTAAGCGTTCAGTATCAACATCGAGCTTGCTTTTACCTGATGTTAGATAAATACTGCCGCCAATTAGTAAAATAATGCCTGTAACAGCCGTAATTATTAGTATCCGTTTGCTGTTCCAGGTCTTTTTCTCAATTTTTCTGTCCACTGTATTTTTATAATATTTTGAAATGTTATAACAAAAAGATATGCCACAAATTAAAATACTGTTTTTCAATGAATTAAACACAAAATACAGTATTGAAGCGTACGCTTCTGTTACATCAGGTGTACGGTATTGATACAGTATATTTCCACACTTTAACAGCCTGTTGCCGGCATATATGGGTTAGCACTTCATTGTGAAGCTTTTATATAAAATACGATACAAAAAGCGGGTATTTAGCATAAAAATTGTAACAGATGATACCACTAGTGAGTCTTTGATTTATTGTTCATGGTTGTCGGTTAATACCATATCGGTCATGGTTCATGGCAAGTGGACTAAAAGTTTATTTCGGTAGTTTCAATAAAGGGAAACAATTTACCTTAAATTTATAACTTTTGTTAAATTAACAACCTCAATTAATTATGCGCTGGCATTTTGAGGGCAATGAACAATCATCTATGAACTATTAACTAAAAATAAATGATACTTAAAAAAGCTACCGTTTTAATTGTTGATGACGATCCGGACGTACTTACTGCGGTTAAACTTTTGCTAAAACCAGAAGCCCGGGAAATCATCACCGAAAAGAACCCTGAAAACCTGAATTGGCTGCTGCAACGCAATGAGGTTGACCTGATTTTGCTTGATATGAATTTCAACAGCGCCATCAACACCGGTAATGAAGGATTATATTGGCTGCGTAAGGTAAAAGAATGGAAGCCAGATGTTTGTGTGATCATGATAACAGCTTATGGCGATATTGACCTTGCTGTGCGTTCGCTTAAAGAGGGTGCTAATGATTTTGTGGTAAAGCCATGGCACAACGAAAAACTGATAAACACTATAAAAGATCTGCTTGATAAAAAGGAAGGCGGAGCAAAAACCACCAAAACACCGGTTAAAAGCACTGCAGGTGATACCTCCATACTTGGCGAGTCGGATGTGATGCAGGATATTTTTTATAAGGTTAACAAAATAGCCCCTACCGACGCCAATATCCTGATTTTGGGAGAAAACGGCACAGGTAAAGACCTAATGGCGAAAGCTATTCATGAACGTTCGCTCCGTGCTGATAAGCCTTTTATTAAGGTTGACGTTGGCGCGTTAACAGATACCTTATTTGAAAGCGAACTATTTGGTCATAAAAAAGGTGCTTTTACCGATGCTCGTGAAGACCGCATGGGCCGCTTTGAAGAAGCACAGGGCGGCACTTTATTTTTAGATGAAATTGGCAATATTAGCCTGCAACAGCAAGCTAAGCTGCTTACCATTTTACAAAACCGCCAGGTAACACGTTTGGGTACTAATAAAGCTGTTGATGTAGACATTAGGTTGATCTGCGCTACAAACGTAGCGTTGAGCGAGCTGGCTAACGAAAATAAGTTCCGTAAAGATTTGATTTACCGTATCAATACCGTTGAGATCAATATGCCACCACTACGACGCCGTAACGAGGACATTGTGATTTTAGCCCGCCATTTTGCAAAACTGTACGCAAGCAAATACCTTAAACCATCAATGGATTTTGACACCGCAGCTGTCAACAAGCTCAAATCGTACAACTTCCCCGGCAATGTGCGTGAACTACAATATACCATCGAACGCGCTGTAATTATGGCGGACGATAGTACGCTAAGGCCTGACGACCTGATTTTTTCAATACTGGAAACATCTACAGAAAGCGTGGCTGATGCCGACAATATACCATTAAGCGCACTGGAGAAAAACGCTATACTGAGGGTTATTGAAAAGCACAATGGTAACATCACCCGTGCAGCCAAAGAGCTTGGCCTTACCCGCACCGCCCTATACCGAAGATTAAGCAAATATGATATTTAACCGTTACGAATGGCGGCTGTTGCTGCGTGTATTTTTATTGCTGCTTGTACTTATCGTTACGGCTTTTGTTATCGTAAGTCTTGGTCAGCTTTTGTACCTGGTGATCCTGCTGCCGCTGGTTGCTTACTCGGTGGTTGACATGATCCGTTTTCAAAAAAAAGCGCAGGATGAAGTAAACCAGTTTGTTGAATCGATCCATTACCGTGATTTTTCGCGTCATTTTGATGTACGCAAAGCACCTAACGAGCTTAAGCCCCTGCGTAAAGGGTTTAACGATATCAATACCACATTTAAGCTTATCAGCCGCGAGCGCGAAACGCAATATCATTATCTGCAAAAGATCCTTGAACTGGTTGATACCGGTATTTTATCATATGAAGAAGAAACCGGTGAAACCGGCTGGATCAACGAAGCCTTTAAAAGTATCATCGGTGTACCTTACTTAAAAACAATACATTCGCTTGAAAAACGCGAACCAATACTATATACGGAGCTTGTTAAACTTAAACCTGGCGACAGCAAGATCATTACTGTTACGCGTAACCAGCAACAGGTTAAGATCCTGGTAAATGCCAGCCTGATGCGCAGCGATGATAAATTATACAAACTCATAGCTTTTCAAAACGTGAATGAGGCGTTGGACGAAACGGAATCAAAGGCCTGGTCGAAGCTGCTTAACGTGATGACGCACGAGATCATGAACTCCGTAGCGCCAATCTCCTCACTGGCTGATACACTCAAAAACCGTCTGCAAAGCCCCGATATTGCTGAAAATCTACCTCACAGCGACCTGGAAGATATCGAGCTTGGTATCGATACCATCAAACGCCGCAGCGAAGGTTTACTTAAGTTCACGGAAAGCTACCGCAGCCTCAACAAGATCACCAAACTTGATCTGAACAAGATCATGGTGCGTAACATATTTGAGAACCTGAACAGTTTGATGACCCCTACGCTGGAAAAAAAGAAGATCGAACTGGAGATCATTCTCCGCGACCCTACGCTTTCTATCGAAGCCGATATCAACCTGATTGAGCAGGTCATGATCAACCTGCTGGTTAACGCCATTGAAGCCGTGAAAGACCGTGATGAACCGCGTATCACACTCACAGCTGAAATCCAGGGTGGCAAAACTTTTGTTAAAGTTATCGATAACGGCTTAGGCATGCCGCCCGAACTGCTCGATAAGATCTTTATACCTTTCTTCAGTACCCGCAAAACAGGTAGTGGCATTGGCTTAAGCCTGTGTAAACAGATCATGCTGCTGCACAAAGGCAATATCCAGGTGCAATCCACTGAAGGTAAAGGATCGGCATTTGTATTGTCGTTTGTATAGTTCGCCCCGGGCCCCTGAATGGCAGGGCTATTGCATTCTAATGTATAGTCGCAAATTCAAGCGAAAGACGCTTGAATTTGCGCTCAGGTAAGCGTCCGCTTGCCTTTTTGATGTTGTTACGCGAGCGTGGACGCTCGAAAAAAGCCAACAGAGGCAAATAATTTTCATTACTACTATTATCATTAAATTTCCTTTTTCATTCGTTGAACGGCTTCCATAGGGTTTTAATTAAAATATTTCCTTGAGGGAAATATTTTAATATCGTATATTTCAGCTATTAAATGAAATATTATGAAGAAACCTAAACAATTCCTGCAAAAAACGTTCGCATTGATGTTCGTTTTTGTTATTGCGGTTATTATTTACAGCTGTAAACGGGACACCCAATCCGTCAAAAACGTTGAAATTTCAGATCCTGTAATTTTCCAAGCAAAAAACTGGTACGAAAGTAATTATCCTACAAATGGATCTCCGTTGAGTACCCAGTCAGTTAACCATAAAGCTGATTTTAGCCAGTTTATCAAACCAAACTGGAAAAGAGGCAGAACTTACAAACGTTTCGATGATGATGTAATTGAGATGCCACTGGATGCATCGTTATCGGCCAAAATGGCCGTTGGCCTTAAATCGGACGCTTCGGACGACCCCGGTTATAATGCAGCACTTAGCACAAGTTCATTCCTGTTGCTCAAACAGATGGGAAAGTATAACGGGTATATCATGACCCTTATTGCTGACCCGGCATATATCAAAGGTGATTTGAGTAAGCTAAGCAGAAACCATTACAATAAACGGGATAGTGATTATAGTGGTGTGGTTATATACTCAACACCTAACGGCAAATTTGTGAACGGCTGGGTTTATAAAGATGGTATTCTCGCTTCTAAAATCTCGACTGAGGCAACATTGACTGGGGGCTCAGGAACAGAAAACAAAACAAGCGTACAAAGCGTCAAAACCGATAAGATTATTACAATCACAACATGCAAGGAATGGTATCAGACCGTTTCATTCAATGGTGTGACGTACGAACCGACTTATCTTGGGCGCACCTGTACAACAGCTACTGTGGATGATGGAACGGGTAGCGGCGGTAGTGGAGGAGGAACCGTTCCTGGTGGTGGCGGTTCTGGCAGCGGTAGCAGCACCGTTAATGTTCCTTGTGTTACGGGCTCACAAAATGTTTCAGCTGCCCCTAAGATCACAATTAACGGAATTAAAGTTAACTATGTACCGCCACCGCCGCCAATAGATGGGGGCGGTGGATATCCCCCGCCAAGCGGCAGTATTCCTTGCCCTACAGCTACCACAAGTAATTATACCAATAACGACGACAAAAACGATGCGGGGAAAGTTGTCAGCACAGATTGCAATTCGTTTGCCTTCACTAAAACGTCTACGGCTAACTGGCAAGAAGCAGGTGTTCGTCAAATCAGGCTAAAATGGGTTTGGATTGGTGGCAACAATAGCGGAATGTCCCGCACCGTTTATATTCCATCTGTGGTTTATGGTTTACCAACGCAATATCAAAACGCCAATGGGTCAATTACGATACTTACCCCCGGTGCTGCCGCGTCAAGGGCCGCACAAATAACGGAGGCGGCAAAAGTATTCACCTATCAGGAATTTAGAAATAGTCCTTACTACCCTACAGATGCCGAGGTAATGCAATATTTTAAAAATCAATTAGCCGCGTTAATGGCTTCTCAAATGGGAACAGCGGGCGCTACGGGTACTGGTAGCGGTGGTATCATTTTCAGGGAAGAAGACAGGAGTGATTTCTTTCCTTATAATTGTGATTGATGAAAATCAAAATAACTTTATTTCTTTTAGTAACTATTTTTACGCAAAAAACATATTCACAGGTGAGTACGACTTCATATTCAGAATTAAAAAATAAGGTTTTTAGCTTCGCTGAACTAAAATCTTTTATCGAAAGTGAATTTGTATCAGCCGCCTATACAAAAATACAATTAAGAGAAAGTAACCATCCGGTTGAACTGTATAGGTTCAACCGGATTAGGAAACCCTCTTATAGTCCGTTTAGTTTGTTGGGTATCAATGTGACAAATATCTATGCTTACAAAAAAGACGACGAACATTTTTGCCTTTATATATTGCTGCCGATTAATAATCGAAATCAGGTCGATCAATTATCTGATGAGCTGGGGCGACCATGGAATATAACGGCAGATGATTACGATAGAGGCAGTTATAGCTCCTTGATGTGGCAGCATGATAGGCTGGAAACTGTACTCATGAAGAATTTTGATTATTCAAACCCAGATGGTGGAAATCTGCTGCTTATTACTAATATACCACTAAAAGACCTTGTGAACAACGATCCTTGGTAGTAAGTACAAGTCTTGTATTCTAAAACTTTAGCTAATTATTTTTGTGTCAGCTGCTGTTTTTGCCTAAGTGTTTTACCCTTGTAGCTATATCATCAGCACTTCATAATTCGCTCTGATTATTGATTTTATGAAATTCCGGAAAATACTATCAATCTAGAATTTGTTCAATTCTTTAATTGGCCTACGTTACTCCGCAATTGTGTTGAAACTGGCATTATCGATTGCTTCAACATTGCGAGGTACGAAGCAATCGCGAACTATACAAAGCGGCTCTGTAAGTCGGGGATTGCTTCGTACCTCGCAATAACGAGTTGTAAAAAACTTAGTTCCAAAAAGTATTATTACTCCACTCCTAATTCCTTCATCAACCTGCCCACTGTTTCCTTCAATTCAGCAATTTCCTGTTCTGCTTTGCTTAAACGCGCTTCCAGAACCGATGAAGACGAACGTCCAACCGGTTCATCTGCAAAATCATCGTCATTAATTTCGGGTGTTCCACCTAATAAATGGGCGTATCTAACCTCTTTTTGACCGGGGCGTTTGGGTAATTGCACTATATAAGGCGTTTCCCCTCCGGCCAGTTTATCTAATATTTCCTGAACCTCTTCTATCGAATCAAACTCATACATGCGGCCGCTATTGGTATTTAATTCACCGGGTGTTTGAGGCCCGCGAAGGATCAGCAGGCAGATCAGTGCTACTTCTGACGGAATTACCGGGAATACTATCGCAAAATTGTGTTTGTATTTAATGTTACGAATGGAGCCTCCGGTAGCAGTAGACATCAATCCACGCCTTTTTAGGGAATTTAAAGCGGTGATAACCGTGTCATCATCATAATTAACAACCGGCTTGCGCGATGTTTTCTGGTTACAGGCGGCCACCAGTCCATTAAGGGTCATGGGATAATAATCGGGCGTGGTTTTGGCTTTTTCCATTAAAGTGCCAAGTACGCGTAGTTCTTCTGCATCAAGTACGGGTAAAGTTTGCGGTGAATCCATGGCTAAATATAAGCAGGTTTTTATAGCGTCAAAAAAAATTGCTAATTTTCTGAATGCTAAAATCATTGGGATTAAAATAATAACACCAAAATAGTTTACTTTGCATTTCAATGTCTTTATTCATTACATCATTAAATTCGGGAAGTAACGGCAATTGCTATTACGTGGGGAACGATCAGGAGGCTATATTGGTTGATGTAGGTATTTCATGCCGCGAAACTGAAAAACGCATGGCCCGGCTGGGTTTATCCATGCAAAAGGTAAAAGCTATTTTTGTATCGCATGAACATTCAGATCATATCCGCGGCATCCCTGTGTTAGCTAAAAAGCACCAGCTGCCGGTTTATATCACTCCGGGCACATTGATGCATCTTGGCGGGGTTGATCATTCTAAAGTTCATCATCTCAGCGCTTTTCAAACCGTATCTATCGGCGACCTGGAAGTAACTTCTTTCCCAAAAGTACATGACGCATCCGAGCCGCATAGTTTTATGGTAAGCTGCCGCGATGTTAAGGTTGGTGTATTTACGGATCTGGGAATAGTGTGCGACCAACTGATCCGCTATTTTAGCCAGTGCCATGCCGCTTTTTTGGAAGCCAATTATGATGATGATATGCTGGATAAAGGCGGCTATCCATATTACTTAAAACAGCGCATCCGTGGCGGCAAAGGGCATTTATCAAACAAACAAGCGCTCAGTTTATTTATGACGCACCGCCCGCCGCACATGACCCACCTACTGCTTTCACATCTTTCCAAAAACAATAATGATCCTAAACTGGTAGAAGATCTGTTTACCAATTGTGCCGATGGGATCAATATCATCGTAGCTTCGAGACACCAGGAAACCCCTGTTTATTATATCAGCAGCAAGATAGCTCAGCATGAACCTTTGGGACAGCTTGGCTTAAGCTTTTAATCAGACAAGATCGTTACCGGCCAAATCCTGCGAGAACATATTACTAAGCATCTCATAAAGCCCGGGGTGTTTATGCTTTAGTTCCGTAGGCTTTTGAAAAAAGTATTCGGCTACAACGGCTAAAAATTCGGCCTCATTGGTGATAGCATATGGATTAATATCGGAACGGCCATCTTCTATTTTATGGATCTCATGGTGGATCATTTTTAGCCATGGCATCACGTATTCATGCGCGAGCAGGTTTTCGGGCACACCGTCCGTAGCACCGTCAGATTTATCAAGCAGGTGTACAAACTCATGAATGGCTGTGTTCTCCTTCCCTGCCGATTTGCTGAAACTTTTCGTTAAAGCCGCCCTCGACAGGATCATCTGCCCATTCATATATCCGGAGCCTACCATTCCTAAAATGTTCCGATTCTCACCCTCAAACTGAAACTCGCTATCGAAAGTATCGGGGTAAAGGATCACATTGGTAAGGTTGCGGTATTTCCAATCATTAAAACCAAATATCGGGATCACCGCGCTTGCCGCTATCATCACTTTGTCGGCATCGCTCACCGTTGTGCCTACACCTTCAATAGTGATATCACTTAAAAATGCAGCTACTCTTTGCTCAAATAGTAGTTTCCGATCACTGTCGAGATGCCCGTAATAAGGAATATTTTGCTCTAAAAGCGATTTATAATCCAATTTGGTCCCAGGTGTTTCATTTACTACTTTCTTTTTATTGAGGATAAAGAATACAATCAGTGCAACAACGATCAGAATTATAACAGGAACCATTTTATTTACAGATAAAATTATAAAACAAAGTAAAACAACAGCATGAACAAGGCAGCTATCAGGGTATTCAAAAAATTCACGGTATTGTTGCCAATTATGCCTTTTCGCTCAAACACAGCCCCTAAAACAGAATCTGCTAAATTCCCAAGCGTACCGGCAACTACAATCCAGATGATGTTTATAGTCCAGCCTAAACCTATTGTATAAACAATAGCGATAACAACAGAGCCGGCTACTCCAATTAAAGTACCTTCCAAACTGATCACACCATCAAGCCCACGCACATCCGGCTTTAACGTTATGATATTAAAGAACCGTTTACCATAAACCATTCCGAACTCCGACGAAAACGTATCTGCCGTGGCCGAGGCAAAACTGGCCGCCATCATCAATTGTAAAACATGCGCATGCACCGGTAACAACAGGATCAAGATTCCGCATAACGCTCCGGTACCGGCATTGGCTAAAACCTGCGCTGCAGTCCTTCCGCCTTTTTGATCTGCGTTTAGATCCTTCTTGGTGCCGCTTTGCACCGAGGTAGCAGCTGAACCTAAAATGAAAAAAGTGGTCATCATGGCTAAACCGGTAAAACCGGCTCCGGCAAACACCAAAACAGCGACGGCGGCACCCGTTAACGCAGCTATTACAGTTAGCTTGCGTGCTGATATGCTATACGCAACACCGGCGACCAAAATGAGCGTCAATAAGCCATAACTTAACCACATAGCTAACCAAAGGGATTTAGTGCCGCTAAATTAAACTTTCAATTCATACTTTTGGGCACATGAAAGATATACTGGGCCAGGCCATACATGATCATTACAATAAATCAGCTAACCATAAACTGTGGATCAATAATCAATACGGGCCAAAAGAAGAAATGCCTGTTGATATTTATTTCAGGGATGAGGACGATATGCCAGATATTGAATGGCTGGCTATGAACGAATGCCGCGGAACGGTGCTTGATATTGGCGCCGGGGCAGGCAGCCATGCGTTGGTATTACAGCAGCGCGGATTTGATTGTACTGCACTGGATATATCACCACTGGCTTATGATGTAATAAAAGAACGTGGTGTAAACAAAGTACTTAAAGGAGATATTTTTGTTTACAATGAGCAAAAATATGATACCCTGCTCCTGCTCATGAACGGTATTGGCCTTGCCGGGACACTTGAAAACCTCAAAGTATTTTTACAACATATTAAACTCCTGCTCAACCCCGGCGGACAGATCCTGTTCGACTCATCGGACATTGCTTATTTATATGAAGATGGCCTGCCCGAAAAAGGCTATTACGGTGAGTTGCTTTATCAATACCAATACAGCCGTCAAAAAACCGACTGGTTTCATTGGCTCTACGTTGATGAAAAAACATTGGAGCCTATTGTTAACGAAGCAGGTTTTGACATGGAAGTTTTGTTGGAGGATGAGTTTAAACAATATTTGGTAAGGTTAACGCTCAGCAAGTAAAACCATCGTAATTTTCTTATTGGTTGTCGGTATTAATTACAGAATAAACTACTTTTATTATAACAACATCAACCAATGAAAAAAGCCATTATCCATATCCTTGCCGGCCGTGAAAAGAAAATCACTGCCCAAGAAACCGTGCGCCAGCCTTTGCCTCATAAGGATTTTCGCTTTGCAAACCCGTTTATAGTATTGCACCATATGGGCCCCGAAGTGATAGAGCCCGGTCAAACTTTACGGATCCATCCGCATCCGCATCGTGGTTTTAGTCCTTATACTATTATGTTACAGGGTGAAGGTTATCATAAGGACAATGCCGGCAACGACGAGGTGATTAAAGCCGGTGATGTACAATGGATGTTTGCGGGGAAAGGTATTATGCACAGCGAAGGTCCTACTGCCGAATTACTGCAAAAAGGCGGTGTACAGGAACTTATCCAACTTTGGATCAATGCACCTAAAAGCAAAAAATGGTATGAGCCCTTTTATCAGTCGGCCAAAGCAGATCAGTTACCTAAAATACTTATCGGCGAAGGCCTTGACTTTAACCTTGCCAGCGGCGATTATGAAGGCAAAACCGGACCTATCAAAAACTTCACGCCGGTTATATCTATTGTAGGGAAAATAACAGCAGGCAAAGAAGCAAATCTTAAAGCCACACCAGGCTACTGGGCATTAATTTATATTATAAAAGGCAGCGTTAATGTAAACGGTCAATCCATCAGCCAATATAATCTCCTTGTGTTTGAAAAGGAGAATGAGGGTATTTCGGTGTTAGCTGAGGAAGATTCTCAGGTATTATTCCTCTCTGCCGAACCTATCGACGAACCGGTAGCAGCTAAAGATAACTTTGTAATGAACACACCCGAAGAGATTGAACAAGCCCTTACTGATTATAAAAACGGAATGTTTGGAATATTAAACTATTAAATTTATAATAACTTTTGGTTATCACAGATTGCATTTTATGATAAAAAACCGGCGATAAATTCAAACACCTTTGTACCATCAAAACAAAGGAAAAATGAATACCCCACATCAATTAAACAACACCGGCGGCCTGTTATTGAACATCAATGAAAACGCCCGCAAGGTTATATTCGCTATATGTATCGTACTATGCCTGATGCCTTTTATGAGCCCTGCGGTAGCATTATTCTTAGGCCTGGTAGTAGCTCAATGCTCCGGTCACCCCTATTTGCACCTTAATCATAAGGCTACCCATATTTTATTGCAGGTTTCGGTAGTAGGCTTAGGTTTCGGCATGAATGTACACAGCGCCCTGCAAGCAGGTAAGGAAGGCATACTATTTACCATCGCATCTATAACCGGAACGCTATTATTCGGCACCTTAATGGGCAGATGGTTAAACATCGAAAAAAAGACCTCTTTTCTGATCTCATCAGGCACCGCCATTTGTGGAGGGAGTGCTATCGCCGCTATTTCGCCGGTGATTAAAGCCGAAGAAAAACAGATTTCGGTAGCGCTGGGCTGTGTATTTATCCTCAACTCTATAGCCTTGTTTATTTTCCCGCTGATCGGTCATTATCTTAATTTATCACAAACCCAGTTTGGTTTATGGTGTGCTATTGCTATTCACGATACCAGTTCGGTAGTTGGGGCAGCAAGTAAATATGGTACACATGCCTTGGAAGTAGCAACTACGGTTAAATTAGCAAGGGCATTATGGATCATCCCGGTAGCATTTTTATCTACTTTCCTGTTCAAGAACAAATCAAAAAAAGTAAGCATCCCGTATTTTATCGGCCTATTCATATTAGCTATGATAGCTAATACTTATTTACCGGTTGTAAGGTTAATGAGCCCATATGTAATTAGCATAGCCAAGGCGGGTTTAACGCTTACATTGTTTTTAATAGGCGCTGGCCTGTCACGAAAAGTATTGGCGTCAGTTGGGTTAAAACCGCTTTTGCAGGGAGTAGCGCTTTGGGTTGCTATATCAGGCGCTGCACTTTACGCGGTTATGCAATTAGCATAATAAAATCAGGTTACAACTATTGTAATTGTGATTGGTAAATAAGTATTTTAGAGTACTATAAACCTTACACAATGAACAAACCAGGATCTATTTTCATCACCCTGTTATTAACTGTATTTAGTTTTACCGTTTCGGCACAAACTGATAAAGAAACAGCCCTGCAAAAAGGCAAACAAGCCGTATCTCTTGAAGATGAAGGAAAATTTGATGAAGCCCTCGCTTTACTTACAGATGCTCAAAAGCTTGACCCATCAAATCTCACCTATCCTTATGAAATGACCTATTGCTATTACAGCAGAAAAGAATATCAAAAAACGATTGATGTTTTAGAAAGCATAAAGGATAAACCAGGATCATTTGACCGCATATACCAGTTATTAGGCAATAGCTATGATATATTGGGCCAAAGCGATAAAGCAATAAGCACATATGAATCGGGATTAAAAAAATTCCCAAAAGCAGGTTGCCTTTACCTTGAACGTGGGGTTATCCCCCTCGTAGCGAAGGATTATAACAAAGCCATCACCTATTTTGAGAAAGGTATCGAGGCCGAACCATCCTTTCCTTCAAATTATTATTGGGCGGCAAAACTTTACCTTGGCTCGGAAGAAAAATTATGGGGTATGATTTACGGCGAACTCTTCATGAACCTTGAGCGCAACAGTAAACGCACGGAAGAAATAAGCAAACTGCTATACAATGGGTATCAAAGCGGAATAAAGTATACAGAACCGGGAAAAACAGCCATCAGTTTTAGTAAAATAAGTACTATTTCAACCAGTTCAATTGGGGCGGGCGGGCAATTAAAGCTGCCATTCAGTATGATATATGAGCCTACTATGGGCATTGCAACTGTTACCGAAAAAAGTATCGACTTAAATTCGCTCGACAGGATCAGGCAAAATTTCCTGAAATCTTATTTCCAAAGAGAATTTGATAAAAAATATTCTAATGCCTTATTTGCTTACCAGGATTTAGTAGACAAATCCGGCAATATAGAAGCCTACAACCACTGGATATTAATGCAAGGAGATCCGGATGGATTCAATGCATGGGAAAGCAGCAACAAAACAAAATGGGATAATTTTCTGAAATGGTTTAATGAACACCCCATCGCACTGGATGATAACAACCATTTTATACGCTGGCAATACAACTAATAGCAGTTAAAACTTTATTTAAAACAGGTCATGTTCCTTCATAATAAATGGCGAAGGCAGTTTAGCTGTTTATATTTGTGTAAAGCATACTGTAATGAAACAAGCCACACTCGACGCCAAGACCATTGATACCCTGCGTGATCTGCCGGATATGATCCCAGTTATGCGCGATTTTTATGAAGAGTGGACCATCAAAGTCTTCGACCGTAAGCATCATGAATGCCGCAACTATCTATCACCCAACAGACGCGATTTTTATAAGATTTTGATGATAACCGAAGGTGCGGGTGTTTTTACGATGGGACTCAATACTTATTATATTGAAGAACCTACTATTCTTTTCATCCACCCAAATGACATCATATCCTGGAAAAACCTTTCGGACAGATCGGGCGGATATTATGTACTTTTTAAAAGGAGTTTCATTAATGATCATCCCCAGCTAAAAACCACCATTGACAAATATGGGTTGTTTGCCGAAAAGGAAAAAAGTGTAATCAGATTAAAAAACTCCGACCTGATTATACTTAATGGTCTGTTTGAACGCATGGCTCATGAAGAATTATCTAACAATCATTTAAAAGACGATGCCTTACAGGCCTATCTTCAATTATTAATGGTTGAAAGTATGAGGTTAGCCCAATTTCCGAAACCTGATAATGTATCTGACGAATACCATTACATCCACCAGTTTTTTCATTTGCTGGAGAAGGAAACATCGGGCATTAATTACACGTCGCCAATAAAAATGAAAACCGCCAAAGAGTTTGCGGCCAATCTTTCAGTTCATCCCAATCACTTAAACGCCGTATTAAAAAAACACACCGGGCAAAATGTAAGCACTCATATCCGCAACCGTCTGCTCGAAGAAACCAAGGCGCTGTTAGTTCAAACCGATTGGACGTTACAGGATATTGGTTACAGCATCGGTTTCGCTGAACAACCTAATTTCAGCCTTTTTTTCAAGAAAAACACAGGCATTACCCCGGCTGAATTCAGAAGATCATACCAGGCCACTGCATAGCTTACGTGCTTCTTTGATTTTCATAATAATAGCTTTGCTTTTGCTATAAGCCTCGCCTGCTTTTGTTGCCAACTTTGTAGTGTAAACAAAAACAAATTAAAAGCAACATAAAATGAAAACTCAAAAAGTATGGTTTATAACCGGGGCCTCAAGAGGTTTTGGTTTAGAAATATCAAAAGCTGTATTAGCATCAGGCGATAAATTAGTGGCAACCGTTCGCAAAGATCCCGAAACACTTGCTGCGCAATTTGACAATGATCCTAACCTGTTTGTTGTATCACTGGATGTTACCAATGAAGAACAAGCGAAAGAGGCAGCAGCAAAAGCCGTTGATCATTTCGGCAGTATCGATGTGCTGGTAAATAACGCGGGCTTTGGATTACTGTCAGCAGTTGAAGAAGCTACCGCCCAGGAAGTAAAGAGGAATTATGAAACCAATGTATTTGGTTTGTTAAATGTAACCCGCGCCATTTTACCTTACATGCGTAAAGAACGTAAGGGCCACGTGATCAATATATCATCAGTTGGTGGCCTGTCAGCTTATTTTGGCTGGGGTGTTTATGGTTCAACCAAATTCGCAGTTGAAGGCCTTACCGAGGCTATGGCTCTCGAACTTGCCCCGCTTGGCATCCATGCTACTGTTGTTGCACCTGGCTTTTTCCGCACTAATTTCCTCGACGAAAGTTCCCTTACCCGTACCTCGAATGAAATTGGCGACTACCACGAAACCGTAGGTAATATGCGCGCATTTGCAACCGAAGCCAACTACAAACAGCCCGGCGATCCTGAAAAGCTCGCACAAGCGTTCATCAAACTTGCCGCAGCTGAAAAACCTCCGGTACATTTACCACTGGGCAGCGACACCTTACAACGTTTCCGCGAAAAAACCGCAGCATTTGAAAAAGAGATTGAAGAATGGTACGATGTAGTGGTTGGTACAGATCATGACGATGTGAAACAGTCGAAATAATTGATAAGAACAAAGTCAAAAAGAAAAGGCTGTATCATAAATCAAATTGCCCCCTGGTGTTGCGTTACCTATGAATTGAAATTTAGCTGATAATATTTATACAAAAAGGGGGTAACACATTTTTTGTATAAAAAACATTTAATTATTTGATTATCAACTATATAAGTAAATATTAACGCTGAATTGTGTTAACCCTGTTAACCCCATTTTATTAGAAGAGGCTGCATCAGCCTCTTCTTTTTTAAAGCCTAAGTATTCGGAATTTGTTTACTATATATCCTTATGATGTATAGTAGTTTGGCAAATATTATCTATTTTTATGGCGTATTTAGTGCTAAATACAATATATTAAACTTTTAACCTTATCATCAATTCCCCCTCTGTTTCTATATGAAGAAACTGTATCCCCTGTTTATTTTACTATTTGTAATTACTTCCGTTAATAATTTATTGGGCCAAACGGTTACAAAGCCTTCGGCACCTGTAATAAGTTACGGTAGCGGCCTTCATACCTATGAAATCGGCAAACCAATACAACCATTAAAGGTAACCAATACCGGCGGTGCAATTCCTTTAACCAGCTTATTTTCTCAAACAAGCACCATAGGCGGCAATCATTTATATGGTTATGTAGATGGAGATAAGAAAAATGCACGCTTAGGTAATCCGCTTAGTTCGGCCAGAGATGCTGCCGGTAATATTTATATAGCCGATGCTAACAACAACGCTATCAGGAAATTGACACCAGATGGAGCAATAACCACCTTTGCCGGCAGCGAAGTTCTGGGTGCAAAAGATGGCAAAGGCAGAAATGCAACTTTTAACTATCCTACCGGTGTTGTAATTGCAGCTTCAGGAAACATATACGTCGCCGATTACGGAAACCACCTGATCAGAAAGATAACTCCGGATGGAACAGTTACTACACTGGCCGGAACAGGTTCTCCCGGACACGATAACGGTGTTGGAAAATTAGCCTCATTTAACCTGCCTTATGGCTTAACTGTTGACAAGGCCGAAAATGTTTACGTAGCCGATTCATACAACAATTTGATCAGAAAAATCACACCTGCCGGGGTGGTTTCAACAATAGCTGGTGTTCTTAACGGTGGTAATGTAGACGGGCCGGGGACAATTGCTGCCTTCCGCGTTCCATACGGTATCGCGGTCGATTCTAAAGGAAATTTATTTATTGCAGACAAGTTTAACGGCAGTGTTAGAAAAATAACACCAGATAACACGGTATCAACATTTGCAACCGGATCATTATTTCTACCTAACAGCGTTGCCGTGGATAGCCTCAACAATGTATATGCTTGCGGACAGATATCATTTGTAACCAAATTCCTGCCATCTGGCGCACAAAGCAGCAATATTCCGCTTTCGGGCTTTTTGCAAAAAGGATATGAAGAAGGTATAGATACAATTGCCAAATATTCAGATAATTTAGGCGTATCTTATGATGGTGCGGGAAACTTACTTGTATCCGACGGAAAAAACTTCGTATTACGAAAAGTAAACCTCTACGGCTATCAGGTTGAAGACCTGCTGCCTCAAGGGCTTTCTTTAGACAGCACCGGAACAATAACAGGTACGCCAAAGACACTACAAGGTATAAAACTTCACAGGATAGCGGGCTATAATGCAGGAGGAAAGGGCGAGAATGTTGCAACCATCCAAATAGTTAAAGGCAGCCAGGAAATAACCTTTCCTCCTTTACCCAAAGTAACTTATGGTGATAAAGCATTGGCATTAAAGGTTACAAGCACCAATACAACAATCCCTTTAATATATACCAACAGTGACCCTACGATAGCCAAAATAGATAAGGACAGCATCTATTTTATCAAACCAGGCAGTGTTACCATTACAGTCACGCAGCCCGGCAACGATCTATATCTTGCCGCAACACCGGTTTCACAGACCGTCACCGTTCAAAAAGCACCATTAACCATAACAGCGGTTGATACAGTAAGACTTTACAATACAGACAACCCAACATTTAGGATCACCTACAAAGGATTTGTAAATAAAGAAAATGAAACGATATTAAGTGCCGCGCCGGTAATAGCCAATGCTGCATCTAAATCTTCGCCCGCTGGCGATTATCCGATCACGATAAGCGGCGCCAAAGCCGACAATTATACCATCAGCTATGTACCAGGCACCCTAAGCATCATTAATTTGCCAACTATTACAGCCAATGGTTCTACTACATTTTTTGATGGCGGTTCGGTTACACTTTCAACAAATACGGCTGCCGGTTATACTTATCAATGGTATAAAGATGGTGCGGCTATAAAAGCAGCCACGGCCTCAACATTAAAGGTTACAGATGGCGGTAAATATACCGTATCAGTCACGCTGAAATCTTTCACCGCCAACTCCGCTGCCACTACAGTTTATACTCAGTTTAATCTGCCGACAAACAACTTCAAGCTAACATTAAACAGCACTACATGTAAAGGCAGCGCTAATGGATCTGTTAATATCGAAGCCGTTCAAAAATTAAATTATATAGCCTCTTTCGCTATTAATGGCGTCACTACAACTTACCCGTTTACAAATCAGCTAACTATTGATAAGCTTACTGCAGGTAACTACAGTTTATGTATAACTGTTGAAGGCAAAATTTATCAGCAATGCTTTAACGTGGTGATCACCGAGCCTGCCGATCTATCTGTTTATTCCACAGTTAATAATACACTCAATACGGTAAGTCTGCAGTTAAACGGCAGCAGCAGTTATAATGTAAACCTTAACAATGTGGTTTATACCACAACCGATAGCCAGATCACCCTGCCATTGATAACCGGTGCCAATAAACTCTCTGTCACTACCGACAAATTATGCCAGGGCATATTTGAAAAGATAATAAATCTGGATGGGCGTATGATCCCCTATCCTAACCCGTTCCAAAACGCTCTTAATGTTAATACAGGAAGCGGGAATATCAATAAACTATCTGTAACAATTTATAATGTGGTTGACGGTAAAACTGTTTATACTAACCAATACATTAACCAGGCAGGTAACCTGCAATTGGACCTATCGGCGCTGCCAAGTGGTGTTTACTCGCTTAATTTAATAATGGACGGAAAAGGCAGGTCATTTAAAATTTTGAAAAAATGAGAAATTGGATCTATAGTTTATTGATAGTATTAATAATTACCGGTTGCGGCAAGAAAACTCCGCCACCTGATGTTACACCGGTTGCAACAAACCTGGTATCGCCATTGAAAGATCAACCTTGTACTACAGGCACAATCATATCTGCCGATAAAAGCACGGTTGCATTTACGTGGGAAGCCGCCGATAAAGCCGAAGGCTATACGCTTGCTATAAAAAACCTGCTTACCAAAGTTGAAACCAAACAAACTGTTACATCAACCCAGGCCACGGCAGATCTGCTTCGCAATACCCCGTACTCCTGGTATGTGATATCCACTTCAACAAAAACCAAGGCTACAGCACAAAGCGCTACCTGGAAATTTTATAATGCCGGAGCCGGTACCATAAGTTATCCGCCTTACCCGGCCGAAATAACAGCACCTCTTTTTGGCGATAATGTAACTGCTTCGGCTGGAAATATTATGCTTAAATGGACAGGCAGTACGCTTGGAGCTGCAATAAAGGGGTATGACATTTACTTTGGAGACAATAATTCGCCCGCTCTGATCAAATCAAATGTATCCGACAGTCAATACCAGGTTGCTGTTAGAACCGGCACAACCTATTATTGGCGTATAGTTACAATAGACATCGCAGGGAATTATACAGATTCGGGGATTTACCAATTTTCGGTTAAATAGAAATTGCATCAATACTCTCAGATAAACAGCCCTTTGATTAACTCCAAAGGGCTGTTTTATTTAAATACTAATGCTAAGCGATCTTATATCCGGCTGCATCTAAATTCTCCATATAAGATCTGCCCTACTTTACCACTACTTTTTATCCTGCTAAGCTTTAAATAAAAAGTTTGATCTATCATTGCCGCCAAACGCTGATAATCTAAATCATTATATATCGCCAATGCAGCCCGATCGTCCCTTTGTAATCAAGTCCAAAAACTTAGTTCTCTTAATTTCCATGCTCTTCCTGCTGAGCTTTAATTCCTTTGTGAAAGCACAGCAAAATAGAACTCCGCGTTTCAGGGCCATTGCCATTGCCGAAATCGGAGGCGGCCACGCGTTATTTGACGCAGCAGCCAAACCATGGCTTGATAAACTTGCTGCCGACAGCAATTTTACGATAGATTATATCAGCGATACCAAAAAGATCAATAAAGATTTCCTGAAACAATACCAGCTATTTATCCAGTTGGATTACCCGCCTTATCCATGGGAAAAGGAAGCCCAGGAAGCCTTTACCGATTATATCGAAAACGCACGCGGGGGTTGGCTCGGCTTTCATCACCCTACTCTTTTAGGCGTTTTTGATGGCTATCCCATGTGGCAATGGTATTCGGACTTTATGGGCGGGATACAGTTTAAACTGCATATACCCGGTGGTACCGCAGCAGTCCTTCATGTAGAGGATAAGCAGCATCCGATCATGAAAGGCCTTCCATCAACCTTTATCACTGAAGATGAGTGGTACATTTATGATAAAAGTCCTCGCCCCAACGTTCATGTACTGGCCAGCATTGATGAAGCTACCTATTTGCCCAATAAAGATGTAAAAATGGGCGACCATCCGGTGATCTGGGCAAACGAGCACTTTAAAGCCCGAAACGTTTATATAGCTATGGGGCATTTTCCGCAGCTTTTTGATGACACAGCTTTTACGAGCCTGTTCCGTAACGCCATATTTTGGGCCGCCAAAAAATGATCCTTTTTGCTGAAAGCATAATTTAAATCCGATAACTGTTGTTTTAAAACCATCAAACAAACCCCTACAATACCACTACTGCAATCCATTGCAGGTTTAAAACACACGCTACTTTTTCGTTTAACCCTATTTGGCGATAATTAGCTGTGTAGTATATGTAAAATGTTAATTAAATTACGGCTCTCAACCAGTCGGCTGCTAACCAGGCCGGGCTGTATTACTAACCGAGTTTTACTCAACCGCCACATTAATCCGTTAATGAAGAAGTGCATCCTGTTTATCATTGTTCTGCGTGCATTCATATGTACATCTTTCGCTCAAACTACACTTGGCACTCCCGCTATTAGAAACTATACGCATAACGACTATAATGCCGGAAGCGAGATCTGGGATATTAAGCAGGACAAGAACGGCATCCTTTACTTTGCCAATGATGAAGGCCTGCTCACATTCGACGGCAGCTATTGGAAAACTTATCCCCTGCCCAATAAAAGCGCCATAAAGTCCGTAGCCATTGATCCTGCAGGCCGCATTTACGTTGGCGGGCAGGATGAGGTCGGTTATTTTTTTCCGAACGATGCAGGGATCCTTAAATTTCACTCACTTAAACAACTCCTCCCCCAAAAAGCGAGACAGTTTGCTGATATCTGGGATATTGTTATTTATAACGACGAGGTGTTTTTCCGTACCATAGAGTGCATTTTTGAATTAAAGAACAGCGCTATACGCACCTTCGATGCACCTGGCGGATGGATCCTGTTAAGCCAGGCTGGCGGCAGACTATTTGCCCACGATAAAGCGATAGGCCTGGTTGTTTTTAAAGATTCGCGCTGGCAAGCCTGTGTACAACAACCTACTACTAATTTAAGCATCACCGGCATCACCGAGTTTAACAAAGACACCTTACTGTTAACTACCCGCAAAAACGGCCTCTTTATCATGACGGGCACCTCGCTGATAAAAAAAACTACCGCTACCGATGGCATCCTGCTTACCGATCTCATAAACTTCGTTCAAAAAATTGGCACCGACAGATATGCTATTGGTACTTCAGCGAAAGGCTTAATTATTATTGACGGAAAGGGCAAACTGATCGAAAAATTCTCCAACAACCAGGGATTACAGAATAATAATGTTCATGGTGTATTGTTAGATAACAATCGCAATTTATGGCTTGGGCTGGAGAACGGGCTCGATTTTATCAACTACAACACTTCGGTTAAGAATATTTATCCCAATCGTGAAAACCTGGTAAAGAGCAATGCGGTAAGTATTTTTAATAACAAGCTGTTTATCGGAACATCAAACGGCTTATATGCTGCACCGTTGAGTTCACAGCAAAAGGACATCAGCATGACTACCGGTACTTTTACTGAAGTAGCGAACACTAAAGGACAGGTTTTAAGTCTTACGCAGATCAATGGGCATTTACTGGCTGGTCATCAGGAGGGCGTTTTACAAATAGATAATAACCAGGCTAAGTTGATAACCCCAGGCCCGGGTGCCTGGATGATGAAAACCGTTCCTGCCTCGCAGGATATTATAGCGGGTACCTATACCGGTTTCCAGCTTTTAAAGTACAACAACAATGGGGTTAATTTTGAAGGAAGAATAGACGGCATCTATGAATCATTAGGAAACCTCGCGATGGACAAGAGCAATTTTGTCTGGGCCACACATCCCTACAGGGGTATTTTTAAAGTACAGCTATCTGCCGATAGGAAAAAGATACTTGGTTATACCCAATACACTCAAAAAAGCGGTTTACCATCGGCACTAAACAATCACGTGTATTTTATTAAAAATAAAATAATAGCCGCTACCGAAAAAGGCGTTTACGAGTATAATGTCACCGAGGGCGACTTCACACGGTCGGCTTTTTATAAGCCTATATTTGATAAAGCAAAAATTGAGTTCCTTACCGAAGATAGTAAAGGCAACATCTGGTTTATTAGCAACCAGCGGGTTGGTGTAATCGATTTTGGCAAAAGATCAGCTAATTTACCTTACAAGGTGATCTACTTCCCGGAACTGGCCGGGCAAACGGTAAAAGGAGCAGAATACGTTTATCCCCACGATATGGAGAATATCTTCATCGGTTCAAATAACGGTGTATTCCATTTAAATTACCGGCAATACGTATCGTCAGAGAGCAAACTCAATGTATTGCTGACCACCGTGAAAGCCATAGCCGAGAAGGACAGTCTTATTTTTGGAGGATATTTTGTCAAAAACAACAAGATCGCTTCGGCACAAAACACCCAACAGATCGCTTCGTTATCCAACCACTGGAACTCCTTTCATTTTGAATATACCTCTACCCTGTTCGCTCAAAAAAGTAATGAAGAGTTTAGCTATAAACTTATAGGATTTGATAAGGAATGGTCACAATGGTCGGTAAAAACTGAGAAGGATTATACTAATCTTCCTTATGGTAAATACACATTTTCGGTAAAAGCGCGTAATAATTTAGGGGCAGCTTCCGCACCGGTTAATTATACTTTCATTGTTGAGCCGGCATGGTATCAAACTGTTTGGGCTTACATGGTTTATTTCCTGATCATAGCCTACGTGGTTTATATAGGCGTAAAGGCACAACAAAAACGCTTTGAACTGCACCAACAACGCCACGAAGAAGAGCAAAAAAGGCTGAGCTACCTCCACAGTTTGGAGCTCGACAGGAATGACAAAGAGATCATCGCACTTAAAAACGAAAAGCTTGAAGCCGAACTAACTTATAAAAACAAGGAATTGGCTACCCTAACCATGCAAATGGTTGACAGGGGCAAATTATTGCTTAACATCAAGGACGAGCTAATGGTGCTCATCAAAAAGCTAAATATCCCCGATGCATCTTACCAATTTAGAAGTGTGTTTAAGCTATTAAGCGATACCGAAAAGAGCGACGATGATTGGGATAACTTTTCTATGTATTTTGACCAGGTACACAATAACTTCATAACTACCATGAAGGCCAAGTTCCCCGGACTGAGCTCAACTGACTTAAAACTATGTGCTTATCTTCGACTAAACCTGTCATCAAAAGAGATTGCCCAGTTACTTAATATTTCGTTAAAAGGTGTTGAGATTAGTCGTTACCGGGTACGCAAAAAGCTGCAGTTATCAACCGAAACAAATCTCTATGATTTTTTAATTGAGGCGACTAAATGATATCAAAAAAAGCCATGTTCCTTACTGAACCATGGCTTTTTTATATCGACAGATGCTTAAACAGGTTATTTTTTGGCAGCTAACCACAACAGGGCATCCTCAAACATCTGATTTTGTTCCGGCGATGTAAATATCAGATCGCCATGGCCCATGTTCATGTACAGCATTTTATATTTGGTATTAGTCCATACTACGGGGATATCGCCCTCACGAATAATATCTTTTTTTCCCAGCGGATAATTGGCCGGATCGAGTGTTACCAGTACTTTGATATCTTTATTATCGCGCGGGTTGGGCTTCCAGCCATACCATTCGTTTATGGGCGCCACGTAGCTTTTGCCCAGGCTTTTGGTTACCGGGTGCGTATTATCATCAACAATCATTTTAGCTGGCAGCGGCGGCCAGTTATTATTGTAAAAGGTAGCCCCTAAAAAGTCAACAAACCAGGGCCATTTGGTATACTTATCATTATAGCCAGATACATGGAAGCCAAGCCATGCACCGCCATCGGCCATAAACTTTTCAAACGCACTTCGCTGTGCCTGGTTATGCGGAAACTCATTAAGCCAAACAACAACCTGGTAATTCTTAAGTTTTTCGTCGTTCAAATCACCCCAGTTGCTGGTGGTATCAAATGCAAAGCCTTTTGTTTTTGCCATTTTGCCATAAAACTTCATGGCATCCATGGCAAAATCAACGTGATCGCTTTCAACATTGGTTGAGTATAAAGCCAGTACTTTAAATTGAGATTGCTGGGCAAAGCTGGTGTTACCTGCCAAAAACAGCAACAGGAAAAGCGTTGTAGTGTATATCAGTTTCTTCATTGTAATACTTTACCAGGATTATTTATTCATTTCATTACCAACGGAATCCACTACAGTAGTTACAGTAGCACTTATCCCCCTAAATAAAGGATCATCATCGGCCGACCATGGTTTGCCACGTCTGAAATCCCACCAGCGGTATTCAATTTTTGAATATTCGTTTGAGATCCCTTTTTCAATCGGCTTTTCATAAACATCATAAACCTTAACCTCATAAGTAGCATCGTAAACTATCACATCAACTACAAACCTTACAAAACAATAATTGCCGGTATTGCCTATGTTAATTCGGGTAGTGTAGGTGCCTGTTATCTCGCCTTTCTTTTCGTTGGTAGTGATTATTGTCTTTTCATCTCCCTTAAACCAGTTTTGAGCTTTGATATACAGATCGGCTTTTTTAATTGTAGGATTGAGGGCGTAAACATTATCAAAATATACTTTACCATTACGCATTTGCAGCAAAATAGGTGAAGTATTCCCCTGCGCCATGCCCATAAATGGCATAAGCAAAAAGGACATGAACATGAGTTTTTTCATCATGATTGTAAATACTTTAGGTTTATTTATATTATTTGTTAGCAGCCCAAAAAATAGCGTTGCTGAAAAGTGTAGTATAATCCTTACTGTCAAAAAGCAATGGAGAATGGCCCATAAAAATATAAACGTTGCGGGCTTTTTTTGCGGGATTAGTCCACACTACCGGGTGGTCGCCCATGGTGACGCCGTCTTTAGGTTCGTAGGTTGATTCATCTACAGAAGCCAGCACATGCACATTCGGCCGCGGACTTTTATCATAAGTATACCACTCCTCCTTCTGAACCAGGAAAGATGGCGATACACCTTTCATTACCAAGTGTTTTTTATCTTCGATATTAACGGTGCCTTTAGCAAAAGTGGCTATGTAATTTTTAAAACGGATGCCGCCCATATAGTTCCAGAACCAGTTCCACATGGGGTAGCCATCGAACTCGCCCAGCAGGGTTGCATGGTGAAAGCCTATCCAGCCACCTTTGCCTTCGTCAATGTATTTTTCAAATGCCTTTACAGCATTTTCTTTCCATGCATATGGCGGGTAGTCCAGTTGAATAAATAATTGATAATTAGATAAAAATGCATCATCAATTGAATCAGTGCTTTGAATATAATCGACAGAAAAATTGCTATCGGCAGCCAGTTTATCAAGCCAAACTTTGGCTACTTTCGAATACTCAATATGGTGACCGCCATTTTCATATAGGGCGATGACTTTAAATCGCGGGGCCTTTTGAGCCCAGGCGCTGATAACAGTTAAGAAGCAAAAACTTAAGAGAAGGATTATTTTTTTCATATAAATTATTTTCAGCGTTGATGCTTATTTTGATCCGGCCCAAAGGATGGCATCCCGGAGAAGGGTTACATAACTTTGATTGATGAATACCGATGGATCATGACCTACCCCGATATAGATCATTCGGCGGTATTTTTCATTAGTCCAGATGATTGGATGATCACCCATCGGTTTGTTTTGCTTATAGCTCGATTCATCGGCGGTAGCCAGAACACGTACAATGGGCCGCGGACTTCTGTTAAACTCGTACCATTCATCGGAGATCTCAAACTTATCCGGTAAGTTTTTAGTAGCTGGATGTTTCCTGTCCTCTACAATAACAGTTCCCTTTTGATAAGCCGGATGCGGAGAGTACACCACTCTGCCCATAAAATCCTCAAACCATTGCCAGTATTTGGTGCCTTTAGCTAAAAATTCCGTACCGGTTAAGCCCGCGCCATGGATGCCAACCCAACCCTTTCCCTGCTCTACAAATTTCTGCAAAGCGGCTTGCTGACTGTAAGAGATGTCAAAAGGTGCTAACTGCAGCATCACAAACACTTCATAATTTTTCAGGTTTTCGTCATTGATCTTGCTGGAATCATCGGTGTAGTGAACTTTAAAATGATTGTCTTCGCCCAGCTTTTCAAAAAATGGCTTGGCAGCAGTCATCATTTTGATATGATCATCCGAACTGGAGATCACAACCAATGCCCTGAATTTAAACTGCTGCGCCCGTGAGCTACCCGCTAATAAAAGCGGTATTGCCAGAACAATAAAGTATTTCAGCTTATTCATCAGCGTCGATTATTTGTAGATCCTGCCCATCATCGGGTTATTCCAGATCACTTTTTTAACCTCTTCAATATCGATAGCTCCCTGGTGACTGTATACAACTTTCCCCTCCGGATCAACCAGCATGGTATAAGGTAAAGCCCCATCCCATTTGGGATCAACAGCTTCTATCATTTTATACTTATCATCGCCTGTATAGATGTAATTGGTACCGGACGATTGCTTGCGTTGAAGAAACTTCAAAGCCTTATCCTTATTAGCCGGATCATCGGCACTGATACTGACAAACTCAAGCCCTCTGTCGCGATATAATCTGTTCAGCGTAACCAGGTCATCAAACTCGGCAACACAAGGCCCACACCAGGTAGCCCAAAGATTGATCAACCTTAACCTGTCCGAATGATTTTTTACGACGGTTGCAATTCCGGCTGCACTTATGGTATCGATTTTAATAGGCTCTATAGCCCATTGAATTTGGGCTTTATCGATCCAGTCCTTTTTCTCAGCCCATTTAACCGAGCAGCCAAATGTTTTGGTAACAGACACGGCTATTTCTTTACCTGCCAGCACAGCATCAATAGCATTACGTGCATCCTGCGATTTGGGAGTTTTGGCGGGGTTCTCCATATCATCAATCCGGCCATTATAGCGCAGTTTCCTGTCTTTATCAAAAACAAAAATGTGAGGTGTGGCTACAGGGCCATATTTGTTTGAGGCTATTTCAGTTTCGCCATCATACAGATATGGAAAGTTGAAACCCTTATCTTTAGCACGCACTTTCATATCTTCAAATGAATCACCTAAATCACTGTATCCCAATTCGTCATAACGTAACGAGGATGGATTATTAGGATTGATCGCCACTACACTAACGCCTTTTGAAGTATAGTCGCTGGTGAGTTTGATCACCCTATCTTCATAGGCCTGCGATGTAGGGCAATGGTTACACATAAAAACCACAACCAATACTTTGGCGTTTTTAAATGACTGCAAAGTATAAGTTTTACCATCAATGCCCGGCAGACTAAAATCGGGTGCCTGTGCCCCTATTGCCAGCGTTTTATGATCATCTGCAGCAAAGCAAAATACCGGGCTGCACAAGAACAATGCAAGGATTAAACTTATGTTGATCTTCAACTTCTTCATAACAGGGTATAATCGTTTATAATTTAGTCGCTTGTTGAAACTGCCAGTAGGTACCAGGCCGTGTGTGGCAGCCATTGCTCGGCCCAGCGCCAGTCGGAGTCTTTACCTGATACCGCATAAGGGATATTAAAATCAATATCATCCTCGTTATCAAAACCCGAAGTAATTCCATTTACAATGCCGCCCGGAGCGTTGGTATACTCAAACGTGCCAAAAAAGCCATAAGCCGGGTTATTATGCCCCGTACCCTGCAGCATACTGGCATCAAAGGGGTTAAGGCCCAGGATCCAGTTTAACTGATCAATCGCGAAGCCTGAAAGCTGATCATGAAAGGCCTCGTCATTTTTAAACAGGTTAGCTGCCATTCGCGCTGCAGTAGCCACCGAACCAAGCCTCGCGTTTTCGCCCTGCCACCATGGTGATGCATCGCTGCCATGCGGGAAAAAGAAAGCACTTCGCCTGTTGCCTAAAGTATCCTGCAACAGTTCGCGGCTGTAACCAAAGGGGTTATTCACCTCATGCGTAATCGCCAGTTCAAATTCCATTGATTTCCGTACTGCCGATTTGATCTTAGCCTGAAGATCGGCAGTAGCATAGGGATAATAATACAGCAGGCTCACAACAGGTAAGCCTCCGTCCGAAGGATGAAAGAATGGCCTGTCCTTATCATCAGCTCGCCAAAAGTTTTGATATTTATTCCATGAGGTTAACCTGTTCAACAGGTTATTAGCGCGTTTTTCGGCAGCAGCTTTATATACGTCTTTGTGGGTTACTTTATAAAGCTCAGTAGCGGCGCTTAGTGCGCAATAATCATCAAGGATATTTTCCTTTTTATCGTAATCCATTTGCGGGTTTTCCTTCTCTAAAAAGGCAAAGGCATTTTCAGCGGCTCTCAGGTAATCAGCATTGCTATACTCACCGGATGTTTGATAGGTGGAAGCCATAGCCAAAGCTGCAATAGAAATTCCTGCTCCTGAGCGATAGCTGGCCTGGTAACTGCGCCAGTTTTTGCCGGTAGTAGTTTTTGTGAACGACTGGTCTTTAGTTTGTTTGATCCGGTAATTACCCTCATCGGCTTGGATCACGCGGTCTTTAGGCAATTTTCCCGGCCCCGGTGAAGACACAGAGCGGTAAAACGAACCATTTTTGACCTGCATCCGCACTAAATAATCGGCACCATACATGGCTTCATCCAAAATACGTCGGTTAAACTGGCGAAAATCCGTTCCCGGCCGGGCAGACAATAGCTCATAGGTCTTAAACAAACTAAAAGCCGTTAAAGATATCTGCTGTGGATTAAAATAATTGGAGAATGATAAATGCGAAAGATGCTTGCCATAATCGCCGGTGGCATCATACCAGCCACCGTGCGCGTCAACTGTATCTGTTGTGCCTGATAATACCAGGTGATGATCGGCTTTATCCAGAAGGCCGGAACTTCGCTGCCCTTTAAAGTAATATACTACATCTGATACCGTTGCCTTTTCAAGCACATTTTTGCCTATAATAAAAGGATAAGATGAAATAACACCTTTTGGTGAATTGAACTGGATTTTATAAGTACCAGCTGTTGTAAAGCTACTGAAATCAAGTGTCCAGAACTCAAAGTTCTTCCATTTGGCTACCGGGCCACTGTAAGCGATTTGTCCTGAAAACACGGCATTGCCTTTTTCCGCGTCTACCAGGTTAAAGTTGGTAAACGCAAGATGACTGTCAGCCACTATAACGGCACGCTTGGCTTTGCTCTCCTCGTAACCCACATGATTAGTTACTACCTTAATACTTTGCGCCTGTACTAAAAACGGAAGGCTAATTAAAAACAAGCCGACAGACGAAAGAATAGCTATATGTTTTTTCAGGTTCATATATAAAGTTAAGGAATTAATAAATGGTAGCAGGAAGCTGGGTTTGCATCCTGCTTCAAAGCTAAAAGATTAACTTTTGGATGGGTATTTTCATGCCACTACATTAACACTACTGCAAGTCGATAGTTCAAAGTCCCAGGTCAAAAGTCCTTTACCCGATTTATTTCCTTCGATTTAAGACGTCAGATTTATGACTACGAACCTCTTCAATTACGCCGAATCAACACAATAAATAACAGTAGTGGTGTTGTAGTGGCTTCAAAATAGCAATTGAACAAAGTTTGACAGATAATTGCAAAAGATTAAATTTCATATCTTGTATAAACCAGTTATGAAACCCCGCACCATAAAATGCGGACACAAAAACCTAACAATTAATGGAGAACACCGGAGGCACAAGAAAATTTCTGATAGCAACGCATGGCAAACTGGCGGGAGGCGTAAAATCATCGCTCGATCTTATTACCGGTACAGCGGATAACATTTTTTTGATAGAAGCTTATGTTGACGAGAACAGATCATTAGAGGATGATATTAAAGCGGTACTTGATCAGGTTAGTGATAATGATGAACTCATAGTTTTTTCGGATATCATGGGCGGCAGCGTTACCAATCAGGTACTCCAATATGCCCTTCAGGCTAATGTACATGTGGTTTCGGGCTTTAACCTGCCGCTGGTGATAGAAATTATACTGGCCGATACCGATACGTCCGCCGAAGAAGTAATTGAAGAAGCCATTGAAAACGCAAAACAACAAATGGTATACGTAAATAAACTTTTAACCTCGCAAAACCAGGAGGAAGCTGATGATTAAGCTAACCCGCATAGATGACAGGCTGGTGCACGGACAAGTTGCTTTTACATGGACACCGGCCCTCGGCGCCGATTGCCTGCTGATAGCCAACGATAAGGTGGCCAAGGACGAATTTATGAAAATGACCCTTGGCCTCGCTAAACCGGCAGGCACTAAACTCCTGATCAAGTCGGTAAAAGATGCGGCTGTTTTTTTGAATGATGAAAAGAGCAAAAACGCCAAGGTTCTGATACTGATAAATAGCGTTAAAGATGCCGCAGCACTGGCTGCTGAAGTAGCGGAGATAACAACCATAAACTTTGGCGGGTTGCGCTCAAAAGAAGGATCAAAACTGATCTCGAAAGCGATAGCAGTTAATAATGATGATATAACAATCATTCGTGAGATGCTTGCAAAAGGCCTTGAACTGGAAGTGCGGCAGGTACCTACCGATAATAAACAGCTTGTAGCAAGCCTTATTTAACAAACAGATTTTAAACCAATACAAACAATCATTTAATCCTTGTCAGTATCATACTTGCTCATCGCGCTGATAGCGATGTTTGGACATTCGGAAGATTTTTTGGGCACTACCCTGCTCAGTCGCCCCCTTGTGCTTGGTCCGCTGGTAGGCCTGGTGCTTGGCGATGTAACGCAGGGTGTGATTATTGGCGCTACCCTGGAGTTAATATTCATGGGCAATATCAAAGTGGGCGCAGCCATTCCGCCTGATGTGATCACCGGAGGTGTGTTAGGTACCGCTTTTGCCATCATTTCTGGCAAGGGGCCTGCCATCGCGCTGGCTATAGCTGTACCGGTTTCCATACTGGCCGAAATGGTGATCAGCGGCTTGTTTGTATTGCGGGCAATGCTCAATAAAAAATTCAATCAGTATGCCGATGAGGGCGATTTTAAAGGGATTCAGCGCCTGCATATCATATCGGGCTTATTAAGACCATTGCTGATGGGTATTATCATTATGCTTGCCCTGCAATTGGGTGCCGGTGTTATGAAAACATTCTTAGACATGATCCCCGCCTGGGTACAAACAGGTTTGCAAGTTGCCGGGAATATGCTGCCCGCATTGGGTTTTGCCCTGCTCATGAACCTTATGTTCAATAAAAACATGGCTCCTTACTTTTTCCTGGGCTTTATGTTAGCTGCTTATATGAAGCTGCCGGTAATCGCTATCGGAGGACTGGGCGTGATCATAGCGCTGTTGGTAACACAGGTTGCTCCGAAACCGGTTACCGATGATGACGATGATTTTGGGACGGAAGATGAACCGGCCGAACAAATTAAACCCAACCCTAAACTCAATAAAAAAGATATCCGCTCATTGTTTTTCCGCTCCTTAGCATTGGAGGCTAATTTCAATTTTGAAACATGGCAAAATACAGGCTTTGCTTTTTCCATCATCCCGGTTTTGAAAAAACTTTACAACACCAAACAGGCTATGGCTGCTGCCCTAAAAAGGCATTTACAGTTTTTTAATACAAGCCCCTACGGTTCAACATTAATATTAGGCATCACCGCCGCCATGGAAGAACAGAACAACAATGACGAGGATTTCGACGAAGAATCGATTAATTCAGTAAAGCTGGGCTTAATGGGGCCGCTGGCCGGCGTGTTCGATTCCCTGTTTTGGGGAACATTTAAAGTGATTGCTGCGGGCGTTGGCACTTCTCTGGCCATTAAAGGCAATATTATGGGACCGCTGTTGTTCCTGCTAATCTTTAATGTGCCGCATCTGTTACTTCGTTATAAACTGACATTTGTAGGCTATGATGCAGGTACACGCTTCCTGCAAAACCTCGCCAAAAACAATGTGATGGACAGGCTTACCAAAGGCTCATCTATTTTAGGGCTGATGGTTGTTGGGGCTATGCCGGCTACGTTGATGAATATCACTACACCGCTGCGCATCGGTACCGAAAAATCTGCGGTAGGGATCCAGGCCATTTTAGACCAGGTGGTACCTGCTATGATCCCGCTGGGGCTTACATTTTTAGTGTATTATTTTGTTAAAAAGAATATTAAAACCACATACCTGTTATTAGGCCTGCTGTTGCTTGGTTTTGCAGGAAGTATTATCCACCTGTTTGCATAAAGAAAAATATAAATGAAGGGAATTGGAGTTTCACCGGGTATAGCTATAGGCAGGGCGTTTGTGATCAAGAAAAACGCACCGGCTACTAACGGTATTGTTTTAAAAAACCAGGTTGAGATAGTGGCAGAAATTGAGCGCTTTGATATCTCAGTTAATAACGCGCTGGGCGAGATCGATGCAATCAAAAATAGCTCTCAATTGATGCTTAATGATGATGACATTGCCATACTGGAAACACAGGTTGAGCTGATCAACGATCCGCAGATCCGGGAGGATGTAGTGGCCAAGATCGAAGCGGAGAAAAAAACCGCCAATGATGCCATGATTGAGGTTACAGCCGGCATAGTAGCCCTGTTTGAAAGTATGGACGATGAGTACATGCGCGCCCGATCAGCCGATTTCCAGGATATCGGCAACCGGATCCTAAAATACATTAACCGTACCGGGGATACCAATAACCGCTCATTTGAGCCCGACACGATTGTTATCGCCGACGACCTCACTCCATCAGACACAATTACATTGGACCTTAACCTTGTCACCGGATTTGCAACGCAGGCAGGCAGCCGTACTTCGCATGCGGCCATTATAGCCAAATCAAAAGGGCTGCCTGCAGTTGTAGCCTGCGGCGACGAGTTAATGACCATCAACCATAACGATTTTATTATTTTAGATGGCCTCAGCGGTTCAGTTTATGTCAACCCCGGCGAGGAGATCATCAACCGTTATTCGGCTAAATCAGACTCGTTCAGGCAGCAATCCGAAGTACTGAAAAAGGTAAAGGACAAACCGGCTATTACGAACGATGGTAAACAGGTAACCCTGCTGGCCAATATCTCCAGTGCCGACGACCTCGAGATGGTACACGATAATGGCGGCGAAGGTATTGGCCTTTTCCGTACCGAAATGTTGTTTATGGATAGGGATGGTTTCCCCGATGAAGAGGAACAATTTGAATTTTATAGAAAGGCGGTTTTACAGGCAAAAGGCAAACCTGTAATTATACGAACTATTGATATAGGTGGTGATAAACACCTATCATACTTTAACTTACCGACTGAACTCAATCCTTTCCTTGGATATCGTGCTATCCGGATTTCACTGGATCAGGAAGGATTATTTATGGTTCAGCTAAAAGCTATTTTAAGAGCCTCAGCATTTGGCACAGTGAGCATTATGTTCCCGATGATCTCTAACGTTAAAGAGATCCGCGATGCCAAACTGATCCTTAACAAAGCAAAAAACGAACTTACTCAAGCCAGAATAGCTTTCAGCAGCGATATAAAAGTCGGGATCATGGTCGAGATCCCCTCAGCAGCTGTTACCGCCGATATCCTGGCCAAAGAGGTTGATTTTTTCAGTATCGGTACAAACGATCTATGCCAGTATACTTTGGCTGTGGACAGGATGAACGAAAAGATCACTCATCTATACGATCCATTCAATCCCGGCGTATTGCGTCTCATCCTTAACGTAATTGAGCAGGGGCGTGAACATAACATCCATGTAGGGATGTGCGGCGAAATGGCTTCTGATCCTTTGGCTACTCTTCTATTATTGGGTATGGGACTCGAAGAATTTTCAATGAGTGCAGCTTCTATCCCGGCAATAAAAAGCATCATCATTAACAACAGTGAAGCTAAGGCCAAACAGGTATGCCAGCAGGTAATGACTATGAACAGCTCAGAAAACATTATTGCTTATTTAAAAGAGATAACCCTATGATAACAAAAGATTATATCATCACATCAGCGCAGGGGATGCATGCCCGGCCGGCAACGCAGCTTGTTAAACTGGCAAAAGGTTTTAAAGCTGCCGCCAGTTTAAAAAAGGGTGATAAAATTGTTAAACTCAATAGTCTGCTTAATATCCTTTCACTCAGTATTAAGGGTGGCGAAACCATTTCAGTTATTATGGATGGAGAGGATGAAGTGAGTGCAGCAATTATTATCGATGACTTTTTTACCAAACAACTTAAAGAACTTTAAACTAATAAATGAAAGTAACTATAACCAAAAGCGAGCAGGAATTTGACATAACAGCAGCATGGCGCATCATAGCGCAAATGCTGGAGAAAAACACATCTGTCATTGGCCTTTCAACCGGGCAAACCACCATAGGTATGCACCGCATTGTGTCTGAAATTTATGCCAAATACCCGTTTGATGTAACAAACATTACATTGTTTAACGTGGATGAGCTTACTAATCTTGGGCGCGAATACGCGGGCAGCTGTTACACCATGATCCTCAACCAGATTGCCGGTCCACTGGGTATCCCTGAAGAAAATTTCATTATGCCACCTACCCTTTCAGATGATTTTGTTGCTGAAAGCATCCTGTTTGAAAAACGCCTTGCCGAACGCGGCGGTGCCGACCTGCAAATGCTGGGCTTAGGCAGCAACGGTCATATCGGCATCAATCAGCCCGGTACCCCTTTTGAAAGCGAAACCTGGGTATCGCCCATGGACCCTGATTTTGAAGCCCGTGTTCGTCGCGAAACACAGGTGCCACCCGAAATTGAGCTTGGCGGATTAACCCGTGGTGTCAAAAACATTATGCACACCCGCAAACTCATCCTGATAGCCAAGGGCAGCCATAAGGCCGAAATTGTTAAACAAGCTATCCTTGGCCCGGTAAGTACGGATATCCCCGCGTCGGTTGTACAGCTACACCCTAATTGCGAGATTCTGTTGGATGCGGATGCTGGTGCTTTAATAGCTGATTATGCTAAAGAGCGCGGTTATAACTGGTAAGTAAATAATTGAAATTGGTTTATGATCCCAATGTAAGTCCACACACAAGGTGTAAACTTACATTGGGGTGTTGAAACAAGTTACCATGACAACTTAAAATGGGTGTCATACTGAGCCTGTCGAAGTATGGTGGGCGGGCCTCTGCGCACGAGTCTTCGACAGGCTCAGACTGACAGGCCCTCTTTTGTCATTTCACCTTCAGAGTCCAGCGGATTTAAACCACTCAGCATGATGAATTTATTATTATATAAATTTAGGCTTCCATCTAATTCAAATGACTATTAGCAGCATCAAGCAGGTATTCCTTCCTGTCATCCACATACTCCCAAAACATAACCCCGGCCATGCCGTTCTTCTTTACATACTGGCATTTCTTTTTGATTGACCATTCATCATCAAATGATAAAAACTGACGAGTGGTGGAATTATATAGATAGGGCGCTTTGGCACTTTTATCGCGGTAATATTTAAACGCTTTGTTAGTCAGCAGGCTGTCTTTTATAAAAGTATAGCCACCTCCTCGCATCCGCTCCAGGTTACGTGAGCCAAGCCCGGTTTTGGTACTGTCCGATACCCTTGTTGAGCGGCTATAAAAAGCCATACCCAAAACAAGCTTATTGCGCGGAACTCCGGCTTCTATAAATACCTGCGTTCCATTATCTGAGTTATTTTCTGTTTTAAGATATTTCGACGCATACAAACCTGTATGATGATTTGCGATTTCGGCACCGTAATCATAGGTCATGAGGTTGATATAATCCAAACAAGCGCCTACCTTATCCATTTCGCTATTCTGTACAAAATGCTTAAAAGCGCCCACAGCCGCGGTAAGCAACAGCTTTTTGCCGGTTTCTTTTTCAAGCTTGTTCAATTGGCTCCTTAGTTCTAAAAACAGACTGGTATAGTTCTCTTTGTCTTCCGGGCGATGTACATTGCCGGCACCTGTAGCGTTAGGATATTCCCAGTCAATATCAACGCCATCCATTTTAAACTTGCGTACTATATCAACAGCACTGGCAGCAAAAGCTTTGCGCGAGGTATCGGTAAGCGCCATATCCGAAAAGTTCTTACTCCACAGCCATCCGCCTATCGAAATTAAAACCTTCAGATCGGGATTTTTCTTTTTCAACCCGACCAGGTACCTGAAGTTGCTGGTATCCGTCCGGGGATGGGTCAGGAACGCTCTGTTACCAATCACATTTACAAATGCATAATTAATGTGTGTAAGCTTATTCGGATGAACCATGGCAGTATCTATCAAACCACGAAAACCGCTTACATAGCCAATTATAACGTGCTTTTTATGCTTATTTTTTTGCGCATAAGCTGAACAAGCTAAAAGTATAAGGCAAAGAAGGGTCATCAGCCCGGTTTTGTATTTACCGGGCCGCAATAAGGATGAATTTGTTGTCATTAGAATTTAGGTATATATAATGTTTAAATTTTCAGGCGTAGCCTTTTCTTTTCGAGTAATCCAACAAATAAAACAATGATCACGGCCGTCAGGAATGAACGCAGTAATCCCGGGAATCCGTTGTTAATAACACGCGGGTAATAAATATGGAACAACTCCAGTATAAATACCTGGAAATATGGGATCAGGTAGCAGGTAAGTGTGCTGGTACCTGCCGGTTTGATCCAGTTAAAGGCTTTTATTTTTCCTTTAACATCAACCACGTATATCAGTAGCAGAAATGCCAGCGTAGTAATACCCGAGCAAATGAGTACCCATGCAGGTGTTGAACGGATCTTGGAAATCCCCTCGGTATAAGGCCTTAAAGCAAAACCTGCTACCAGGAACAAAACACCAATGATAGCCAACGTTGCCCAAATGCGTTGTGTTTTGCCCTGCTCAACCAGCTTAGCGTAAATTCCTGAGATAACCACGCCACCCATTGTTAAAGTCACGGTTGATGCATCATGAATTATCCATAGTGGTTTTAAGAAGATAATTGCATTACCAAGAAAGCTTCCGGTAACATCGTTTCCTGCGACGGACACCAGTGACTCGTCGCGCATTATTTTTATTTTAAATGCCGAGTGCGCTAAAATATTAATGGCCGCAAGCACTATCCAGGCAACAATTAGACTGTTCAGCTTGCCCTTAACAGCGAAAAATATCAGCGCGCAAACTAAATATGCCCAGCCTATCAAACCTAAGATCCCCCACCAGGAAGGCTCCATCCCCCTTACTTCGCCATCTTCTCCCCCTTTATAGACCACCGCCATGGCTACCAACAGAACAATCCCCAGTATTTGCAAAGAATATTTTTTAGCTTTTACCATAGTCTCCGGATAATCGAGCCAGATGAGGAAGAAAGCAGTGGTGATAACCAGTGCCCATGCGGCTTTCGGAATTAAAGTGGCTGATGAATTATAATCTTCAAGGTTTACATGATAAAAACCCATGATGAGTAAGGCCGCGCTGCGTATCAGGATGTAAAATAAAACCTGCCTGGCGTTATCCCCCTTTTTGATCCTGTTATTGATGGCAAAGGGTAATGACAGGCCTACAATGAACAAAAACGCAGGAAAAATGGTATCGGCAAAACCCATCCTGTCCTCAAAACCTTTGGCATGATCAATCCATTCGGGGATATGCCTTACGCCGCTGGCATCGTTAACAAAGATCATCAGCAGCATGGTGATTGCACGAAGCACATCAATTGATAACAGGCGCTTGGGTAATTGTTGCATGTTTTTTATTTAGGGTGTTTTATCTAATTTTTACGGAAAATAATGAATTATGGCTCGTGATATATAAAATGTTATTCCCTGCCCCACCGAACGCTAACCCGGTTGGCCGCTCAGGTACTTTTATTATATTGATCTGTTTACCGACGTTGTCATAAACATAGATCTGCCCGTCGGCTATATAAACGTTTCCTTTATCATCTGTGGCGGATGCAAACTCTCCACGTTCTGCAAAGTATTTTAAATCGGTAATAGATCCATCTTTACTTACTGCTGTGCTAACTGTACGCTTATCATACTCATCGCTGGTATATAACGGTTTTCCGGGATAGGCAGCAGCTAAAGCGGTCGACCGCGCCAGATCATATACTACCGGAATAATCGTAACGCCATCAGGCGCTACAAAGCATTCGGTTGGCTTGTTTACGGTAACTGTATTGAAATCATGATAATCGCGCCAGCGGTGCGCCGGGTACAATACTTTATAAACTGGGTTCACCTGCCCCATAGGGATGATTTTTAATTTCTGTATAGTTTCGTCGGGATTGTTTGGATCGATGGCATAAGCCCAGCTTGCAAATCCCGAATTGCCCCATCCGCTAAACGATGTCCCTGCGGCATCGGCAGGGTTATCAAACTTTTCGGGTTTGCCGTTTACCAGATAGCCGGGCTTCGGTACGTATTTAAAAACAACCAGCAGATTATCATTTTTATCGCAGGCAAGAGATAGCGGCTCCCAGGGATAATCGGCCAGCAAACTAATCTGTCTGTCGGTAGCCGACCATTTATAGATCCGCTTCATCCGTTGCTCGCTGAAATATATATTGCCCTTGCTATCAGCACAAACAGCCGATGCAAATTCAAAACCCGTAGCCAGTTTATTGATTGCACCATTTTCTGCCTCAACAGTGTTGGCTTTATCATCAATATAAAGCCTTGCAAATTCCCATGGCCTTACCTCTGTGGCTGTGTTGATATCATACAATGATGAAGTTGTGGTGTATTTTATCTGGCTGTAATTGTGAACATTCAGCAATTCAATACTTTTACCGCCCCATTTCCTGATAGAATATGGTGCCGGCTTATTAACCCTGATCACCCTGAACATATACAAATTGGCAAACACCATATTGCTGGCGTTTTCCAGTTCCATCGGCTGGCATTCGGTACTTTCTCGGCTTTCTTCCTCTAATTGCATGGCGTATACCTTCCAGTTGGCAACGTTGTTAAACCGCACCTCGTTACGCACATGGTGCTCTATCGACATGGCATAAATTCGTCCGGGCGTTTGTGTATTGGATATATAAGTACCCGCAGTGGCGTAAGTATTGGCACTCCAAATATCTTTAAAAGTACCACCGCCACCGTCAGTGATCCAAAGGCTCCAGTACTGCGTATCCCATGAAGCGTCCGTGCCGTTTTGAGCCCGATTGTAAGCACCGCCACCTGCCGTACTTTTGGGTATCCCGACACGTTGCATACCACCATGACCGCCAACAAACTTCACATCGTTCATGTAGGAATCGGCACCGGCCATCCATTTACAGGCTACTGCGCGCGGATTATCGGCGCTGGTGCAAAGCCCTATCCCGCTTAAAATATTACTTCCTCCTTTTGATGATTCCAGCAAAGCAACCGGCCCGCCGAAGCCGCCGAAAGCAAGTGTATTATCAGCAATTAAAAACTGCGTGGCTATCGGATTTAAGCCAATCAATTTGGTACTGGGCTTCAGTTTAATGGTTTGGCTAACGCGATACCATCCCTGCGGCACATATATGGTTTCGTATTTATCAATAGCATCTTGTATAGCTTGTGTATCATCTGTAACGCCATCGCCTTTTGCACCGAGTGTTTTAAGATTAGCCCAGGTATCAATAGCGGGAAAATCCGGAATATCTTTTTTGGAAGGTTCAGGCAACACAGTTAAAAGCTCCTGCTGGTTAGTGGTTTTATATTGCGGATCGGCATCAAGGCCATCCATCTGCAGGCCATAAGTAAAGTTTTTTACCCTGTAGATATTTCCTGCTCCCGGTGTTGTTTTGCCACTGCGGCGGTAGCTGGCCAATACCGGTACATTGCGGCAAACCACGTTACGCAGGTTGATCTGGTTAAAAGCGTTATCCTCATTACTGATGATGATAGCCGGGCCGCTAACGCCATCAAAGCGGCAATCTTCCATAAATAATTTTTCATGGTAGTTGGGGTTGATGCTGATCACCGTTGGCACATGCTTAACATTCATGCGTACTATCGTAAGACCAGCTTCCTGGGTACGAATAGCAGCTTCCCGCTGACCTTCAAAATAGGTATCAACCATCATAAATTGCCAGCCCGGAGATGGCTTGGTAGTATAGATCCCATATTGGCCGCCAAAAAAGCGGACATCTTCCATCTCATTGCCTACATCAAACATACCGGCCAATCCTTTGCCAATATTTACATCAACATGGGCAATAAAACTATGCTGGGCAAAATGGGTACGCATGGCCACCGCATAAGGGTTACCGTCTTCTATTGTAAGATTGATATTCGACATGGAGCTATAAAATGTTGAAGCGCCAGCATCATGAACCTCATCGCCGGGTTTAGAGAGGTTGCTCACAAACCAAAACATATATTTGGCATGCCCTTTATCATTTTCATAAGCCGTTTGAAAGCCGGGGGAGTTTTTTGCGAGGATAATTTGTGGACGGGTTTTGCCATAACCTATCAGTCTTACGGCGGTAGGTATAAATATAGTTTTGGAAATCAAGTATTTCCCTTCGGGGATAAATAGCACACCGAAGTTATGCTCAGTTTTAACTTTAGTAATAGCCGCCTGCAGTTCGTCGGATACATCAGTTTTACCATCTGCTTTGATCTTGAAATTTTCGGGTGTAAAATAAACTGCGTCCGAGTCTTGCAAACGGGCCTGATAAACAGACTTGCCGCCAGTGTCATTTTTTACAGGGGTTTTACTGCCGAAACAAAAAGTTTGAATAAAAATAAATGCGGTGACTAACAGGGTTCCCTTTTTCACTTTTTTATAATATGGTTTATATGTACTGGTATCAAGCCTAATGTACATCATATGTCAGCTGCAATTTTTAGCACATCACGTAAAATTGCTGATAGACGCGTACCGGATAGTCAGTGCACAAATCTATCTGATAGCACTATCTGATGCTATTATTACGGCACTACATCACCACTACCATCAGCAGGATTGCGGCTAAACGAAAAATTAATGGTGGAAAAGATGCGACAGGATGACTTTGATACCTGCCCGAAGAACCGGGAGCGGGCTACTCAGAAATTAAAACAAGCAATAGACACAGCATAAAACGAAAATGGGCAGCCAAGGGCCGCCCATTCATTAACTGGTTTTAATGTCCAATTATTTTGCAGTTTTTCTTGCAGGGGTTAACGGAACGATAATAACAGCTAAGAAAAGGGCAACTTCTAATACGGTTAACATAACTTTAATTTTTTTAATGTTTTAATTACTGAACTAACAATGTTTTAAGGAATTACAACCGTTCCTACAGGCATGCTATTGCAGGGATGCAAGAACAATTGTATTATTCCTGGCAGGGGTTCGACTAAAAATATGCCATTAAAAAATCGGCCCTAAAAATCAAGGATTTAGCTTCAAAATATCATTTTTTAAAATCACACTTTTTTTGAAATCAACTTTAAAAACCAGAGTTTTTCAAATTTAAATCTGGATTTCAGCCTAAGAATCAAAAAATACAGCCCCAAATCCGGCTATAAAAAAATGATTAGCCATTTTTAGCCGAATTATTTTGGCAAAAACTGCTAAACCGGTAGAAATTTATTTTTAGAGAAATTTATTTCGTACGCTATTTTCATGGGACACTTTACAACGTAAAAAATCCGGCACCCGACATTTTTTTGTAAAAAAATCCACGACTTATTTTTTGATAATATATGGCTTAGCAATTTGAAAAAAATTAACCGACAATTTGTCACCAGCATGACAATCGCTAATTTTGGCAGAAAAAATCCAGCTTAAAAACCTGACAAACACTGACAAAGCATGAAACAAGCACTACCATAATCATCTAATTGTAGCCATTTACCCCCTATGCCAAACTTTTAAACCTTGGGAAGGCATTTAAGAATGGCCATTTTCCAGATACTTACCGCCTCCTCCATTTCCTTTTCATTTAAAGAGGCAAAACCTACCCGCACAAAGCTATGTTTAAATGCTTTATCGTAATAATAATCATGGCCCGCTCCTATAGACAAGCCAAGTTCATTGGCTTTTTCTGAAACTGCGGCAGTATCCAGGTCATGAAGGTATTTAATCCATAGGGCAAAGCCACCGTTTGGGATTTTAAATGAAAGGTAATCACCCAGTTGTTCCTGCAGCAAACGACAAAGAATATCCCGCCGTTCATGATACAGCTTATTCGCCTTTTTAAGGTGACGGCCAATATCTCCGTTCTTTAATAGGCTTGCCATAGCTTCTTCAAGCAAATGTTCTCCCTGCCGATCAATTAATCTGCGCAGCCGATTAGCCTGAAGTAAAAAATTAGGTGGGGCAACCATAAAGCCAATGCGGATACCGGGCGCAATGGTTTTACAAAATGAGCCCACATATATTACGTTACCATAATAATCGGCGCTGGCCAACGGTAAAATAGGGCCACTGCTGTAGTGAAAGTCAAAGTCATAATCATCTTCAATAATTGCAAACTGGTATTTGGCAGCCAGTTCCAGTAAATGCATGCGCCTTTCAGAACTAAGTGTTACGGTAGTAGGTTGATGATGATGCGGCACCACATATAGCATGCGCACCTTCTTAACTTTACAAATGGCTTCAATAGCATTAATATCAATTCCACAGTCATCAACCGGTACAAAAGCCAATTGGGCGCCAGCCTGTTCAAATACTTCATTAGCGCCGCTATAACCCGGATCTCCCACAATTACAATATCATTCTTGTTGATCAGTACCTGGGCGCACAGGTAAAGGGCCATCTGAACACCTTTGGTTATTAAAATATCATTGGGGGTCACGTGCAAGCCGCGGGTCTCGCCCAAAAAACGGGCAAGCTCATTTCTTAAATTTTCCGAACCCTGCTCCGGCCCGTACATCAGGTATTTATGTGTAAAGTGATAACCCGCCATCCGTCTGTATTCACGCACCATTAAATCAACCGGTGCGATACGAGTATCGGGGAAACCTTCGGTAAATGTCAGGTTGCCATCGGGCATTGGCACAAACATACGCTGTTGATTGATCCTGTTGTCATCAACTTTGAATGAGGTTTTAACTGCCAGGCTATGTTTCAGAACAGTTTTTTCGATAGGCCGGGGTGCAACATCAGGCAGGTTTTTAGCAACGTAAATGCCTTTCCGCGCAATCACATCAACCCAGCTTTGCGCATAAAGCTCGTCATATGCAGCTACCACCGTTTTACGATGAACATTTAACGATGCTGATAAAGCCCGGCTGGCAGGCAACGCTGAACCGGGCTTTAGGGTGCCCTGCCTGATATAAGAAATTATGCCATTGCTAATTTGCAGGTATACAGGAACCTGGCTGCTTTTATCCACACTTAATAAACTTTCGATGAGCATCATATTGGACTATCTTTAATCTATTTTCTGGACTACAAGTATAGTCCAAAAGCATGGTATTTTTGATTATCAAAAAAATAAAACCTATGCATATCAATCAAAAACTTTCATCTTTATACCTGCGGTTAGCCATTGGAGCAAGTTACCTGTGGGAAGTGGCCGACCGTCTCGGTTTGTTTGGCCCAAACGGTCACCCTCATGTTGGCTGGGGCGACTGGAAACACTTTATTGCCTACGCCAAACAGGTAATGAGTTTTCTCCCCGATGGCATCGTAAATCCGCTGGCAACTATTGCAACCATTGGCGAGGGCGGATTCGGGCTGCTGCTGATTCTTGGCTTACTTACCCGCGTGGCAGCTTTAGGCAGCGGCATACTGAGTTTATGTTTTGCTATCGCGATGGCAATTTCTTTCGGCATCGAATCGCCTTTAGGCTATTCTGTTTTTACACTGAGCGCAGCAAGCTTCCTGCTGGCTGGCGCAACTCAATATTCATGGAGCGTAGATAACTGGTTCGCGTCACGTATCGTGAACAAAAAGCTGGCGACTTACCAGGCGCTGCAAAGCGAGTTAAAAAGTGATGTCCATGATATCTCCAGCCAGGCTTCTGAATTAAAACAGATTAAAGCTTTGGCTAAAATTGCCTACCGGATATAAGCCGTCTCGTAAAACAATACTTTATGACAACTACCAAGGAAATGAACAAAACCATCATATGCAGCACATGCGGTACCCAGCTTTTAGCCGAACCCGATATACCTGCATTTTGCCCGATCTGTACGGATGACCGCCAATACGTTCCGGAAAGTGGCCAGCAATGGACCCTGCCTGCTCAACTTGAACACAGCACCATTAAATTAACTCAATTGAATGAACGCCTGTACGCACTTAAAATAGTACCTGATTTTGCCATAGCTCAAAGGGCGTTATTACTTATTTCGCCGGGTGGCAATGTTTTATGGGATTGTATCCCGTATTTGGATAAGCCTGCAATAGATTTTATCAGGGCTAAAGGCGGCTTAAAAGCAATAGTATTTTCGCATCCTCATTATTACAGCAACATGAATGATTGGGCCAATGAGTTCGATTGCCCGATCTACATTCATCAAAATGACGCGGAATGGGTAACATTCAGTACACCAAGTATCCAGTTATGGAAGGGTGATATAATGAATCTTTGGGACGGGATAAGCATAGTACATATCGGCGGGCACTTTGCAGGCAGCTGCGTATTGCATATTTCCGATTTAACACCTTATGGAACAATGCTTTGCGGCGATACTTTTAACATAGCCCGAAGTAAACAACACATGGCTATGATGTACAGCTATCCTAATATCATATTACTTACTAAAACAGCGTTTGCCAAAGCGTACCAAAAAGCATCCCAGCTTAATTTTGACACGGTATATGGTGCATTTGAAAATCAGGATATCGAGGGTAACGCAATGGAGGTATTTGAAACTTCGATGCAGCGGTATAAGGACAGTTATGGATTATAACCGCAGAATATTTGCTCATATTTAAGCGAAAAATTTTAAAAAGTAAAAAATATGATATAATTGTATTTGGCAAATTCATTGCGTTATATTTACACAATAGTAGTTACCAGGACAAAAATCCTCTCGTAAAACCTGGCAATTAATATCTTTAAATTCCGGAAGCCAGTTTCGGGATCACAAAGTAAAAACCAATTTAACCAAATACAATTATGAAAAAAAACAGTACCCTCATGCTGCTTTTACTCGTTTGCTTTTTACCTGTAATGGCATTTTGCCAAAACGGCAACGAACCTGTTGTTGCCGGGAACGATGTGGCTGTTACATCAACAGAAAGCGGAAAAGTAAAAGGCTATCTTCACAATGGCATTTTTACATTTAAAGGTATTCCATATGCCAAAGCTGACCGCTTTATGGCACCTGAAAAGCCTACACCATGGACAGATGTACGCAGTTCAAAAACTTACGGCCCGGTATGTCCTACCGACCCTACCACAACCGTTAACGACGAGTTTGAATTTGCCTTTCAGCATGACCTGGGCTATTCCAATGAGCATTGCCAGTCACTCAATGTATGGACACAGAAACTCAATGACAGTAAAAAACGCCCGGTGATGGTATGGTTGCATGGCGGGGGTTTTACTGCCGGCTCATCAATTGAGCTTCCGTCATATGATGGTGAAAATCTCGCTAAAAAAGGAGATGTGGTATTGGTATCTGTAAACCACCGGTTAAATATCCTGGGCTTCCTTGATTTGTCAGCCTATGGCGATAAATACAAAGGCTCAGCAAATGCAGGTCTTCTTGATTTGAAATTGGCTTTGGAATGGGTAAAACAAAACATAGCCCAGTTTGGCGGCGATCCTGATAATGTGACCATCTTCGGCCAGTCTGGCGGTGGCGGTAAGGTTACCTCTTTAATGAACGCACCGTCGGCAAAGGGTTTGTTTAAAAACGCAATAGTTGAAAGCGGAAGCTATATTACCAACTTCAGCGAAAAACCGGTTACACAAAAAGTAGCTGCGGCATTACTGGAAGAACTTCATCTGCAACCATCGCAGGTTGATTCGCTCCAGAAACTACCTTATGATATATTAAACGAAGCAGGTAAAAAGGCTATGCGTAAAGTATCCGCAGAATTAAGGAAAGAAGGAAAAAATATGAATGGCTGGGGCCCGGCTTTAGATGGCGACTTTCTGCCTTACCAACCTTCAGATCCGGCAGCTAAAGAATTATCAAAAAAGGTTCCGCTGCTGGTAGGCACCACCAAAAACGAATTTGCACCATTTGTACCCGGCCCTAAAAGCCAAACAATGGATGAATTAAAGGCTGCCTTGCAAAAGAAATACGGCGATAAAACCGATGCTTACATTGCAGCCGCTCAAAAAGCTTACCCCACAATTTCAAAGCCTTCAGAATATACCGATATTGAATTTAACTTCCGTTCACTGGCTATTAAACAAGCTGATGAAAAAGCGGTAAGCGGTGCTGCCCCGGTTTATATGTATCTGTTTACCTGGCAATCGCCTGTAAACGGCGGTATGTACAAGGCTATGCACTGCATGGATATTGCTTTCCAGTTTAATAATATAGCCCGTTGCCAGGAAATGACCGGCGGTGGTAAAGAGGCATATGCCCTTGCCGATAAAATAAGCAGTGCATGGATAAATTTCGCCAAAACCGGCAATCCCAATACATCAGCATTGCCTAAATGGCCTGCTTACACTGCTGAAAATGGTGCAACCATGGTGTTGGATAACCAGTGCGTAGTTAAAAACCATCCGGACGATGAATTATTAAAAATAGTAGCTGCAACCGCACCAAAACCATAAGTAAATGAAAAAAATAACTTTAAGTTTTATCCTGCTATTATGTAGTGCATGGGCTTTTGCGGCAAAAGTTGATACAGTGCAAATCCCCAGCGCTGCGATGAACAAAATCTATAAAGCGGCCATCGTTTTCCCAAATACTTATGCAAAAAGCAAAGCCAATTTCCCGGTGCTTTATCTGCTGCATGGAGGCTATGGTCATTTTGATGACTGGTTGCTGAAAACACCCGACAAATCGCTGGTAAAAAACCTTGCCGATCAATACAATATCATTATTGTAATGCCTGAGGGTGAGACTTTCAGCTATTATGTTGACAGCCCAGTTGACCCTACCAGTAAGTTTGAAACTTACATTATCAGGGAGGTTATCCCGTTTATCGACAGTAAATACCGTACTGTAAACGATAAAAAAGGCAGGCTTATCACCGGTTTATCCATGGGTGGCTTTGGTTCGTTATATCTTTCTACACGGCATCCTGAATTGTTTGCCGCCGCCGGAAGCATGAGCGGTGCCCTCGACCCAAACATGACCAACTGGAAACTCCCTCCCGACAGGTTTGAAATGCTTACCAAAATGCTTGATAAAATATGGGGGCCTATGACACCGGATACTTATCTGCCTTATTCAATAGTAAACATGGCGGATCAGATTAGGCGGAACGGCTTACCTTTGGTTATCAATATAGGCGTCGACGACTTTTTGCTTGAACCAAACAGGGAATTACACAGCAGATTAGTTTATAACCATACGCCTCATGACTACAGTGAACAGCCGGGAGGCCATACCTGGGAGTTTTGGCAAAACGCGTTGCCGGGGCATTTGTTATTCTTCAGCAAGATATTAAAGGCAAATGGCACTTATGTTTTATAAGGGCTGAAGTGAATAGATGAAGTGGAAGGTTACTAATAGTACCTTCCACCTTATGTTTATACCTGATTAGCAAGGAAAGATTAATGCCGGGAGATGGGCATGTTCCTCATTCTCCATATTCTCCCAATCCCAAAGACTGTTTAATTGCGAGCTGCGATTACTCAACACAAAAAAGTCTACCTGCATTACATTAGCCAAAACGTCGACAGTTTTCATGATGTCGCGTTCTTTAATATTTACCAGGTTAAGCCCTGAGTTGGAAAACAATTGCCTGAACACAGTTTCCGCATAACTTTCATTCATATGCGGCAATCCGGATTCCGTTATATTAAAAAGCGAGGCCTTCACATCCAGCCCCCCACTCATTTTGCTCAAAAAACTTACAATATCTTTTTTTGCATAACGCAGATCGGCGAGATAGCCCATGTTTGTAATATTAAAAGAAGCGCCTTCAGGAACAGCCAACAACGGGCAGCCTGAATGATTCAGAATAGATGTAAGCTGTTCGTTGATCTCTTTGACTGTTCCACTAACGCCTTTTATGATCAAGCCTATATCGTATTTAGCCGTAATTGCATGGAGCGACATTCCCAAAGTATCCAAGTAGCTAAGGAAAACTACATTTTCTGAGTTTTTACCTTGTTCTTTGCTATTAATATCGTCATAGTCAAAAATGTCCTGCACAGCGGTATCAGATAGGCGAACACTACGACTTTCGGGCACTGTGTACATGACAATTACTTTAACTTTTAATTTTTCGCCTAAATTATTGGCGTAGGTAAGTGCGTAATTACTTTCCTTTTTGAGGTTATGAACTACTAAGATTGCTTTCATAGCTAATTGATATTTTAATGAGATGTCGTGAAATAAACAAGCAGCAGCAAACTCGGTTTTTTAATTTCTAATTAATAAAGTCATTAAAAGGTCAGTTTTAAACAGACGATACTTTACTGACTAATTATGATCTTTAACCTTTAACTAATACTGAATATTATTTACCACCTACAGCAATAATCGGGTATGTTAATTAATCTTTTAAATAACTTTGTTTTAATTTACATGGATATTAAATAACGCAGGTTTTTGATGTACATGTAAAGCAGGACAGACCGATTTGCAACAAAAATGAGCGCTGATACAGAACACTTAATCACTACCGATGATTCCATTTTATGGGATCTGTTCAGGGCAGGTGATGAAGCAGCCTATACCCGCTTAATGCAAAAATATTCCAGGCCATTATTTAACTATGGCTTCCGGATTTGCCAGGATAAGGACTTTTTGAAAGATTGCATTCAGGATGTATTTCTTGAATTATGGAACCGACGTTTAAAAATCAGCTCTACTCCGGCTGTAAAATATTATCTTTTTAAGGCAGTCAGGTTAAGGATTTTCAGGGAGCAGTCTAAGTGGAACCGAGGCGAACCTATTGACGAAAAGTGCGAATTTATTGTGGAGTTCAATATCGAATCAAAAATGATCACCGATCTGGAAACGCTTGAACTCTCAACACGGATTAAACAGGTATTGAACACCCTTCCTCCCCGTCAGCGCGAAATCATGTACCTGCGCTTTTATGAAAACCTTGATTTTGATAACATCTCACAAATAATGGAGATCAGTAAACAATCGGTACATAACCTGCTGCAAAAGGCTTATAAAAACTTCCGTTCGGAATGGCTAATCCTTATAACCCTGTTTTCGTGCCACATTACTTATAAATTATAAATCTGTATACCAGTTAGTTATAAACAATTTTTACTTTTCTTTTATTTAGAAGGGTAATTTCTCACTGATTCGGAATATATACTATTACAAACCAATTGAATCAGTTTCCGTGACTAACTATAGCAATTACGAAGTTGAAGACTTTTTGCACGATGATTTTTTTATCGGCTGGGTTTTAAATGGCACTACAGAACACCAAAAGTTTTGGGATCAGTGGCTTTTAGATAACCCTGATAGAAAAAAAGCAGTTGAAAGTGCCCGTCAGATCATTTCTTCCATTAATATTAAACCGCTTGATAATGGTTTAAATGACGATGAAGTAAACGCGATATTGGCAAATGTGCAAGGTCATTATCATGACGAAAACGCGGAGCCCGAGGCCAGGACGCTTAAAATATACCAAACCCAATGGTTCAGGGTAGCAGCAATTTTATTGGTTTTTATAACGGCAGGGCTCGTGTTTTTAAAATCACATACAAATACACCATCATCACAGCTCTCCCGGGCTGAGCAAGCTGACGGATATATCAGCATTACCAATAATACAACCGAATCAAAACTGATAAGGATGGATGATGGCAGCCTCGCCGTTTTAAAACCAGGCTCCGGCATAAAATACCCTAAGTCATTTAAAGCGGGTCGAGAAGCATATTTAAGCGGAGAAGCCTTTTTTGAGATCCATAAAAACCCAGCAATACCTTTTATAGTCCACAGTCATGAAATGGCGGTAAAGGTTATGGGGACAAGCTTCACAGTAAGATCGTTTAGCATAAGCAAGGAATTTAAGGTAATTGTAAATACGGGTAAGGTTTTGGTTTACCATCAAAAGGAAGCACGCAAAAACGAAGTACCTAAAGAAATAGTAACGCTTTTGCCGAATCAACAGGTTACTTATACATCAAAATTAACGCTGGTAAAAAAGGAAACATTACCTGTACCCCTTACCCTGTCAACCCCGGTAGCACAAAAGGAATTTACTTTTGACGATACCCCATTATCAGAGATCATCAATAAAATTGACAAGGCATACGACGTAAATATAGAATATGATAAAGCTACTATCGGTAATATTAACCTTTCGGCTTCCCTGTCAGACCGTCCTCTCGACGAAAAAATAAAACTTATATGCAAAGCGATAAACGCATCCTGCCAGTTTATCGACGGCCGCATCATCATATCCAATCCAGGCCTTAACCATAACACAACCAATTAATTAATCAACCCGTTAACCAAATTATGATGCAAATGAAAGAAATGATTACATAAGCGCTCCATCAAAAAAGAAACCGGCAATATTTGCGGTACTGCCGGTCCAAAAGTTTAGCCCCAAAATGTTTGATACCCATTTTACTGTAACCTCTTGCAAAGGTTGAGCGGGGGCTTTTTTGTCAAGTTATTAACGAATTATTAACTCTAACCAAATTTATGAAATATAAACCTATACTCGTAAAAATAATGAAGATCACGTTTTTACAGTTAACATTAAGTCTCTCATTGTTAGGCAGCGCCATTGCTAAAGAATCAAACGCACAGGCTATTCTTGACACCAAAATATCCGTAAGCGAAAGCAATACTGCCTTAAAAACAGTGATCAAAAAGCTGGAACAACAGTACCGTATTAATTTCGTGTACAGTCCCGACCTGATCAATAGCAATCAAAAGGTTAATGCCAGCTATAATCAAAAAGCACTGGGAAGCGTACTTACTGACCTGTTTACCCCCTTAAACCTCGCGTTTGAGGTTTCGGGCGATGTAATTGTGATCAGAAGTATTACCACCTCGGGCTTGCCTTCACTTAATAAAAAGAACGATCTGGATATGACCCTGGCGCCTGTTTCGGGTAAAATAGTCGACGAAAAAGGATTGCCAATACCCGGCGTTTCAGTTACCATAAAAGGTACCAAAACAGGTACGGTAACCGATAGCAATGGAGCCTTTACATTAAACGTTGCACCCGGAACCATTTTGGTTATTTCGGCCGTAGGTTTCGAAACCCAGGAAATCCCGGCTAAAGATAGCGCTATGAGCATTGCCCTCGTACCGGCCAATAATAACCTTACCGAGGTAGTAGTTGTAGGTGCAGTAATTAAAAAGGGCGACCTTACTGGTTCAGTAGGAAGCGTTAGCGAAAAAACGTTGAAAGAAGTTCCTACAACCAACATCAACCAGGCGATACAGGGGCGCGTAGCAGGTGTGCTTATTCAAAACGCCGATCCACGCCCGGGTGGTACCGTATCCATAAAAATACGTGGTAACAACTCCATCCAATATGGTTCAAACCCAATTTACGTTGTGGATGGCTTGGTTATTGAAGATGGCTTTAACTCCATTAACCCCGATGATGTTGCCAGTGTTGATATTTTGAAAGATGCATCGGCAACAGCACTGTATGGTGCGCGCGGTGCCAACGGCGTTGTTTTGATCACCACAAAAAAAGGCAAAGGCGGCGAAGGCAGGATTGATTATAATGCATGGGTGGGCTTTCAGTCATTTACCCATAATATCAACTACCTTAACGCGCAGCAAATTGTCGACTTACGCGTTGATGCCTATGCCAATAAATACATGGATGACAACCCAAATGCCGATAGGGCTGCGTATGTTAAAACCCTGTTGTCGCCTGGTTCACCTGCTTTTGGTGCCGATGAGTTGAAAACCTATAACGCTGGACAAAGCTATAACTGGCTTAGCAAAATCAAGCAAAACGGTGTTCAGCAAAATCACACCATCAGCTTTTCAAAAGGCACAGCCGATGGTTCATCAGTATATATAAGCTTTAATTATACCGATCAAAAGGGCTTACTAAAAACCTCTGATTATAAGCGCTATGGTGGCAAGATCAACCTCGACCAAAAAATAAAACCCTGGTTAAAAGTTGGTACCAACACCACGTTTGCGCGTACAGAAGAATCATATATTGATGGTGGTGTGTTCAATATAGCAGCCAATGCAAACCCATTGCTGCCTATAAATGACACTGCCGCTTACTTAAGCTGGAAAGGGATCATAAGCCCCGATCTGTATAATCCTATCCGAAGCTTGAAAATTGATGGTAAAGGCAACCAAAACCGATTGTTGACCACCAACTATGTGGTTGTAAATCCAATTCAGGGTTTGAATATCCGCAGTGGTTTTTCGGTTGATGTACGTAATCAAAATTACTTCAACTATATCCCTATGAGCTTAGGCCAATCCTTGCGTAACTCAACCAACGGTAGCGCTACTCAAAAGAAGGATAACTGGTTAAACTGGCAGTGGGATAACTCTGTAACGTACGATAAAAGCGTTGGCAAAAATAACTTTTCGGGTTTAGTTAGCTTTGGTTTAACTAAAAACAGTCACGATTTTAACCAGGTAGATGCCCAGGGCTTTGCAACAGATGATTTCTCGTACAAATATCTTGGTGGTGCTTATCTCAAGAACATGTTCCAGCTTCAGTCGGATTTTACCACTAATACCTTGGTAAGCTACATTGGCAGGCTTAACTATAATTACGACAACAAGTATTTTGCTACGCTCACCAGCCGTTATGATGGTTCATCCAGGTTTGGCAATGGTAACAAATGGGGCTTATTCCCATCACTTGCACTGGCATGGAACGTTGCCCGAGAGGACTTTATGAAGGGTGCCAATATCGATAATCTGAAACTCCGCGCAGGTTATGGTATTGCCGGTAACCAAAACATACCAGACTTTGCTTACCGTTCATTATACAGGCCGGTATTTACAAGTGGTTCGGTTACCTATGTATCTGACGGACGCTTAGGAAACCCTAACCTTCGTTGGGAAAAACAAAAACAATTGAACGTAGGTGTTGATCTGGGTATCCTGAAAAACAGGCTTAATATTACTGCCGATTATTTCATCATCCACAACAATGACCTTTTGATGCAGCGTACACTTTCAACAACATCCGGTTTTAGTAACACTATTGATAACGTTGGCGCCTTATTAAACAAGGGTGTTGAGTTGAATGTAAACGCGCGTATCCTGAACAACAAGGACTTTCAATGGGATTTTAGCGCTAACATTTCATCGTACCGCAATAAGATCACTAAACTTTATGGTAGTGTTGACGCTATTTATAAGTATGGTGGTTTTACTGGTGTCGAAATCCAGCGCGAGGGAAACCTTTTCCTGGGTAAATCTTTAAATTCGATTTATACCTATAAGTTTGAGAAAATTGCCCAGCAATCAGATATGGACCGCATCAAAGGTATCGACTACGGTGGCCGTACTATCCGCCCGGGTGATATCATCCCGGTTGATGTTAATGGTGATAAAAAGATTGATGATGCCGACCGTATTGTTGTTGGCAATACTGATCCTAAGTTTTACGGCGGCTTCTCAACCAACTTTACCTACAAAAACTTCTCGCTTAACGGAGTATTTACCTATAATGTAGGCGGCAAAAAAATAAGTGGCTTATACGAAGGCCTGCTTAACGGCACCGGCGAATATGCAGGTATCGACGATGAGCTTAACCGTTGGACTCCAACCAATACCAACAGCAATATCCCAAGGGCCTACCAGGGTACCGGCCGTTATGGAGTAGGTGAAACTGACTATGCGGTACAAAATTCATCGTACCTGAGGTTATCTGCCTTAACATTGGCATACAGCTTTAATCAATCATTCATGAAAAAAGCAAGACTAAGCAATTTCAGGGTGTATGTAACTGGAAATAACTTGTTTACTATAACCAAATACAAAGGTTATGACCCGGAGGGCGGCGATGGTTATCCAATGCAAAAAATGATTGTAGCAGGTGTTAATGTTGGATTTTAATACGATTTAATCATACTGAAAATGAAAAGAAAATATATTTTGATACTATTCGCCTTTTTGGTGGTGATATCAGGCTCATGTAAGAAATTTGTGGTTCAGGAGCCGCAAACGGCTTTGACTGAGGAGCAGGTTTTTTCAAAGCTTGACAACATTGAACCTTTGGTTTTAGGCTTGTACACCAGCTGGCGAAATGTTAAAAAAGACCGCGGCGGCTTTATGTTCACCCTTGGCAGTGACGAAGCTCAGCAAGGCGCTTACCAGGTTAAAACAGACGACAGGCAAGCCGGTATTGACCGCTACAATGGTTTTTTAGCTCCAAGTAACACTGCGCTGGCCGAACAATGGAACAGCCGCTGGCTGGTAATTTCGGCCGCTGCTAAAGCTGTGTATGCTTTAGGGCTTAACAAAGAAGAGGGCACAAGGAAAAACACGCTCTTAGGCGAATCAAGCTTTATTCGTGCAGCATTAACCTTTGAAATATCCCAATATTGGGGCGAGATTCCCATTATTGACCAGGCAAAATTTCAGGAGTATGGCACCAAACGTCAGCCGTTACCATTGGTATACCAGTTTATTATTACCGATCTTGAAAACGCAGTTAAATATCTGCCCGAAACTCAAACTGATAAGCGACGTGCCACAAAAGGCGCAGCGCTTGCTTTATTAGGTAAAGTGTACTTGTATGCCCCCGCGGCATCTAATGTGCGCGACTATGCTAAAGCTAAATCTTATTTCGAGCAGGTGGTGAACAGCGGCAAGTATTCGCTGGTGCCAAACTATGCCGATTTATGGAAGCCAACTAACGCCAACAGCACCGAATCCATTTATGAGTTTCAATTTAACAATGTTTATCCCGATAATAACCAATGTCAGTGGCAAATGGGTTCACGGTCATTAGCCGATATTGATCAGTATTGCTACTTTGGCGGTTATGACCTGATGGTGCCTACCACGTATTGCAATTCGGACGTAAGCAAGGGTGGTCTATGGGAAGATGGTGACGCACGTAAAGGAGAAAGTATCCGCTACGATTTTACTTACAAAGGCAAAAAACCAGTGCTTAACCCAACCTTTGGCGGTGATGAGCTTGATCCGCATATTAAAAAGTTTGAAGACATCCGTACAGATGGCACTTTAAGTTTCTGGCTATCTGGTAAAGATATCTTCTTTTTGCGCTACGCGGATATCCTGCTATGCTATGCCGAAACTTTGAACGAAACAGGCAATACCACACAGGGGGTTGATATTGTAAATAACCAGATCCGCAAAAGGGCCTGGGGCGGTACTTTACCTGCCGACAAACGCTGGAACAACGGCATGTCGCCGGATGAGTTCCGTACCAAAATGCTTGATGAACGCATGCGCGAGCTATGCTTTGAAGGGTGGAGAAGGATGGATTTGATTCGCACAGGCAAATTGGTTGATCTGGTTAAAGTCCGCAACAAATGGGCTAAACAATCTGGAACTATACAAGCTTATCATAACCGCTACCCTATTCCGCTGCAGGAAATCAAGCAAAATGATGACATTAATGAAAGCGACCAAAACCCTGGTTATTCGAACAATTAAATCCAGTTAACCTAATCACAAAAAAAGGCCACTCAATCGAGTGGCCTTTTCTTATCATTATTTGAAGAGTTTACTTCTATTAATATAAGGTAAATTCAACCCTACGGTTAGCCTGACGGCCGGCAGCGGTTTTGTTTGTAGCAATTGGCTGGGTTTGGCCATAGCCTGTTGCTTCAATACGTGAGGCATTGGCACCTTTGCTTACCAAATATGCTTTAACAGATTCGGCACGGTCTTTTGATAAACGCATGTTCAAATCAGCCGAACCAGTGTTATCAGTATGACCGGCAAGTTTCAGACTAAAGTTTTTATCAACCAATAGCTGTGCTACCCTATCTAAACTTGGGTACGAATGGTCACGGATAGTGGCTTTACCCAAATCAAACTCCAGGTTTTTGATGGCATCTTTAACCACTTTTTTATCTTCTTCGGTAACATAAACCACCGGTTTAGCTAAAGGACATCCTGAACCGTCAACTTTTTGTCCGGCAGGTGTGTTAGGGCATTTGTCGTTCACATCAACAACACCGTCACCATCACTATCTGTAGTTAACTTAGCTAAATTAGCATTGGTTGCAGCAAGATCGCTGGCCAATTGTGCATTCTTAGCTTTCTCAGCATCAATTTGTTGCTGCAATTCGGTACGGGTACGTTGATTTTCCCATTGGTATTCTTTACGCATTGATGATACCGGGTTATGAACGGCCATTTGCGGCTTTTTCTTGCTGCCTAATGCAAACTCTAAACCAACGTGAGCGTATGAAAACCTGTCATCGCTGTTGCCAAAGTTATAGCCGTCAAAATTATCCGACTGCACAAAGTTAACCTGGTAACCAAGATCAAGGTTGATACCCGGAGCAAGGTTGAATTTTAAACCTGCACCAATCGGAATGAATACTTCACCAACGTGCCCGTTATCGGTTTTCTTGAAGTTTTCTTGTGTGCCGCCAGCTGGTGTAATCCTTGGCGTATAGTTCATATAACCAGCACCTGCAGTTAAGTACGGTTGGATGAACGGCCTGTCATGACGCCAGTTAATGTTTGCCAATGTAAAGTTGGCACTTAAGGCAGCCGACCAATTTAGTTTTGTAGAGTAAGAATCATAAGTAGATGTACCTGCTGTGGTTACGTGGCTATTTGATGATGACACCTGGCCACGAAGGAAGTCGGCTTGCAAGCCAAATGAGGGTAATATTTGTTTTTTGATATAAGCACCGTATCCAAATTGTTCGGTTGGGCTTGTAAAATCTTGCCTGCTGTTACGGCCAAATACAGTGAATGGGGTTAACAAACCTCCATGTACACCTATCGACCATGTACGTAATTCGCCACCGCCAGAAAAGGGTTTTACATAATCATTTGCTGTAGCTGAAGTATCTGCGGATTGAGCCAATAATTTACTTCCAATCATAACTCCGGTAAGAAGTAGGGAAGCTTTTTTTAAATTTGTTTTCATATCTATAAGTTTAATTATACGTTTAACATTCAAGTAAAACGTACATAGGGTTATCCAACATTGATGCCACCAATATTTACGGCCCCGAAAACCTACTGTAAAAAGCCCCGAAAAATAATCGAAAAATAATAACAGAAATTTAATATAAAACGCTGATTAACTAAGTGAAACAGTTGTGTTTTTATGACACATTTCAGGTAAGCTTAAAAGCTGGTTGACAACTCATTTTCGACTTTTTGTACCAAATGGTTAATGAGTAAAAAAGAATACAGTTTTGTACAGATAAGGAGTAATTAACAAAACAGTTGCTAAGCCATTACGGCAACCATATTGAACAGATTTTCGCCAAGGTTAACATTTCCGCTGATCTCTGAGGCCTCTAATGCAGTTTGCGGATTGACGGCTTTAGTAAATACTTTCCAGGCAATGTCGGGAGATAAAGTAACTATCGTATCCAGGGGATAACCTGCGTTTTTAGTGAGAGCCCAGCCCTCGGTCATCTTAAGCAGGTACCAGTTTCCGCCTGCTTCACCCGTTATTGTAATTTGGATAAGTGCACCGGTGTTAGCTATAACAGTGCGGTATGCATGCGGCAGTCCGCGCATAAAAGTATCTATGCAGGGATAAAACAATTCGGCAGAGATAATACCTTGCTTGCCTACCGCTTCGCGAATTTGTTGCTGATGATGAAACTTTTCGGTGTATTCGCGGGCTATATGAAACCAGTTAACGGAGTGCTCCTCTCCTGCCCAGGCCACAGAGAAAGGTGCGGGCGCTAACAGATCTGCCTTTGCCATAATTTCGCTGTATTGCTTGCCTGTTGTTTCCAATAATTCAGTAAGTAACTGTGGGCTTATACGTCTCATAGCTTTTACCCATGTGGCATTTAATCCGTTCAGAAAATCTACTAAATCACCATAGCTGTTAATGGGGTTGGACGGAGGGTCTCCGGCGAATTGATGAGATGACGAAATAACCCGAATGTTACCATCAAGCAAATGAGCGGCAATATCTTTTACAGTCCAGAGCCTTGCTAATGTAGGTTTATTCCAGTCATCGGCTGATAAAGATTTGAGCAGCGCTATCAGCTTTTGATCCAAAAGGGGGAACAGGTGAACTGTTTTAATAGGGACTTCCTGTTCCGCCATTTGATATTTTAATGAGTGATAGATCTATTATTCAGCAGGGTGCACAATCACCTTCCACTTAATTTCTGCACCGGCTTTTGAAAGCGTTGCAGCTACCGAGCAGTATTTATTAATAGAAAGTTCGGCGGCACGCACAGCTTTATCTTCATCAACGTTTCCGTAGAGGTGAAATTCAATATCCACATCTTCCCATAGTGAAGGTTCTTTACCGGCTTCACGTTCGCCGTTAACCACCATTTTGTAATCTGTAATGTCCTGGCGTTGCTTCTTCAGAATGCTGATCACGTCAATTGCCGAGCAACCGGCCAAGCCCATTAAAAGCATCTGCATTGGGCGGATGCCAAAATCCTGGCCGCCACTTTCCGGACTGCTGTCCATTTTTACTGTGTGCCCATTGGCATCAACGGCTTCAAAGCCAAAATCGCCATGTACACGTTTTAAATTAATCTGAGCCATATTATCAGGTATTATTGTGCTAAGTTATACAATTAAGCGCTTATGCTAAAACGCGCTACTGTTGTTTAATGAGTTTTAAGTAAAAATTACCTATACCGTATATTTTCTGTCTTTAACCGGTATTACCAGCTTTAAACCTGACCAAACTTCATCAACCGCGCAAACCTTAATATCAACCAGGCCAATTTGCAAAGCGAAGTTCCTGATCAGGTCTTCCGTAATATCAGTAACTACTTTTGATGCTTTTTTTGGCCAGGAAACCCAGATCATGCCATCCTGTTTTATTTGCTTCATTAGTATGGGCAGTTTAACACGGTATTCATCAGCACTTTTGCTAAAGAAATGGATCACATCAATTTCAAGCGAAGCATCATCTGTAAAATAAATATCGGGTGACAGATCGGTAAACAGATCAAGATAGTGGTCTGGTGCATTGATAAGCATAACTTTAGCCCCTGCCTTTACGCCGAGCTTTTTCGCCAATGGTGTACCTGAATAGCCAGTCATTACAAAATCCCATTCAAGTGATGCAACATATGGTCAACGTAGTCGGCAGCAAGCCACTCAACGGTCTGCAGGTTCGGTTCCTGTTTACTGTTATCGCAACGTGCAGCTAACCTATTGCGAGGATAGTTTGTTAAAACCCGTAAGATTTGCAGATTTAATAGCGCCCAAAGCTCAATCAGTTCTTTAACCTCAGCATCCTGATAACGGGCGACGGCAACCCACTCAACCTGCTCATAGGTAAGCCTGAAGTTTTCTTCGTAGGTACAGCGTACAAAACGCTGTAAATTAATCTGTGCGCTGTCAATCAAATGCCCGATCACCTCTTTCTTTGACCATTTAGCGGGAGAGGCTTTATAAGACCAATCGATATCCTGGCCTTTTACTTCCCTAACGCTATCTATAATTCCGATGAGTTTGTTGGTTACCTCGTTCATTTATTAGTAGTAGTATAAAAATATCAGCATTTCATATTAAACAGCAAAAGCACTACCTTCAAAGCCTTAAACATTACTATGGCGCTTAACTATATCTGGATAGCTTTTTTTGTAATTGCATTTGTAGTTTCACTCATAAAATTAGTTTTTTTTGGCGATACCGAAGCTTTCAAATTATTGGTTGAAGGATTATTTAATTCGTCAAAATCATCAGTAATGGATATTGCCCTCCCGCTCATAGGCTCCATGGCATTCTGGCTGGGCATTTTGAATATCGGCGAAAAAGCCGGAGCCATTAATTTTTTGTCGCGGATAGTAAGGCCTTTTTTTAGCCGCTTGTTCCCCGATGTACCTAAAGATCACCCGGCTACAGGCCAAATGATGATGAACTTTTCGGCCAATTTAATGGGCCTTGATAATGCTGCTACACCACTCGGTTTAAAAGCCATGGGCAGTTTGCAGGAACTTAATCCCGATAAAGAAACTGCGTCAAACGCCCAGATCATGTTCCTGGTGCTGCATACATCCGGTTTACAATTATTACCGGTTACCATTATAGCTCAAAGGGCCATCCTCAATTCAAAAGATCCTGCCGAGGTATTTTTACCCTGCATTATCGCCACATATGTAGCTACTGTAGTGGGACTTATAGCAGTCGCCATCAAGCAAAAGATCAAGCTTTTCGACAGGGTTGTTATTGGCTGGCTTGGCGGTGTTACAGCTTTCATTACCTTGGTGGTATGGTACTTCACTACCCAATTAACCAAAGAACAGATCAGCACGGTATCATCCGTTATCAGCAATGTGATGCTGTTTACCATTCCGGTAATATTTATAGTTGGCGGACTTATAAAAAAGGTAAATGTATTTGAAGTTTTTGTAGAAGGTGCCAAAGGTGGCTTTGAAACATCTGTTAAGATAATCCCCTACCTGGTGGCTATGCTGGTTGGGATCAGCGTGTTCAGGAGCTGCGGCGCTTTAGATTATATGAACGAAGGCTTACGCTGGATCTGCGTTAAGTTTAATTTGGATACCCGATTCGTTGACGCCATGCCGGTTGCCTATCTGAAACCCCTTAGCGGCTCAGGCTCAAAAGGTATGATGATAACCGTAATGCAGAATTTTGGTGTTGATAAATTTGCCGGGCGACTTGCAGGGATCTTCAACGGTTCGGCAGATACTACCTTTTATATTGTGGCTTTATATTTTGGTTCGGTAGGCATTAAAAAATCACGTTATGCTATCCCTGCCGGGCTTATAGCCGATCTGGCCGGTGTTATTGCTGCTATATTCATTGCCTATTTATTCTTTGGCCATCAGCCGTAAATACTGCAAAAAAGGGAGCGGCTTCCATTCATCAATTTAATTAGTATTTTTATCGCACCCTTTGTAAACTAATGACACAAACTTATCTTAAGGAAAAGCAGCACAAGAAAAAGCGTGCTATGAAAGGTGTATATGCCATAATTATCGTAGGCATTGCATTTATTTTTATCATGATAAAATTTGCCACATCAGGCGGCGTTTCAGAAGTATTATCGTTTAGTAAAATGCCCAATGCAGATGATGCTTATAAAATTGCAACGGAATTTGTAACACCAACTATCCGTGATGGAAACATCTCCTTTCCTGACGATAAATACCAGTTTGGCAAAAAGACCGACTCTGTTTTTATTATCAAATCGTATGTACTCTCAAAAGGCAGCAGGGGCGAAACAAACCGTACAAATTTTGAAGTGATCCTTAAATATAATGGCGGCCCCAAATTATTGAAAAAGAACTGGGACCTTGTTGATATTAACGAAACTTCTGAATAAATAAGTCAGAAGTATTGAGTCGGAAGTCAAGAGTTGGGTTTCTCGTCTTTCTGAGCTTAGCACTTATGACTTTAGACTAAAGACTAATAACAATACATTACTATAGGCCTTATGGAAGAGACAGGAATTGAGCTGATAGAAAGTGCTACAGCGCTTATAGGGCGCTCTCAATATCAAACGGTGGTTAACAGCGGCGGCCATGGTTTGATAACCGACGAGCCCCTAAAGGCCGATGGCAGCGATACCGGTATGAACCCTTTTAGTTTATTATTGGCCAGCCTTGCAAGCTGTACTGTTATTACCCTGCGCATGTACATCAATCGCAAAATGTGGCCGATTGAAGAAATAAAAGCCGATGTTGAAATGTTTAAGACTTTAAGCGGTACACGTATTGAAACTAAACTTAGCTTTAAAGGTGAAGTAAGTGACGAACAGCGGGACCGGTTACTTAAAATAGCCGATGCCTGCCCGGTTCATAAAATATTGATCGGCAATATTGACATCAATACAAATATCGGCGTATAAAAAAGCCCGCACGGCAAAAAGCTATGCAGGCTAAATCACTCTAAAACAATCACCTCTTAAAAAAAGAAGTATTTATAAATAAATGAACAGCCAGGTAATTACCTGGCTATTAAATTATTTGTAAGTACAAATGTACCCATAAATAACAGGCATAGCGGCTGTTAGCCCATTCATTTGACGGCTAACTGACAGTACAGGGCATTTATACCTTAAGATGACTTTAGTACATTAAGCCCTTGATAAAAATATCAAGCAGGAGCAGTTTTTTGGTATGGATCTCTTCCAGGTGTTCCTTACGGGGGAAGTTAGTTTTCTTCTGGGATATGGCCCCCACCCTAATGCCATGCAGGGCATCCATCAATACATCAACAACCTCTTCAGGGTTTTCTACAGGCTTAATTGCCCCTCTTTCAACTTCGGTTTTAATGGCATTACTCAGCAGGCTCAATTCGGCGCTATGCACCTCGCCAACTATCTGCCAGATGGTTTCAGGAAGATTTTGTTCATTAAGCCTGAAAAAATCGAAGAAATTATAATTATTAACAATGAACTCGTGATGGGTATTTACCTGGAAAGTAAAAGCTTCTTTTAAATTGGTAAAAGTATTTAACCGGTTTTCGAGCGTTTTAAGATAATCGGTAGCAAGCTTGCGCATTACCGCAATGTACAACTGGCTTTTATCCGGAAAATAATAGTAAAGCAATGCCTTTGACATGGATAGGTCACCGGCTATTTCATTCATGGTAGTTTTTGAATAACCGTAATGTAAAAAGCGCTGATGCGAGGCCTCTAAAATTTTCTCTCTTTTAATATCCTGCTGGTCATTCACTGCTGCCATGTGGGTCCTTAAGTTTTATTTAAACAGGTAAATAAAAAGTCAACACAATCGATTTCCTGACTTTTTTAACAAAACTATCAAAAATTCATTAAACATGTATAACAACACCCGTTACAGCGGCATTTGCTAAAACAATTTTACATTCCAACTATTTTACTGTAGAAAAACATTTGCCTTACTATGAATATAGAAAACAGCTTACCACCCGACCTGCTTGAATTTTCACAACGGATCCCGTCATTTGCATGGAATCTGATCATTGCGCTGGTAGCCGTGCTTGTTGGCCTTGTTATAAAATTCATAATAACCCGCCTGTTTAAATTGTATGCAAAAAAAACAGACACTTCGTACTCGATCCTAAGATCGATACTGGTTAACCTGGGGCCAGCGGTAGCTTATTTCATTCCACTGTTTCTGTTTAATATACTATCACCATTAATGCGAATGAACCCGGTTTACTATAAACCAATTGATAAAACCTTTGAGATCTTACTTACCATATCCTTCGCGGGCCTGCTTGTACGTTCGGTGCGGATCCTGGAAGATTACATCTATCACACTTACGACCTCAACAAAGTGGATAACCTGAAAGAGCGTAAAGTGCGAACGCAGATCCAGTTTATCCGAAAGATCATTGTGGTGACCATCATCTTTTTAACTATTGCCATTATTTTGCTCAGTTTTGAAAGTATGCGCAAGATAGGCACCGGTTTACTTACCGGCGTAGGGATAGGCGGTATCATAGTTGGTTTCGCAGCGCAGAGCTCGCTGGGCAATTTACTGGCAGGCTTCCAGATAGCGTTTACGCAACCTATCCGCATAGATGATGTACTCGTTGTAGAAGGCGAGTGGGGCCGCGTAGAAGAGATCACCCTCACTTACGTGGTTTTAAAGATCTGGGACGAACGGAGGCTGATACTTCCTATCAATTATTTTATCCAAAAACCTTTCCAAAACTGGACGCGGACATCAGCAGATATCCTTGGTACAGTGTTTTTATATATGGACCATACCGTTCCCATTGATGCCATTCGCGAAGAATTTGAGCGGCTGATAGTTAAATCCAACCTTTGGGACAAACGGGTTAAAGTAGTGCAGGTTACTGATGTAAGAGAACACACCATAGAAATCAGGGTGCTGATGAGCTCCAGTACGTCATCAAACGCGTTTGACCTGCGTTGTTACATCCGCGAAAACCTGATCACGTTTATCCAAAAAAACTTTCCGGGTAGCCTGCCGCGTTCACGTAATGAGATCAGCAATTTGGGCGAGCTTGAAAAGTATGTTCAGCCAGCCACCGGAGCTTAAGTCAGCTTACTTAAGCTAATGCCGGCCCCAATTACCAAAGCATCTTCAGCGGCACCTATCAATGGGTCGGCAATATGGTTTGCTTTAACTATGCTTTTGCGCAAATAATAGCTTCCATATGTAGCGGCTATCGCTGCTGTCCCTCCTATTAATGCTCCCGTTAACGTCTTACCCCCGGCAGCCTTGTAAATACTTGCCCCAGCCAAAGCTCCCGACAAACATCTGCCTGCTACACCAGCTGGTTCTGTACGATTGGGGGTTGAGGGCAATTTATCTGCAATAAGCTCGGTAACAGCTAAAACCTTCAAAACAGCAGCCACCGTTGTTGACTGCATAAATCGTAAGGTCGATTGCTCCAATTTTTTTGAAGGGCTACTGCTTAATATGTGAGTAGTTATAACTGGGGCTGATAAAGTACGCATCCCGGCCAATGCGCCGAGGCTTATCACCTGCCAAACTGGGTTTAATGGTTTAAGTTTCATTCTGCTTTAAAACTATTGATTTAACAACCCAAAATGCCCCGTTATGTTTGTGATTAAAAATCTATAAGTACAAAAACGGCCGTACTTTATGTAGTACGGCCGTTTTTATAAACATTGGTTTTATTTTAAACTGCTTCTGTTTCTAATACCTCAACATGTTTAGGTTCCACCGATTTTTTGCCGAACAACCTTGCTTTAAGATTATAGCGTATCAGGTATAAACATGGTACAAGGATCAATGTAATAATGGTAGCGAAACCTAAACCGAAGATCATTGTCCAGGCCAATGGTCCCCAGAAAGCAACGTTATCACCACCAAAGTGAATATGGGGTTGGAAATGGGTAAACAAGCCTACGAAATCAATATTGAAACCAACTGCCAGCGGTATCAAACCTAAAATGGCTGCAGTTGCGGTTAACAGTACCGGCGTCATACGCGTGTGTCCCGCTTCAACTACGGCATCATGGATGCTAACGCCCTGCTCAAGCAGCATATCGGTAAACTCAACCAGTAAGATCCCGTTACGAACAACCACGCCGGCGAGCGCTATGATACCAATACCAGTCATTACTATAGACATCGTCATGCCAAATATAGTAACGCCCAGCAACACACCAATAATACTAAAGAGGATCTCACTGATAATAATAAGCGTTTTGCCGATAGAGTTAAACTGGATCATTAAAATAACCAGAATAAGCCCGAATGACACACCAAGTGCAGAAAGCAGGAAGGTCATAGCTTCCATCTGGTCTTCCTGACCACCGCCCTGGCGTATGATCACATTATCCGGTTTCTTAAAGTTGTTTATCGCTTTTAAGATATTAGCATTAACCTCATTCGGATTATTTGGTTTAATAACGTTTGAACCAAGCGTTAATACCCTGCGTTGTTGTTTACGCTTGATATTGCTATAAGTATTGGTATAGCGCACATCGGTAAAGGCCGAAATTGGCACCTGGCGGATTGCCCCGCCGGTAGCAAGGTCACGATAAGTGATCTTCATGTTTTTAAGCTCATCAATATTACTGCGCTGGCTTTCCTGCGCCCTTACCATGATCTTGTAATCATCCTCACGGGTATTACGGAAGTCGGCGGCCTTCCAGCCAAATATAGCAGTGAAAAGGTTTTGTGTAACCTGTCCTGATGAAATCCCTTCGCGGTTGGCACGTTCACGGTCAATATCGAAAACGATCTCAGGCTTATCACTTTGAACGTCGGCAATAAGGTTTTCAATACCGGCAATATTTTGTTTTGCCAGATAACTCTTTAATCGGTTACCCGTCGCTACAAGTGTGTCAATGTTATCACCAGCAATTTCGATACTGATATCCTTTTGTACCGGAGGACCGCTGTTTTCCTGCGCCACAGCTATTTTCGCACCAGGAATACCCTGTACTGCTGCGCGGATATTAGCCAATACCTTTTTGGTATCCTTACCATTACGCTTGCCAAATTCAACAAACGCTACGGTAACCTTGCCTTTATTTTCATAATCGCCCTGATCTTCATCTGTAGGGTCGGTTACGCCTTTGGTTACGTTTGAGATTACCGACGATACGATATCCTTGTCCGGTTCAACAACCTGGGCAACGCGCTTTTCTATTTGCCTGGTAACTTCATTAGTATAACCCTGGTCGGTACCTATTGGCAGGGTAATATATACATAGGCAAAGTTAGGGTCGCCCGATGGGAAAAACTCCGGCGTTTTGCCGCGTACAGCCATCAGGAAAATAGCAAAAACGAACAAGGCAACGGTTCCAACCAAAACCGTAACCGGACGGTGTACCGCGCGTTCAAGCCATTTTGCGTACCAGTTTTGAAACTTAGGCCAGGCATTCTTTTGAAACCGGTCTATAATCCGTAACAAAAAGAAGTGATTGATCAGGTATAATACCATGATGAACACCACCAGGTTACCGATACCAACATTCATCAGATAACCGATAACCGCGGCTATCGTCAAAAATATCATAGCCCTTTTTGTTGGCCTGTCGAACTTAGGGTTATCATGTTCGCCATCATGGTGGGGCCTCATAAAATCAACCGCAAATACCGGGTTAAAGATATAAGCAACCACTAATGATGCCAGTAATGTAATGATCAGCGTTATCGGCAGGAAGAACATGAAATGCCCTATCAAACTATTCCAGAATGCCAGAGGTATAAAGGGGGCTAAAGTGGTCATTGTACCTGAAAATACAGGCAGAAACACCTCGCCTGCAGCCATTTTTGCGGCTTCCTTGATAGGGACCTTTCCGTTAGCGAAAATACGATGGGTGTTTTCAATAACCACAATGGCATCATCCACCACAATACCCAGCGCCAGCAGGAACGAGAATAACACGATCATATTTAAGGTGAACCCAATTGCAGGCATCACCAAAAAGGCTATAAAACATGATAATGGCACTGACAATGCCACGAAAATAGCGTTGGTTGTACCCATGAAAAACATCAGGATAACAGTAACCAAAAGGAAACCGATCACGATGGTATTGATCAGGTCATTAAGCGTTGTACGTGTTTTGTCTGATTGATCGCCGGTTACAACAATGTCCAGCCCTTTAGGGAAAACTGTTTTCTGCTTTAATTTGATCAATTCGTTGATCTTATCCGATGCCTCAATCAGGTTCTCTCCTGCCCTTTTACTTACGTTAAGTGTAATTACATTCTTGAAGTTAGGGTTATCATTGGTTTTTAACCTCGCGTAACTTTCCTGTTCCAGGAACGAGTCTTTTACTTCGGCAATATCCCTCAAATAAACAGCCTGCCCTTTAGGGTTACGGATAGCCATGGCGGCTACTTCGTCGGCATTTTTAAAATCCTGCTTAATATCAATGGCCCTGCGCACACCATCGGTTTTTACCGTACCAGCCGAAGAAAGTATATTTTCATTGCCTATAGCGTTGGTGATATCGGTAAAACTGATCTGAGCAGCTGTCATCTTATTCAGGTCAACATTCACCTGGATCTCGGGAGTCAAAGCACCTACTTCATCTACTTTTGAAATTTCACGATAGCCCTCAATCTCATCCTTTAAAATATCAGCATATTCTTTCAGCTTCTTAAGGTCATAATTACCGGAAATGTTAATATACAGAATAGGTAAGTCGGCAACGTTAATGTCCGATATAACCGGCTCCTTCAGGTTATTATCATTTTGAGGCAAATCCTGCTTGGCCTTATCAACGGCATCCTTTACATCAATTTTGGCATCTTTGATCTTCACATCAGCCTGAAATTCGGCGGTGATGATGGATACGTTTTGTACCGAATTTGAAGTAACCTTTTTAAGCCCCTTTAATGATTTAAGCTGCTTTTCTATCTGACGCGTTACCAGGTTTTCAATATTTTGAGGCGACTGCCCGGCATAGGTAGTAGTTATAAAAACCTTCGACTGCGCTATATCCGGGAAATTTTCTTTAGGCAGGTTATTATAGCTAACAAGGCCAAGCGCAGTGATCAAAAACATGAGCACATAAATGGCCGTTTTGTTATCAATGGCCCAGCTTGAAGGGCCAAATTCTTTTTTTACATCTTTCATAATGAACAGATCAATTGATTAATAACTAATTGGCCGACTGAACAACTTTGATCTTATCGCCGTCCTCTATCTCAGTAGCGCCTTCAACAACCAGCTGGTCGCCGGCTTTTAAGCCTGATAATATCTCTGTTTGGCCGCCATATGTAACGCCCGATTTTACATTTACCTGTTTTGCAATCCCATTTTGGTTTACAAAAACATGATCGCCGTTTTCTGATTTCTGTATAGCTTTAACCGGCACTGCTATGGTATTTGTTTTTGAGTAATCGGCTATTTTTAAAATAGCGGTCATATTAGGGCGAAGTGTGTTGCGTACCGGCAGCTTGATCTCCACACCAAAACTGCGTGATGTTGGGTCGATAGCTTTAGCTGCAAAGGTCACCTTGGTAACTAATGAATCCTTAGCATCCGGAATTAATATTTGAACGTTGTTACCCGTGTTTACGCTGCTTGCATATGATTCAGGAACATCGGCTTTAACTTTTAAAATATCGGCATTTACAATACGGATACCTGTTTGGCCCGGCGCAGCAACCTGGCCCAGTTTCAGGTCCATTTGATCGATAGTTCCGTTTATCGGCGAAACGATGCGAAAAAACGCTGATTGTTTTTTTAAAGCATCTAAGGCTTTTTTACTGCTTTGCAAAGCAGTTTGGGCTTGCAAATATTGTACTTCGGTACCAATTTTTTGATCCCACAGGTTTTTCTGGCGATCAAATAACTGTTGGTTTAAGCTTACCTGTGATTCGCTTTGCGCTATGTTTTGCTGCATAACACTGTTATCAAGCTGAACAAGCACTTGTCCTTTACTCACATGCTGACCGGCTTTAACATAAATAGCTGTGATGGTGGCCTGTGTTTGCGGATAAGCAGTAACGTTATCCTGTGCATCTATTTTACCCTGTATTTGTACATAGTTGGTAAAATTGCCTGTTTTCACTTCAGTAACACTAACATCAGTGCTCTTGGCCGAATCGGTAGTGCCTATCTCTGACTGTAGCTTATCAATTTTTGTATTAAGATCTGACTGCTGCTTTTTCAAATCAGCCAGCTCGGCCTTTTTATCTTTAGGTTTACTTGAGCAGGCCGCCAGTAAAACCAGGAATGGTATGTATATAAATTTTTTCATTTTCATTGTTATATAGTGAGTTTAGCGTTGTTGTTATTATTTAATTCGTCCGTAAGCCTGGTCAAGGTCAACCTTGCTAACTAAAGCATCATAAAGGCCCTGAATATATTTGTTATCGGCATCTTCAAGGGCGGTTTGCGCTTGTGTAACCTCAATACTTGAACCAACTCCTTGCTGGTATTTTACTTTTGATACACGAAGTACCTCCTGTGCAAGTGCTTGGTTATTTTTTTGATTATTTAGCGACTGCAAACCGTTAATAAAAGTTATACGCGCCTGACTTGCTTGTAAGCTGAGTTGGTTTTTAAGATTATTGAGATTATTTTTTGATTCTAATAACGTGATCTGCGATTGCCTTACCTGATTTATCCGTTGCCCACCGCTAAAAATTGGGATGTTCAGGCTTAATCCAAAATAGGTTGTCGGATACTTTGTGCTGTAAAGTTTGCTGAAGCTATTATCCTGGTAAGCCAGTGCCGTGCTTCCATTTAACGACAATGACGGAAGAAAAGTTGACTTTTTCCGCTGAAGATCGAGCTCATTTAACTTTACATTGGTTTCTGATAAATTATATTCAATTCTTTTATGATAAAATGATGTATCGGATGTAACGCTGGCATCAGCAATATTGCTATCCAGGTTAATATCTTCCAGTTTATCAGTTAGGCCTAAATTTGCATCAATAGGCATACCCATCTGAAATTTCAGAACCTGGTAATTTAAGACAAGTAGACGCACCACATTTTCACGATTGGTGATCAGGTTATTATACTGAACTGTAATCCGGTCTACGTCAATTTTTTCAACAAAGCCTTGTTTGTTTTGCGCCACTGTCTGATCAACCTGCTGTTTAAGTTGCTCAATATTGGCATCCAGTAATTTCACCTGCCGGTTACTAACCAAAACCTGGTAATAAGCTTTGGTTACGGCTACATTTGCATCTATCTTACTGCGGGTATAACTCCTTTGGGAAAGCTCCTTATAGGTTCTTGATGCCCTTAAACCAACAAGATAACTGCCATCAAAAATGATCTGGTTTAAAGTTAATCCCAGGTTTGAGTTATATTTCTGTGTAAAGTTTACAGCTTGATAGCCACCAGCGCCGTCAGGAATTTGTGTAATGGTTTTTCCTGTTCCGTCCTTAACTTTTTCATCAATTAAAGTTTGATAAACGGCAGGGGTTATAAAATTGGGAAAGAGGATTGTTGGTGTTTTAATATAATCCTGGAAGGTTGCCGAACCGCTTATTTGAGGTAAGCCAATCCCTGTTGTTTCTTTAACTTTATATTCAGCACTTTTAATATCAAGCGCTGCATTTACAACCGTTGTTTGGTGTTCATATGCATAATTGATACAGTCCTGAACCGTAAAACTGTAAGTTTGTGTGTTTGGCGCTGCCTCCTGCGCGTAGCCTTTAAAAGCTAAGGCGCAAAACACAGTTGCCGTAAAAAGTAAATATTTCATTATATATATATTGTGGTTGAGTGATTTATTTAAACTGATACAAATTCATAACAGCTAATGACAACTATATGTCAGCAGCATGTTATTCATTATTAATATTCTTATACTCGTTAAGCAGCTTGTAGCCTTCAAGTGTACAAATGCCATAATTAAAATGATCTAAAAACTGAACTTGTACCTTCCAGGGGCTAAACTCGGTTACCGGGAATATGGATGTATTAAAGCCCAGCTCCACCTGGTTAACCCGCATACGCGCCATTATCTTTACGTCGATATCCTTACGAATGTAACCTTGCCCCATTCCTTTAATTAAAAGTTCTTCCATTTTTTGGATCAACACTTCAGCCTTGAATTTCTGAAAGTCCTCCCAGGCTTCAGAATGATATTTTTGCAGATCGTGAATAACAATCGGGTTGATCCTTGAAAAAATCTCCTCCGAGCATTTGGTCATGTTGATCATCTCTTCAATCACGTTAGCCGATTTGCTGATGATGTCATTCATCTGCTCCTCATCTTCCTTCAGCTTTTTTGCAGTTAAGGCTACAACCAATTCATTCTTATCCTTAAAAAACTGGTAGATGGTTTTTTTTGACATACCAAGATGCCTCGCAATATCATCCATGGTTATACTTTTGATCCCTGCTGTTAAAAACAGGTCCTCGGCTCCTTTTATAATTCTCTCTATTTGACTCATTGACTTTCCGGGTCAAAACTAAGGAAACATTTTTTGAATAAAAAGTTTCCGTTCATTTTTACTTTCTCATTACAAATGCGTGTTCATTTTTAAAATCCATTTAATTATTGCTTGTTATCCTGCGGTTTATTTGCGAAGCTTTTAATCTGCCGATGGCACATCAAAAATGATTACCTTTGCAAAAAATCATTACCACTCTTTTTAATATGACGCTTACTTCACTTTCAGCGATCTCGCCTATTGACGGCCGTTATAGAAACACCTCTGCCGAACTTGCCGGATACTTTTCAGAATATGCACTTATTAAGTATCGCGTATTTGTTGAGATCGAATATTTTATCGCACTTGTTGAATACCCACTACCTCAGTTACAAGCTTTTGATAAAAATATATCAGAAAAGTTACGCGACATTTACAGGAATTTTTCGGAAGATGACGCTGAAAGTATCAAAGTGATTGAAAAAACGACGAATCATGACGTTAAAGCTGTTGAGTATTTCATTAAAAAAGAGTTTGATAAATTAGGACTGGAGCCATACAAAGAGTTTATCCATTTTGGCCTTACCTCGCAGGATATCAACAACACCGCTATCCCCTATACTTTTAAACTGGCACTAAACAATAGCTATTACCCTGCTATTAATGACCTGATTAGCATATTAAAAAGCTTCGCCGCAGATTGGGAGAATATTCCTTTGCTGGCTCATACTCATGGCCAACCAGCTTCGCCAACCCGCTTAGGCAAAGAGATCCTGGTTTTTGTTGAGCGTTTGGAAGCCCAGTTGGAATTGTTAAAACCTATCCCTAATTCGGCTAAGTTTGGCGGCGCTACTGGTAACTTTAATGCCCACTTTATTGCCTACCCAGATAAAGACTGGAAAGCATTTGGCAATCACTTTGTAAATGAGATCCTGGGCTTAAAACGTTCACAGTTCACCACCCAGATTGAACACTACGACAACTTTGCCGCACAATGCGATGCATTAAAGCGCATTAACAATATCCTGATAGATCTTGATCGTGATATGTGGACCTACATATCCATGAACTATTTCAAGCAAAAGATCAAAGCGGGCGAAATTGGCTCATCAGCTATGCCGCATAAAGTTAATCCTATCGATTTTGAAAATTCGGAAGGTAACCTGGGCATAGCCAATGCATTATTTGAACACTTAGCGGCTAAACTGCCAATATCAAGGTTACAGCGCGACTTGACCGACTCTACCGTGTTAAGAAATATCGGTGTTCCGTTTGCACATACGCTTATCGCTATTAAATCAACAGTAAAAGGTTTAAACAAGCTGTTACTAAACACCGATGCCATCAATGCCGATCTGGAAGCCAACTGGCCGGTTGTTGCAGAGGCTATCCAAACTATATTAAGGCGCGAAGGTTATCCTAATCCATATGAAGCACTTAAAGACCTTACCCGTACTAATCAGCAGATCAACGCCAACACAATAGCGGAGTTTGTTGACACGTTAAATGTAAGTGATACTATTAAAGACGAGATCAAAAAGATCACGCCTTTAAACTATACCGGAATTTGATTTGATATTTGCCAGTGTGCAAAAAAATCATCCGCATGTCATAACAAAGTAAGGGGTAGCTTTTAATGAAAAAGGTCACTAAATTTGTTAATTAAGATTTTAAAACACGAAACGATGAACATCAACGTATATACTGAATCAACGCCTAACCCGGCAACTATGAAATTCATAGTTAACAAGCTGCTTATTAACGGCAGTGTTGATTTCCCAACTAAGGAAAGTGCCGAAAAATCACCTTTCGCAAAAGAGCTTTACAAGTTTTCATTTGTGAATGGTGTTTTCTTTGCCAGCAATTTTGTTACTATTACCAAAACTGAAGGCAGTGATTGGGCAGATGTTGAGCCGATAATGAAAGAGTTTGTTAAAGGCGCTATCGAATCAGAATTGAAGATCCAGTTAGAAGAAGAAGCTGAAGTTGGAAACTTTGAAGGTTCTGAAACTGAAGTTAAAATTCAGCAGATCCTGCATGATTACGTTCGCCCGGCTGTTGAGCAGGATGGTGGCGCTATCTCTTACCGCTCATTTAACGAAGGCGTTGTAACTGTAGAGCTTCGCGGTTCATGCAGCGGATGCCCTTCATCAACCGTCACACTTAAAGCCGGTATCGAAAATCTGCTTAAACGTATGGTGCCTGAAGTTACCGAAGTGGTTTCTGAAGCGTTATAATATTGAAGAATTGATGGCGTGATTTTGGGGTTCGAACCCCATCATTTACCCGAGAACCTCTCATGAAAATGAGAGGTTTTTTGTTATCAAAGTAAATGCACTCAAAATGAGTGTACGCCAATATAAAATTGCTTGCCACTTTGCAGCGTGATAATTTTAGACTCTTCTTTCCTGAAATTATTCTTATCCATAACTTCTTCAAAATAGGTGATGTCTATCAATTTCATTATTTCGCTAAGTTGGCCAAGTTTTTTAAACCGTGTAGGAGAAACCGCAGAAATTTTTTCATTGGGCATCTGTAAAACCGTTACTAATCTGCCTTGGCTTTTAAGCCAATTTTTAATATTGAGTATAGTTTTGTTTAAATCGACATATTCAAAAATCAGTGCGGCGTAAATGAAGTCAGAAGATAAACTGTCGGATTTTAAATTCTGAATATCCCCGCAAATAGTATTGAGATGCGGAAAATCTGGGAATCTGCTTCTTAATTCGAGTAAATAATCACAATTGATGTCTATCGCAGTTACGCTATTTATATTATTCTCAATATTTTCCAATCCATTTCCTGTAGTAGCACCAAGAACAATTATATCCTGAGGATCGTATAAATCGAAATAATGTTTGAACGTTGAGTTAAGAAGTTGGAGCTGGCCAACCTCTGACATGTGTTTTTCATATTCTTCAGCAGGAATATCTGTCCAAAGATTTTTCATAATAGTGATAATTTGTAGGAGGTGCAAAAGCGCGTTATAGACTTTAGCTCTTATTTAAAATACTTCCCTATCACCCCAAGCATCTCCCCCGTTATCTTCCCATTAGTCGCCAGCAATTCACGGGTATCCAACACCTCAGAGCCACCTTTAAAGTTCACTACTTCTCCCCCGGCTTGTTTAACAATTACTATACCGGCAGCAACATCCCAGGCATTAAGGTTATACTCGTAAAAAGCATCGAAACGACCACAAGCCGTATAAGCCAGATCAACAGCGGCAGAACCTAAACGACGCAGACCATGACTGCTGCGCATTAGTTCTGTAAATAGTTCGATGTAAGCAGCCTGTTTGGTAAAATCGTAATATGGAAAACCGGTTGCAAGTAAGCTGGTACCAATTGTGCTGTTTTTACTTACGCTGATCTCTTTGCCGTCAAGGTATGCTGGCGCATCCTTCCAGGCGTAAAAGCATTCATCAAGGTTTATTTCGTATACCACGCCGGCTACCAGCTCATCATATTCTTTTAAAGCTATACTTACTGAAAAAGCGGGTACACCATGAATAAAATTGGTAGTACCATCAAGCGGGTCGATGATCCAGTTGTAGCGCTCGCCTATTTTGGTGGTTGTTTTTTCTTCGGTGATGAAACCTGCTTCGGGCAAAATTTTGCTCAGACCTTTTACAATGGTTTCTTCAGCGGTTTTATCAACGTATGATACCATGTCGTTGAGGCCTTTATATTCTATCCTATCAGGGTCAAATGCTTTGCGCTCCTGCCTGATGAAATCACCTGCTTGTTTTGAAACTTCAATTACCTGGTTTATGATGTTCGCTATTTGCATGGTTCCGTTTTAATGATAGGCTAAATGAAAAAACTTTATGAATAAAAAAGCTTGCAAAGAAGAGGCTCAGCGCCGCCGAAACCCGTGCTACAGTAGGATTAAAACTGCAAGCCTGGATCAAAATCTTCACAACTGATAAATTAGCGAAGAAACCGACAACAGCCACGGTCACAAAACGTAAAAACTGCTTACGGGGAGCTGATTTCGATTCGTTGAACACCATATACCGGGTGATTAAAAAATTAACCAGCACGCCCATAAAAAATGACAGTGCCAATGATATGGTATAATTACGAACGGTAAGCCCTAATATGTGGTAAGTATGCTGCGTAAGCAGATTGTGGTAAAAAAGGTAAAATGCAGATACATCCACCAAAAAACCGGCCCCGGCCGAAAGCACAAATCTAAAAACCTGGTTATCTACTAATTTGCCTTTTGATTTGTTATCAGCCATTTGTTTTGCCCAGCGCTTTCTTTTCTTTGTTTAATCCTGTTACAATAAGTGTAATACCACCTAAAACCATGATCACAGAGATCATCTCGGCCTGGGTAAATGGAACACCTGCAACAACGTACTTGGTATTAACCCTGATGAGTTCGATAATGAAACGCTCAACGCCAGCTAATATCATATACACACCAAACAAAACGCCGGGAGCTTTAAAATTGTGCCTTATTTTCCATAAAACAAAGAATAGTAATAAACAAATTACAGACTCATAAAACGAAGTAGGATAAACCGGGTACTGTAGTTCATGGCAAAATTTACCAACACAATTTACCATCTGCACACCTTCGTCATTTACGTTGTGGGGGAATTTAAAGCTCCACATCCAATCGGGTGCCCAGCTTAACCAGTGTGGCTTTGGTGCAAGGTTAACTATACCCCAATCGCCGTCGCCACTCATCTGGCAGCCAATACGCCCCAACGCATAAGCCAGCATCATCCCCGGGCCGCCTACATCAAGCATATCCAGCGGTTTAATGCCGTGTTTGTTCGCAATATAAAGTACGGCTGCACCACCCCCAATGAGGCCACCATAAAAAGTAAATCCGCTGGTACCTATCAGCATGCCAACCGGATCTTTCATGAAATCGCTCCAGTTTTCAAGCCCATTAAAAAGTTTGGCACCTGCAAAACCGAATACCGCCGCCCAAAGCAATATACTGCCTAATAATTCATATGGATGCGCGTCAATATCTTTGGTTACCGGCTTGTCGAGCTTTTGTTTTTGTGCCTCATACCACGCCCAATAAGTAAAAGCTGCTGCTCCAAGTATGCCGCCTATCCAATTACCCCTTAACGATATTAAAAAATCCTGAGGGCTATCTATAAGGCCCTGGTAATTCAGAATGGAATCAACAATTTTATAACCCAAAACGAAGCCGAAAACACTGTTGCTTATAAGCTCAGTATTTGAGGCGGGCAAGCCTATAGTAACCCTCTTTTTAAAAGTATGGATAACGCCTAATGCCTCTTTACGTTTAAATTCCTGACCGAAAGCCCAGTAACCGCCCACAAAAGCTATCGCTACAAAAAAGCCAAAAGTTTGTATAGGCAAAGGAAGATTAAAACCAAAAAGATATTGCAATAACGATGTGAGCGTGGGAAACATAGGTTATATTTTAGGGCGAATATAGAATTTAATGCACTAATATTTCTTCGCCTTCTGTTATTTCAACATCACCATCAGGTGAAATATTTGTTAGATGTACCGTTTTTAATTCGTTAACCAGTACAGGATCGTACTTGGTACGCACCTTCACGTAGTTGCGGGTGAAGCCATGCATAAAGCCATCTTTAATATCACCCTCAAATAAAACTTCCTCATTTTTATTGAGCTGACTTTCGTAAAAAGCACGGCGTTTTTTATCCGAAAGAATATGCAGCATTTTACTCCGCTCCCCGCGTGCCGAACCCGGAACAGCACCAGTCATCTGGGCAGCAAGGGTATTTTCCCTTTCTGAATAGGTAAATACGTGCAGGTAGGATATATTGAGCTCGTTCAGGAAATTATAAGTATCGATAAAATCCTCCCTTGCTTCGCCGGGGAAGCCAACAATAACATCCACACCGATACAGCAATCAGGCATCAGCTCTTTAATTTTGGTAACGCGGTCAACGTAAAGGTCGCGTTTGTAACGGCGGCGCATAAGCCCCAGGATCTTATCCGAACCTGATTGCAGCGGGATATGAAAATGAGGTACAAAACGTTTTGAAGCAGCAACAAAAGCAATAATCTCGTCGGTAAGCAAGTTGGGCTCGATAGATGAGATCCTGAAACGGTCGATTCCTTCTACCTCATCCAGCGCTTTGACCAAATCGAAAAACTTATCCTCGCGTTTGCCGTTATGGATCCCGAAATCGCCAAGGTTTACACCGGTCAAAACAATTTCTTTAACGCCCGACTCGGCAATTTGCCTTGCCTGCTCCACAACGTTTTCAATGTTATCGCTCCTACTTGCGCCACGGGCCAACGGAATAGTACAGAAGGTACAGGAATAATCGCAACCATCCTGCACTTTCAGGAAAGTACGGGTACGGTCGCCAAAAGAATATGCGGGCACAAACTCATTAGCTTCAGACACCGGTTGATTGAGCACCAGCGCCTTAGGCCTTTTTGTTAAGTCGGTAATGTGATCAATGATCTGGAATTTTTCGGCAGCACCAAGCACCATGTCAACACCGGGGATTTCTGCAATCTCCTGTGGTTTTAGCTGCGCATAACAACCTACTATAGTGACGTAAGCATTGGGTGAAATTTTAAGCGCTTCCTTAACTATCTTCTTACACTTTTTATCGGCATTATCAGTTACCGAGCAGGTATTGATTACAAAAACATCCGGTGTTTCGGTGAAATTCACCGTATCATAACCGGCCTGGTTAAACATCCGACCTATAGATGAGGTCTCTGAATAATTCAGCTTGCAGCCTAAAGTGTAAAAAGCGACTTTCTTGTTCATTTCAATCGGCAAAGATAGTGTTTTTTAAAGAAATGCCTATTTCTGTAATTTCATGTCATGGTAAAAGTAATTGTAAAATTGTGGGTGTCTCAAAATCGCCATTCTCAAAAAAAAATCATTCTTTGTTTCCGGCGTTTTTTAAAGTGTTCCATTTTTTGAGAGTGAAACGCGAAACGGTTATTTTATGAAACGCACTGTTAATCAGTACTTTAACATTCTAATTGAAACATTATAAACATCTGACTATCAACCGATAAAACTTCAAGGAGTATACAATCAGCATTTCACGACGCATTCTTATTTCAAGCATTTTTTAATGCTTTTTTAGGTTTTTTTGAAATGCAAACAGTCTTACCAATAAGTGCTGACAAAACAATGCCACCACTATTACTTCATTTTTTCCATAAACCTTCATTTTTATAATGGTAGTATTTTGCCTATTTTCATTGCGGATAAAACGTAGGTCCTAAACCAGCAATATCATGATTGTATACGGTATCAAAGCCAAACTCTTAAAAGCTGAACTAACAAGCGACAATTGCCCAAACTGCAATACGGCCAATAGTATACAAATGAATGTATTTCAACGCTGGGCGCATATTTTCTGGATCCCTTTTTTCCCGATTGGTAAAACCGGCGTTTCGCAATGCCTCAATTGCAAGCAGGTATTAAAACTTAAGGAAATGCCTGCGTCGCTTAAGTTAAGCTATGATAACGTAAAAGCCCAAACCACAATACCCGTATGGACATTTGCCGGCTGCTTTTTGATCATTATCGGTTCTATATTTTTTTATATCAGCGAAAAGCAGAAGGCTAAAAAAGTAAACCAATGGGTTTTATCGCCACAAAAAAACGATATTTTTCATATCAAACTTAAAAACAACCACTATACCTTATACAAAGTAAATAAGGTATCGGGCGATTCCGTTTACCTGGCCCTGAACAAATATGAAGTTGACCGTGAAGACGGACTTGATGACATTGCAGCAAAGGGCGATACCGCTTACGATAGTGCACAGGAAGGCATCGCCAAACCATTCCTTGTAGAAATGGCGAAAGAAGGTGCTATTTTGGATATTGAGCGAAATTAAGCTTATGACTACCACACCCCGCTCCTATTGGTTTACCAAGTTCTTCGAATGCCTGTATCTGCTCATAGCTGTTTATGATTGCTTAATGATGATGTGGGGCCCTTTACTTTACAAGCTGTTTAACTCTTTCGGTGACCTTTCCTTCGCGAGGCTTTTTACCTGGGTCATTATCGGGATGTTCATCTTTTCGGTGGTTTATTCCATTTACTGGAATAAAAAAAGCAAAAAGGAAGGATTCGATTCAGAAATGAGGCACGCGTTTCTGCGTGGCGTTATGCGGTATTTCCTTGCCTATCAAGTGTCGGCTTATGGCTTTGCCAAGATCTTGAAAACACAGTTTGGACATATTTACATGAGAGATAATACTCCTATAGGCAAGTTAAGCGGCTTCGACCTCACCTGGAACTATTTTGGCCACTCCTATACTTTCGCGGTTATACTGGGTTTGCTCCAAATTATCGGCAGTGTTATGCTTTTATTCAGGCGTACTACCTTGCTGGGCACCTGCATATTATTACCCATAATGTTAAACATTGTACTGATCAATGTATTTTATGATATAGCCATAGGGGCATTCATAAACTCAATCATTATAACTACCGGCCTGTTATACCTTTTACTACTACGATGGTCGGATATTAAACCTGTTTTATTTAAAGAAGTAGTAATACCGCCTTTAAGGCTAAGTTTTGCAAAACCGGTTTTAAAACTTTTGGTAATCGGCCTTGCTTTTTATAGCATTTACCGCTATGTAGTAGCAGTACCACCATCATTCTTTACAGGAAAATGGAAAATCAAGGAATTCAAACGAAATGGCAAAGCCATCGGTGAAAACGATTGGATGAATGGCGCCCAAAACTGGTGTTACATATACATTGAAGATGACGGCAGGATCTCATTTTGTGCCAATCCCTACGTTTTTGAGGCAAACCGTGCATGGTTTGGCCGTTATAGTTATAACGCTAAACAAAAAATATTCAATGTACATTTTGATGGCGGCACAAATAATGATACCACAAGGGTAAAGATCAGCAACTACAACGGCAAGCAAATGCAATGGGATACCAAAGTGTATGATGACACCTTAAAGTTTAAATTAGTTAAAGAATAAATAACTGTCAGATTATCATCGTATTCTTGGTCCTGGTCAAAACCAAAGTAAATTAAAAGCAACCGGCTGTTTATTAATTTCGTAATGCCAACATATGCCGATTATTATTAAAAACGGCCGCATACATGTTAATAACAAATCTTTTCCGTGTTAAAAATAATACTGAACGAATTTACGGATTAGATATACTTAGAGCCGTTGCTATACTTTTCGTTTTAAACGTACATAGTGCCTTGTTTTTTAATAAAAACTCATTGACCTACTGGTTATTAACTGCACTCAACCTTGACGGGGTTACTTTATTTTTTGTATTGAGAGGCTTCCTGATCGGAGGTATCCTGATCAGGCAATTCAATAGCCCCAATATCACATTCAATACACTCCTCAATTTTTGGTTGCGCCGGTGGTTTCGCACCTTACCTGCCTATTTTCTTGTATTGATTGTTTTGTTGATTTTAGGTTTCTGTACAAAACAACTACTTGCCGAAACCAGCGTTAAAGGATATTTCTTTTTTCTTGCAAATTTCAACAAGCCCATACCCAATTACCTGTTTCCTGAATCATGGTCGCTGGCAGTTGAAGAGTGGTTTTATATACTTGTGCCCGCTGAAATTTTTATTTCGATAACTGCTTTTAAAATTAACGTGCGCTATGCCATTTTGATTTTGGCCGGCACACTGATATTGAGTGTTACAGCTTTCAGATATTATCGCTTTACCTGCTGGCCGGCACATCTGATAAATGGAGAGGTAATTGATTTGTTTTTCAGAAAGCAGGTAACCACAAGGTTGGATTGTATTATGTACGGAGTACTCGGATCTTATATCGCTTACTATCACGCTGATACCTGGAAACGTTATCCTAATGCGTTATTTATTATAGGTATTTGCTTACTGTACCTGCATTATGTACAATACATTTTCGGCTACTTTGGCTTGCTGTACTCGTGTGTATTTGCCTACAGTATTCCGCCTTTAGGAGTATTGTGTCTTTTGCCCAGGCTTACACTTATCAAAACCGGAAAAGGTATGTTATATAAGTCGATCACACTAATAAGTATAATTTCCTATTCGCTTTATCTACTCAACTACTCCCTTATCAGGACATACCTCATTGAAGATTTCCTAAACCCTTATCTTAGCCATTTTCTTACTGCCAGGGCACTCAAAATAACAGATTACTTAGTCTTCTGGATCTTTACCGCTGCCGGAGGGATATTGCTTTTTAAATATTTTGAACAGCCAATGACGCAATTGAGAGACCAGATTACCTACTCGCGCAAAACCTCAATTGTTAAGAAGTAAATTACCTTATTAGATCAGACATTCCCCCAGCCCAAAGCCAATACATCGGCAATATGCATGGTTTGAATAGGAAGATTATTTTTGTCGATATACCCTTGCATATGCATTAAACAGGAAGTATCGGTAGATATAATATATTCAGCACCGGCATCAAGGGCATTGTTTACTTTTTGCTGGGCCATTGCGGTTGAGATCCCATCAAACTTAACAGCGAAGGTGCCTCCAAAACCACAGCAGGTTTCGCCGTCTTTCAGATCAAGCAATTCAAGACCAAGCACTTTGGAGAGCAGCTGGCGGGGCTCATCTTTTATCTTACATTCACGCAGACCGGCACAGCTATCGTGATAAACAGCTTTACCATCAAGCTCGGCACCGAAATAGTCAAACTCCAGGATATTCACCAAAAAGTCCGATAATTCATAGATATTGCCTTGTATAGCCCTGCATTTATTGTGCACGGCTGTGTTGGTAAACAGGTCGTTATAATAATTTTTCACCATGCCTGTGCATGAGGCAGAGGGCGAAACTATGACGCTGTCTTCTGAAAAATCGCTTAAAAACTTATTGCCTACCTCTTTGGCATCGTCCCAAAAACCGGCGTTAAAAGCCGGCTGACCGCAGCAGGTTTGCGCCGGGTTGTAACTAACCTTGCAGCCTGCCTTCTCCAGCAACTTTACTGTATTAAAAGCTGTCGCAGGAAACAACTGATCTATAAAACAGGGTATGAACAACTCAACCTTCATCGGCACAAAATAGTTAACGGTTGCTAAAATCCGAATTTTTATTAATGTTTTGTTCGGTCTTTAGCAAAGAAAACAATAAAATCAAACCGACGATGAAGAATACGCCCAATACCAAAACCGAATTTCGTGGGCTTCCGGTTATTTCTTCAAAAAAACCAAAGCTGAACACCCCGCCTACTATGGCCAGTTTTTCGGTAACATCGTAAAAGCTGAAAAAAGATGCCGTATCAGGAATATTTTCGGGCAGATATTTGGAATAGGTTGAGCGCGACATAGATTGAATCCCTCCCATCACCAAACCAACCACCACTGCTATAATATAAAATTGTGTTTGCGTATAGGTGAAGTAAGCAGCAATACAAACCGCAATCCACAGGATCACCACCCCTATTAAAACCCGCACGTTACCATATTTACCCGACAGGCGCGACATGAGCGTTGCACCCAAAATAGCTACCAGTTGGATAATTAAAATTATGGTGATCAACTGCGGCGTTTCCATTTTTAACTCTTTAGCTGCAAAGCCTGTTGCCACCAGCATGATAGTTTGTACACCCATTGAATAGAAAAAGAACGATGGCAAAAACCTTTTTAACAGCGGCATCTCCTTAACCTTTTTCCAAACATGCCCCAACTCAATAAAACCGCCTTTTATAATATTGTGATTATGACTTTGCGCATTCGGACTCCCCTTAGGTAAAACACTAAAAGGGATCATGGCAAAACCTATCCACCACAAGCCTACCAATAAAAATGACAACCGCGGGGCGAAGGTTTTATCAACAATGCCAAACCACTCGCCTTTCAGCACAAATAAAAAGCAAATAAGCTGTAACAGCACACTGCCTATATAGCCATAGGTAAAACCCTTGGCGCTTACATTATCCTGCATGTCAACCGTGGCAATTTCGGGCAGGTATGAGTTGTAAAAAACAAAGCCTCCGCTATAGCCAATAGCTGCCAATGCAAAACAGATGATCCCCATCTCAAGGTGGTCTTTATCAAAATTGAATAACGCACAACAGGCAGCTGAACCAAGCAGCGTAAAAAACATCATGAAGATCTTTTTATTGCCTTTATAGTCTGCTATGGATGATAGTATGGGCAACAGCAGTACCATCACCATGTAAGCGGCCGATAAAGCATAATCTGAAAGTGCGGTGTTTACAAAGCTTTTCCCGAAAAAGTTAACCCTATCCCCATTAGCATGGTTGGTAGTAATGGCTACATAATAAGCCGGAAAAATGGTTGAAGTGATAACGAGGTTGTACGCAGAGTTGGCCCAATCAAAGAAAGCCCAGGCCCTTATGGTTTTTTTGTTGTTTTTGTTTTCCATTTGCTCACTAAATGTATGCAAATTTTAGAAACTCCAAAAAATGTCTGTAAGCAAGTAAATTGAAAAAACGACAGATGAAAAATTTTTACACGAATTTTTATGTATTAATCGAATTGCACGAATTTCAAATTCAAACCGACTAAAAATTAGTGTAATTCAATTAATTGCAAACAGTTTAAAAGTATTCGTATGGAAATTTCCCGTTACGAGATTTGAGCAAACAAACTGAATTATTTAAAACATCATTTCCAGCAGATCAAGGCTGCTTTATCAATGTCCACGCGGCGCGTAAACAATAACACAGGCACCTATCAATGCAATCAAAGCCCCGATAATATCATACCGGTCGGGCTTAAAGCCATCAACCTTCCATGCCCAGATCAATGCCATCACAATAAAAATACCGCCGTAAGCCGCGTACACCCGGCCGAAATTAGCCGTTTGCCAGGTTGCTACGATACCATAAAGCGCAAGGATCACGCCGCCCGTTATTCCAAACCAAAGTGGCTTACCTTCTTTTAGCCATAGCCAAACGAGATAACCGCCACCTATTTCAAATAAACCTGCGAATAAAAAAAGAGCGAAAGAGCGGATGATAGCCATTACGAAAACTTGATATGTAACCTTGCTAAAGATATCAAAATAGCGCCAATAGCCCGAAATTCTCATAAAAAAAGGCCTCCCTTTTCGGAAAGCCCTTGGTTGTTTTTATAGGTAGATTTAACTTCTGTCATAAAATGCCGGTGGCTCAATTCCCAAAGAACGGAGATAAACATAAGCCTGGCCGCGGTGATGTATTTCGTTATCAATAATGTATTGAATAATACTGTTTGCAACCCCTTCGTACTGACCGAAAGCTAAAACTGTTTCCTGAAAACGTTCCACCGGAATCTTTGCCCAATAGGTGGTAATATCTTCAGTGGCATTGTCCCATAACCTTAACAGGTCATTTTTGGAGTGTGCTTCAACTTTTCCGGTATGATGGTCAAGGCCTGCTATTGGCGTCCAATCGTTGCTTACAAGTCCTTTTACGCCTGGACTACTCATACTGATGATCTCTTTCACCATTTCAGAAAAAGGGCGCATTCCCCCTATCGAATAGTTAAAAAGGGCTTCCTGCGGAAAAGCTTCGATAAGTCTGCGGGTAACACGGCGCTGGCCAAGCCAGCTTTGTAAAAATTGATCTGGTGTATAAACAGATGCTGCTGCAGTTTCTGTTGGTTGTTGAATTGCGTTAGTTTCCATTGTATCGGTGGTTTTGTTTTTGATTACAATACAAAGTAACCTATCGGTGGTGACAGCCCTATGTCAACAGGAAAAAGAAAAATTAACTATTTTGTATTTTGGATAAAATCTACCACCTGTTGCTGTTCATTAGGCGAAAGCTGTCCTTCCGAATAGTGCCATTTCGAATCAGTATCAAACAAGATCTGCCCTAAATAATCCGGGTTCTTTTTATCATCAAGCAATGGTTTGCTTTCGCCAATTTCGGGGGCTATTTCCTGGATCTCGAAAAGGATAGCTTCGCCATCGGCATTTCCATTGTATAATTTGTACAAACCGGTGGCATTTAGCTCATGGTTTACGGATTGGTGCAACACCGGTTCAATGATGATATTTCGTTGTGTCCCGTTGTTGCCGGTTACGGTGTGGTTTACGGTGTGGATCATGGCTTATACTTTATTTATTGATAGTACAAGTATGTAATGAAATTGTTTAAACCTCCACTTCAACACGCTGCTTACGCAGCTTATTTTCAGTAAACATTAGCACAATAAGCATAATGAGCCCCAACACGAAGAAGCCGTCGAGCGCAAGCGTTGAGTCGCGCATTTCGTTAGTCACTGCTTCTACAAAACCAAAACAAAACAGGCCAACCACTATCGATAGCTTTTCGGTAACGTCATAAAAGCTGAAATATGAAGCTGTATCCGGAATATTCTCCGGTAGATACTTGGAGTAGGTTGAGCGCGATAAAGATTGTACCCCTCCCATCACTATGCCAATAATCACTGCGGCAACATAAAACTGGGTGGAACTGGTGATAAAATAAGCATACAAACAAATAGCCGACCAAATCGCCACTAACCCTACCAGCGTACGCACATTTCCGAATTTCTCCGACGATTTGGAGGCGATGAGCGCGCCGGGAACGGCAACAACCTGGATAATAAGTACGATAGAGATCAGCGCGGCATCTGGCATATGCAATTCTTTGGCCGCAAAATTAGCCGCGACCAGCATAATAGTTTGTACACCAACCGAGTAAAGAAAAAATGAAGCCAGAAAGCGCTTGAGCAGCGGCATATTCCGTACTTTTCCAAAAACCTTTGCCAGTTCTTTAAAGCCGCCGGTTATCACGTTATAATTATGCTTGCCCGCATTAGGCTGGCCTTTTGGTAACAGGCGAAACGGAATAATGGAGAAACCTATCCACCACACAAAAACCATCAGGAATGAGATCCGGGCAGGCAGCCAATCGTCGGTTATGCCAAACCAATTAGGTTCAAGCACCACTATAAAGCATAACACCTGCACTACAATACTGCCTACATAACCATAAATAAACCCTTTGGCACTTACAGCATCCTGCTTATCAGGAGTGGCTATTTGCGGCAGGTAGGAGTTATAAAACACAAAGCCACCGCAATAGCCTATAGAGGCGAGACCAAAGCAAAACATCGGAATTTCTAATCCAACACCAGGCTTAAAGAAAAACAAACCGGCACAAGCCAGGCTCCCCAGCCAGGTAAACAGTTGCAGGTACGATTTTTTATTGCCCCGATAATCAGCTATGGAAGTGAGGATTGGCAAAATAGCCGCAACCACAAGGTATGATAACCCCAGTATATAGTTTGATAAAACCGTATTAACGTATTGATGGCCAAAGAAGGTCACCATTTGGGTGTTTTTTGAATTGAATTTGGTTACCTCCACAAAATATGCCGGGAATATGGTAGAGGTGATAACGATATTATATGATTGATTGGCCCAGTCAAACATGCACCAGGCCCAAATGGTTTTCTTATTATTTTTCACTTCCATTACGGGCTTAAAAGTATGAATTTTGATTGAGTTACCTATTGGGAGAAAGTCAATATAAAATTTATTGTAGCTTTATTAACTGAAGATTATAACATGTTCAACTACCTCCACTTTACAAATCAATTCGGCTCGTATCTATATGATGATAAATTCCAGGTATTTTTAGCAGATACTTTTACCGATCTCAACCCCTACAATATTTTGAAAAGCGATTATATGCGCTCTGAATTATTGCATGTTGATTTAGGTTTTACCAACGATGACGCGGTTATTGATGAAGATGAACTTATAGTTTTAGAGCCCGGGCAGCCGATATTTTCCCACCTGAATATTTATCCTAACCCGGATATGCAATATGTGCTACCATTTGAGATTTCATTTACCGATATCCGTAAAGAAGTTTTCAAAAAAGCAGGCGAACCTACGCAAACGAAACATGAAGTTTCACCTGTATTGGATAAACATTTCCTGATAGACCATTACAAGATAGCTGACTTGGTATTAAGTATCGATTACGATCCTCAGGATGAACATATCAACTTTATACAGATCAGGGATAATAATATTATTGCACATTTGAAATTGTAAAGAACTGCCGGTAGTATCACTTTTGAGCTATTGCGTTAATCAGGTAAGTCAAGGCAAAATAAATTTTACACTAATTTTTCTAATTGAACCGAATTACACGAAATAATTCCCTAATCAAATTCGTGTAATTCGATTCAATTGTGTTGAACTTACAAAGCATTCGTGCATCAATCGAATATCTCCGGCAGATGCTTATAGTTGCCTTTCACAGTTGCTAAAACCTCATCAAACTTACCGCCAAGCATCATTTTGGTCATGGAAACGGCCATACCTTTAACCATTTTAAGTTCGATATGCGGCGGCATGGCGAGGGCTGTTCCATCGGTATAAACATTCACTAAAACGGGGCCGGTATGAGCAAATGCCTCGGCAATGCCCAGTTCAAGATCCTGCGGATCATTTATGGTGATCCCTTTGATGCCCATTGACTCGGCAACCATGGTAAAATCGGGATTGTGCATGTCAACTTCAAAATCGGGCAGGCCCATTACCTCCATCTCCAGTTTTACCATACCAAGAGCCCGGTTATTAAATACAATGATCTTGATAGGCAGGTTGTATTGCTTGATAGTAGCCAGGTCTCCCAGCAGCATGGAGATCCCCCCGTCGCCGCACATGGCTACAACCTGCCTTTCGGGGCAAGCCAACGCTGCGCCTATAGCATGCGGCATGGCATTGGCCATAGAGCCGTGCACAAACGAGCCGATCATTGAACGCCGGCCGTTGGCACTGATGTGCCGGGCACTCCACACGTTACACATCCCGGTATCGCAGGTAAAAATGGCATCGTCCGATGCATTTTCATTTACGATAGCAGCCAAAGCTTCGGGGTGAATGGCATCATGTTTACCGTAATCCTGAATATAGGCTTGTTGCTGCTCTTTCACTTTGGCATGTACATGAAGTTGCGCATCTAAAAAGCTTCGGTCGTCTTTTTCCTTGATCAAAGGGATCAGCGCTTTAATAGTGGATTTGATATCGCCATAAAGCCCCATCGTTAATTTAGCACGCCGACCAAGATTTTCAGGTTTGATATCAATCTGTACTATTTTTTTATCCTGCGGATAAAACGGGGTATAAGGAAAATCGGTACCCAACAAAATAACCAGGTCACTTTCATGCATACTATGATAAGCGGCAGGTAAGCCAAGCAGGCCGGTCATGCCAACCTCATAAGGATTATCATGCTCTAAAAACATTTTACCCCTAAACGAATAGCCAACCGGCGCTTTGATCAACGCCGCCAACTCAACCACTTCATCGTGAGCATCAACACAACCAATGCCTCCAAAAATGCAAACCTTAGGATGGCGATTGATCAGATCAGCCAGTTTCACTAATTCTTCCCATACCGGGGTAATATTGGCCTTGCAAAAAAAGTTATTTACCGACGAATCAATTTCTACCGCATCCTCCCCCGCTACATCCCCCGGAAAACCTAATACACCAACACCCTTGCGCTGAATAGCGGTTTGTATTGCTGCCTGCGTCATCCGGGGCACTTGTTTGTTATTGGCCGCCACCTGGTTGTAATAACTGCAATCGTCAAAAAGCTTAATAACATTGGTTTCCTGGAAATAATTACTCCCGAACTCTTTTGTGGCGCAGGTAGATGCTATGGCCAAAACCGGCGCTCCAGAACGGTGGGCATCATAAAGCCCGTTTACCAAATGCACGTGCCCCGGACCACTACTGCCCGCACAACAGGCCAGTCCGCTCAATTGCGCGTCGGCCGAGGCTGCAAATGCACCGGCTTCTTCGTTACGTACATGGATCCATTTTAATTCGGGGGTTTTGCGTACCGCGTCATTAAGTTCGTTCAGGCTGTCGCCTGTAATGGCATAAATGCGTTTTATCCCGGCTTGTATCAGCATTTCCACAAGCTGCTCGGCTACTTTTTTTGACATGTTTATTTGTTTAGCGTTAGTGATGTTTTGAGTTTCGTATACAGATAACACCAAACACATGCCATTTGTTAAGAAATTAACAGTCAAATATTTGTAATAACGAGATTATTTTAAGCTTTTGATATATCGTGATTTTACGATAATTGATGATATATCGAAAAATAAATCCAGGTGTACAGTACCCCTGACCACTTTTATTTCACCCTTTTCCAAACCTCGTCATAACCGTTCCCTTTCAGGTACAATAACGAATCTTTAAGCCGGTAATTAAATGTCCCTATTTTTCCATCCATGTATTGAGCATATCCCGGCCCCCCAATAGCTTCAATCAATACAGAATAAGTTTTATTTTGGGTATCTAAGGTATACGAGCCTGAAAATGCCGCGTAAATTTGTTTTTTTGAATACTGTATATCAGTAACCATAAATCTGTTGCTGGTAATTGTCTGATACCTGATCTGCCCCGGCTGGCCGCCGTAAGTGGTATCAGGCATACCGTTACTCATTATTTGCCAGGTTCCAAGGAAGGCCTTTTGATCATTAATTACTTTCCTGGAGCTTAGGCACGCTGAAAAGATCAATGCGCAAAAGGTTAAAGAGAAGACGGATAGAATTGTTAGTTTTTTCATTGCGTTTGTTTTTAGGTTAAATAGATCGAGTATGTAACTATAAACTTTACGGATGATATCGCGAATCTTATCCGTTGAATTACTTAACCAATCAGCCGTACCGGAGGGCGAGTTGTAAACCTGTTGATCAAGGGCGGTGAAGATCAGTTTTATAGTATAACTTCTCGGCGTTACTTCTCCTGCTTCTATTCTTTGAAGTGTACGCACATTTAGGTTACATTTTTCTACAAGTTCTTCCTGTGTTAATCCCCTGGCTTTTCTAAGTTTCGCAATCTTTTTGCCTAAGTCTGGTTGATGCATGGTCATGTAAAATTCTGAAGCAATGTTAAAATTAACAGTGTCAATATACAATAAACCAGGGTGTATTTATTGCCGGCATTAACCCGGCATTTTGATATTTTCTTAAGGGAAACGACTTTTTATATTAATTCCGGCACATGCATCAATAAGCACCCGGAAACAAATACCATATCTCAACACCCTTCTTTCTTTTATCAATATTTTTAAGGCTCTGTATTTAGTGGAACGTCATTCCAATTCACGAAATAAGGTGTAAATCAAGGTTCCAAAAACATAATAAATAACTGAAAACCAACACAATAAATCAATGGCACAGGCATTGTAAAGTATAACATGTTGTTGCAAGTATGTGATTCAATACTACCATTTACACACCAGGGCAACTATAAATAACACGAATAAATAAAGCAAATAAACTAAACATTTAACTAAAAGAGGCAACATGGAAAATTGGCTATTCGGATCTCACGGAGGTCCCCGCAAAGAGGTCAATCAATCAGACGAAGTTCCATCTGAAGAATTTGATCCAAATGAAGAGAGTTTAAGCGAAGGTGGTGAATACATGGACGATTCTTTACGAATGGTTGAGCAACCACTCCCGGATGAATAAAAGAATCAACAACAACCTTAAAACATCAATAATCCAACAATAAACAATTTAAACATCAACAATATGAACGAATTCCTATTAATATTTCGCAGAGATTACAAAACCAAAGAAGCACAGCCAACGGCAGATCAATTCCAGGAAAGTTTAAAACACTGGGGCGAATGGTTTGGCAAACTTAAAGCCGAAGATAAAATTGTTGCCCTCCCGCCTCGTTTTGACGGCAACGGAAAAGTCCTAAAAACAGACAAAACAGTATCGGATGGCCCATACCTTGGACCAAAAGAATCAATCGGGGGCTTCATCATTGTTAGGGCTAATTCATACGATGAGGCTACAGAAATTGCACAAGGTTGCCCTGTGCTTGAATTGGGCGGCAATGTAGAAATACGCCAGGCACAATAACTCATTATCCCTACAACTACCATAAAGCATCAATAATTCAAATACCAAATTTTAACCATCTATACTATGAACGAATTTTTATTAGTATTCCGCAGAGATTACAAAACCAAAGAAGTACAGCCAACGGCAGATCAATTCCAGGAAAGTTTAAAACACTGGGGCGAATGGTTTGGCAAACTTAAAGCTGAAGATAAGTTAGTTGCCCCACCACGTCGCTTTGATGGCGCTGGCAAGATCCTGAAACAAGATAAAACCGTTGTGGATGGCCCTTACCTGGAACCCAAAGAATCTATCGGCGGCCTACTGATCATCAAAGCTGATTCGTACGAAGAAGCAACCAAAATTGCAGAAGGTTGCCCTATACTGGAATTGCGCGGCAACGTAGAAGTGCGCCAGGCTTTATAAACAGTCAACAGTATTTACAGGCCATGGGACTGAGATCTGTAAATACTGTTAAACCATTAGCCTGTAAAACAAAGTAAGATTTAATTAACACATCACGGAAATGAACGAAGATCACAGGGGAACCATTTTTATTGTGGATATAAGCGGCTACTCGAAGTTTGTTGCCGAAACAGATAACGAAGCAGGCAGCCTGATCATCTGCGGTCTGTTGGAATCAATCATTGATGCAAACCGTCTTTCATTCAATATTTCGGAAATAGAAGGCGACGCCATACTGTTTTATCACCATGGCCCGGCTTTCCCGGTGAAAGAAATTCTTTCTCAGTTTGAAGCAATGCTTCAGTCGTTCAGAAACAGGCTTGAAACCTATGCTGAAGATTTTCCGCAAACTGCCGCGCTATCTATTAAACTGGTGGTGCACTACGGAGTGATCGGAAAGTTTTCTGTAGGGAGTTATTCTAAACTATTTGGCCAGGCGGTTGTGGAAGCTCATCGCCTGTTAAAAAACAGCATCGGCACCCACACCTACGCGCTGGTCACCAAAGAATATTTTAATGAACAGGATAATACCGCCCTCCCTGTTGCCGAAGCAGCCGAAGCTTGTGAAATATATGATGTTGGGCGGCTTTGCTATACCTATTTTGCTTACCCTTTTAATGCTGATACACATTCATTGATCCCGCAAAATTTGAGTCTTCAGCAAACGGGCAGTTAAAAGATAACGCCGAGCACACATGCCATTCTCTTAAGCAACTATCATTTACCATATAAAACAGAAAATAAAATGAAAACGAAGGAACCTAAATTAAAAATACAGGATTACGCCACCGATAGTAAACTATCTAAGGAAGTTAAGGAGTTTTTAAAGGTATTAAACAACCCCAACAACCCTCCTATAGAGAGCTTAACCAAAGAAGAAGCCCGCCAGGTATTAATAGATGCGCAGGCATCTGTAAATGTTGATCTGTCAGGTATCGACGAAATGGAAAAAGATATTGTCGCCGATGGTTTTAGCATCAGGTTAAATATTGTAAGACCGGCAGGTAACAACGAAAGGCTTCCTGTATTTATTTTTCTGCATGGCGGCGGTTGGATCCTGGGCGATTACCAGACACATAAACGCCTTGTTCGTGACATAGTTGTACTCAGCGGATGCGCAGCAGTTTTTGTGAATTATACTCCATCTCCAGAAGCAAGATATCCGCAGGCCATTAATGAAATATATGCAGCAACAAAATGGGTAGCCGCAAATGGCAATGAAATTAATGTGGATGGCAGCAACATGGCCATTGTTGGCAATAGTGTAGGTGGTAATATGGCTATGGTAACTACCATATTGGCCAAAGAAAGAAAAGGTCCGGAAATAAAACTTCAGGTTATGCTTTGGCCGGTTGCCGACGCAAGGTTTGATTCACGATCATACCAAAAATTTGGAACCAACCGCTTTTTAACTTCCTCAATGATGCAGTGGATGTTTGATCAGTATGCTCCGGATAAAGCACAGCGGGAGGATATTCATGTATCGCCGTTAAACGCCACCATTGAGCAATTACAGGGCTTACCTCCAACGCTGCTCATTGTTGCACAAAGCGATATTTTACGTGATGCAGCGCAGGCTTATGCACAAAAACTGGATGCTGCAGGTGTACCAACAACCTCGGTACGCTATAATGGCATGATCCACGATTTCGGATTATTAAATGCGCTGGCTACCACACCGCAAACACGGTCGGCCTTTTACCAGGTAGCGGCAGAGTTAAAACGATACCTGAAACCGGCTTAACAATTTATTAAATTATGCACGCTGGAAAATCATATAAACTGCCAGAGTTCCTGGTGTGGACAAGGAGAAAAATTTATACCCTTTTTATCCTCGGCCTTATACCCGTACTGCTTTACGAGGTCATGGGCTTGAAATGGCTTGATATCCCATGGCCCGTAATAGGTCTGGTGGGCACAAGCGCAGCATTCATAGTAGGTTTTACCAATACACAAACCTACAGGCGCACAGACGACGGACAACAAATGTGGACCAGCATTTTTAGCCAAAGCAGGTCATGGGGCCTCATAAGCCGCGATTTTTTCAATAACCCTGAAAAAAGCAGGCTGCTTATATACCGGCATATAGCCTGGCTTACGGCATTGCGTTATCAATTAAGGGAAGACCGGATTTGGGAGAGCGTAAATAAAAAACATAATGCCGAATACCAGCAATACTACACCGTTCCGGAATGGAAAATATCATTGGAAAGTGAGCTTGCAAATTATCTGTCAGGCGATGAACTAAAATACATTTTGGGTACAAATAACAAGGCTACCCAAATACTTGCATTACAGAGCGAAACACTAAAACAACTGTATGAGCAGGGAGAAATTGCAGTGTTGCAGTTTGTAGAAATGGAACGTGCCATCCGTGATTTTTATACGCAGCAGGCTAAAACCGAGCAGATGAAAAATTCACCCTATCCGCGGCAGTACGCCATTATCAACACCTTTTTTGTACGGCTGTTTTGTTTCATACTACCCTTTGGTATGCTTAAGGATTTTGACAGCCTTAATAACGAGGTACATGGCATCATGAAGGGTTATATGGTTTGGCTGGTGGCGCCTTTCAGCACCGTTATTTCCTGGATATATACCTCCCTTGAACAAGTAGGCGAAAGTACCGAAAACCCTTTTGAAGGCAGTGCTAACGATGTGCCCATTTCGCAAATGAGCAGGAGCATTGAAATTGAGCTCAGGGAATTTCTGAAAGAAACGGACCTGCCACCCGAGTTAATGGCTCAGAACGATATTATTCTATAAATAATCTCCCGGAAAAGCCGTGAGGTAATAATGAACCTAAAATAATTTGAAGATGGAAACATTAAACATGGAAATTAAAAACACCATCCCCGTTTTAAACAGCCTTGCCGGCGTCATGGAAACAGGCCTGCTTTCAGAAAATGTTTACCTGACCCGTTTAGACGAGGACGCAGATCCGGGTCACCCGTCATCAGGTTTGAGGATAAACACACTTGGTGTTACCGAAGCCCCGCTACCCAAAATCCTGGAACTTTTGGGCATCCGCAGCATTACTTTAAATGCCAGTTATGACTTTACTCCGCTTGCAAAACTGGCGGTCACCCTGCCTCCTGCACAGGTTGAACAATATTTGTGGACCTTTTTTAAGGACGAGGGCGTTATAAACGAGCTCCGGTCTTTATTTAATAACTGCCGCACCATCGCTTTTGACGATTGGTCGGCCATTACAGGCGCTTCCAGTCTTTGGAACGGGTTGCTGGCTGATGTGATCAAGCCATTAGGTATAAAAAACCTGGAATTTATCTTTTATCTCGGCGACCCGGGGCACAAGCTTTCGTTCCAGGTAGATGAGGCGATTGACCTCATCAGCGAATTTTCATATCACGGACAAGTGACCTTTGCTCTTGACGAAAGTGAAGCGATGAAACTATGGATGGTATTGAACGGCGTAAACCCGGATACATCTCTTGAGGGGCAAACTCCAGCTGATCTTAACAAGAAATTCTTCTCCATTTTCAGGACGATGAATGTTAGCCGGCTACTGATATATTCGGCCAACAATGCAATATTGTTCTCTAAAGATCAGCAATTTATCCTCAGCAGAAAAAAGGTTGATCATAATGTTGAGATAGGTGCTAATGCGAGGCAAAACTTTATTGCCGGCTTCAGCATCGGTTTGTTGAAGCAACTTGATATTGCCCATTGTATTGCCCTTGGCCTTATTGTGTTTGGCTGTTACGGTGAGTATAATCCCAAACCAAGTCAAAAAGACCTGCTTCTGTACATTCAAAAATGGATTGAAGATCTGCAAAAACCAGAAAGCATACATCTGTACGAATAAATAATAACATTAATTTAATCACCAATGGAACCAAGAATCAACGTATTTGCAAAAGGACAAAACGCCTTAAAGCCACTGTTTCAAACAGGGGCCTACCTGAAACATTCGCCCATCGAAGAGCAACTTCAGGAACTTATATTTTTCAGGGTATCTCAAATAAATGGCTGTGCCTATTGTTTGGATATGCACTCTAAAGATGCCCGTGCCCACGGCGAAACCGAACAGAGGCTTTATGGTATAAGCGCATGGCGCGAAACACCTTACTACACTGACCGCGAACGGGCTGCTTTAGCCTGGGCCGAAGCCGTAACTAAATGCGACGTACCAGACAGCGTATATGAGCGGGTAAAACCACTATTTACTGATGAAGAGTTGATTGACCTCACACTTGCGATCACCACCATTAACACCTGGAACCGGTTTAACCTGGCTTTCCCGAACGTTGCGGGCACATACAAAGTGGGGCAATTTGGTTGATAACCCTTTTACATGGGGCCAGCGTGCTTCATTGCAGGCCCCATGTAAATAATTCTCTACCCGGTTGAACAAGCGGCAGATGGCTTTCACCCTTTTCAAACACGCTACACCTTATCCTCCGAATTTCAGATACAAACTATCGATAACAAACAAAAGTAATTATGGATCTTCAAACAGATATCGAAAAACAGGATTCTTCAAAAACAACCCTGCCATCATTGAATGAGCTTTTAGCCGCAGCCCCGGAAGCTAATTTGCCACAGGATTTTAAACCCATGAAACCCACCCTGGTAGATACTCCGTTTGATGACCCCGAATGGTTGTTTGAAAATAAATGGGATGGCTACCGCGCAATAGCTGTAGTAACCGGGCATAACACAAAGCTTGTTTCACGTAACGATGTTTCATTTGCCAGGTATTATCCCGTTATCAATGTACTGAATACCTGGCCATGCAACGCTGTTATTGATGGCGAAATAGTAGTTATGGGCAAAGACGGAAAAACGGATTTTGGCGCACTACAGAATTGGGAAATTGAAAAAGACAGCATGCTTGCATACTATGTATTCGATATACTCTGGTATGAAGGCAAAAACCTGATGGGTTTACCTTTGAAGCAGCGGCAAGCTATTCTGCAGCATGTTGTACCAAAGGGTAACCACATTATTCGCCAAAGCATGGCTATCCCAGCTAAAGGCACAGAGCTTTTTGCAAATGCAGAAAAGCATAGCTATGAGGGCATTGTTGCCAAGCAGGCAGATAGTGTTTACACTCCTGGCAAGCGTTCAAAAGCCTGGCTTAAAATAAAAGTACAACGAAGGCAGGAAGTAGTGATAGGCGGGTTCACTAAAAATAAAAATACGGAGAAACCTTTCAGCGCTTTGTTGTTAGGAGTTTATGAAAATGGGAAACTCCGGTTTGTGGGGAAAGTTGGAACCGGCTTTTCTGTAGCTCAGCAAAAGGAAATGATGCAGAATTTTGCACCATACATAACCGGTATAAGTCCCTTTGATACAGAAACTGCGGGTCATATATCACCTTTAAATAAAAAAGTATCAGGAGAAAGTTTTACATGGCTCAATCCTGAACTGATATGCGAAGTTAATTTTGCCGAGATCACTAAAGACGGACTTTTCAGGCAGGCATCATTTAAAGGTATGCGCATTGATAAAAAGGCCATTGATGTTGAATTGGAAGTTGCCAAAAACACTACTGAAACCGTTGCACAAACGGATACAACAGCAACTCCCCTGTCATCGTCATTGCCGTCATCAGCGCAAATCAGCCTTATTCCGCGGGGCAGCGATGCGGCTATAGTCAATTTTAACGGTGCAGATCAGCAGTTTACGCATCTCAACAAGACATTTTGGCCGCAGGAAGCGGTGACCAAACGGGATATGCTTAATTATTACATAGTTGTCGCCGAATATATGCTGCCGCATCTCCGGAACCACCCCATGTCATTAAATCGCTTTCCTGACGGCATTGCAGGCCCGCATTTTTACCAAAAAGATGTTACGGGCAAAGCTCCCGGCTGGGCCACAACCTTTGCTCATGATACAGCAAAAGGTGAGCATCATAATTACATTGTTGGCGGCGATGTTTCAAGCCTTTTGTGGATGGCCAATCAAGGCTGCATCGAGATCAATCCCTGGCTTAGCCGCATAAGTTCGCCGGAATGCCCGGATCATTGCGTGATTGACCTTGACCCCGATGAACAGAATACCTTTGACCAGGTAATTGAAGCAGCCCAAATGGTAAAGAAGCTGCTCGATGCACTGGGAGTGCCTTCATTTCCTAAAACATCGGGATCAACCGGGATTCATATCTATATACCGCTGGGCCCGGGTTATACCTATGAACAATCTCAAATGCTGGCCAAACTTATTGTAAACGCAGTTAATCATGAGTTGCCGGGCTTTACAACGCTTAAAAGAATGACCGCTGCAAGGAATGGAAAAATGTACCTCGACTTTTTACAGAACCGGCCGGAAGCTACTATTGCCGGTGTTTATTCACTTCGCCCCAAACCCGGCGCTACCGTTTCCATGCCATTGCATTGGGATGAGGTTAAACCCGGTTTAAAAATGCGCGACTTTACCATATTTAATGCCCTTGACCGGCTCAAAGAAACCGGCGACCTGTTCAAAGGGGTGCTTGGCACCGGGATTGATTTGCCTGCAACCATAAAAAAAGCCGAAACTATATTTAATAGTAATTGAAGGCGCACTGAAAACATCATAAAAAGTCCCCAAACCCGCGTTGAGAGAATTTGCGGTGAGATTTGATCTACTTATAATTTCAGCATAAAAATATATTAAAGGACAGCTTGCCACCCGCCGTAACGAAGATGACGGGTGCCAGCTCATTGAGGATGCTGTAACAGGAATGCACTTTCCACCCGTTCGTGCATATAACAACCTACGCCGGCGCAGCTAACACTGCGACAACCGGTCAGCAACGCAATGAGTCGGCGGGCGGTAACACCTTTAATAATATTGCTTCCTGTCAAAAACAAAACAAAATTTATTGCCTGCTATCAACCGGCCTGAGCCTATTCATCAGCGCGATAAACGTACCTACGGGTTGTGCACCCGTTATGGAATATTTTCCGTCAAACAGAAAAAAGGGAACCGAGCTAACCCCCATATGCTGCGATTCATGCTCATCAGCCCTCACCTGGGCGGCGTACAAATCGCTCTCTATAACTTCTTCCGAACCAATACCGAGTTCGGTGGCCAGCCTCACCAGCGCATCTTTATGACCAATATGAGTCCCTTCTTCAAAATAAGCTTGAAAGAGTCTCGTATTCATTTCTAATCCTTTATCCTTTTTTCCAGCAAAATGAATAAGCCGGTGTGCATTAAAAGTATTTGTCCGGACTACTTTATCAAAATCCATTGTTAGCCCGGCAGACCTGCCTACAGTGGTTATCGCTTCAAGAGTTTGCTTTGCCCTTAGCGGAGATTGTTTATACTGCCGTATTAAGGTTATATGTTGTGTTTCTCCACTATCAGCAGGTATTTCAGGCTCAAGCTCAAAGCTTCGGAGAACAACATTTGGCCGCTCACCGGCATATTGTTTAATTGCATCATCCAGATGCTTCAAACCGATATAGCAGTAAGGACATGCCACATCAGACCAGACTTCAATTTTCAATTTCTTTGTGTTTAAAACATATAACAACCGAATTATCCTGATTGGACAAAACCTGCAATATTTTTTTACTTGATATTGGCATTCCATATCCTGAATAATATCAATGCAGGAACAATCTCTCCATTATAAGTCGAGGCGCTATATTTCGTGACGCTTATCGTTCATTGTCGAAATACGGTGTAATTTAAATTCAAGCAACAATTATATAAAACTACAAATCAGCAAGTTAACATACGGCACTTACATTGCAGATTCCTGACACAGCTGTAGATAGAAGAACATCTTAAAGTGCAGAAACTGATAAACGGAACAGACAAGGTTTATGAATTATATGATACAGCATTGAAACATATTAACCCGCTTGCCAATCAGCATAACCCAACTACAATACTAACGCTAAAACAACAAATGATAGATGCTTTTGACATGGAAATCAGAAACCCTGGCCCCATATTATCAAACCTCATTAAAACCATTAAAATGACCAGTAAATCAACTGGCATTTACCTTAACTGTAAAAGAGAAAAAGAAATGTCAAATGCGAAAATCCGCGGATTGTCGAAAAATTCATTGGGCATAAGAGAGTTGCCATTACCCGAGTTTCTAAAGAAATTAGGGATAAAAAGCCTTACACTTTGCGACGGTTATGACATTTCCTCGCTGGCAAAATATGAGTTTATCATTTTCAATAAAAATGCGCCCGGAAGCTTATGGAATGGCATAAAAAGCGATCAATTGATAGCAGACCTGGCTATTTTATTTCAAAACTGCGGGTCCGTAGCTTTTGATGAATGGGCAAATGTATCCGGCGCATCTGCACTTTGGCTGGGCTTACTTAATGACGTTTTAAAGCCCCTTAAAAAAAAGGACCTCGATTTTATTTTTTACATGGGCAATCCTGGTAAAACGTCATACTTTCAAATAGATGAGCTCCTCCACATAGTAAACAAATTCAGCGCACAAGGCAGAGTTACTTTTGTGCTTGACGAGCATGAGGCAATTAACCTGTGGATGGTACTCAGCGGCGAGCTACCTAATACAACCCTCAGCGTGAATACAGCCCCCGGTTTAAAAAGAAAATGCTTTTCCATTTTCAGAACAATGAATATCAACCGACTGCTTATCTATTCAGATAATAATGTTATTCTCTTTTCCGAAGATCAGCAATTTATATTTGCGCGCAGGGATCAGGAACAGATCTCCGAAATAGCAGCAGATTCAAGGGATAAATTTATCACAGGCTTTAGCTTCGGATTGCTTCGGCAGCTTGATATACAACATTGTATCGCCCTTGGCCTTATTATGCTGGGAACATACGCGGAAGTGAAAAATAATCCGGATATTTCAGACCTGCTCTTATATATTGATAAATGGATTGCAGACATTGAACAAACCAATAATGCTTTTTTGTATCAATAAATACATCAATAACATCAAAACCAATAACTATGAAAGAGTTTTTATTTCTTTTCCGAAGGGATTTCACAACAGCAGACAAGCAGCCTACACCAGATGAACTAAAAGCCCATCTTGAGCACTGGCAAACCTGGTTCAATGAGCTTTCACAACAAGGCATACTTGCAAGGCCAATTCAGCGCTGGGACGGAGCTGGAAAGGTAATTAAGCGGGACAAAAGCGCCACTAACGGCCCTTTTGTTGAAATTAAAGAATCAATAGGCGGTATGATCATTATCAAAGCTCTCGATTATGATGCTGCTGAAAAAATTGCACAGGGTTGCCCTATCCTTGAACTTAATGGTTCTGTTGAGATCAGGATGGGCTCATAATTAAAATAGCTAATTATATTTAGATAGGCTGCAACAGACTTATCATCATACAGTAACTAATCGGGCAAATAAAGATCAGGGGTTAACAGGCACGTTAGGCGTTATTTGGTGGCGCGGATAGTAACGGGGCGTTATTTCGTCCGTGCCTAATACTTTTAAAAACATCAACTACCTTATCCACAAACACTTACCATATTGGCATAATTTTATATAAGCCGTTAGCTGTTATGGATAAACCACAGCTATTTCGGAATATAAAAAAACGCCCCGCCGCAACATCAGCTCATGGACATTTGATTGAGCTTCAAAAGCAGGTTTCGTTATTTGAACGCCAGAAAGAATTATTTCTGTTATTAAGTAACGATATCACAAAAGTAAGAGCTAAACATGACCTGGTAAACCTGTTTTCTGCCCGCATCAAGCCCATATTTAATTTTTCGCATACCATTGTGATGCTCATTGATCATCACAATAACACCTATTCTCCATTTTTGCTGGACCCTCACGGTTCAATCATAAAAGACCATCCTGAGTATACCGCACTTACAACCACAAAATTTTCACTGAATGAGCCTGTCATCGGTAAAATCACGGACACGCCGCAGCCGCTTCTTTACAAGCTTGAAGAAATCCTGACTTCACCAGGCTTGCCGTCATTTGTCCGGGTTAATTACGAATGCGGCGTTAAAGAAATGCTGGTTACCCCGCTTAAAAACAAGAATGAGGTTATTGGTTTCAGCCTGGTTTATGCCAAAAGTATGGGTGTTATTACCGATGAGCTACAGAACCTCATGCTGAATATTTCGCCCCAGCTTTCAAATGCGGTAACCAATATCATCATCAATGATGAGATCCGGCAAAAACAACATATAGACAGTGTTTTGCTCAACCTGAGTGCCGAACTGGTTGTTGTAAGAGATAGGAAACACCTGTTGAACATCATCAACTCCGGTTTAAAAAACATCATCCGCTTCAGCAGTTGCATGATGACGGTATTGAATATCAATGGAAAAAGTTACGATACCTTTTTTACTGATGAAGGATCGGGACGGCGGGAACTTTCCAGGTATCAGGAGGCAGTCACCCAGCCATACCCCTTAAACGATGGAATTCATGATGCGGCCATCGCTTCGGGCAAAACTATTGTATTAAACATGCAAACCATAGATCTGCAGCGGGCCCCTGCGTGGTTTAAATTACATTATGCTGCAGGTGCACGGGAAATGCTTATCAAGGTCCTGCCCGGCCGGCCCGGATCAACTCATAGCATCATATTGTTTTCACATCAGCAATGTACGTTTGATCACGAAGCCATAACTGTTATTGAACGTATTGCAGGCGAACTCACAACCGTGGCAGAAAATATTGTTGCCAATGAACAGATAACAGAAAAAGAATGGGAAACCTCATTTCTGCTTGATTTTGGTAATGCCATAGCAGCCGTCAGAAGTAAAGAAGATCTTTTCGATACGGTAAAGCTGTTTCTAAAAAAAATGAATATTTTGAAGGGATATGCCATCAGAATGATCAATGAAGACGGTAAAACAATGACCACTTACGTTCATGACCAAACAGTTGCAGCATCAGGTGATCCGTTGATGCATGAAGTTGCAACCGCCCGCTTCCCCATTAATGATGGCATCCAGAACAGGGTACTGAACAGCGAAGCACCTGTTTTTTTAACCGTTGATGAGGAAATTGCAAAGGGCAGTATCCCTAAATACCTGCTTTTTTGGAAAAACGTAGGCTTTACAAAAATGGCGGGAACGCCTTTGCAAACTGCCTCCAAAAAATGGGGCATATTGTGGCTGGCCATGGAAGGGATCAACATCCCTCTTATTGAAAGCCTTTGCTCTCTGATATCGATAGCCATTTCAAACATTAAGGCCAACGAGCAGATCCTCGTTCTAAAAAAAAAGCTGGAGCACGAAAATGAACACCTTAATGAGCAGCTCAACAACATCTGTAACTTTTCTGAAATTGTAGGCAGGCATGCCAAAATGCAACATGTATACAAACTAATAGAACGGGTTGCAGGAGCAACTTCTTCGGTATTGATACTTGGTGAAACCGGTACCGGTAAAGAACTTGTTGCGCGGGCTATACATCACGCATCGCCCCGGAGTGGCAGGCTAATGATCAAAGTTAACTGCGCCGCGCTGCCTGTTAACTTAATTGAAAGCGAGTTGTTTGGGCACGAAAAAGGATCGTTTACCGGGGCATTTGAACGGCGTATGGGGAAATTTGAACTGGCCCATAACAGCACCTTATTTTTGGATGAAATTGGTGAGTTACCATTAGAGTTACAGGTAAAACTTTTAAGAGTGATCCAGGAACGTGAATTTGAACGGATAGGTGGAAAAAACACCATTAAGGTAGATGTACGGATTATTGCCGCCACTAACAGAAACCTGGAAGACGAAGTGGCGGCAGGCAGGTTTCGCTCTGATCTATACTACAGGCTCAATGTTTTCCCTATTCATTTACCGCCTTTACGGGAAAGAAAAGAAGATGTTGTTCCTTTAGCTAATTTTTTCCTTAACCGTTACAGCAAACAAACAGGTATAACTGTAAAAGGTATGACTCCCGGAGTAGCCAATACCCTTCATGATTATGAATGGCCGGGCAATGTACGCGAACTGGAACATTTAATTGAACGCAGTGTACTGCTGGCCAATGGCAATATGTTGAGGGAAATCTACCTTCCGGGAACTAAGGAAGACCTACCCACCCCTGATCCTGCACAAACCCAAACACTGGAAGCCAGGGAACGGCATCATATCATTGGCACATTAAAGCGTTGCTGCGGAAAAATAGGCGGCGATGGCGGAGCCGCTGAGATATTAGATATTCCGCCCACAACCCTCCACTCCAAGATGAAAAGGTTGAAAATCACCAAAGAAGAGTACATATAAAAATGTCAATAAATAGGATAAGTAAGAGAATGAAAGAAGAGATACTGCCAAATAAGACAGGAGATATACAAAGCGCGGATGATTTACTAAAGCAGGCAGATGCTTATGAGCGGGAGCAGCATCTTCTTTTTGCTTTAAGCACAGATATTACTAAAGTGCGCGAAAAAGAAGACCTTATCCGGCTCTTTTCATCCGGGCTTAGAGGAATGTTTTATTTTATCCACAGCATCGTTATGCTGGTTGATCAGCAAACTAAAACATTTAAGCCATTTTTACTTGATCCTGATTCATCCCCGATAACAGACCATCCAAAATATTCTGAAATAGTAAAAATGGTTTACCCTATTGATGTTCCGGTAATAAGGGACGTGCTAAACTCTCAAGGGCCGATAATATTTTTACTTGACGAGATCGTAACAATACCCGGCATACCGCCCTTTATAGGGGTTAATCACGACCGTGGCATTAAGGAGATGATGATCACCCCGCTAAGAAGTCAAACAGAAGTACTTGGGTTTATCTTACTCTATTCCGATAAAACAAACAGCTTTACTAACGAGTTTAAACAGATCTTAAATGGCATAGCCCCACAATTATCGGCGGCGGTTTCTAACATCATTATTAATGAGGATAACAGGAAAAAGGATTACCAAAATGAGGTATTGCTTACGTTAAGCCGGGAGATAGTAACGGCACGGACACGGACTCAATTATTAAATGTAATCAATAACACCCTTACAAATCTGATAAGCTTTACCCATAGCGTGATGACTGTATGTGCAGATGACGGAGAGACTTACAAAGTTTTTTCACCTGATAAAGATGCGTTGCCAACGGATCATTCCAGCCATAATGAAATAGTTTCACCCTCCTATCCGGTTCATGATGGCATTTACGACATGTTTTTTGCGCCAGATAAACCAGTAATTTTCGATATCCGTTCGTTTGACCTTGGTAAGGCCCCTCAATGGCTTAAACTCAATTATGCATCAGGCGCCCGTGAAATGCTCGTAAAAAAGCTATCAGATAATGTTGGGACCAAGCATTGCCTCATCCTTTTCGCAGATAAATTAAACTCCTTTAACAATACAAGTATTGAAATTGTAGAAAGTGTTGCAGGGCAGCTTGCCAAAACCGCCAATAACATTGCTGCTAATGAGGCAATCTTAAATAAAGAACGTGACAAGGCTTGCCTGCTTAAATTTGCTACTGACCTTGCCGCCGTCAGGACAAAAGCAGATCTGGAAGCTTCCATTTTTAAGGTTTTGGACCGGCTGATCGGCATAAAACTATCCATGATCCGGGTAATAGAAGATGACGGAATTACCTTAAGCCCTTACATTTATGATAAAAACGCGATTTTCAAAGACGACAATCTTTTCAAGGAACTATTAGCGAAAAATGTAACTGTCAACGAGCCAACATCGGCAAGGGTGCTCAAGAGCGATACGCCTGTTACCTTTAATGTTGAAGATGAACAAAAGAACGGAAATAGCAGTCCTTACGTAACCCTTTGGAAAAAAAGCGGAAAGAAGAACACCTATGGTACCCGTTTACGTGTTGGGGACGAAAACATTGGGACACTTTGGCTCCTGACCGACGAATTAAATATCGATCTGCTTAAAGGGCTTTGCTCGCAGATATCGGTAGCCATATATAATATTAAAACTAATGAAAGGTTATTGGCTTACAAACAACAACTGGAAGTTGAAAACGATCATTTGAAAGAACAGATCAAAACCGTTTACAATTTTTCGGAGATCATTGGGCGTGGCCCACGTATGGAAAAGGTTTACAGGCTCATGTCGCGAGTGGCCGATTCGGGTTCAACTGTGTTGATATTAGGCGAAACCGGAACAGGGAAAGAGCTCATTGCACGCGGCATTCACAATGCATCATCCCGAAAAAACAAATTGATGGTAAAGGTGAACTGTGCCGCGCTCCCCCCTAACCTGATCGAGAGCGAGTTGTTTGGGCATGAAAAAGGATCGTTCACCGGGGCGTTTGACCAGCGGATAGGAAAGTTTGAGCTTGCGCATAATGGAACCCTCTTTTTAGATGAAGTAGGTGAACTCCCACTGGAATTACAGGTTAAACTACTCAGGGTGATCCAGGAACGGGAGTTTGAACGCGTTGGCGGGAAAACCACGTTAAAAGTAGATGTCAGGATCATAGCAGCCACCAATCGCACCCTGGAAACAGAGGTTGCTGCCGGCAAATTCCGGTCAGACCTGTACTATCGTCTCAATGTATTTCCCATCAGTCTCCCGCCATTACGGGAGCGGGCCGAAGATGTAGACCTGCTGGCGAATTTCTTCCTGACAAAGTACAGTAAACTAACCGGTTACAAGGTAACATCGATAGCACCTAAAGTGATGCAGCAATTAAAGTCCTATTTATGGCCGGGAAACGTAAGGGAGCTGGAGCATATTATTGAAAGGAGTATTTTGCTGGCAAATGATCATATACTGCGCGAGGTACATTTACCCAACTCAAGGCAAATTGACAAACAAACGATATCTCTTTTTAATCAAACCATAGAGGAGATGGAACGAACTCATATTATCAAAGTCTTAAAACAATGCCAGGGTAAAATTTCCGGCACGGGTGGCGCTGCCGGAGTATTGGATCTTGAACCCACAACCCTGCACTCCAAAATGCGAAAGTTGAATATCACTAAACCTGAATACTTCAAACAACTATCATAGCCTTATAAAGCAATTAGGGTATGACAGCAAAAGGATCCATCGCTTCACAGAAATGGATCCTTTTAAGACGGAAAGATCAAATCACAAATTATGTTAGTGATAAAAGGCCTGCCCGGCACCTAGATCAACGCTAATGTTTTGATACCTCGCAATATCGGCCTTTATCACTATTATGATCTATATCATATCACCATCTGCCAGGCGGCGGATCACAACCTGCTGTTTAAGGCCGGCCAAATCGAGTGTCCTATCCAGATCGGGAAACTCGGTATAGGCCGGAGGACTGTTAAATTGTGCATAATGAATAGGTACCAGGTATCCAGCCTTTAAAATATGTGCGGCAGTTACTGCCTGCTCAGGGTTCATAGTGCCGCTCATATCGCTGATAATATCCTGCCCGGGCAATGAGCCAACTACGCCGTTCACTGGTAAAAACGCAGCATCAAACGGCCCGAAACGATCTGCAATTGACCACCAGTAGCCGTGCCAGTTAGTATCTCCTCCATGAAATATGGTATGGTCCCCATCGCTGATCACGTAAGAAACCTGGTCTTCCCCTACCCAGTCTACAGCAGGCACAGGCGTAACTTTAAAATCGCCAATGTAAAAGGTATCGTAAAGCCTTGCGATAGCCGCTCTCAAACCAATATTCAACGCACTCTGAAGCACAGGTTCCGGCCCCCATAGTAAACCTTTATTGTGCAGCAGTTGCGTTAATAGCGCCTGATCAAAGTGATCTGCATGAATATGGGTAATTAGCACATTGGCTATCCCGGCCTTGGGGAACGGAACAGGAAATGGCGGAAATTTCGGTTCACCAACAAATGGCGCTATGGCCTCAAAGCTTTGCAATGGATCAATGTAAAGGGTGGTACCACCGCTTTCCAGCATCAGCCCGGCCCATGATAGTTTTGTAATTTTCATGTTTTTCAGTTTAGTGTTAAAGTCAATTGTGCCGAATAATTACATCTTTATTTACTTAGTAAGATGCAATACAAAGTTCCTGTAACCATTAATTCCGGGCAATGGACAATCGGCTCCAAACACTGGATTTTTGTCCGGTTTAGTTAATGCAGCTCTATCCTGATTAAAATCTGTTATAACAAAAAGCCGCCCTAAGAGAGCGGCTTTAGTCGGGAGGCTTTACGGAAGCATGAATTGGATAAACTTGCCTCAACTTTTCCTTAACATTTTAATTATTGATTTAGCTAATTGATATTCCCCCGTCTACAGGCAACACAACCCCGGTTACCCAATTTGAACCTGAATCGATCAATAAAGCTGCATTAGCCACGATGTCCTGAACATCTCCACGTTTTTGTAAAGGGATAGTAGTTGCTTCACTTTGCTGAATGGCAAGAATAATTTCGGGCGAAAGACCGGCATTTTCCAAAACCGGCGTATCTGTAGGGCCGGGTGCTACACAATTTACCCGGATGCCGAGCGGAGCAAGTTCAAGCGCCCATATTTTTGTAAGCATATTCAAACCACTTTTTGCCGAGCCATAGGCGCTAAGCTGCGCATAGGCCTTTATACCATGGCTGCTGCTAACATTGACAATTTGCCCTTTTGCTGCTGATAAAAACGGCACACAGCCTGCTGTAAGTAAACTGGGTGCTATAAGATGAACCCGGTACATTTCCTCCAGCTGATCGCGGCTTATCTCAGGTAAAGGAGTGAGCGCAACATGACCTGCATTATTAACCAATACATCAAGTTTGCCGTTCCACTCCTCTTTTATAAAATCAATTACCGCGCTTTCCTGGCCGTCTTTCAGACTATCGTATACTATGGTATAAAGCCCGGGCAGGTCGGCTGCCAATTTTGATAATTTTGCGGTGTTTCGACCGGTAATTAATACTTGCCAGCCCTTATCATAAAAATGTTTGGCAAGCCCCTCTCCTATACCTGAAGAGCCCCCTGTTATTACAATGTTCTTTTGCATTTTTCTATTTATTTTTCTTAAAATATTCTATAATAAAATCTATATCAACAACATAGATCAAGAATCACCTTTTCAGGCAACAGCATTTAAAGCACCCTGAAAATGAAGCCTGAACGTTTGCGGCGCAATTTTTACCTGTTTACTGAAAAACCGGATGAAATAAGACGGATCGTCATAGCCAAGCTTATAGCCAATTTCCTTTACCGACAACTGTGTATAAACTAAAAGCCGCTTTGCTTCCAATATGATCCTTCTTTTTATGATCTCATTAGGGGTGTACTTATTGCATTTGCCTATCCGCTTGTTCAGGGCCCTGGCACTGATATTTAACATATTTGCATATGAAGCTACATCATGATGTTTAAAGAAATTACGCTCAACCAATTGGATAAAAAACCTTGAAAACCCAGAATCCTGTTGTAAGGTTAAATCCTTTGTTGTTTGCTGATGTTTCCAAAAACGTGTTGACCTGATAATAATTTGCTTCAATAGTATCCGCACCATCTCTTCAAGGTTGATATCATTTTGAATGATCTCCTGCCTGATCTCATCAAAAACTGATGAGATAATTGACGAACCTGTTGCATCAAGCTCAATAAACGGGACATTTTGAAAGTTGCCAAAAAGCAGTTCGTCGCAGGCTATTTCCTGATCATGTAACGGTACACCATAAAGATCCTGGTTGTAATAGATGACGCTGGCCCGAACATCTTCAGAAAGCCGGATGAATTGGCCCGCGCTTACAAAAAGTAACCCATCCTGCCGTACTTCCATATCGGTAAAATCAGTACATAACCTGCCGCCTGCCCTGATGTATATAACCTTAATAAAATCCCTGAGCTGATCAATAAACTGATCCGGTTGATTTCGCCCGCAAAAGTCCAGGATACCGAATTTTTTAAAGGCACATTGTTTCAAATACTCCATGTGATAATAATCTATGCAGACAGGCATCGGCAAGAAAAACGCTTACCCTGGATGCCGATCCATGTATTGAATTGCAATCAACATACCAACACACAAGAGATTGAACACCAAATAGATAACACAAATTCAAGTTTCATATTACACCTAATATAGCGGATGAGAGAGCGATTTGACGATATTGCGAGTGCCTGTTGCTTTGCTAAATCTAATGTGCTTATCATGACGCCCGGGATAAATAGTCGGCTTTTGAGATCTTCAATTTTTTCATTTTTGCGTGCAGTGTTGTGGATGGCGTACCTAACGCGTCAGCAGCACCGCCGGATCCGGCTATCTTTCCGCCACAAATTTTTAAAGTTTGAATAATATGGGTCCGTTCAATTTCCTCAAGTGTTTGGCTGATAGATGACTCCTTCCCAAATCTGGTTTTAGGAAGGTATATCTCCCTGATCACATTGTCGTTAGTCAATAGAATACTGCGTTCCAGCAGATGTTCAAGCTCCCGTACATTTCCCGGCCATTGATAGCTTTTTAGCTCCTGCATCACTTTATTTGATATGGAGGTCACCTTTATCCCCGTATTTTTACTATGCCGGGTAAGGAAAAAATTTGCCAATGGGGCTATATCTTCAATCCGCTTTCTTAATGGCGGCAAACTGATAGGGAAAACATTAAGCCGGTAGTACAGATCGGCCCTGAAACGGCCTGCATTTACCTCATCTTCAAGGTTCCGGTTTGTAGCTGCAATAATTCGTACATCAACTTTTATCGTGCTTTTCCCACCAATACGCTCCAGTTCCCGTTCCTGGATAACCCGTAATAATTTCACTTGTAACTCCAGTGGCATTTCACCTATTTCATCTAAAAACAGGGTGCTGTTATGCGCCAGCTCAAACTTACCTATCCGGCGTTCAATTGCTCCCGTAAATGCCCCCTTCTCATGCCCAAAAAGTTCGCTTTCAATTAAATTTGCCGGTAAAGCAGCACAGTTAACTTTAACCATCAGCTTATCTTTTCGTGGCGATGCCTTGTGAATACCGCGTGCAACCAGTTCCTTGCCCGTACCGGTTTCACCTAATAGCAGCACTGTTGAATTTGATTTGGCAACAATTGACATTAAATGATAAACCTTCTGCATTTCGGGCCCGCTGCCAATAATTTCCGAAGAGTTATAAATGGTATTTATTTGTTCCTTAAGCTGGTCATTTTCCACTTCCAGCATGCTTTTGTAAGTAATAAGCTGTTCATTAACTATCACGTTTGAAATTGCTGTTGAAATTTGGGCACAGATCCCTTTCAGTAGCGGAACATTAACAACATCCATTTCCAGAAAGAGAATACCTAAATTTTTATTACCTGTTCGTAAAGGAACCCCGATCATTTCTCTGAAGCCCATATTATTCCACGACCGAACGTATAGCGGAACAGCGCCGCGCCTCATTTCATCTGCCGTGATAAACCGGACAGGTTCGGTGCTACTCATTACTCTATCCTGCAAACCATCCTTAATATCAAATTTCATGGTGATCATTTGCATAAATTCAGGATCATCCTTAAATGCGCTATCATAAATGTATGGGCTGGTTGTGGTTTGGTCGTCATTTATAAGACGGATGATATATCCCTTTACCGAACTCAACTTTTTCACGGCCGTTTCAACTGCTAAACACAAATCATGTTTGCTTCGCACAGCAGCAATATCATGGCTAAATTCAAGTAGAAATGATTTTTCCTTTTCCTTGCTTAATATTTCCTCATTCGCAGTGATATTGCTTGTCGCGGTAGCTAACTGACTGGAAATATGTTCTATGATGTTTAATGCGGCTTCATCAAAGCTGCCCGCTTTATTTGAAAATAATACTAAACTAAGTTTACGGCCCCATTTACCCGGAAGTAAATTAACCGCCATTTCGCGGGCCCCGGCAGCATAGTTGAGTTTAAACCAAAGCGGCATTTTGTCCAAATCAAATGATGTCATATCAAACACCACCGGTTTATCCGAACGCGCTGCCACATCGTAAATCCCGTCACTAACCGGATTTGGCTTATCAACCGCTTCTGTATAACCTGGAAATTCCCGGCTTGGCGAATCAGGATCAGTTACGTACACATTATAATTCTCGCCGGTATCATCTAAAATAGTGATCACATTATGAGTGAAATTCACCAGCTTTTTAAGGTCTGCGTTAATGACCTTCAACAGATCCTTCCTGTGCCGGACTGAGACCAGGTTATTGCTTAAATTGAGTAAAACTTCATTAACCCATTCCTTAAATTTAATTTCCTCATTTATCATGATATTGGAAACCGCGCTTGAAAGCTGAGGGCTGATCCGCTTTAAAATTGTCTTAAAACTATCCGGGAAGCTATCTGTCCTATCTGAATAAATAAAAACGTAACCGATAGTTTCCATTTTGCTTTTCAGAGGGGCTATTATCGCTTTTCTTATCCCACATTCATAATTAACCTTTATGAAACCAGGAACGCCTGGTTTATCCATAATATCATCTAATAAAAATGCTACCGGTACATCAGAGCCCTCTACCTGCCTGATAAACGGATCATCAATAAAAAAACGGGTAGTAAGTAATGATGAAAGTTCGGCCCGGTGTTTAATCTGTAAGGAGTCCCTGTCAAGTAAAAACGGATAATAGGTTTGATTGCGCTGATCGATAAGGGAAACAACAGCATGGGTAAAATAAAAAAGATCTTTAAGTCTGGAGGAAAACACTTTAATGAGATCCGTTTTTGACCGTACCCTTGTGATATCATTCCCCAGCGCAAGCAGAACCTCCTTTTCATATTCATAGCAATCATTTTTTTTATTAAGTATCTCAAGAAAGCTTTTTTCATCTATTGAATGAGCTTTGAAATCATTTATCAGTTTTAAAAATCCGGGCTTTTCCATCTTGCAAAAATTAGGTAAACAGGGTACCAAAGCAGACTCAGCCACACCACAAGACAGGCCGGCCATATCAATCATCTTAGAATAATTTGTAACAGATTCAAATATCTGCCTGTAACTAACAGCGAAACATTTCGCGTTTTCCCCTACACTTGTAGTTAGCTTAAACTCCTATGCTATATTTAATGACAATTCTCAATATCTATTTTGCCCGGTGCTGATCTCAATTTTTGAAATCCTTTCAGCATCACTCCGGGTATTTACAGGTCATTGACAATCAACTTTCCGGAACTGGACATTAAGATCAAAAAATAATTCTCCGGCGGGGCCGGATCCAGCTATGCATTTTTTAGCAATACCCGGCGTAAATAGTAAAGCCCCGGAGGCTATCCGGGGCTTTAGACTTATTACTTAACAGTAACGTCGGGATTATTAAGAAAGATTATACCTCCGGGATCATTTCTTTTCGGAAGCTGCAATAATAACTTTCGCTACCGCATCCGGATGAGAAATAAAAACCACGTGACTTCCTTTAATTTCGGTAATGCGTGTATTTGAGCGTTTGTACATATTGCGCTCAATATCCGGGTTGATGCTTTTATCTTCGGTTGCTACAATACCATAGGCTGGTTTCGTGCGCCAGGCGGCATCTGCAACCGGGGTTTCAAAGCTTCCACCAAAAATAGGCTCCTGTGAGGCAAACATAAAGTCGGTTTCAGCCTGGCTTAAATCTGCTGCAAAACCGGCATGAAACTTAACCTTGTCATAATAAACAAAGCCTTTATCATCCGGCGGCAAAATCCCATATTCGGGTGCAACAGGCAATGTTGTAGCCCAGCGCAATGTATTTTCACCCTTGTCAGGCTGATATGCGGCTACATACACAAGGCCGGCAACTTTTGGGTGCATACCGGCTTCGGTGATCACAACCCCGCCCCATGAATGCCCCACTAAAATTACCGGGCCATCTTGCTTATCAAGGATACGGGTAGTAGCATTCACATCATCCTTAAGTGAAGTAAGGGGGATCTGCACGGCTGTTACATGATAGCCCTTTTTTACAAGGATATCAAATACGCCTCTCCAACCCGAGCCATCTGCAAAGGCACCGTGCACAAGCACGATATTCTTTACCGCTTTGTCCTGTGCATTGGATAAAACCGGCGTCATCAGCAAACAGCTTAAAACGAGAAATGCAGCAATGAACTTTCGGCCCATGGCTGAACTTAATTTGAATTTTGATTGGTTTAAATGTTTTGTTTTCATAGTTATTTTTTTGATACAAAGGTATTTTGGGTTTCAAACCACATCAATGGACAAAGGGAATCTACTACTGGACATTTTTCCCATTCTCTTTATTTTTATCTGAACATTTATCAGTATCAGGTAATAACCAGAATTTATTGCAAAAAAATAGCGGGATATTTTCCCGCTATCAAACTATTAAGTTTATGTCTATAGCATGCTCCGGCAAGCTGTATCGTTGCACTTATTTTATTAAATGAGCACGCAGCATCCAGGCCATTTCTTCGTGTGTTTCCAAAAGCTGGGTCAGGTAATCGCTTGAGCCGATATCCTGAAACTTTTCGGCAAAAGGAGTAATATTGCCACGCAAAAACATGATAATACTTTCATGATCGGCTAATAGCTCTTTGATATACCCCTGGCTATTGTTGCTATTTTCCAATTTTTCTGTTAGATGGGTAAGCTGCAGAAATTGCGTTAACGTGGCAGGAGCATAATGACCTATTTTACGGATCCGCTCGGCCACGCCATCCACTACTTCTTCCAGCTGTTGATATTGTGATTCGAAAAAAACGTGAACAGTATGAAAATCACTTCCCTCAACATTCCAGTGGGCGTTTCGTGTTTTGGTATACAATATAAATTCGTCGGCCAATAATTTGGCTAATTGATCTGAAACGGCTTTCCTTCCTGCTTCGTTGATTCCAATGTTGGTTTGCATATTTTAGTTTATTGATTTATTGTTGTTTAATACTTTTAGAATCCTGGCGTCTCAATTTTTGTCGTCGGCAAAATTGTTATACCAATGCGTTCCATCACAAAAGGGCTTATTTTTTGAGCCGCCGCAACGGCATAGGGTATAATGTTCGGTTGATGCCCCCTGCAGAAATTCAGCATCAAGTTTGATACTTCCTTTCACACGATACGGGCCATTTTTGAAAACCGTAATTGTGGGTTCATTAACCACAGGCTTGTTTAACTTTGCATCAACAAAGCTGAAACTTAAGGCACCTGAAGGGCATTTTTTTGTTTGCTGATAGACCCTCGGGCCATCGGCCGCAGTTTGGTCAACAAAAGGCTCCTTACCAAGTCTGAAAACCTCGGGCAGTTGATCAGTACAAAAACCGGAGTGCTGGCATATGCCCCTGTTATCGCAAACAGTGTAATCAGTAGCGGGGTATTTGTCCAGCCTGTCGGGCGTTCTTCCGGGCAGTTTGTTGCTGTCAAACCCTATTCTTGCATGTGTCCCGTCGCAAAACGGTTTATTTGCCGAGCCGCCGCACCTGCACAAGGCCATTTGGGGCTCCGCCGGTAATCGCTCTCCTTTTGAATTGAGCAGGTTACTCACTCCCTTTACCAGGTATGGCCCGTTTAAAGAAGGGAAAATTTCCGGCTTGGGTGCATTTGCAGGTTCTTCAAATTCTATTTTAGGGATCACCTTTTGCGCCCGCGCCGTTTTTTTTATAAAGAGCTCTGAAAGGGCCTGTAAAGCAGCGGATGCTTCTTTAACTTCAACCGGTGTAGTTTTTTGTTCGGCCAGCTCTGTGGCTTCCTTGGCAAGATTGAAAAGCCTCTCGCAAAAGAATACCCATGCCGACTCTTTATGGGGCAATAGTGCTATATCCCTGTTATAACCAAAGCCGGGGCCTGCAGTTAAGGCTATATTTAAAGGATCGCCCAGGGGCATTTTGGCAAGTGCCTCACCCAAAGGACGGATCACCGTAGTCATGATCCGCAGGGTAGCACGTGACAGCATTTCCAATTCTTCTTCTGTCTCATCGGTATGGGCAAAAAACCGAAGCAGCATCTGAAGCATGGTATCGTAACTCATGTTAAAAATATCTGCCGCACAATGGGTATCTTCATCGAGGATCAATGTACCGCCGGTAGTGTCATCATAAAACCGGGTCATTGGGTTTGAGGCCATCTTCCGCACCGGATCAAAGACCGTATTATTCGTTGCAGCTTTCTCATTTTCACTGATCAGCTGGTTTCTTATCGTATCAAAAACCTGAAAATGGCAGTCGGGATGTTGCTGGGTGGGGGCTTCGCCCTGCTCAACAATCATTTCAATTGCGTTCAAAGCCGACTCCCTGTTTACCACAGAGATCAATTTTCCGCTTAGATCAACATAACGGGCATTTGCCTGTGCTTCTTTCGGCCCGATGAATAATACATCTTCAGGGATACATTTAAAACCAGAGGCAACCTTGTGGTAAAACTCGCCTACAGTAGTAAAATCTATTTCATAGGGTTCCTGAAACTTAAAAGCCTCCTTGCCAAACCGCTCTATTAATTCCGGCTCGGCCTTAAACTGCCGGGGCTTCAGCTCAGCCAGATCTAATTGTTGCTCTTTGACAACTTTGTTACGAAGCTCATCATATTGGGCATGCAATTCAGGCTCCAGTACGCCCTCCTCCGGCAATTCAAATATTACCAAACGTTCAATTGTAGCAAGTGAAAAAGGCTCCAGTGTTAATTTGATACCAAACGGAAAAGCCGAAACAGGTAAGGGAAAATTCGCCCTTTTGAAATTTGGCGCGCCGCCTATGGCTGTAAGCATATTATTTACCTGGGCAAGGTGCAGCATTTCTTCAACGGCTACCATCGCCAGTTTTCTCTTCCAGGTTTTCACCATCGTAAGCTGCTCTTCTGTCATTCCGCCTTCATCAAGACTTGACTTTAATGAATAGGCTGCATAAAGGTAGACGCAGGCCAGGCCATGCTCCAGTTCAGATGCCCTGGAGAGTAAATAAATGAGTTCCTCCCTGCTTTCTACTGCTTTAACCGCGAGTTCACGTTGAGTTGGATTATTCATATTAAGATGTTTTATTTATTAAATTATTGAAGCGGGAAAAGCCAAAAAGTGACCAAATGAGTAGTTATCGGCCAATGCTGGCTCCAGTTCACATAGTTTCGTTGTTTAATTCCCGGTATCAAACTGCAAATGATCAGGTGGTTACCCTGACCAGTATATCTACTGCTTTGGTTATTTCTTCTTCAGATATTGAGGCAAATCCAAACCGGATCCCGTTATCATTCGGATCTCCGGGATGGCTGAACGACATACCGATCAAACAAAGCCCTGCATGCGATGCATCATTAATGACCTTGTGTATAGGAAAATGAGGCCTAAACCTCAGCCATATAGTCATGCCACCAAGTGGTTTGGTAAATTCTACAGCATGTGACAGTTTCTGGGTAAGGAGGTTGCAAAAAAAATCGCAACGCCGCGCGTATAGTTTGTTTGATCTGTTAATGTGCCGTACAAGGTCGCCGTTAATGATCATTTGAGCCAGCATAAACTCTATAAAAGCATCGCCTCTTAAATCAATTAAACGCTTTAGCGCTGTTGCCTTTTTCACAATATCGGGCGATGCTATCAGGTACCCTACCCTGATTGAAGGAGCAAGCAATTTGGTAAATGAACCTATGTAAATTATCTTACCCTGGTGAGGTGAACTGGCCAAGGGAAGTATGGGATTGTTGGTGTAATGAAAATCGTAGCCATAATCATCTTCAATAACATAAAATCCATACTGCTCAATTAATTTAAGCAGCTTTTGCCGCCTTAGGGCCGACATGGTAATGGTTGTAGGATGGTGCAGGTGAGGAACAATATAAAGCATTCTGATCCGGGAGCTTTTCAGCACCCGTTCCAGCTGATCCATATCCGGCCCTTCTTCATCAATTCCTATTTTAGTGATATGGGCACCTGTATTTTTGATAATTTCGCTGGCGTAAAGATAATTGGGTTCTGTTACAACCACCTGGTCTCCGGGAGAGAGCAATACCGTTGCAGCTATATAGATAGCCATCTGCGCGCCCCTGGTAATTACCAGGTCATGCTTTTTAATATTTAAGCCCCTGGTTTCATTTAAAAAAAGTGCTGTTGCGTCTTTTAGCAGCGGAAGGCCGCCTTGATCCCTTAAGCACATCAGCTGTTTTATTCTTGAGCCGATGGCTTTATCCCGGTAAATTTTGCTTATCTCTTTAAAAGGTGCAAGCTCAGGATCGGGAAAGCCGTCATTAACAACTATATCCGAACTTTTGGGATCCCGGTATTCTGGCCGCGGCCCACGTTCAATAGCCAAACCTTCTGACTTCATTATCGCAGGAGAGGAAAAAGGATTTGCAGGTTGGAACGACCTTGGCTTAATTACGGGCAGCTCCGGGGCTACCCTATACCCTTTTCTGTCCACCGGCTCTATCCAATCTTCTGTCATCAACTCTTCGTAGGCATTGATAATCGTTTTGCGGTTAACGGTGATAAATCCGGCCATTTGCCGTGTGCCGGGGAAAAATGTTCCGGGCGGGATGAGCCCCTCCCGTATCAGGCCGATCAGGCGATTGGTAATTTGCCTGTAAACAGGAAGCTGATTTTCTTTATCAATAACGATCAGGCTGTGGTAAGGAAGCATTGTTATTTTTTTGATTAAAAGTTATTTATTGCCGGGTGACGGTTACCAGGATAAATGCGTTTTTACACTTACATTATTGCACCGCCACCTTACTACCTTTGCAACACACATGCCATTATATAAATAATTGATTTTCATTAATTTATAAAAACAACACCCATCATCTCACTCCATATATAGTGCGTTAGCACGAAGTATCACTATATTAAGCGGATGCATAACAAGGGGGAAATAGACAGCGAATTGGATTTTTATTAATTAAAAACCCACCTATTGAAACCCTAGCTATAAAAAACAAGCACCCGCCGATTTAATTACGACGGGTGCTTGCAAACCTCAAATATCTGGATGGTTGATTATACCTTTTTAGGTTGGTTTACATACCAGTTTTCAAAATTGATGTTGAAAATTTTAGCATCCTTGCCCGGAACCAGCATCTGGTCGTTTAATTCAGCACCGTAATAACGTGCGCTGGCATCTGCAACCACTTTCCTCGGATCATTATTTTTATCTAAATATTTCTGAACAAGGTCCGAAAGACTGATCCTATCAGGGCCAGCTATCTCTACTGTGCTATTTACCGGCGGGTTCAAAGTAACCTCAGCAACAGCAGTAGCCACATCGGCCGACGCTATTGGTTGAATATGGGCAGGTGACAGACGAACCGATTCACCCTCAGTTGCTGCGTTTGCTATCCCTCCTAAAAATTCAAAAAACTGGGTTGAATGCACAATCGTGTAAGGAACGCCAGATGCCTTGATCAAATCTTCCTGCGCCTGTTTTGCGCGGAAATACCCGCTTTCCTGCAAACGACTGGTTCCAACAACTGATAAGGCGATATGATGCTTTACACCCGCGGCAATTTCTGCAGTAAGCAGGTTTTTACCTGATGTTTTAAAAAACTCCATCACTGCGTTATCTTCAAATGAAGGAGAGTTTGCTACATCTACCACAACATCCGTTCCTTCCAGAACTTCAGCAAGTCCTTCACCCGTAATGGTATTTACACCAGTGGCTGGCGATGCCGCTATAACTTCATGGCCAAGCAGGGTAAGTTTGTTTACAAGCTGTGAGCCTATTAGCCCGCTTCCGCCGATTACTACTATTTTCATAATTTGTGTTTTTTTAATGGCCGTTAGCTATGGCCGGTTTAAAGTGCTTTTTATATGATGTAGGTTTGCAAACCTCATACCACACATTAAACAGCTAAAAATCAACTATTTAATTAAATTAAGCTTCTATTTCACTCCATATTTCGTGGAAGTTTACGCAAACACACGATATGGAGTGGGGTTCCTTAATCACCAAACATCATAGTTTAAGAAGTGTTCAAGAGGTCTCTTTACTAAACTGCCGCTGGCAACACCAGATCATTCAAAAAATGACTTTCGTAAACCTTTTCATCAAAGCCAAAAAACAGAAAGTTTCCATCTTCAATTACAGGGGGTTTAATAATGCGAGGTTCCTCTAAAAGCAGTGATAAAGCATAATCCCTGCTTTTTACCGATTCCCTAACCTCGAGGGGTAGTCTCTTCCAGGTAAGGCTCTTTTTATTGAGGAATGTATCATACCCCAATTTTGCATCCCAGGCCTGGAGTTTCTCTGACGATATACCTTCCTTTTTGAAATTGTGAAACTCAAAATTCACCTCGTGGGCTTTGAACCAGGCCAGTGCATTTTGTGTTCGCCGGCAGGTAGTCAATCCGTAAACCTTCATAAATTTTAGATGTAATTGTCTGAGAAAATGATCAATGGCAACCGCAAATCAATTGCCTGTTATTTTGCAGCGGTTATAAATGGTAATTCTTTAGGACCGATAAAGTATACCAACAGCTTAGCTTCCTGGGTTTTGCTCATATTTTTGCTTTCGGCATGCAATCCGTTCGGGTCTTCCCAAAATGCCTCTCCCTGTTTGTATATGTGGGTTTTGCCATTAAAAGTTGATGAGATGTTTCCCTGTAACACATATGCAATGGTTGGGATAGGATGCCTGTGAGCGCCTGATACTTCGCCTGGCGCAAATTTTACGATCACCATTTTAACTTCCTGCCCCTTAATTTCGGGAGTGGTAATGATCTTTTTAAAGATTACTTCGGGCTCGTACTGCGTAACATTTACATTTGCACATTTTGGGTCCTTTTTTGCCTGGGCACTAACTCCTAAAGCTGCACAGAACGCCAATAAGGTTAAACTTAATTTTTTCATGATAGAATAATTATACCCAAACTCATCCATTGAGTTTGTTAAGCAAAATTAAACTACATATGAATGCTAAAACTGGTCCAGGGGTTGACCCCGAGAGGGTCCAATGTGTTTTGCTGTAAACAGGTACGACAAAAGATATCGATAAAAGCCAACGATAATTACAATCGCCGGCCCGGTATTTTTCCGGAAGTATTTTCAATTTTAAACTTTACCGCAACAACAACGCCCTCATCATTCTTTATCTCAAAATTGCCCCCCAATTGTTTGCTAAGGGCTTTCATCATCTCCATTCCTAATGACGACGCTTCGGATAAATTAAAATCAGAAGGCAGTCCCCTGCCGTTATCTGCAATGGTTAAAACAATAGTTTCAGGGGCCGACAAACGAGCTTTGACATGAATCTCTCCGCCTTCTTTATCAAAGGCATATTTGATACAATTGGTTATGGCCTCATTTAATATTAAACCCATAGGTACCGCCTGGGATATATCGAGGTTCACCTGATCCAATTCTTCTCGGAATTTTATTTTGAGGCGGTTACAATCATAACAGGTATAAAGATACCTTACCAGGTCGTTAATATAATCGGCCATAACAATGGTAGCCACATTACTTTTGCTGTAAAGCTTTTGATGAATGATTGAGATTGCCTGTACCCGGTTTTGGCTATCCTTTATGGCTTCTATCGCATCGGTATTTTGCAGATATGCCGATTGTGTATACAATAAGCTCATCACGATCTGCAGGTTATTTTTAACCCGGTGATGCACCTCTCTAACCAGCCACTCTTTCTCAGTCAATAGATCTTCCTGCCTTTTCAGCAGGCCATCTTTATCCTCCAGCAATTTTTCCTTTTCATTGAGTAAAGCAGATAACTTGTGATTTTGCCGGTTAATTTCCTCTTGTTTTATTTGCAAGCGGGTATTGCTACGTTGCTTGGCCCGATATGCTACATATATAACAACCGCAAATACAACCGAAATGAGAACACCGGCAAAGGTGATATTTTTTTGCTCGTTAACTTTTTCCAGCCTGGCTTTTTGCGTCAGGGCATCGTTGCTGAGTACCTGTATTGTGCGGTCCTTTTTAATTGAATTATAGTTGGCCTCTAACTCGTTGATTTGTTTGACAGTGGCAGCATTGTTAAGTGAATCCTGCATGCGCCTTATTAGCTGAAACTCTTTTAACGCAATGGCGAAACTCCCTCCTGCCGAATCAATCTTAAACTTATACCCATAAAGAATAATACGTGACGATGGCGAAATCCTTTTTAACGGCAAACTTTGCAGAAACTTTAACTCTGCCAATAACTTATCCCACTGTTTTGTATGGATGTAATGTTGCGGAAGCGGATCGTAATTCTTTACAAATTTATCAACTATATAAAACGACGGATCATTATCGAGTGTACGATATAATTTGTCAAACACTTGCTTAAATGCAGGCACCAGGCCTGCTGCTTCTTTATTGCGGCCAAGAAAATTGTATAACTGCATTTTGCGTGCTACGTACCTGCTCTTATTTTCAATTGTTTGCTCAGGAAACTTATTAGGCGTATTATTTAAATAAGCGAGCGCGGCGCTATACTTTTTCAGGTTTATAAAACTATTGATAATGCCATCTATAGATTTATAATAAAAATCCTGCTCATTGATCTTAACGGCTAAATCAGCACCATTTTTAAAGTACGGGATAGCCTGCGCGTCCTTGTGGTTTTCCTGGTAAGATAGTGCTAATAAGATGGAAAAAAAGGCCGCATCACCATCGCTCCGGTGCAGATCGGCATCGCAGGCATTCATACATTCTATCCTTGTAAGCAACTCTTTTTGATACTGGTCCCTTCGCGAATACACTTCAGCCAACATATAATACCCGTAATAGATCCTCGGAAATTTAAGGGCTTTGTATTCCTGTAAAACCATCAGTAACTCACGTTCGGCCTTGTCATACCGCCCTTCGTTCAAATCGGCATCCGCTATTTTCCCAAGCGCGTCGGCAATTTTTAGCCTGTCGGTCCCTTTGCGATAAAGCTCATAGGCTTTAGTAAAGCATTTTGTCCGGGTAGCTAATACACGCGGGTTATCATATCTTAAATTATTACCGTACGTAGTCCAGTATTCGGCTTCTTTGGTATAATCGCCGTTTTTACTGTAATAACCTGTAACCTGGTTAAATAATGAATCGGCAAGTTTAAAATCAGATTGTAAAAGATATGTGATTGCTTTTTCCGATAGCGCCCGGTATTGAAAATCAGCAGATCTTATTGATTGGCTCAGGGCTATTGCCGAATTAAAATAATGTTGTGCAGAATCAAAGCTTAAGGCATCGGAGGCTGGTTTATTCCTAAAATATTGCCCCAGTTTGATAAGTGCTACCACCCTCCCGGTATCCCGTCCGGTTTTGTTCAGGTCTGTTTTTAAAGTTTTAAGATCCTGAGCGTAAGCCGATAGTGATAGTTGACAATATACGAGATAATGAAAAATGGCTAAAACACAATGTCGTATCAGTGAGCGTTTCATGAAAATTTACTTTACTAATTGGACATAGGTTATGCCAGAACAGACGTTCGGATTTAAAAATAGATATTTTTAATGAAATGAAATAAGTGCCATTGTAAGTTTTATCTTGAAGCCTTAAGTAAATAATAAAACCAGGCATCGCTTTTGAAAGTGGGATTGTCAACAGCGATGCCTGGATAGCAGTATTGCGAATTTCATGCCCCCCCAATAGAAGCCGGCGTAAATTCTGTGTATTTAAAGAATTGTGCTAAACTAATCTTATCCTTTTTTAGGAAAATAATCCTGCTTAACAATATTAAGTTTTTTAATTTTTGCGTGCAGGGTAGTTGAAGGAACGCCCAGCCACTCAGCTGCGCCACCGTCTCCGGCAATCTTGCCGCTGCACCTTTTTAATACTGCTACAATATGATTCCTTTCAACATCAATGAGCGTTTTGTTTTGAAAAGCCTCCTGGTCGTTGATGTTTCTGTTGATATCGTTTGGTAGATATATTTGCCTTAATACATGATCATCAGCCAGGAGGATACTTCTTTCAATAAGGTGTTCCAGTTGCCTGACATTTCCCGGCCATGTATAGCTTTTTAATTGTTGTATAACTTTATTAGATATGAAAGTTATCTTTTTTCCGGTTATCTTACAGTAACGGCAAAGAAAAAAATTCGCCAGTTCGGCAATGTCATCCAGCCTGTCCCTTAACGGGGGTAAGCAGATCGGAAAAACATTAAGACGGTAATATAGATCGGCCCTGAAACGGTGTGCATCAACTTCAGCCTCCAGGTTGCGGTTGGTGGCTGCAATGATCCTGGCATCTACCCGGATAGTGGTTTTTCCGCCTACCCTTTCAAATTCACGCTCCTGAATTACACGTAATAATTTCACCTGCAATTCTGGCGGCAGCTCACCTATTTCGTCAAGAAAAATAGTCCCTCCGTTGGCCATTTCAAATTTACCTATCCTGCGGTCAACTGCGCCCGTAAATGCCCCTCTTTCATGCCCAAAAAGCTCGCTTTCGATAAGATTGGGAGGAAGTGCCGCACAGTTTACAGTAACCATCTGTTTATTTTTCCTGGCAGATGACTGATGAATACCGCGGGCAATTACTTCTTTGCCTGTACCTGTTTCGCCAAGCAATAAAACCGTTGAATTGGTAGGCGCCACCATTGACATTAGCCGGTATACCTTTTTCATCTCAAAACAATTACCAATAATGCCGGGGTATTGATGATTATAAACAGGTTTCTGCGGATGGCTTTCTGCTTCCGGATTTATTCCGGGGCCGATCAGGATACCTTTAGCTAAGCCATAATGTAAAACTGGTTTCGATCCGGGCTGTATTTCGGCTTCCGGATTTGATGCTATTTTTTCAGTGACCATTTCAAATTCGTTTAGGGAGATATTGATCTCAATACGTCGAATTTTATGCCACTCTTATAAGAGGCCAAAATGAGGGGTTTGAGTAAATAGCCGACGATATTTCGGCGCTTTCGTTTTTCCGAAAATTATATTTCGTCGGCTTAAGGTTAAATTCGACGACAAATGCCTGGGCTGGTTCCGTCAAAACCCGGGGGACGATTAAAAAAGCGCTGGTTTTCAAAGCAAATTTGACAGAGTGCTGAAATTGATAGAAATTGCCGACAGATATTTCATACACGGCACATATATTGTTTTTTAATACTGCTTAGCCAATAACTTATTAATTGAATTTTCAGCTTTTAACACCGATGTTTCGTTAGGATGCCGGACATTCTGGAATAGCTTTATTTTTGTAAAATATGTCGATGAAAAAAATATTGATCGTTGAAGACGAATCGCTTGTAGGCCATCATTTAAAATTAATTTTAACCGCTGCAGGATATAAAGTAACCGGCATATCTGAGTCGGTTAACGAAGCAATGGCTTCAATCGATGAGCAAAAGCCCGATCTTGTTTTGCTCGATATTCACCTTAAAGGTGTATTAAACGGCATCGACCTGGCCCGGAAGCTTACAGAGCGTAACATGGCTTTTGTGTACCTCACCGCAAATTTCCAGGGAACTTTGCTGGAAGAAGCAAAATCTACCATGCCATTCGGTTTTATTGTTAAACCATTTCGTGAGGATGACCTGCTTACCACATTGGATGTTGCTTTCTACCGCCATCAAAACAGCCTCGAATCGCGCCGCCAGCAGGAAATGGAGCTTAACCAAAAATTAAAGGAGATCCGTAATCATGATGGTGGCATAACGCAAAAACTGCAACAGGTTGCGGATAACCTGCAAATGCATGTACCGTTTGATTACCTGAATTTTATAATCAGAAAGGCTGGCAACGCAACAGCGACCAGCATTGGCTTTTTGAGGATAGGTTTTAACGAATACCAGGTATTAGGTGAACAGGAGTTTATGAATGTTACCGGCACAGACCGGGGCAGACTGAAAAACATTTACGAATCATTGCCAATTGTAAGCAAAGCAAAATGCTTTAACGATGAAGAATTTGATAACCTGTGTAATCAAAACCCGTTAAGTAAAATCATTGCCGATACTTATGATTTTGAATCGTCATTGTTTTTTCCGGCTTTACCCGGTAATTCAGAACTTGTAAGGTATGAGTTTTATAATCGTAAAGGCAATACTTATTCTCAACAGCATATCGCGTTATTAAGTCGCCTGCTTAACCCTTTAAGCAGTGTGCTCGAAGCCGACCAGCGGGATAATATTATCAACAGCCCATCTAACCTGTTCCCAGCAAACAGCCCTTCCCCTGCACAATCCAAAGAAAAGGCCCGAAATTTTGACGGCATTGTTGGGCAAAGCCGCCCGATGCTAACGGTACTGGATCATATCGCTACAATATCTCCCCTGGATACCTCAGTACTCATACTGGGTGAAAGCGGCACGGGTAAAGAACGGGTAGCTAAAAGCATTCATGCGTTATCCGGCAGGGTAAATAAACCGCTTGTTGTAGTAAATTGTGCCTCGCTCCCGGCTAACCTGATCGAGTCAGAATTGTTCGGGCACGAGAAGGGCGCATATACCGGCGCGTTAGAAAAAAGGATCGGTAAATTTGAAATGGCCAACGGCGGTACTATTTTCCTCGACGAAATAGGCGAACTTCCGATAGACTTACAGGTTAAACTGCTCCGTGTATTGCAGGAACAGGAAATAGAACGCCTGGGTGGTAAGGGGCCTATTAAAATAGATGTCAGGATCATAGCAGCCACCAACCGCGACCTGGAAAAAGAAATGGAAGAAGGGCGTTTTCGTTTAGACCTATACTACCGCCTTTTTGTATTCCCGATCCTGATCCCCTCTTTAAAGGAAAGAATTGACGATATTCCCGCCCTCGCCAATCATTTTATTTCATACTATTCAAAAAAATACAAGAAATCAATCAATGGTATATCGCCGGAAGTTCTGGCTCAAATGCTCGATTACCCGTGGCCGGGAAATGTCAGGGAACTTGAACATTTCATTGAGCGGTCAATACTCTTATCCAAAGGAACGGTCATCGAAGAAGTAGCGCTGCCAAAGCATGCATCCAACAAAACCAGTCCCGAGCCTACCGCTGGTGCAAGAATGAAAACCATTGATGAAAATGAAAGAGATTACATCATCAATGTACTTAAAAATTGTAATGGCCGGATAAGAGGCTCCGGCGGTGCTGCTGAGGTAATGGGGTTACCTCCAACTACGCTCCATTCGAAAATGAAAAAGCTGGGGATTAAATAAACCCATAATTAGCTCAATTCGTTAATAAATCATAATCTTTTTTCGAGGAATAGCCCCTACTCAACAAAAGCTATTTCTGAAGTGCTGTTTGCAGCTGCTTATGGCACATTTTGCTTGCCGACTAAATATCGGCGCAAGCAATATTTTCCGTCCGAAATATCGTCCCCAAGATATTTTTCAAAAATGACAATCAACTGAATAACAATCATTTAAATCGACGGCACAATCTTAGTCGTTTATATAACTTATTAAAGTACAAACTTTTAAGACAGCAATTACACGTTAAACAAAATCAGTTAAATTATAAACCATGATCAGGAAGCTTGCCGGCTATATTTTTTTTTCGTGTTATGCTTCTATTGTCATTGCACAAAGCCCGGCTGCCCTATATCTGAAACTGCAAAAGGCCGGCCGGGATACTAACAGGATAAATATTCAGCTTCAATTAGCCAGCCATTACTTGCATAAGCCTGGTTCAATTCAAAAAGACCTGGACAGTGCCTCCTTTTACCTCGAAACAGCAGCAACATTAAATAAGGTTATTCAAGCCACAGATCATAAGTACCGTGCCTTGTTAATAAAGGGCGAACTTGCCGCAAAAAAAAACGATTTAGGTACGGCGTACCATCTTTTTACGCAGGTAGCGGAGCATTACCACACCCTACATGAACCCTTAAAAGAAGCCGTCGCCCGGGATAGTTATGGAAGTAGTGTAACCGTTTATGATACTGTAAATATTGGTGCAAAATTAAATGGGTACACTAAAGCCTATGAAATTTATTCGAAAAATGGGTTTAAAACCCTTGCAGCTGACGAACTATTTAAAATTGCATTTGCCCAACAGAACGCAAATCAATTTGATAACGCCGAACAAAGCTTCATTTCTGTAATTAAACAATATGAGCTTTTAAAAAGCACTCGCCTTGCAGAGGCCTATTACCGCCTGGCCGACACTTATTACCGAAAAGGCGATATGCCCAAGGAATTACTGGCCAGAATTAATTGCGTAAACAGCTATGAGGCCGCCCCCAAGCACGACATCTATTGGGGCGAATACTTTTACTTTACTTTAGGAGTAGCTTACTATAATAAACGCCAATTTGACCAGGCACTTATTTATCATCAAAAATGCGTGGACATTGCAGTTAAACGGAATGACCATGAAATGTATAATCTTGGCGTTCACGAGATACTTACCTGCTATATTAATTTAAAAAAGTACCAAACGGCGTTTGTTTACCTTAAGAAAAGTTTTCAAAAATATCCCCAAAAAACTGTTATCGAAGAAGGTATGTTCCTCTCGGCAGAGCTGAAACTATATAACCATATGGGAAACAGCTCCGGTGCTGAAAAAATGATTCCCCGGTTTAAGCAGGCCTTTCGGCAGATAGCCAATGAAGTGCCGGAGCAAATAAAAACAAATTATTACGCCATGGATAATTTCATTGCCTCGTATGACCCATTGCCAAAACATTACCTGCTCACCAAACAATGGCTAAAGCTTGCCGATGAACTGAAAATGCTGGAAGCTTTACCTATCGCCAGGATGTCCGTGCTTTCGAAAATGACAATTTACCAGCATCGTTTTAAAGTTGACTCAGCCAGAGGAGATATGTTCTCTGCACTAAGGGGCTTTCAGCGGATAAAAATCATAAAAGATTCCCTAACCAATATTGCAACAGGCAAGCAGATCAGTGAGCTTGAAACAAAGTACCTATCTGTACAAAAGGATAAAAAGATCCAGGAACTGAATAATCAATCAACCATACAAAAAAACAACCTCGAAAAAATCCATCAGCAGAGAAACATCACCTTTGCCGGCGTACTTATCGGGTTTATACTGGCTGGGTTGTTATATTTTGCCTACTGTAGTAAACAGCGCAGCAATTTTAAACTGAAGGCCAAACAGGAAGAAATTAACGCACAGAATAATTCACTTTTTTCGCTATTGAATGAAAAAGAGAAGTTATTACAGGATAAGGACGGCTTGTTAAACAAACAGCAGGACCTGATCACCGAAAAGGAATGGCTGCTTAGGGAAGTTCATCACCGGGTTAAAAACAACCTCCAGATCGTGATGAGCTTGCTTTATACACAATCAGCCTATCTGCAAAACACCGATGCCAGGGATGCGATAAGGGACAGTCAAAACAGGGTACAGGCCATCTCCATTATCCATCAAAAGCTTTACAGCAAAAGTAACGTAGCCACTATTGTCATGGCCGATTACATTAACGATATGGTAAGGTATCTTTATACCTGTTATGATTGCAGCCATCGCAAAATTAAATTTAAAGAAGAGTCAGACCAGGTAAATCTTGATATATCCCAGGCGGTGCCTATGGGCCTGATACTAAACGAAGCGATCACCAATTCCATTAAATATGCTTTTGATAAAGATGGCGGGGAGATCCTTATTGAAGCTCAGTTGTCGGCCCCGGAAACTATAACACTAAACATTAAAGACAACGGAAAGGGGCTCCCGCCCGATTTCAACATAGCCGAAACATCGTCATTGGGTATGGAAATGATGAAAGCCTTAAGCAAGCAACTGGGCGGCAGTTTTATGATAAAAAACGATTCAGGAGTAATAGTAACCGTGATCTTCAAGATTGAAAATCAACAAAAGGTTAGATAGAAATATCCATTCTCTCCAACCTTTAGTTAAATGCTCCCTCAGTAACAATTCATCTTTAAATACAGTCACATCTGCACCTCTCAGATAAAATCCACTCCCTACCCTTCAACGTTTTTTATGCAAATCTTTTAATTCAAACAAACCAGCGAGCGACTGCCTTTTGGAGTTCATTAGAATCCTGATTATTGTCCGAAGCCCAGGCAATGATCCCGTCAGGACGAATCAGCACGGCGCTCAAGCCTAATTGTTCCTTCGCCCTGCCTGAAACATACTTTACACGGTAGCCTAATTCCCCAACCAAAGTTTGAAGTGAAGTATTCGTATCAAAGTCAAGCAGTATTCCCAAGCTATCATGCATTAAATCACCAATCGTTGAACCATCTTCCAACTCAAAGTTGGGAACGCTGTGCCCTGTTAAAGGGTGACTGCCACCGAGATCATAATGGGTATTAACACCCCATACCCTTCCTGCAATATAGGTGGCGCCATCGCGGGTATTCATAAGGTCGCGTAAAATTTCATACAGCGCCCGGGCATCCGGGTCGGGTTTCATGATAGCAACCTGCGCGCGAGACCAATCTAAAACCTGTGCCCCAATAGCGTATCGTTCGCTATAATAACTTTCCAGCAAACCTTCAGGAGCTTTATTTTGAATAGTTGCGGCCAGCTTCCAGCCCAGGTTCATGGCATCGCCCAGTCCAAGATTAAGTCCCTGTCCTCCCAGCGGCGCATGAATATGAGCGGCATCGCCCGCTAAAAGTACCCGTTCGTTACGGTAAGCTGTGGCCTGTCGTGCCCGGTCAGTCCAGGTGGTTGCAATATGCAGGGCGCTGATAGTAACATCGGTATCCGAGATGCGGCGCAGTACCTCCTGCACATGTTCACGCGTAATTGATTCGCCAGAGCCGTGAAATGCCCCGCCGTCAAAATCCTGTATGGCCAGGTAACCCGGCTGCGATTGCATATACATACCTCTTGATGTAACATTCCGGCCGGGTTTAAGCTTTTCAGGATCACCAATATCTGCCCGGACAGAGTAACCGGTAAATTCCGGCTCGGTGCCGGCAAATTCAAAACCACCTGCCTTGCGCACCACACTACGGCTCCCATCACAGCCAACAAGCCATTTACTTTGAAAAGATTGCTGGCCACACTGAACAGTTACACCATCCACCGTTTGATGAAAGCCGGTGATAGCAAACCCGCGCCTGATCTTGACACCAAGGGATTCTGCACGGCGGATCAGTACCGTTTCAATCTCTTCCATTTCAGAAATTAAGCTGGTTTCGGTAGAACTTAGCAGGCGACACTTCCATTGTAAGGTATCAACATTGCCTTCAAGAAACGGAATACCGGCGAAGTGCCCCACCTGCCGCTGGGCTCCTTGTTTGGCGTTTTGATGGGGATTTTTAATATGTTTATGGATTTCGAGTTCATTTAGCAATCCTCGACGGTAAAGCGCTTCAATAGTGGGCGCTGAGAGCCCCCTGATCCCGAAGGGCATTCGTTTCAACGGAGAATGAGGATCTTCTGCCTTTTCCAGTATCAGGACCGAACATTTGGCCAGGGCCAGTTCGCAGGCGAGGAACAGACCTACAGGCCCCGCTCCGGAAATGATCACGTCATAAATAGTATGATTTTGTAAGGTTTTATTGCTTTCGATTATTGGTTTCATATACATTGATTGAAACACAAAATTCCGGAATGCAACCGTGTCAGGCTTGTACAAATGCGACAAAATCAGTGCTTACAACCTGTTTCCTTTTCTTTGCTTTTCGTGCAAATGCCGCCGGCGTACTGCCGCTGTAACGTTTAAATTCCCTGCTCAGGTGTGATTGATCAGCATAGCCCAACTCATGAGCCAAACCGGTAAGGTTTGTATCGGGATAATGCCATAACCGGTTTCGAACCTGCTCAAAGCGGATCAAACCCGACACATCTTTGACGGTATAGCCGGAAGATTGCTTAAAGTTCCGTTCCAGTGTACGGACTGTAGCGTGGGCCGCTGCCGCTACCTGGCTCACCGGCATGGCGCCGTTTGCTTCCAGCATAGCAACACCAGCCTTGGATAACATATTGCCGGGCGCAATATGCGATCTCGTATCCAGGAAATACCGTTTTAACTCCGCAAGCGCCTCTTCTATTTGGCCAGTCTCAATCCATTTGTTTAAGTTAGATTGAAGCCGGGCGATAGGATGTTCAAATATGCGTACCCCATCTTTACCGGACGGCAGCCCGAGCAAATCAAATACCGTCCATGGGAAGCACCTGATGCCAATGATCTCTAAACGTTTCGTTGTGTAAAAAACTACGGGCTGATCAAGCAGTCCCATCATAAAGGGTGACGGTAATGGTTGCAAGCCCCCATGGTATGAGCTATTAAAAATATCGCCGAAATAAAAAATAATCTCAGCATACCCATCAGGTTGTACTTCGAAGCCGGATAGTTGTTCGCCAAAATCTCCCTGGTTGTACCAAAAGCACTTTATTGTATCCCTTAACTCTTCAGGAGGTTCAAATTCCCGGTGCTGCATTTTGAAAAATAATATATTTAGATGTTTTGTAAATAAAGATATGCAATGCAACCGCAAAGTTGTCGCTTCCTTATTCGGTTATTACAATCAATTTTAAGATAATTATTCGCTTGCTCAATTCAGGTTTCGTTAAGGCGTTTCCAGTTACCTGACCATATTTGCCTCCCCTTTCGTGCATCCTGTCGGAGTCGTTGAAATATACTCTTTTAGCGGGCCTTATTACGATAATTTTGACACTTAATAAATACTAAAATATTTAGCATTTATTAAGCTTTTCTGGATTTTTTTTTCCAATTTTGTTTTAATGAGAAGTAAGCTATTCAGGGAGAGGCCGGAAAAGATAAAAACAGACAAAGACCGCTGGGTGCGCATAGTACCTGTTGAGGATGATGCTTACCACCTTTACGATCTATTGCAGGAAGTTTATCTGGGCCGGATCTTATTTGACCGGGAAAACAACTGGGTTTATGACGGCGGAGTTTTGAATGTTTATGAACAGGAAGATATTGCAGGAAAAATCAGCGGTAATCAAAAAGAAATGGATCAATTGTTAAAAAGTTTAAACCTTTAGCAATGGAGCAATTATGTTTCTTTCCGGATGCGGGTCAGAGCAAAGGTTTGCCAATAGAGTTACTGGAATATTTACCGGGCTTATTTAACAGTACGGTAAGTGATCACTTTCTACAAAAGTTTATTGCAGAAGCCCCCTGGAAACAAACCGTACAAAAAATGTACGATAAAGAGGTAGTTACACCACGGCTGACCTCATGGTACGGCGATCTCGGTACAGACTACTCCCATCCCGGCCGAATATCCAACCCTATTCCATGGACACCAGAACTATTAAAAATTAAAGCAATCGTGGAGCCGCTTTCGGGAGTTATATTCAATAGCGTGTTATTGAATTACTACCGCGACGGGAATGATTCAGTAACCTGGCATAGCGATAAGGAAAGTATTCTCGGCAAACACCCGGTAATCGCCTCAGTCAGTTTTGGGCAGGTGCGCAGCTTTGATATTCGCAGCAAAGCTGATCATAGCGAAAGGTACTCAGTCAGGTTAGAGCACGGCTCATTTCTGTTAATGAAAGCGGGGTTACAGGAACATTGGGAACACCGGATCGCTAAATCTATTAAACCAATGAAGCCCCGTGTAAATCTCACTTTCAGAGTGGTGATATAAATACTTGCCTACAGTTGCGACTACGTAATACTAACGATTCCGGCAAAAGCAGAAATATTAAACTTAAGTTATTGTTGCTGGGTTTCCGTTAAATCCATCTTCTATTCTTTCCACACCAAAGCGAACACCATATACTAATAGCTGTTAGATAAAAGCGTAGCTGAAGATAGTTAGAGGGACCGGCTCTTCGGTGTTACTTTCCCAATCCTTTTATCCCTGTGCGAAATGAGTTCGCAGATGTTTATCGCCGCGGTTTCAAAGTCATCATGCTCGTCGCTAAGCAGTAGCCAGGCCGAATCAAAGGCCTCCCCTTCATCAAACACAAAATTGGCAAGTGCCGGTATGGTTGCTTTAAGACTGGCATGATCTTCCCGGCTGGTTGCTACCCACAAACCGTTGTACCTGCTATTTTTACTGAGCCTGCGCAGTATCAATACGATCTTTTTCTCCCAGTAAATATAATACATACCAACGGCGGGTTTGATGATCACGTTTGCTGGTAAATAATCCAACAGGAAGTCGAAAGGCATTGTTTTTTTCATAGACCACTAATTTATTTGGTGGAATTTGCGCTGCTTCCTTAATGCTGTTAAAACAACCATCAAGTTCAGCAGAATTGTGTTACATTATTTTATGCTAATAATTCGTAGGATTCCCGCAGGTATCGAAACAAAGCCGGTCGCAGATCATCCAGCAGCGCAATCCTGATATGGTTTTCGAATTTATTACCCGAAGTCACACTTTTGAGCACCGGTTTTTCCGGATGCGCAACTTTGGAATAGAATTTCAGATCTAGCTCTTTCTTCATCGGCCGGATCACCAGGAAGGTTAGTCGCCGGGTAAAAACTATACAGTTAGGTGTGGTACCAACCAGTACGCCATCCCAATCCGCAACCTCAGCCAGCAACTTATCAAATACCAGCATCAATTCGGGCGGCCGCCCCTCGAATAAGCTATCCAGGCTAACGCGTGCGCAATAATGACTTTGCTCGGGCCTGGGCAATTCCCGCTCACATTTAGGACAGATCCAACTCATCTATTTAACATTCGGTTCAAAGGTACGATCTCAATACAATAATAATTTCACGATGGCCATTTCTTTCGGCCCAAACCATTGGTATCGACCAATCAGCCCCGGCATGCTTTGGGTCAGCGCCCTGTTTCAGGGTTAACTCATAGCGTTTGATCATAGTTAAAATTAGGAAAATGAATTGATTATATTTAGGCTTTAAATTTTTGAAGCAATGAAAAAAATCCTGTTGGCGATAGCTTTTGTGGTTACTTTTCTGTTAGGTTTTGGCTTTAGCCGTTTAACCACCCCTGTCAACAATGGCCCGCGTGTAACGGGGATCGGCGGCATCTTCTTTAAGGCCAAAGACCCGGCGGCACTCAAAATCTGGTATGAAAAAAACCTTGGTATGCGCATGGTGCAAACGGGTACAACCTTCGAGTGGCACCAGGGCATGGACAGCACCAAAAAAGGTTTTACTGCATGGGCGCCTTTCAAAGAAACGACTAAATATTTTCAGCCCTCCGATAAGCAATTTATGATCAATTACCGGGTTGAGCAACTGGATGCGCTGTTGGTTAAGCTAAAAGCCGCCGGTATCCAGCCAACCGATAGCGTAGAAAGAGTAAGCTACGGCAATTTTGTACACCTGATGGATCCCGAAGGCAATAAGATAGAACTATGGGAACCCAATGATGTAGATTACGCCAAAATGGGCACGATCACGACGAAATAGGTTTACCCTTGTCGTTTTACCATTTCGTTTATCCAAATTGGTGCAAAAGGCGATGTACAACCTTTGGATACGGGGTAATCACGATAAATGCCCAATCGTTCCCCGATGGCGAGGGCATGCTCACGATAAACCGGGTGATGGATCCCGATCTGCGCCAGGGTACTGTTCATAGTCCACTGCACTTCGGGCGCAGCTAACGGCATTTCGGTTTCCAGGTAGTCAAGTATGCCGGGGAGATCCAGGCCCTCCGGACTTCTGGCTACCCTGCCGCTGGTAAGGCTCCAGCCCAGGCGAGCAGCCATCGGATCGTCGGCTATCAGCCATTGTTCCCGGAGTTGTTCCTTATCCGCGCGCTCTTTGATCACGTAAGCATAAAGCCAATCGATAACATCTGCAAACCGCTCAGATCGAACCATAGTATCCAACTCTTCAATGGACAAGCGCTTTGGGTCAATGATCAACACAGCCAGGAACCGTGCGTCGATATTACTGGTGGCCCATAGCGCCCTGGCAAGTTCATGATCTGTTTTGATCTTATTCGCCAGTGTCCGGACATCTCCGCGCTTTACTCCAAACTGTTGCCCCTGTGCACCACGTTTGGTATTTTGGAGGCGCATTCTCTCGCTGCCCATGGCTTCCAGCGAGGTCATAACTTCATTAACTGTCATCAATCTTCCCGTTTTTTGATCACCCGAATTTAAAAAGATAATACTATAAATAGCTATTGTATATCAATATACCAAAAAACAAAAACGGCATTTTAAAAATGATATAACTCAAAAAAACGTCATTGCGAGGTACGAAGCAATCGCGAACTATACAGGGCGGACCTGCTAATCGGGGATTGCTTCGTACCTCGCAATGACGTTCTTATTACCTATTTTTAAAACAGTTTCAGGAGTGTCAAATCTAATTTAAGTCAAAATTATTCAAGAGTTTTAACACCCTTAATGGTAGTTGCCGAATCCTGGTGCAAGTCAAATACGGTAACGCTGTTCTCTCCTTTTTGCAGCCAGTTTGCAGGGCAATATAAATGAAACTGTGGACCTACATTCCAGTAACGGCCAAGGTTATGGCCGTTAACCCAAATCACACCTTTTTTGAAGTTGCTTAAATCGAGATAGGTATCTGCTACCGCCTTCAAATCAAATTTCCCTTTAAAAAATGTGCCGTCATGAAAATCTTTCACATCTGTGGATTTCAGCGAGGCTATGAACTGGTCATCCATAGGCAGTTTATAAATTTCCCAGTTGGTAAGCGTCATGCCCTCTAACGTAACCCTATCGGTTATGCCTTTACGGTCTATCATATACTGCGCAAAATTGATATGCCCCATGTTTTCAACCAGGATATCAAGCTGCGGGTCTTTCACGTCTGAAGCTGGTAATTTAACCGTCCACTTGCCACCATCGCGGTAAACTGTATCCACCAGTTTACCATTCAGCAAGACCAGGGCATAATCATGCGGTTCTGTAATGGTAAGGGTACCGCTTTTGCGGCCTATTAATTTTGTCCGGTATAAAATGAAGCCACTGTACTGCCCAAGGGCTTCCATTGGTACGGGCTGGGCCGATTTAACAGCCGCGGGCAATTCATTCCAGATGGTATTAACGGGCTTCACATCAAATGCAGCAACTTCCGTTACCGGGGTTGCCTTTGGAACGTTTGGAATTTTATACTTTACATATTTGGCAATGAGGCCACGCAAAGCATAGTATTTTGATGTGGCTTCACCACGCTCATTAACCGGCGCATCATAATCATAACTGGTAACATCCGGCTGAAACTGTACAGGGCTAAAGGCATTAGCGCCGGCATTAAACCCAAAGTTGGTACCGCCATGGATCACGTATAAATTGAATGATTTTTTATGCTCAAGCAGGTAAGTAACTTCTTTTAAAATGCCGTCATTACCTGGCTTTTGCCATTTTTCTTTCCAGTGGGTTAACCAACCAGGATAACTTTCACTGCTGAATGAGGGTACATTTGGATTTTGCTTTGCTGCCTGATCAAAATCGGCATCGCTTGAACCACTGTCCAGCCCTATCGCCGCACCATCCACTCCACCGGCTTCCAGCATAAATGCAGTTGGGCCATCAGCAGTGTAGAAAGGCACACTAATACCATTTTCAACCCACAGGTCCTTTAGTTTCGCAATATATTCACGATCATTAGCGTAGCTTCCGTATTCATTTTCAACCTGTACCATGAGGATGGGGCCTCCGTTTGTACATTGCAGATCGCGCACCTGTCCTGATAATACATTTACGTATCTTGTAACTTCGGCCATGTAACGTGGATCCATACACCTTAGTTTAATATCCGGTATAGTTAACAGGTATGGAGGCAAACCGCCGAAATCCCATTCGGCACAAACATAGGGACCGGGACGAAGCAGTACCCACATCCCCTCTTCCTTACAAATGCTTATAAATTCGGCGATATTCCTGTTTTCTGTTTTGAAATCAAATACGCCTTTTTGCTGCTCATGATAATTCCAGAAAACATAAGCGGCTATCGTGTTACAGCCCATGGCCTTAGCCATCTGGATGCGCTGCCTCCAATACATTTTAGGTATCCGGGCGGGGTGCATCTCACCGCTGACGATCTGAAAGGGTTTACCATCAAGCAAAAAATCACTTTTACCTAATGAGAATACATGTTTTTGCTGCGCACCGGCAATACCGGATGTTAAAATTACGAGAGCGAACAGGAGGATCTTTTTCATTATGAGTGCAATATAAATTAATCAGTATACTTAAACGGGAAGAGCAATATAGCCCTTCCCGTTCAATTTTTTATTTACCAGCCCGGATTTTGTACCAGCTGTTTGTTCAAATCGATCTCATTTTGAGGAATAGGCCACAGGTAGTCACGATTTGCATTAAACTGCCTTTTTTCAACAAGGATATGCTGACCGTAATCGGCCCTTGACGAATTAAAATAATTAAGGATACCGTAGGCATTGCCGGGCATTACAGTTTCAGCTGTTTTCCATCTGCGGATATCAAACAAACGGTTATCTTCCATCGGAAATTCAACATGCCTTTCACGCCTTACAGCGGCCCGCAGCTGCGCTTGTGTTGCGGCCTTTGCAGCTGTTAACGCAGGCATATTAACACCTGCCCTCTGCCTTACTTTGTTAATAGCATCATAAACCGACTGATCTATTGTACCTGCTTCTATCATAGCTTCCGCATAGTTCAGCAATACTTCGGCATACCTGATCAAAACAATATCGTTTGATGAATTGGCATCATAACTTCCGGATATTACCGTCGGGATGTATTTTTTATAATAATAGCCGCTAAAAGAAGCATTGTTTTTACCCAAAGCATCGATTGAATTTGTGTTGGTGATATCGATAGTATTACCATTAACTACCGAACCCGGAACAACCACGGTCAACTTAAGCCTTGGATCACGGTTATCAAATGGTTTTGTCGCATCATACAACGGTGAATTATCAATGGTGTTACCATCTGTACATTCATAATCATCAACCAGTTTTTGCAGCGGCACTACTTGTGACCATCCGCCTACCGTAGGTCCGCCAACCCAGGTTGCGGTTCCGTTGGCATAGGTATTAGCAATGTACTGTCCGGCAAGGATTATCTCAGGACTATTTTTATTGGTGCCGTTAAATAAGCTCAGATAATCGCCATCTATGCTGTACTGGCTTAAATCCATTACTGCTTTTGCAGCGGCAGCGGCTTCTGTGTATTGCGCATTATAAAGCAATACCCTGGCTTTTAAAGCTAAAGCCGCGCCACGGGTTATCCGGCCCTGATCTGCAGCGGCATAAGTAAGGGGCAGGTAACCGGCAACAGTATCCAGTTCGGCAACTATAAATTTAGCTACCGAAGCTTTTGGCGTACGCGCCACATCGAATTCGCTGATTGCCTGTACGTGGGTAACCAATGGTACATCGCCATACATACCTATCAATTGCTGGTAAGCATAAGCCCTTAAAAAGCGCGATTCACCAATGAGGCGCTTACGCATATCATCGCTCATACCGGTTACTTTATTGATATTGTCAAGCACATTGTTGGCTGCACCGATCATGGTATAAAAGTTTGACCAGTAGTGGCTAAACACCCCGTTACTTGAAGTACCGGTTCCGTTGCCTGCATATTGTATATCATCAGGCCAGTTACTCCATGAATAACTGTCGTCTGTACCGCATGACAGGAAGATCCTGTCGGTAAAATCGCCAAGATAACGGTATATATTGTTCACCGCCTGTACGGCATTGGTTTCGGTTTTCCAGTAGGTTGTACCGGATGAAGCATCTAATGGTTGTTTATCAAGCAGGTCTTTTTTACAGGCCGAAAACGCCACAGCTACAACAACCAGCATTAATATTATATGTTGAATCTTTTTCATCTCTGTTCCTTTAAAAATTTGCGTTTATACCAAAGGTGTAAGTCTTAACCTGCGGATAGTAGCGGTTATCATTTGGCGACTCAGGGTCGATATCGCTTGGCAGGTTACTGAAGGTGAATATGTTTTGTCCCGATACATATAACCTTAGTTTTGACAAGCCCAGTTTGCTGATGAGCGCCGGTTTAAGGCTGTAACCCAGCTGCATACTTTTAACCCTTAAATATGATCCGCTTTTGATCCAGAATGAAGAAGCCTGGTAGTTTTGAGTTGAAGTAGTTAACCTTGGATAAGCAGCATCGGTATTTGTAGGTGTCCAGCTATCTTCCTGGATGGCTTTGAAGTTACCATCGGTGCTTGTTGGTGCCCTTTGCATTACCAGGGTACTTACATCAACTTTACCAACGCCTTGTAATAAGGTTGAAAAGTCGAAACCTTTATAGCTTGCGCTTAAGTTGAAAGCGTACGTATAACGCGGGATATTGCTACCCAAATAAACGCGGTCTTTTGAATCAATAACACCATCACCGTTCTGATCTTTATAGATCAGATCGCCGGCCGAAGTGCCTGCGGTTTGGGTTGCATGTGAAGCTACTTGGGCAGTCGACTGGAAGATCCCCTCAACCTGGTAACCGTAGTAAGAGCCAATAGGTTTTCCTGTGATGTAACCAAAAGTATTGTTGTTATTATCTGTTGTCAAATAATCAGTACCCTTCAGGTCGGTGATCTTATTTTTCACATCAGAAATATTGCCGCCTGCCGAGTATTTAAAATCAGACCCAATAGTGCCTTTGTAATTTACACTAAACTCATAACCTTTGTTGTTCATGCTGCCCGCGTTTTGGTAAGAGGCAGTAAAACCTACTGTTGACGGGATAGGAAGAGCATATAGGATGTTATCGGTAGTTTTGTTATAGTAATCAAAAGTAAAAGTCAGCTTGTTATCCAAAACACCTAAGTCAAAACCGATATCGGCCATTTTGGTGGTTTCCCAGGTAAGGCCATTATTTACATAAACACTTTGACTGGCTGCTGTATTCAGCGTGCCGCCAAAAGGATAGCTGTTGTTGTAGCTGAAGGTTGACTGATATGGGTAATTAACCACCGCGCTTGTAGTTGAAAGCGGGTTGTCGTTACCTAACTTACCCCATGAACCCCTTATTTTCAGATCCTGGATACCGGAAAAATCCTTCATGAACTCTTCTTTGGCAAGGTTCCAACCGGCAGAAAATGACGGGAACCAACCATAGTTTGATCCTTTAGGAAAACGTGACGATCCATCGCGGCGGATGTTTGCCTCAAACAGGTACTTGTCATCATAGGAGTAATTTAATCTTCCGAAATAAGATACCAGCAGGTATTCGGTGGAAGTACCGCTGTTGGTAGAGGTACTTGCCGAACCGGCATTGATCTCTGAAAGGTCACCGTCAGGGATGTCTTTTCTGAAAGCAGTCAGGTAATCATAGGTTTCGCTCAGTCTCGATGCACCCGCCAAGAAGCTCAAGTTATGTTTGCCTAAGGTTTTCTTGTAATTGATCAAGCCCTGGTAATTCTGGAACCAGTAGCCTGTATATTGTTTGGTGATATCATTCTGACCTACGGTCAGTGTGTTTTTGGTATCATACTGAATATAGTCAAATGCCTTATTGTGCAGACTGTTGTATGAGCTCTGATAGTTGTCAGATGCCGTACCAGTAAGCGTTAAACCATCAATAACCTGGTAGTTCAGTTTGAAGTTGCCGATAAACAGGTTCTTTTTATAATCATAAAGACCGCCTTCATCCTGAAGCCTCAACGGGTTTTGTCCGCCGCGTAGCGTAGCCCAGGTGCCATCAGTGTACTTGTCAACACTTAATGGGTTGGCTATAGCAGCCTGGCCAAACTGGTACCATGCCGAACCAGCAACACCTTGAGGTTCCTGTTGTTTGGAGATATTGGCCGATATATCAGCACTGAAGTCAAGGCGTTTGGTGATCTTGGTATCAGTGTTAAGCCTTACGGTAAGCCTGTCATAATTCATATTTTTGATCAAGCCGTCCTGGTTAAAGTAGTTGGTAGAGAAACGGTAGGTATTTTTTTCACCACCGCCCGATACCGACAGGCTGTGTTGCTGCTGGAAGCCGCTGCCTGTAAGAATTTTTTGAAGCCAGTAATTATCGGGATATAAATTCTGATTGCGGTTTGGGTTGTTATATTCGTCAATCTGCGCATCAGAATAAACTGCACCTGAACCTGAGTTAGTATACATCAGGTTTGCTAAGCGCATAAACTCCTGTGCACCTACAAATTTAGAGATGCGGGTTGGGTTCTGCCATCCAAAATAATCAGAATAGGTAACTGCTGTTTTGCCACTTGCCCCTCTTTTGGTAGTGATCAAAACCACACCATTTGCAGCCCTTACACCATAAATTGATGAAGCTGCCGCATCTTTTAATACCGAAACGGAAGCAATGTCATTGGCATCAACGTTATTGATATCAGTTTGAACACCATCAACCAAAACGAGTGGATTACTGTTATTCAATGTACCTATACCCCTGATCCTTATGGTACCCTGATCGCTTCCCGGCTGGCCCTGGCTTTGCGTAACTGTAACGCCCGATGCCATACCCTGCAAGGCAGTTGATACCTGGCCTACCGGTTTCCAGTTAAGGTCGTTTCCGCTTACAGATGTTACCGAACCCGTAAGGTTCACTTTTTTCTGCGTTCCGTATCCAACCACAACAACTTCGTTAAGCTTGCCCAAATCCGGCATCAATTTCACACTCATCGGCGATCCTGATGTTGCCGGCAATTCTGCCGTAGCAAAACCTATAAATGAAAATACCAACACAGCATTACCATTCGGCACTTCTATTTTGAACTTTCCATCTGCATCAGTAATGGCTACTGCCGTACCGCCTTTTACCTTAACGGTAACACCTGGCAACGGGAGGTTCTTATCATCTGTAACATGCCCGGTGATTGTAACCGCAGCCGGTACCACTTGTACGGGTTCATTGTTAGTTTTTTCCTGAAGTATGATAGTTTTATCAAGTACCTTATAACTTAAAGAAAGATTATTGAGGCATTTTTCAAGCGTTTCGGATAGCGAAGCCTCATTAAGTTTAACTGTAACTGTTTTGTTTTTTACATCTTTAGAATCATAAAAAAACACATATCCGCTTTGCTTGCTGATATTGTCAAGCACATTCACCAACGAAGTATTGGTTTCGTTAAGATTGATTTTTTGACTGAAAGCTTTGGCACTACACTGAAGCAGGCCTGCTATTAAAAAAATGGTGGTCAGTTTCATAACCAGGAGGAATTTTTTGGGCAGCCATTTTTTATACATGGCAATAGAAAAAGCATTATAATTCATACTTTTGATTAGTTTGGGTTAATACACGATTAGGTTCAATTATTCGTATTTCCGGAAACGGAAGGGGTTAACTCAAATATTCGTACCCTGATTGCCGTCGGGGTACGTTTTTAAATTAACAGCCTTTAAAATGCGCCGCTAAGGCAGGTGATGTAGTTTTCTGTTCATTTTTCTCTATGTTTTAGTTTATTGATTAAAATATCTGAATGCTATACTCAGAGGGTAATAATTATAGTTTTACCTTGTATCCGGTATTTAACCTTTTTAAAGCTTAAAAGATCAAGTATCTGCGAAGCCTTGACATTGCGCGAGATCCCGCCCGAAAATTCTCGATCAGGAACGTTACCTTCAAACTTCACGTCAACATCATACCAACGGCTAAACTGTCGCATAACTTCATAAATACTGGCATCATGGAAGTAAAAAAGACCATTTTTCCACGCTATTGCCTGGTCGGTGTTCACTTTTACTACGTCAAGCTTATCTGCATTCAAGCGGGCCTGTTCGCCGGGTTTGATCACTTTGTTGCTGCCATTATGAGAGACTTTCACAATGCCTTCTAAAAGCGTTGTGCTCATTACCTGCTCATCTGCGTAAGAATTGACATTGAAGTGGGTACCTAAAACCTCCACAACCTGTCCGTTGGAAACTACCCTAAAGGGCTTGCTCCTGTCATGGGCAACCTCAAAATATGCTTCGCCTGTAAGCTCTACCCTTCTCTCGTTGCCTTCAAACTGCACGGGGAATTTAAAAGTGGTAGCGGCATTTAACCATACCTTAGTACCATCGGATAAAGTGAATTGATATTGCCCGCCCCGCGGTGTGGTAGCGGTATTAAACAAAGTTTCGGCGGATTGCTGCCCCCCTTGTTTCGATGCATAAGCAACACTGCCATCGGCTGTTTTATTAATAGCAATACCGGCATCGCTGGCAACCAGTCCGTTTTTTGCGCCAGAAAGCACAACCTTATTACCATTGGATAACGTAAGCGTTACTTTATTGCTGCCCGGCAGCAGATCAGCTGCCGGAGTTTGAGAAGCCGTGGTATTTTGTTTTACCTTATTGTGGCTGGTAAACTGATAAACGCCTATTGCAAGCGCAATAGTTAGAGATGCGGCAGCAAGCATGAACCGCCTCCCATATAGTTTGCGCACTTTGTTGCCGCTACGGGCATATTCAGTTAAACCGGCGATACTTTGCTGCTGGTGATGCTTCAGTAGCTCATCGTCAATTTCAGGCGATGGATTACCGGACCGGTATGACAGGTACCATGATTCAACAATGGCTTTTTCCTCTTCAGAAACGTTGCCTTCGTCATATCGCCTTAATAAATCTTCAGGGTAATTTTTATCCATAAGCAGGGTTTATTCCTTTTGATCACGCTAATGACAACCGGGAAGAACCTATGGAGTAGAAGAATTATAAAAAAATTGAAAAAAAATAGGTACTTAGTTTCACCTTTAGTATTTTAAGGGAGTTTTGAACCTGTTTACGTACGGTAAGTACGCTGATATCAAGCTCGTTGGCAATTTGCTGATGCGAGAGGTATTGCTTGCGGCTCATCTCAAAAACCAAACGCATTTGAGCTGGTAATTTTTCAACCTCGGTTTCAATAAGCTCTGTGAGTTGCTTTAGCCTGATATTGTGATCTGCTTCGGTAGTACCGTTATCTATAAATGATTGAAGGGAATCAAAGTAATCATACTTCAGCTTATTGCGTTTGTAAACGTTGATAACCCGGTTTCGCACAGCCGTGTAAAGGTAACCAGATAAACTAACGGTAAATTGAATCGTGTCCCTGTTATCCCACAAATAGGAAAAAAGTTCCTGTAATATATCCTGAACCTCGGCGTCATCCTCCAGCCTTTGCAGGGCATGCCTATAGAGGACAGCGTAATACCGGGAGTGTATTTCGGTAAAAGCGTCAACATCGTTTTGTTTCAGCTTAGCTATTAATTCTGTATCGGTGTGCGACCTATAAACACTCATTAACAATTAAAACGGGGTATTCAATTTTCAATATTAAGGAATTATTTCTTAAGATGAGGATTATGTTAACTCCAACGTGTCATTTTAACAATTAATAACACTTTTGTCCGGCAGGCCCGGTAAAGCCAGAAACAATCGATTGAATAGTGATCTATTTCTGTGTAATTGGCCTTCCTGTACGGTAATTGCACATTTGTCCCATAAACCATCCAAGTACGTGACCACCGTAACCGGAGGCAGATAATTTCATGGTGCCATTTAAAAAATTTTCATTGTCTTAAAATCTTTACATTGCTCAATCGTCTGCTTATAGAGATACGCATTTGTATCAACTTATATAAATGGCAAAAAGACTTCCCCTGATCGTACTGCTTTGGCTGGTTAGCGATCTTTATTTTTTTCAGGCGTTAAAAACGCTCACCAATTCAGGTATCATTTTACAGTGCTATTGGCTTATTGACCTATTGCTGATAGGAAGCATAGTTGCAGTAATTTTTATACGGCGCGGTTCACGTGTGCAGCAAACACTCATCACCTGGTTGATGGGGTTGATGCTATCGACCTTTGTTCCCCGTTTATTTTCTCTGCCGGTTTTATTAATTGAAGACATAACCCGTTTGTTCCGCGGATTTCCGCCAAGGGCTTTTTGGGTAAGCGAACTCGCGATGGTCGTGGCTGCCCTGCTCTTCCTGATCGTACTGTTCGGCATTACGCGTGGCCGGCACTTTTACCGGGTAAGACGGGAAACGCTGCAGTTCCCCGACCTGCCTGCAGCTTTTGACGGATTTACCATCACGCAGATCACGGATGTTCATTCGGGCAGCTTTACTAATGCCACAGGCGTTAAAAAGGGCTTGGACCTGGTTAATGCCCAGCGCAGCGACGTTATTTTATTTACCGGCGACCTGGTTAACAACACGGCATCTGAAATGGATCAATGGATCCCTGCCTTTGCCGGTTTACAGGCACCAATGGGAAAATTCTCGGTGCTCGGCAACCATGATTACGGCGACTACATCCGGTGGGAAACGCCGGAAGCCAAGCAAACTAACCTGGCCCGGCTGAAACAGGTACATACAGAAATAGGGTTCCGGCTATTGCTGGATGAAGCCATCACATTAAAAAAAGACGGCCAATCCATTACCTTATTGGGGGTAGAAAACTGGGGAAAAGGCGGCTTTCACCAATATGGTGACCTCAACAAAGCAACCGCCGATGTACCCGACCAGGCCTTTAAAGTACTGTTGTCGCATGATCCATCGCACTGGGAAGGTGTAACGCTTGATCATCATCAGCACATCCACCTAACGCTTTCGGGGCATACCCATGGCATGCAGTTCGGCATAGAATTGTTTGGCTTTAAATGGAGCCCCATTAAATATGTTTATAAGCAGTGGGCCGGGCTTTATCAAAATGCCGGGCGCTTTTTATACGTTAACCGCGGATTTGGCTTTTTGGGGCTCAAGGGGCGGATCGGGATGTGGCCGGAAGTAGCTGTCATCACTTTAAAACAAAAGTAGCATTTGATTGATTTTAAGCGCGACCTGTAACCCGCATCAGGTTTTACAACAGTAAACTTAATCCACCAAAATATCCTGTAATATCTGTCTAAACAATTCGACATTTTATCAGTTGTTACCAACAGAAGGCCAGCTATGGAAAATTACCCGATCACAATCAGTAAAGACAAAGACGTGCATCATTTTGAGGTAGGCGAATATGCCCATCATTATGATGAAAAATGTAAATTCAGGGTATTTGAAAACGGGGTATATGTTGCAAGTTTTGAACCTGACGAGCAGCAATTTCTGCACATATGTCAAAACCCGGGTAAGGTTGACGAAGAAATACTTCACCTCCTTGCCGATCAGATCGAGATACAACATCCACATGGCACTGCTAACAATATCACCAAATTAAAGTTATGAGAAGCATCTGGAAAGGTTCCATTGGGTTTGGCCTGGTCAGCATTCCCGTCAAACTGTACTCTGCTGTGCAAACTTCTTCCCTTGATCTTGACATGCTGGACAGCCGTGACCATGCCCATATCAAATTCCAGCGGGTAAATGAAAACACTAAAAAAGAAGTACCGTACGATAAGATTGTAAAGGGCTACAAATATGATGACGATTATGTGATCATTGAAGAAGCAGATTTCCAGGCAGCTGCCCCTGAAAAAAGCAGGGTGATCGAGATAGAAAACTTCGTTGACATTGCCTCGGTAAACCCCATGCTTTACGAAACCTCTTACTATACCGAGCCGGAAACGAAGAATAATAAAGCATACGCTCTCCTTCTGGAAGCTTTGAAAAAATCAGGCAAGGCCGGTCTTGCACGGTTTGTATTACGCAATACCGAAAACCTGTGTATTGTACACCCGGTGGAAAAAGCGATAGTGGTAACCCGGATCCGCTTCGAGCAACAGATCAGGGACCAGGATGAGTTAAAGCTCGATGATAAAGTAACCATATCTAAAAAAGAACTGGACATGGGCCTGGCGTTGATCAATCAGTATGCTGAGCCGCTCGACCTGTCGAAATACAAAGATGAGTATCATACGGAGCTATTGAAACTGATTGAGGCCAAAGCCAAAGGCAAACGCCCTACCATCAAGAAACTCAAACCAAAAGTGTCCAAAAATGATGATCTTTATGAACAACTGATGAACAGTTTACAAAGTAAAAAAGGAGCATAGAATGACGAACCCTGTACAAACCAGCCTCCCCCAAGCGGACGGCAGCAAACGCTACGTAATCATAGAACCGGTGCTTAAAAAAGATGCCCCCGCCCATCTCCACGAAACCGGCATTTTTAAGATCTATAAGGATGCATTTGGTGATGAAAGTCATTTATTCACCGAGCCCGCGGAAAACGAAGGGCAGGCAGATGACTTACCCGACGACCAAAATCCCGATTACCTGGGGAAACTTCATTTTTCCGGAAAACACTGGCGTTATGAAGGCAGCGGTTTGAATAACAAAGAACAGGAAACACTGGCAAAATTGATCCGGAATGGTCAATCGGCTGAAGATACAGAAGAGTTCCCGGAAAGCGCCAATCCGCCGGAAGACATGCCACTGAACCCTGGAAGCCTGAGTTAAACCACTTGGTAAGATGCTGCGCTTCTATAGTCTATAAAACTCCCATCAAAAAACGAAGCTGTATCACAAATCCAATTGACCACTATTGGCATTGTGTTACCTATGAATTGAAATTTAGCCGATAATATTTATACAAAAGGGGGTTAACATATTTCCGAGATAAAAATCACTCAACTAACTTATTATTAATTATATATGCTAATGTTAACCCTAAATTATGTTAACCCTGTTAACCCCTTTTTGCAGTAGAGTTAACCCCAAACTATATATCATTTAAGTATCTGAATATTCAAAAAAACGAGGCTGATCATGTAAAATCATGATCAGCCTCGTTTTCAATTAAATACCGGCATAATCGTTCAATCTATTTCCAGATAGATTTCAATGCGGTTTGTTTCAGGCTAATGCCTTTGCTTGTTATATGATCAAACGGTTTGTTGGGGAAAAAGATGGTGGTCATGGTAGTAAGGCCGTTATCGGCAAAAAGCTCAACTGAGGTGCCGTCAATCACCAGTGTAAGGTCTGATGCTTTTGCGGTTGCAAATCTCGGGGCAACAAATCGGCCTTTAAAATCATGCTGAAAATCAACTTTCCCTGCTTTTGTCCTGTCGATATAATATTGATTGGCCTTTTTATCATAACCGATCACCAGCTCCTCACCGACATCATTTGAAAGCATAATGGTATAGTCACTAAGTGATGCTGTACTCATTTTTAACAGGCTTTGCGCAGGCAATTTTGCTTTAACCGAAGTTGACAGTCCAGAGACAATACCTTTAAGCTCGCCAACAGGCACTGAAGCCAACAACAGTTCATCGTTTACTTTTTTTAGGGTTATATCCCGTGGGATGGTCATGGCATTGCGCCATTTTTCGGTTGGAACCTGGTTGGCATATTGCCAGTTGCTCATCCAGCCTAAAAATATTTTACGGCTGCCGGTGTTACCCCAGGTAATACCTGCGTATTCATCGGGCCCATAATCAAGCCAGCGGGTTTTGGTATCAATAGGAGTAAATTTATTGCCATCAAACTGGCCAACAAAATATTGAGTTGCCGAGCCGCCGTTTGGCCCGCCGGGGTTGATGTTCACAATAAGCACCCAATAGGTTTTACCATTAAGTTTTAAAGGGAACAGATCCGGGCATTCCCAGACACCGCCATGCGCGCCGATTTCCAGGCCAAATTCACTTTCCTTTTTCCAGCTTTTCAAATCGGGGGCCGAATAAAAGGTAATATGATCTTTAGTGGCCAGTGTCATTACCCATTTCTTCTCTTTTGCATACCACATCACTTTGGGGTCACGAAAGTCCTTGATGCCGGGGTTCCTCAGTACAGGGTTGCCTTTATATTTGGTCCAGGTGTTCCCGTTATCCAGGCTATAGGCAAGGCTCTGGTTTTGAAATTTATCGCCCCCCTCCTTTTCACCTTTAGGGTCATGATGGGTAAATATAGCTACCAGCGGCGTCTTTCCCTTTTTGCCAAAACCGCTGGTGTTGTTTGAATCAACCACGGCGCTGCCCGAAAATATATAGCCCAAACTGTCGGGATATAAAGCTATCGGCCGCTCCTTCCAGTGAATAAGATCGGCACTGGTGGCATGCCCCCAGTGCATAGGCCCCCAGGTTGAACCTTTGGGATAATATTGAAAAAACAGGTGATAGGTATGATTAAAATAAACCATGCCGTTAGGATCGTTTATCCAGTGTTCTTTGGGCGAAAAATGGATCTGCGGGCGATATTGTTCCTTGTAAGTTTTGGGGGGCGAATCCTGTGCCTTACAAATACTATTTAAAGTAATAAACACAATCAGCATTAATACGCCACATTTTGTTTTCATAATTTAAGCTTTTAATGGTTATATATTTAGCAGGATAGTACAAAAAAACTGAGCTGTATAATTGGTATAAAATAACAGGAATCCCAGCCTGATTGATCAAGCCAGGACTCCGTTAATTTAATAATTTAATAACCAGGATTTTGTTTATATAATCCGTTAGTGAATGTAATTTCTGATTGCGGAATTGGAAGGTATTCGTCTCTCCCGGCAGTAAATTTAGCCGTTGCTAAAAATGGTCTTCTAACTTTTTCAACATTGATATAGTCGTTTAAAGTTTTTTCTGCAATTCCCCATCTAACTAAATCAAAAAAACGCGCCCCTTCGGTGGCAAATTCCAGTCGTCTTTCCCATTGCAATGCTTTACGTGCATAGTCCTGGGTCCAGCTTGCCGGGGTATAAGGTTTTATATTATAGGTTGAAGGGAACGTCCCATCCAGTTTTTTTAGCCTCCCCGTACTGGCCGCAGCCCTGTTTCTGATTTGATTAATTAGCGGCAGCGCATTTGCCTGTTGTCCTAACTCAATATAAGCTTCGGCCTGCATTAACAAAACATCATCATACCGGATGATATCATAATTTTTTGCCGAGCCCATAAATGGCCCAAGCTTAAAGTAAGATGAGCTTGTGGCTAATTGCTGGTTACGCATGGTATGAAAATTCCCGTAAACACCCGGGTCACGCACCCAACTGTTGCTGAACGGTTTGGTGTTATCGTATTTATAAGGATGCCCGTCTATCCCAACAGTATGGTCTATCCTTGTATCTACAGTAACTTTTGACAGATCGGCGATACTATTATTAAATGTATCAAAATTAGGTAAACCATTTGCATCAGTTGTATAGGCATTTACCAAATTCTGACTTGCAGCGTGGAAACCACAGCATCCATATTGAGGCGCCCCATGCGGATAGTTCAGCCCGTCTTCAAAATTCAAGCGACCGGCAGTAGTACCGTCATTGATGGTAAACTGTATGGCGAAAACCGATTCCGGCCCGTTCTCGGTTTCAGGTAAAAAGTTATCAGCAATATCCGGACTTAACGAATATTTACCAGATGCAATAACTGCCTGTGTAAGCGTAACAACTTCCTGTAACCTTGTTTTATTAATATTGGTGACATGATGGTTACCATCCTGCTCGTATGCCTGGTACAATTTTAATTTAGCTAAATAAGCTTGTGCGTTCAACTTATTGGCCCTCGCTAATTCGGGCTGCGTGGCTGGCAAATTATCAACTGCATATTGAAAATCGGCAGCAATCTTATTCCAAGAATCATCGTTTGATAAAGTGTTTGAAACTTTCAGGATGTCGGCTTCAGTCGCGGTTTCATCAAAAATGGGTATGTTTTTGTAGAGCAATTTCATGGTAAAATAGCTATGGGCGCGTAAAAATCTCAATTCGGCCAAACGGATCTTTTTGTTTGGAAAATCTGCATCCGAAAGTGAATTAACAGCCCTGATGGCTACATTTGCCCTTGAGATAGATTTAAACAGATTTTTCCAGGTTCTGGAAACAAAGGAGTCCATTGATGGGGTTACCAGGTTGTAATGCTCTAAAGCATCCACCTCGCCAACATCGCCGGTGCCGCCGCCGCCTTTATAAGCGTCATCTGAGCGAACGCTGCCATAAGCCCAATCGCTGTATATTGGCCCAATCATATCGCCGTTTCCGATAGCCGCATAAGCCGCGGTTACCAGTCCTTCAACAGCGGTGGGTGATTTTAAATCTGAAGAAGACAGTACACCCTTTGGTGTATAATCTAATGCTTTTTTACAGGAACTAAAAATAATCAGCCCCGATAAAATAGTGGTTACAAATATTTTCGATTTCATATTGAATGATTTTTGAGATTAAAATGATGCATTGGCTCCAAAGCTGAAGATGCGTGGAATTGGCACAGGATTGAGGTCAATCCGCTCTGGATCAGGACTCAGGTACTTGCTGCTTTTTACCGTAAATATGTTTTCGGCCATAGCAAATACCCTGAGCCTGGTAAATACAGCTTTAGGTAAAATGGTATATCCAATTTGAAGGTTCCTTAATTTGAAATACGAGGTGTTAACAATGAAGTAATCAGAAGTACGGCCTTCATTGTTATTGTCTTTTAGTGTTAATGCAGGTACATTGGTGTTGGTATGCTGTGGTGTCCAGCCGTCAAATACACCAGGGCCTACATTTTCCCGGCTATGCATCAAATTGTTATACAAGGTATATACATCAAAGCCTTTTCGGCCAGCAACACCCGATCCGAATATGGACAGGTCGAATTTTTTATAGGTAAGGTCGATTCTTGCGCCGTATTCTAATGCCGGTAGTGTAGTACCTATCCAGGTTTGATCATTGGCATCAATTTTTCCGTCGTGATTGATATCAATATAACGGATCCTGCCCGGCCCGGCACCAATTTGCGTTGGAGCAGCATCAACATCGGCCTGCGATTGGAAAAGGCCAGCCGTTTTATAGCCAAATATGTCAAACTGTGAATGTCCTATGATGGTATTATCTATATTGCCCGGGTAGGCTGGTCTAACATTCTCTGGTAAATCGGTGATCTTATCCCTGAAGTGAGAAAAGTTTAAAGTTACATTGTAATTAAAATCGCCCGACCGTTGCCCGTGATAGGTTACTAAGAACTCCCAGCCCCTATTGGTTTTTGAGGCACCGTTAACAGTTTTAGATTGTCCTTCGCCCAATGCAGATGCAACTGGTGGTGTGATCAGGATGCCTGTGGTTTTCCTGGTAAAATAGTCAAATGAACCCGAGATCTTACCATTTAATATAGCAAAGTCTAACCCGGTATTTAATTCGTCGGTAGTTTCCCATTTAAGGGCAGGGTTTTCTGCCTGAGTTTGAACAAAGCCAGATGGCAGTGATCCTGTATTAGCGCCGGATAATGAATATGCGGTACCAACGTTCATATATTGCTCCCAAAAGCCGGGGGTAAGTTGGTTTTGAGTAGTGCCGTAACGTGTATTGTAAAGCGCATAACGCGACAGATCACCGATTTCCTGGTTACCTACGCGACCTACGCCAGCCCTTAATTTCAGTTCAGAAAATATGGTACTGTTTTTCAGGAAGCTTTCCTGGTCTATTTTCCAGCCGGCTGAAGCAGATGGGAAAATACCATATTGGTTATTGGCACCAAACCTTGACGAACCATCACGACGAACTGTGGCCGACAGTAAATATTTGCCTGCATAGTTGTAATCAAAACGACCAAACTGTGAAAACAAACTATTACCTGTTGACCTGCCGGTAACAATAGTATTTCCTGTGCCGGCATCTAACGTAAAATAATCTTCAGTTTGGATCGCATATCCCTGTTTCAGGGTAGTTTGAAAATCAGTAAAGGTTTTAATGTACTCTGTACCAACTAATATTTTAAAGTGATGCTTAGCGTTTAAATCATAGCTGTACCTTAAAGTATTGGAGAGCGTTGTGCTTAAATAATGATTTTGATCAAAGAACAGGCTGTTGGTAGTACGATTTAACGCGCCCTCTGAAAAAGTTGGCGTGATCACCTTGCTCAGGTAATCTGCATTATCAGCACCATAATTTGATCTGAAGAATAAATTCTTGATGGGCTGTACCTCTAAAAATACGTTACCAAATGTGTTTAGCCTGTTGGCATTATTCCATTTCGCAAGGTCCTGCATATGTAAGGGATTGTTCCTGTCAGAGTACCCGGCACCTGATTCACCTGCATAGGTTACGCCATCTTTTTGATAAACAGGGATGGTTGGGGCCAGCGTAACCGCAAGGAACGGCGTTGAAGCGCCACCCAAATCCGTGGTAGTCAGGGTTTCGTTTGAGTTGGTGATCTTTATATTTACGCCGAAGGTCACTTTGCCATCAAAGGGCCGGGTTATGGCATTAATGCTACCGGTGGTTCGCCCGTATTTGGTGAAGCGCACAAGGCCTGTGTTCTTGATGTTTCCAAAATTTATCTGGAGCGAAGAATTTTTATTACCTATCGATGCGGTAAAATCATTATTGTAAACAAAGGCGGTTTTATAAAGCACGCTTTGCCAGTCGGTATCGCCAGCCGGGGTATTGGGGTCGCCGCCTACAAATGGTTTTGGCGTAACACTATTTAAAACAGGGTTACCAAAATTATTATTCCAGTCGAAGTTATAGATCTCTCCATAACCTGCGGCGGGGTCCTGTCCATCATTAACCGAGGCTTGCCATAAGGCCTTACCCCTGTCAACAGAGTTCAGCATTTTAAACCTTAACGATTTTTCGGATTGGATAGAAGTACTGTTATTAAACTGAAACTGCACCTTACCCTCGGTGTTGCCCCCGTTTTTGGTAGTAACAATGATAACACCATTGGATGCCCTGGAGCCATAAATTGACTCGGACGAAGCATCCTTTAATACCTGAACCGAGGCTATATTTGAAGGCGACAAATTTTGAAATACTTCGGGCCTTGTAGTAGGGATACCATCAATAATATACAGCGGATTATTGTTACCTAAGGTATTAGCCCCCCTGATCAGGATCCTGCTGGTTGAGCCATTTGCCGAGCCATCTTTTTCGATATATAAACCGGCAACCCTGCCCTGTAAGGCCTGCATGGTATTTCCCGAACTGTTGTTTTTTACCGGGGCTAAATCAACTACCGCAACGGCGCCCGTCAAATCTTTCTTTCTTTCAGAAGTATACCCGGTTACAACTACTTCGTTGAGCTTATTTTCTGCATCTTTGAATACTACGTTAAGTGTTTTAGTATCGGCAGTAATAGCTATCAGTATCGGTTTGGCACCTACATAGGAAAATCTTACCGACTCGCCGTTTTTCACAGCAATACTGAATTTTCCGCTGGCATCTGATAGTGTTGATTTTTGGGATTCAACAACCACTATAGTAACTCCGTCGATAGGTTTTGAGGAGTTATCTAACACAGTCCCGCTGATGATGCGGGATTGCGCGTATCCTTCACTTATTAGCAGTATAAGAAAGGAACAAATAAGTAATAATTTTCTCATTGATTTTGATTTAAGTGTAATTGGTTTGGTTAAAACATCTTGTTTATAAAGTCTTGATACTCTCTGATCTTATAATCCGGACAACCTCCTTTCTTCGTTGCAATAAAGCCGCCCATCGCTATTGCATTTTTTAATATGATTTCCGGCGATACGCCACGGTAATGATTGGCAATAAAGGCGGCCAGGAATGAGTCGCCACTGCCTATGGTGTCCCGCACCTTTACCTCGCGGCCTGCGGCATGATATGCTTTGTCGTTTTTGTAATACGATGCACCGAACTCGCCCTTGGTAACTATAATTTCGGGCACGTTGAAATGCTCCTGTATAAACCTGATCTGCTCCGATTCTTTCCCGAATGATCCGCGGAAAAAGCTCTGTACCATTTCCAACTCGGCCTGGTTAAACTTCACGATATCGGCCTTGTGCAAGAGCTGTCCCAGCAAATCGCGGGTGACGAATGGCGGCCGCAGGTTAATATCAAATACCTTAATAGCGTCACTTTCCAGCAGTTCCATAAGCGTACGGCGCGAAACATCATTGCGAGAGGCCAGGCTGCCAAAAACAAAATAGGTTGAAGGCTTTAACTGACTAATTATGTTTTTACTATCGCTGATAAAATCCCAGGCAACCGGAAAAATGATCTCGTACGATACCTCATTACCGTTATTCATTTTGGCTATCACCTGGCTGGTTGGATGTTCGGTATCGGTTTGCAGCAGGTGTTTTTTTATCCCCCAGTCGTCTAACAGGTTTTCAAGCTTCTGACCGTTGGCATCCTTACCTATTTTGCTCACCAGGCTGGTTTGTACGCCAAGCTTATTGAGGTGATAGGCCACGTTAAGCGGTGCGCCGCCGGGCTGCGGCCCATCGGGCAAAACGTCCCAAAGTATTTCGCCGTAGCAAATGGCCGGTGTTATAGTTTCATTTAGCATATTCATTATATTATTAATGCATTACCATATTGGTTCCTATCTGCTCCAGTGAGCGGCCTTTGGTTTCGGGCATAAACTTCCATACGAAAACCAGCTGGCAAACCATCATGATACAGAAGAAGGAAAAGGTGATTGCCCCGCCCAGTGATTCGGCCAAATACGGGAAACAAAAGGCTATGATAGCTGCCATGATCCAATGGGTTGAGCTACCCAGTGTTTGCCCTTTGGCCCTAACCTGGTTAGGAAAGATCTCCGAAATAAACACCCAGATAACCGCTCCCTGCGAAAAGGCGAAGAAAGCGATGAAGATCATCATGTAAACAGGTATAGCGAAACCGCTGAAGTGGCCTGAGTAAAAAGTAATGGCTACCAAAAACAAGGAGGCAATAAGGCCGAACGAGCCAACAATCATTAAAATGCGTCGGCCTACCCTGTCAATAATATTGATACCCAGCAGGGTAAAAATAAAGTTGATAAGCCCGATGCCTACTGTTGACAGCAATGATGAATGCGCACCCAGACCAGCCATTTCAAATATCCGTGGCGCATAATATATAATGGCGTTAATGCCCGATACCTGGTTAAAAAAAGCAAACAGCACCGCCAATATCACCGGCGTTTTATACTGCCCTGAAAAGAGATTAGCTTTTGATTCAGAGGCATCAACAAGACTTGAGTTTTTGATCGAGGCCAGTTCGTCTTCGCAATTAAGAGGGTTGATAACACGTAATATTTCAAGCGCCCTTACGGTTTCATTCTTTTTAAGGATAAGCCAGCGCGGGCTTTCCGGAATGAAATAGATCAACACTAAAAACAAAGCCGACGGAAAAGCCTGAACTCCCAACATCCAGCGCCATGAAGTTTCCCCACCCTGGCTGATGAGGTAGTTTGACAGGTATGAGATCAGGATACCCAATACCACATTGAACTGGAACAACCCCACCAAACGGCCCCGCCTGTCGGCAGGTGAAACTTCTGAAATATAAATTGGAGCCGTTACCGATGATATGCCTACACCCAGGCCGCCTAACAACCTGAAAATTAAAAACACATACCAGCTATCAGCCATTGCAGTACCAATTGATGATAACAGGTAGGCAGCAGCTACGAAGTATAGCGTATTTTTCCGTCCGAAGATATCTGAAGGCCTGGCACCGAACAGCGAGCCTATTACAGTACCTATTAATGCGATAGATATGGTAAGCCCATGTTCAAATACAGAAAGATGCCAGAATTGCTGGATAGATTTTTCGGCGCCCGATATCACAGCGGTATCAAACCCGAAAAGAAAGCCACCAAGGGCCACGACCATGGACCAGGCCAGGACGGAATGTTTTCTCATAATAATTTATAAAGTGTTAATTGGATTTACGGTTGCAAAGTAGGCCCATTTGCAAAGGGGCAGTTATTGATATTATACCAAATATGTATAAAAATCAAACCAAGCATAAATAACTAAAAATCAGACAGATAAAATTTACAGAATTTAATTTTGATACCAAACCTTCAATTCTGTTACCGGCTTATTTCAATTTTGATACATGCTTACACCGTTGTGATAGCCTATTGAGCCCGCCTGGTTTGTTTTGTAAAAACATTTATTGATACCTTTGTTACAAGGCGTCCAAAAAGATTGCGCCAGCCAATAAAACCACGTTTAAACATCTTTATAACCTTATTAAAAGCTAATGGCTTTGTATTATAACCTGCGCAACATATTTCTGTTACCTGTACTCCTGCTGTTTTTACTTACCGGCTGTAAAAAGGCTGATAAAAGATCGCAGTACACCATAGGTTTTTCGCAATGCATAGGTTCTGATCTTTGGCGGCGCAATATGCTTGATGAAATGAAAATGGAACTTTCATTACATCCGGACGCGCAATTTATTTATACCGATGCCGATGGCAACAGCAAAAAGCAGGTCGAACAGGTTAAAAAAATGCTGGATGAAGGAATAGACCTGCTCATTATATCACCCAACGAAGCCCAACCGCTTACCGGCGTTGTGGAGCAGGCCTATAATAAAGGAATCCCAGTTATTGTTATCGACCGTAAAACATCTTCAGAATCGTACACAGCTTACGTAGGCGCCAACAATTACCAGCTTGGCAAAATGGCCGGCGAGTACGTTGGTTCAGTATTAAAAGGCAGGGGCAACATCATAGAAGTGATGGGCCTGCCCGGCTCCTCTCCTGCTATCGAACGGCAGCGGGGCTTTAGTGATGGGCTTTCGAAGTTCGGCAATATTCATATCACAGCGCAGGTTTATGGGGACTGGCTCAAGGCCAACGCTCAAAAACAGCTGGAAATGATACAGCCTGCCTTGAAAGATGCGGATGCCATATTTGCCCATAATGATGTAATGGCGCAGGGAACCCGCGAGGTGCTGAACCGGCTGGTGCCACAACACAAAGTAAAAGTGTTTGGAGTTGATGCATCGCCGGGCAACAGCGGGGGCCTGCAAATGGTAGCCTCAAAAACAATTACCGCCAGTATGCTTTACCCTACCGGCGGTAAGGAGGCTATAACCATCGCATTCCGCATTTTAAATAAAGAGTCGTTTGCCAAACAAAACATATTGCAATCATTGGTTATTGACAGTACCAACGTGCAATTGATGAAATTGCAATGGAACAAGATTAACAGTCAGCAAAAAGATATTGAACGGCAGCAATCACTATTGGCGGGGCAGCGCGAGGTTTATAACAGCCAGGAACTGGTGCTCAATATTATTGTTATTACGCTGGTGCTGGCTATAGTTTTCGGGGGACTTGCATTTTATTCGCTGATGGAAAACCGCAAGATCAATAAAAGTCTGGAGGTCAAAAACAACGAAATTTTATCGCAACGGAACCAACTGATCGAGATGTCGGCCCTTGCTGAGGCAGCCACCGAGGCCAAGCTCAACTTTTTTACTAATATCTCGCATGAGTTTCGTACGCCGCTAACGCTTATCCTATCGCCGGTTGAGGATATGATGCGTAATGAAAAGCTTAATATTGTTGCAGGCAAAAATTTAAAACTGATCCACAAAAACATATTCAGACTGCTGAGGCTGGTTAACCAGTTGATAGATTATCGTAAAATTGAATACGATAAACAACAGATCAATGCATCGCCCGGTAACCTGGTTGATTTTGTGCGCGATATATTGGATAGCTTTCAGCATAATGCCCAAAAACGTAATATTAATATAAGCCTGTCACCGGCCGAAAAGAACATAATTGTTTGGTTTGATGCGAACATGCTTGATAAGGTGTTCTTTAACCTGGTATCAAACGCCATGAAGTTTACTAAAGATAATGGCCGTATTGAACTCAGCATTACAACAACTGATAATGACACAGTTGAAATAACGGTTAGCGATAATGGCATAGGCATGGAACCGGAAGAAGCCGAACATGTTTTTGACCAGTTTTACCAGGCCGATAATGGTAATGCCAAAGGCTCGGGGCTGGGTTTATCACTATCAAAAGAGATCATTAGCATTCATCATGGCACCATTACCGTAAAAAGCAGGAAATGGCAGGGCACAGCTTTTACCATTACTTTACCGCTGGGAAACCCACACAAATACACTGCCGACAAAAATACACGTACGAGCAACGCTGCCGCTATCGACGAACGTGCAAGGATCTATACCACCGACCTGGAACAGGCCGAAGAAAAAACCAATGCAGATCATTTTGAAACGCCCAAAGAGCAATCAATACTCATTATTGAAGATAACGCCGATCTTTTAAATTACCTGAATGATAAACTTAGTGCCGATTACGAGATCTTTACTGCCGATAACGGAAACCTTGGCCTAAGCGAGGCCTTTGAAAAAGTTCCTGACCTGATCATATCTGACGTGGTATTACCCGGAATGTCGGGCAAGGCTATAACCGAAAGCCTTAAAACAGACATGCGTACATCGCACATCCCTGTGATATTGTTAACAGCGCAAGCCAGTGTGGAGCAGCAGATTGACGGCATCCGCAGTATGGCCGATTGTTACATGGTTAAACCTTTCAATTTTGACCAATTACAGGCTACCATCAAAAATCTGATTAAAAACAGGGTAATATTGAAAGAGCATTTCAGCAGCGAGGTGAGCCACGGCAAAATGCCGGTATCCAAAACCCTTGATAAAAAATTCCTGAACGATTTTGCCGGTATTGTAGAGCAAAACCTTGCTAATGAAAATTTCAATGTGGATGATATTTGCAAAACCATAGGCATTTCGAGGGTGCAATTATACCGCAAGGTGAAAGCTCTGCTTGGTTGCAGCATTACCGATTACATTTTGAACCGTCGTCTCAAAAAAGCCAAATATTTGCTGGTGCATGAAAGCTATTCCATATCCGAGATCACTTATATGGTAGGCTTTGCCAGTCCCAATTATTTTTCGACAGTGTTTAAAGCCAAATACAACTGTACCCCAAGCGAATTTAAACGCAATCAGCATTCATAATCAATATTTTTTTGGCATCGGGCGTATATCGTCACGCGCATAACCTGTAACCAAACAGAGCCATTTATGTAATTATAATGCTACTTAAGCAATTGAATTGCTGATAAGTCTTAAAATTGTTTTTTCATTAAAATTATATTGCATATTTGTAGCCGGTTTTGGAGCAGTTCCCGCTGTAGCCCTGACCGGTAACCAATTAGAGAGAATCTCCGGAACGGGGCGAATGTCAAAGTACAGTACATATACAGATCAGGAGTTAACCGGTTTGCTGCAGGCAGACGATCATGACGCCTTTACAGAAATTTACCAACGGTACTGGAAAAAGATGCTTGGCGTTGCCTGGAACCATAGTAAGGATGCTGCAATTGCCAAAGATCTGGTTCACGAGGTTTTTTTATCCCTTTGGGAGCGTCGTGCTTCTGTCGAAATACAAAGTATTGGCGCTTTCCTTGCCACCGCTGTAAAATTCAGTGTGTTTAAGCATTATCAGCGTGAAAAACACCGCGCCGACCTGGCTAAAGAAAATTACGAATTCGCCGATATTACCCATGATGAGCACAAACTCGACGCGCTTTTCTTGCAGGAATACATCAATGGTATTGTTGAGGAGATGCCCGAAAAATGCCGCTTAGTATTCCGTTACAGCCGCGAACTCGGGTTGAGAAACAATGAAATAGCCGAAAAAATAGAGATAAGTGAAAAAGGAGTTGAAGCAAATCTTACCCGCGCACTAAAGATCATCCGTGGCGAGCTGAAAAACTACGGATGGAGCGTTATAGTGGTATTGCATACTGTTATTTCATTGCTGAAATAACCTACCTAAATGCGTAATTACAAGTTTAAATCTAACTTTCATTTCCAACGCGTCATCGCGTTTTTAACATTGCTTCACCAATTCATATAATAATTTATTTTTTTTAAAATCGATGTAGGGTAAGGTTGCTTTCATGGTACACCCGTATATAAGCACCCAAACCAATTGGACCAGGAACGTATCTACATTTTAATTAAAAAGTATCGGGATAATACTGCCACGGCAGCCGAACGCGAGGAATTACTGAATTGGTACCGCGAAAACGCATACCACGACGCCGAATTTCCAGAAAGTGAAGAGATGACCGGCGAAGCCATGCTTGCAAGGCTCAACCGGGAAACCAAACCTGCTAAAACGAAGCCCATCTTCAGATGGGTGGCCGCGGCTTCCACCGTATTGATATTGGGTGTGGCAGGCTTGTTCATTAGCAGGATGCTTACAACAGATCGTGAAAATTTCCCTCGTCGTGTTACTCAATCAAATATCCATCCGGGTGGCAATAAAGCTATCCTTACCCTGTCTAATGGAAAAAAGATCTCCCTTACTGATGCCGGCAACGGGCAGATAGCCAATCAAAATGGCATTAAGGTAACCAAGGCCGCAAACGGACAACTTGTGTACACCATAATTGAACGTTCGCCAAATTTACCGGGCGCCACTGCCAGTAATGAAGTTAATACACCTGATTTTAATACCATCGAAACACCAAAAGGCGGTCAGTACCAGGTTGTTTTGCCCGACGGCTCAAAGGTTTGGCTTAATGCTTATACATCTTTAAAATTCCCTGTAAGTTTTAACAACCAGAAAGAACGCCGAGTGGAACTAAGCGGTGAAGCTTATTTTGAAGTTGCCCATAACAAGGATCTGCCATTCAGGGTGGTAACTTCCCGGCAGACGGTTGAGGTGCTGGGTACGCACTTTGATGTTAACGCCTATGCCGACGATGCTGTTACCAAAACAACTTTATTGCAAGGCTTGGTGCGCATAACCGCTGCCAGCAGGAGTGCCGTATTAAATCCCGGTCAGCAGGCCAAATTAACCGGCACGCTTGATGTGAGCGAGGTAAATACCGCTGAAGCGATAGCCTGGAAAAACGGCTATTTCAATTTTGATGATGAGAAACTGGAAAACATTATGCGCAGTGTGTCGCGCTGGTATAATGTAGATGTTGTTTTTGAAGATCAAAGCCTGAAAAAAGAAACCTTTGGTGCTGTAACTACCCGCTTTACCAATATCACAACCCTGTTAAAAATGATGGAGCAAACCGGCGATGCCAGGTTTAGTATTCAGGGTACTACCATAACCGTAAGTAAGAAGAAACAACCACCCCAATAAACCAATTTAAACTAAACAAACAATATGAGAAAAATCAATACCTACCCATAGCTTAAAGCAGATCAGCGGTTTATAAAAAGCAGAGCAGAGGCACTTCCGATGCCCCTGCTCCTATCAGCTTTTTAAAACCTGAATGTAATTGTCGTAACATTTCAACTTAAAACAGCCTTTAACAAATGTATAAAATTTTTACTACAAACATTTGTACGCCTTCGTGCTACCCTAAGAAATTTCTGCTCATCATGAAGATAACGACGTTTATACTCTTCCTGGCATTCATGCAGGCAAGTGCAGCGGTTTTTTCACAAAAAATCACTTATAAACAGAATGATGCAACGCTAAAACAAATATTCAATGAAATAAATAAGCAAACAGGCTACAACCTTTTCTGGTCGGCAAAGAACATAAAAAATGTGCCCCCTCTGGATGTGAACTTCCAGAATACCCCGCTTGAAGAAGCCCTGAAAATCTGCCTTAAAAACTCAGCTTTAACCTATACTATTGATGGTAAATCGGTCATCATTAAAGAAGCTGACGGATCTAAAAATGATAATCATGCCGAAAACATAGCCGATATTACCGTAACCGGTACCGTGCGCGATTCAAAGGGAATAACACTGCCCGGTGTAAGTATCACTGTTGTTAATGATGCCAAGCGTGGTACGGTAACGGATAACAACGGTAAATTCATCCTCGATGTAAAAAACGGCTCGGTGATCCGGGTATCTTTTATAGGCTTTGTTACGCAAACTTTTACCGTAAGCCCCGACAACAAACTGTTTAATGTTGTTTTGGTTGAAGATGTAAGGCAGGCCGAAGAGGTTGTAATTACCGCTTACGGTAAAAAAGAACGTAAGGAAGCCATTGTAGGCTCGGTAACTACCATAAAACCAGCCGAATTAAAGATCCCCGCAAGTAACTTAACCACCGCCCTCGCAGGTCAGGCGGCTGGTATCATCGCTTTCCAGGGAACGGGACAGCCGGGGCAGGATAACGCTCAATTCTTTATCAGGGGTGTAACCACATTTGGTTATAAAGTTGATCCCCTGATCCTGATCGACAACATCGAGCTTACCACAAATGACCTTGCCCGCTTGCAGGTTGATGATATTGCCAGTTTCTCTATCCTGAAAGATGCGAGCGCTACAGCCCTGTACGGTGCCCGCGGTGCTAACGGTGTAATTTTAGTGGCTACCAAACAGGGTAAAATAGGCAAACCGCAAATCAGTTTCCGTGCAGAAAATTCGATATCACAAAATACGCAGTCGCTTAAAATAGCTGATCCTATCACCTACATGAACCTTTTTAATGAGGCTACATTATCGCGTGATCCGTATCAGCCAACACCTTTTGATCCGGATAAGATCATCAATACCCAAAACACTTTGGCTAAAGGACCGGGCTATAATCCCTACGTATACCCGGCGGTCGACTGGCTTGGTATGCTGTTAAAAAAGCGCACCTCAACCCAACGGGGTAACCTAAGTATTAGCGGCGGTACACCCTTTGCCCGTTATTATGTTGCCGGTTCATACAACCTTGACCATGGTAACCTGGTTGAGGACCCTGCCAATAACAACAGTAATAACATTAAATTTCAAAATTACCAGTTACGGTCAAACGTTAACCTCAACCTCACCAAAACCACGGAATTGGTATTGAGGTTTTCGGGCACGTTCAGCGAATATGCAGGACCGCTCACAACCGATGGATCGTTTAATTCGGATGTTTACAAAATCGCCCTGCATACCAGCCCGGTTTTATTCCCGGCTTACTTCCCGGCCGATTCCGCTAACCGCGATACCAAACACATTTTGTTTGGAGCCCCGGCAGAAAAGGGAGTGCCTTATAATAACCCTTATGCGTTGCTGTTAAGAGGACATAAAACCTCATCAGAGTCGAGAGTGCTGGCGCAAATTGAGCTGAACCAGGGATTTGATTTTATTACCAAAGGCTTAAATTTTCATGGCATCTTCAGTACCAACAGGTATTCTTACTTTGATGCCAATTATGGGTATAATCCGTTCTATTACAATGTTGGCAGCTATGATAAAGTAAACAATACCTATTCGTTGGTATGGTTAAACCAGGACCCTAATGATGCTAAGGAGTACCTGTCGTATTTTCCCGGCACACCGGTTATCAGCAATCAGATCTACCTGCAGGGCAACTTTGATTACAGTAGGCAGTTTGGCGATCATAATCTTTCGGCAACCATGGTGCTAACCCGGCAGCAAACGGTTTATTCAAACGCAATCAACCCGGTTACAAAGCAACCTGATCTGCAATATGCCTTACCTCACCGTAACCTTGGTGTTGCCGGCCGGGCGGGGTATAATTACAAGAGCAAATATTTTTTGGAGTTTAACTTTGGTTACAACGGCTCCGAAAGGTTCTCTACCGAACATCGCTACGGCTTTTTCCCAACCATCGGTGCCGGCTGGCTTGTTTCGGGCGAGAAGTTCTTTGAGCCGCTGGCAGATATTTTCACCAGGGTAAAAGTGCGCGGCAGTTATGGTTTGGTGGGTAATGATGCCATCAGCGACCGGCGTTTCTTTTATGCATCAAACGTAAACCTTAATGGTGGGGCCTCTGCCGCCTTTGGTACCAACGCGGGCTACGCACATAATGGTGCCACCATCCTTAACTATCCCGACCCTAACGTAACCTGGGAAACCTCAAAACAGGCAAACCTTGCGCTGGAGATGACTTTGTTTAAAAAGCTGAATATCACAGCCGAGTTTTATAATTATAACAGGTACAACATTCTGCAAAAGCGTTCATATATTCCAAGTACATCAGGGCTTGAGGCCGATATTTATGCCAACTTGGGTAAGGCAAATTCAAAGGGTATCGACCTATCTTTCGATTATAAACAAAGTATCGGCAGTTCATGGCTCATCTCCGGTCGCGGTAATTTAACCCTGGCAACCGATAAGTATACCTATTACGAAGAGCCTAATTATCCTGAGGCGTACAGGCATTTTGTCGGCCAGCCAATCCGCATTGGGTACGGCTACATTGCCGATAGGTTGTTCGTTGACGATGCCGAAGCTGCCGCATCACCAACGCAGATCTTTTCAACTACGGGCAAAGCTCCAAGGGGCGGCGATATCAAATACCGCGACCTGAATGGCGATGGTATTATCGATAGCCGCGATGAAACCTTTTTGGGTTATCCGCAGGTGCCTGAAATTGTTTACGGGTATGGTGTATCCGCCCAATACAAAAACTTCGATCTTTCAGCGTTCTTCCAGGGACAGGCAAGGGTATCTTTTTTTGTCGATCCTAACCAGGTTAGCCCCTTTGTGCAAAGTACGGAAGACTACATTTACGGCAATACCCAGTTATTACAACAGTTTGCAGATAGCCACTGGAGCGAAGAGCATCAGGACCTGTACGCTACCTACCCGCGTTTAGGAACAACCCGCAACATTATCGAAAACAACTTACAGCCAAGCACCTGGTGGCTGCGTAATGGCGCGTTCATGCGGCTTAAGTCGGCCGAGTTTGGGTACACCCTGCCGGCATCGGTATCAAAGAGGCTGGGCTTGCGCAGTCTGAGGTTGTACGTTAATGGCCTCAACCTTATTACCTGGAGCTCATTTAAACTCTGGGACCCGGAACTGGGAAGCAATGGATTTAACTACCCTATCCAAAAGGTGTACAATATTGGCTTGAATGTTAATTTATAAGGAGATGAAGAGTATCATGAAATTTAACTATAAACATATTTGCTTATTATTATTAATGGTATTAAGCGGCTCATGTAAAAAATACCTTGATGTTGTTCCGCCCGATGTTGGAACAATTGACTACGCGTTCAGAAGTAAGAATGAAGCTGAAAACTATCTGTTTACCTGCTATTCATCTGTTCAGCAATTAAATGATTTAAACAGGAGTGCCGGTTTTACAACTTCGGGGGAGATCATTTTTCCGCTCAACCTGGCTAACAATCCTTTGGATATTACAGGCTATACCCTCATTACAGGCACCCAAAACGTTGGTGAACCCGGCTTAAATTTCTGGGATGGCAGGGCTAACGGCACAGCTATGTTTGTTGCCATAAGGCGCTGCAATACCATGCTCGAAAATATTGATAAGCCAGCCGATTTAACCGCCATTGAAAAAAAACGATGGATAGCCGAAACCAAATTCCTGAAAGCTTATTATCATTATTACCTGATGCGGATGTACGGTCCGATCCCTATTATCGACGTAAACTTGCCCGTTGAGGCATCAACAGCCGAGGTGAAAGTGAAACGCCAACCGGTTGATGATGTGGTAAACTATATTGTAGGGCTGCTTGATCAGGCTATTCCCGATCTGCCCGCCACAATTGATAATCCGGCCAAGGAACTGGGCAGGATAACCGGCCCCGCAGCAGCAGCCATCAAAGCCGAAGTATTGATGACAGCTGCGAGCCCCCTATTTAACGGCAATCCCGATTACGCAAACTTTAAGGATAAAAGTGGTAAAAACCTTTTCCCAACATCGTTTGACGCCACTAAATGGCAAAAGGCCGCCACTGCTTGTAAAACTGCTATCGATATGTGCGAAGCTGCCGGACTGCATTTAAACACCAATTTTGTACCTGCACCGGGCGTTTCAAACCTTCCCGATTCATTAAAAAGGGTGCTAACCTGTCAAAATGCGCTTACTCAAAAATGGGATACCAATCCTGAACTGATCTGGTCGCTGAGCAATATCTGGCATGGGCAGGAGTATTGTATCCCGAGGTTAACCCAAAAGGCCAATCAAAACGATAACCAGAACCCAGCTTATTATGCAGTCCCTATTTCAACTACCGATTTGTTTTACACCAATAAAGGTGTACCTATTGATGAAGATAAGAGCTGGGATTATGCCGACCGTAACCAATTACGTACCGGTGATGCGGCAAACTTCTTCTACATAAAACAAGGCTATCAAACCATCAAAGCTCATTTTGACCGCGAGCCGCGCTTTTACGGCAGCATAGGTTTTGACGGTGGCATTTGGTTTGGCGACGGAATTCTTGACGCAAAAATTGCGCACTATGTACCTGCACGCGGTGTTACGTCGTTGGCCGGTCCTAAAACGCTGCAAAAATCAAACATCACCGGCTACTGGCCTAAAAAGCTGGCAAACTACCTCACCGTTTATGATGATGGCTTTAACTGGACAGATTTCTCAATGCCGGTTATGCGCATGGCGGGATTATACCTACTGTATGCCGAGGCCTTAAATGAAGTAAACGGCCCTACTGCCGATGCAATAGCTTATGTAGATAAGATCAGGGCACGTGCAGGCCTGGATGGTGTGATTAACTCATGGGCAGCCTATTCAAAAAATCCATCGAAACCAACTACAAAAGAAGGTTTAAGGGCTATTATTCACCAGGAGCGCCGGATTGAGCTTTGTTTTGAAGGGCAGAGTGGCTGGGACTTACGTCGCTGGAAGGAACTGCAGGGCGTGCTGAGCACTCCTTTAACCGGCTGGAGCATTTACGAAGAACAGGCTATTAACTATTACCGTGCCCGCAACGTGGAGATTCCGGTGTTTAATACCAGGGATTATCTGTGGCCAATCTGGAACAACTCTATTGTGGTAAACGACAACCTTGTTCAAAACCCTTATTGGTAGGATTTTAATGGTTTTTAATTGGATAAATAATTAACGAAGAAACATTATGAGCTATAATCATATAAAGCCGGTGCATTTTTTATGTGTGCTGGCGCTTTTAACAACATGTTTGTTTTCATGTTCCAAAAGCGATAACTATAAACTTCCTGAAAGTACCGATAAAACAAAGCCCGAGGTAGTTACCAATGTTAAAGTGCGTAATTTTAACGGAGGTGCGGTTTTAACCTATACTTTACCATCGTCACAAAACCTGCTTTATGTAGTTGCCGATTATAATATCAATGGCAAAACAACAAGGCAAACTAAATCCAGCTATTTTCTGGATACCATTAGGGTTGATGGTTTTCAAAGCAGCAAAGATTATACTATTACGCTGCATGCCGTGACAAGGGCTAACGTAGAGTCGGACGCGGTTACGGTCACCGTTCATCCGGATACCCCCTACTATCAACTGATCAGGAAAAACCTGACCATAGCGGCCGATTTTGGCGGCATCCATTTATCAACAATAAATAAAGACAAAAGACCTATTGGCATTAACGTAATAGCCATTGATCCTGCCGATAATAAGTTCAACATTAAAGACAGGCACTTTACCAGTACCGATACCATAAGTTACGCGGTGAGAGGCTTTAGCACTACGCCTGCAAAATTCGGTGCTTTTGTTACCGATCAGTTCGGGAACGCTTCGGATACCTTACTGGTTACCCTCACTCCTTTGTATGAAGAATTGCTGGATAAAAGCAAGTTTTTCCAATACCTCACACCAAGCGATGCTTATATAGGCTACGGCGGTATCCTTCCTTATTTATGGGATGGCTTTACCAAGGAAGTAGGCGGCGCAGCACCATGGCAAACCACTATCGGGCCGGTGCAAAAACTGGTACAGGGTACATTTGGTGTAGGCAAAAGCTATAAACTGAGCCACTTTTTGATGTGGCCAAGGGGCTACGGTTATGCAAACCCGAAAGTGTTCAGCGTTTGGGGATCAAACAAGGATAACCCCGCCGATGCAGTTACGCCAGGTGGTAAACCTGCAGGTACAGTAAGCGGCGATTGGGTTGTGCTGGGTACTTTCCGTTTTCCTGATCCTCCATCGGGCTTGCCACAGGGGCAAACCAACGCTGCCGACCAGGCCTTTATTGATGCAGGGGTAAGCTTCGATGTTCCTTTTAGCAGTCCCCCAGCCAAATACCTGCGGGTTGTGGTTAGCGAAACCTGGTTTGGTTTGGATTACACCTACATTGAAGAAATGTCTTTTTACGGAATCCCTCAATAATTTTTAAGCGACAAACAAATGAAGATCAACATAAAAAATATAACATGGCTGCTGTTGTTGCTGGCCGTGTGGGGCTGCTCAAAAAAGAACGAGAATTACAAAGAACTGATAAAGGGCGGCGAAATATATTACCCCGGTGTAATTGCCAATGCAAATTACCGGGCAGGTAAACTACGTACCCAACTGGTGTGGAACCCAAGCCCCGACCCCAAAATTGTTAAGTATAAAGTTTACTGGAATAATAAGCAGGATTCATTAATTATTAATGCAACCAGCCATAACCCGCTTGATACGGTGAAAGTGCTGGTATCGAACCTTACAGAAGGTACTTATAATTTCATTGTAAACTCTATCGATAGTGATGGTCATATTTCCATAGCTAAAACCATCAACGGGGTTAGGGTATATGGGGCGATTTATGCAGGTGGTATTTTTAACCGCGGCTACAATGCTGATAACCCATTCACGGTGGATATTACCACTGGTATTGTTAAATTAAACTTTAATCAGATCACGCTTGATTCAGTAACCATCAATACCAAAACCATTGTTACTTACGTCAATAACGCAGGCGAAACCAAAACCACGTTGTTGAAACCTGCTGATTCGGTAGTAACCATCAATGATTTTAAGTTTGGTACCGATGTTACTTACCAGTCCAGCTATCTGCCTTTCAGAGGCGCTATTGATACTTTTACGGTTGCTACACCTACCCTTTTCCCAAGAGTAAGGCGTATAGGTGATATCACATCGCTGTATATCAAGAATGCCGGCTATCCTTTTGTACGGGGAGATAACGGCACAAATAAATGGGGCACACCTAAAGACTGGCAGTATAACAGCAATGTACTGAACCAGGATGGCGGTAAAGGCGGCGGCTGGTCATGGGATAATAATGGCTGTATCCATTTTGAAGCTAAAGATTACAGTGGAGATGGCGTAAACAACGGCAAAGTTTACCAAAGCATTACACTGCCCTCAGGCAACTATGCCCTGGATATTGAAACCGCCGGTTATGGCGGCACTTTTAACGCCAATGAAATTGTTACAGTTGGCAATTCACTGCCGGATATCAGCAATTTAGGTAATCCGCTGGCAATTTATAAAGGCGATCAAAATAACATGGGTGGTGTACACACACTTAGCTTTACCCTTTCTGCAACCACTACCATTACTTTTGGATGGGTTGTAAGCACACAGTCATATACTTACTTACAATTTAAAGGTGTTAAGCTCAGAAGTTTATAATCTTGTTCATTTTTCAATTGCTCCCCTGATATGCCGGGGAGCAATTGACTTGAATACAAATTCAACGATATCAATTTTCAATGGCGCAAGCCCGAAATCCTTCTCTAAATAATTTAATCCTAATGCTTAAACATTTCTCTTTACGCCAATTTTTAATTGTCATTGTTACATGTTTTTTTAGCGAAGCCCGGGCGCAAAGCAACGAGGTATCTCTTAACAGCTCCTCCGGGCAACAATGGAAAGTAAAACCTCAGGCCGATTTAGCCGACGCATCAAAAATTAAAGATGCCGGTTATAACACAGGCGACTGGGTTACAGCTATTGTCCCCGGTACAACATTTGCCTCTTACGTAACCGCGGGCTTGGAGAAAGACCCCAACTTTGGCGATAATATTTATAAGGTTGATAAAGCAAAGTACGATCGTAACTTTTGGTATCGTACCGAATTTAGTATTCCTGTAAACTATACCAAAAAGGTCATATGGCTCAACTTCAGTGGCGTTAACCGCAAGGCTGATATTTATCTTAATGGCACTTTATTAGGCTCTCTTGACGGTTTTATGCAGCGCGGGAAATTTGATATAACCGGCCCTGTAAACCGAACAGGGAAAAATGTGATTACAGCCCTGGTTTATATCCCCAAACAACCATTGGCCAATGTGGGCAGCCCCAACTACGTGTCAAGTGCCGGCTGGGATTGGATGCCTTACGTGCCAGGACTTAACTCGGGTATCACCGATAATGTTTACCTGAGCAATACAGGCGACGTAACTATTAAAGATCCATGGATCCGAGCTAACCTGCCAACCAATGCCCGTGCAGATCTGTCGGTAAACCTTGAGGTAAAAAACAATGCTTCAAATTCACAGGCGGCCGTTATAAAAGGTGTAATTACGCCGGGTAATATTGAGTTTGAAAAAAAGGTTTATGTTGACGCTAACGGCACTACCGACGTAAAGCTCAACAAGCGCGATTTTGAACAATTGATGATCAACAGCCCTAAATTGTGGTGGCCAAATGGTTATGGTGAGGCTAACCTTTACAACTGCAAACTAAGCGTTGTAGTTGGTGATGAAGTATCAGATGTGCAGAATATCAAATTCGGGATTAAAAGATATAGCTATGATACCATTGGTCATGTGCTGCATTTAGCTATAAATGGCACCAAAATATTTATAAAAGGCGGCGACTGGGGCATGAGCGAATACCTGTTACGCTGCCGTGGGGCCGAGTATGATTATAAGGTGAAGCTACATAAGGAAATGAACTTTAACATGATCCGCAACTGGATTGGTTCAACTACTGATGAGGAGTTTTATGATGCCTGCGATAAGTATGGTATCATGGTTTGGGACGATTTCTGGCTTAACGCGAATCCTAACCTGCCTGCAGACATCACTACTTTCAACGCCAATGCCATTGAGAAAATAAAACGCTTCAGGAACCATCCTGCCATCGCCGTTTGGTGTGCGGATAATGAGGGATGGCCTGAACAGCCGTTAAGTGCCTGGCTAAAGGAAGACCTTTCAACATTTGATGGCGGCGACCGCTGGTACCAGCCAAACTCACATGCCGAAAACCTTACGGGCAGTGGTCCCTGGGATGCTAAAGATCCACGATACTATTTTACCGCTTATCCAACCGGCTTAGGCGGTAACAAAGGCTGGGGCTTACGTACTGAGTTGGGCACGGCCGTTTTTGTGAACTTTGAAAGCTTCAAAAAGTTTATGCCTAAGGAAAACTGGTGGCCGCGCAATGAAATGTGGGACCAGCACTTTTTTGGCCCAAGGGCGTTCAATGCAGGGCCAGACAGCTATGAGGCCAGCATTACCAATGGTTATGGAGCACCAAAAGGTATTGAGGATTTTTGCCGCAAAGCCCAGTTTGTAAGTTTAGAGAGTAACAAGGCCATGTTTGAAGGCTGGCAGGATGCCATGGGCGAAGATGCCTCAGGCCTGATGACCTGGATGAGCCAATCCGCTTATCCATCAATGGTATGGCAAACATATGATTACTATTATGATTTGACCGGGGCATACTGGGGGGTAAAAAAGGCCTGCGAACCACTGCATATTCAATGGAACCCGGTAACCAACGCCATTAAGGTGATCAATACCACCCGCAAGGATACTGAAGGTTTAACCGCATCAGCCGATGTTTATAATTTAGATGGCACATTGATTAAGCAGTATAGTCAGTCAAAAATTGTGGATGCGCCGGCCAACAGCGCAGGTGCCGTATTTAATTTGAAATTTAACCAGTACAAGGCCGATCTCGCCAAAAATAAAAAAGTCGTAAGTTCATCATCAACCAACGGCGACGCGGCGGCAATAAATGATGGCAACCCAACTTCACGCTGGGCCAGCCGCTACAGCGATGGCGAATGGGTTTATATTGACCTGGGCAAGGAAGAAGTAGTAAATGGCGTTGGCCTGAGCTGGGAAGATGCCTATGCCAAAGCTTTCAGAATCCAGGTGTCAACCGATGCCAATCACTGGCATGATGTATACAGCACTACCGATGGCAGACAGGGTGAACAGAAGATCACCTTCCCCGAGGTAACTGCCCGTTATGTTAAAATGCAGGGCGTTGAGCGTGCCACCTATTGGGGCTATTCTTTGTATAATTTTGAGGTTTACCAGGGCGATGTAGCCAGCGAAGGCCTTTCGGACGTGCATTTCATCAAACTGAAGTTAACTGATAATACAGGCAAACTGGTATCAGATAATTTTTACTGGAGAGGTAATAAACGCAAAGATTACACTGCACTAAATACCCTGCCGAAAGTTGATCTGAAGACCGACTATAAAACGATTAAGACCGATGGTAAATATTACATCACTGCACAGGTAACTAATCCATCGTCATCAAAGGCAGTGGCTTTTGGGGTGCGTGTACAAGCTGTTAGGGCATCAAACGGCGAACAGATCTTGCCGGCTATCATGAACGATAACTATTTTACCCTATTGAAGGGTGAGACCAAAACCGTAAAAATAGAATTTGATGCCGACGTTTTGGGTAAGGATAAGGTTAAGCTGATAGCTGAGCCTTACAATAATACTAAATAACCGGATACTGTTTTAATTTGTTGAAGAATGGAAACGGCTGCGAAAGGGAAAAGGCCAAAGGAACATAAGTTGGTTGTGCTGCCAGCTCATATCAAACAGCAGGTGGCTGATAACCCGATGAACCGAAACATGTTATTAACCGCCGCCGGCTATTTCCCGAAGGCTGTTGAAAGTCCCGGTCGGCAAAGAACTGGAAGCAGTGATTATACATTGATATATTGTACGGAAGGGGCAGGTACTATTAACCTTAAGGGTATTGGTTATGAGTTACGGTCAAATGATTTTGTGATCATTCCGACTAAAACACCGTACCGCTATGAAAGTTCGGCTGCCGATCCCTGGAGCATATATTGGGTAAATTTCAAAGGGGATTTAGCGGCCGGACTTTATAACCGGTCGCTTTTAAACGGGCGGCACATCGTTCACTGGGTACCTTATGATGAGCACCGCATCAGGGTATTTGACGAGATCTGCCGAATCCCTGAACTGGGTTATGATCAGCGTGAAATAGAGAAAATGAACTTTTACCTGCTACACTTTATCACATCGCTGGTATACTATGAAAAAAAAGAACAACCGGAGCGCGATGCTGACGCTATCAGCAAATCCATTGTTTTTATGAAAAATAATATTGGCCAAAAATACGAGATAAAGGAGCTGGCCATGCAACAGGATTTGCCACCGGCTTATTATTCGGCCAGATTTAAGAAGGAGATTGGAATGTCGCCTATCAAGTATTTTAACACGCTCAAAATCCAAAAGGCAGCGGAGTACATGCGTTTTGATAACCGTAACATCAAAACCATTTGCGCCGATCTAGGTTTTGATGACCAGTATTACTTTTCGAGGCTGTTTACCCAAATTAGTGGCGTATCGCCTTCAAAATACAGGCAGAAGGTTCGTAAACCTGCTAACATCGCCTGATTAATTTAAATATATGATACAAATCCGCCTAAATAAAATAGCCGTTTTAATTTTGATGCTGATTGGTTTTAACAGGGAAATTAGTGCCCAGCAAAGGGAGCCCGGTACCTGGGGCGACCAGTTGAACGGAACTTATAAAAATCCAATCCTCAATGCGGACTATTCAGATCCGGATGTGATACGCGTGGGGGATTATTTTTATATGGTTTGTTCGGATTTTCATTTTATGGGGATGCCTGTTCTCAAATCTTCCGATCTCGTAAACTGGAAGATCATAGGGCAGGTATATAATCGCCTTGATCTCGACCAAAAGTACAATACCATGAACAGATACGGAAGCGGCAGTTGGGCACCGTCTCTCCGTTATCATAATGGTAAGTTTTATGTTTATTTCTGCACGCCGGATGAGGGGCTGTATATGAGTACAGCTTCTAACCCGTCCGGGAAATGGGAAACGCTAACAGAGGTAAAAAGAGTAAGCGGCTGGGAAGACCCCTGCCCTTTTTGGGATACTGACGGGCAGGCCTACCTCGGTCATAGCCGTTTGGGTGCCGGGCCTATCATCATCCATAAAATAAGCGCCGACGGCAAGCAACTGCTCGATTCGGGCAAAACCGTTTATGAAGGCCCGGTTGCAGAAGGCACCAAAATATATAAGCGAAATGGGTATTACTACATCATCATTCCGGAGGGTGGAGTGGGCACTGGCTATGAAACTGCTTTACGCTCAAAAAGTATTTACGGCCCCTATGAACGTAAAATTGTTTTGGAGCAAGGCAAAACCAAAACCAACGGCCCGCACCAAGGCGGTTTAGTTGAACTGAACAACGGCGAAGCCTGGTTCATCCATTTTCAGGATGCAGGAGCCATTGGCCGCATCTGCCACCTTGAACCTGCAAAATGGCAAAACGACTGGCCATTCATCGGCATTGATAACGATGGCAACGGCATTGGCGAGCCGGTAAGTATTTGGGCTAAACCAAAAGTAAAAAGACAGTCTGCAATAATGGCTCCGCAAACATCCGACGAGTTTAACAGGCCAGCTCTTGGTCTGCAATGGCAATGGAACCATAACCCGGTTGATGGTAAATGGTCATTAAAAAATCGTAAAGGCTATTTGGCGCTTATAGCTATGCAATCGCCGGATAATAAACACGCTAAAAATACCCTCACCCAAAAACTCATGGGCCGGAAAGGAGAAATCACTACAACGTTGTATACCGATGAGATGGCGTCGGGCCAAAAAGCAGGTTTATGCCTGTTGGGCAACTACATTCACGAAATTGGCTTGATCAAAACGGATAGCACGCTGAATGTTTATGCCGATAACAATGGCAAGTTTAAAGAAGGAATCTCTCTTAAACAGAAAATGATCTTCTTTCGCTTGCTTATCGATCTTAATCACAATACGATAATGCAATATAGCCTGGACGGCAAAACTTTTATTCAGTTAGGCGATGTGTGCGCGTTATCCAATTATAATTACTGGAAAGCAGTGCGACCGGCTTTGTTCTCGTATAATATAAAACAAAACAGCGGCATTGCTTTTTTTGATTGGTTTCGTTACTTACATGATGGGCCGAAAGGTGGCCGATATGTTTTTTAGAATAGGTAATTACATAGCTTAAACCTTGCACTCCTATTAGGATGATCCAATGCCCCCGAATCAGTTCAATATCATTTGAATAGTTTTACTATGGCTCGTAAATTTCTTTAACCTGACGGCGGGTCGGGTTCATTTGATACATCTCAGACTATTTGCCATTATTTTTTTCAACCGAACGTAAAATCATAAACTTCCACTTTGGGGGCTGAAAATTCAATTTGAAATTCGTGGTCAATAATTGGCCCCTGTTGCCGTATCAGTTGATACATCCGCGGTTCGGTTACCGTTCCGTTTCCATTCGAATCGATATCTATACCATGCGCGTTGCCTGGAGGAGTACCGTCAATAAGCACACGAAACTTTAAATTTGAAGCTTTTGAACCGGGTGACATGATGAGGTTAATGTCCCGGGCATGAAACCGGTAAATGAGCTTACCCTGTTTTCCATTTAAGCGGGCCTTTTCCCTTTCAATAGTCCATTCGCCCGATAGCGCCCACTGATTAAGTTCCAGGCTTGCGGGTACACCATAAAGAATTTGCTTATCGGGCATGATCCCACCGGGAGAAGCAAAACCTTGAGTGCCGCGATAACCAACGTAGTTTTCGGGTGATTTGAGGGTTTCCCAATCAGCGGCAGCTTCGAACCCATTAGGTTTCAGGGTCACAGGTTGAGCAGGGACATTACGTGGCGAAACCTCCTTTAAGAGCTGCTGAATCATTAATTCGGATTCGAGATAATCGCCTTCGCCAAATTTTTGGTAGCGGATTTTTCCTTTCGCGTCAATGAGGTATAACGCCGGCCAATAATTGTTTTGGAAAGATCTCCAGATCTCATAATCGGAATCTACTGCCACCGGATAATTAATATCCATTTCTTTGCTCGCTTTTTTTATGTTTTCCAGGTTATGTTCAAAAGAAAACTCAGGCGTATGAACACCGATAACAACCAAGCCTTGATCTTTATATTTTGATGCCCATTCATGCACGTAAGGCAACGTTCGTCGCCAGTTAATGCATGTGTAGGTCCAAAAATCAATAAGCACTACCTTGCCGTGCAGATCGGCCAGATTTAACGGCTTGGTATTAAGCCAGTCTGTTGCACCATTTAGCGAGGGGCCTTCTTCCTGTTTTGGTGACAGATTTAAGGGGCTGATGGCCACAAATACAGTGGCAAATAATATGGCTGAGATGCTTAAAAACATGGTTCGGAGGGATGAGGGTAGTTTGCGCATTTTGTAAGAATTAATGTAGGATTGCTAATGTCCAAGTTTATAGCCCAGGCGGTAGAAAATTGAAATTGATGCCCAGGTTCAGTGGTGTCAGTGTGTGTTCATTTGTTTCCATAGCTATTATTGTTTGGTGGTTTCTATAGATAAGAACAGTTCTTCCAAGCTCCTGTTTAATTTCGGATCCGCCGTCGGCAGCTATCGGATAAGCAATATTCCATCGAGTTTTAGCAACCCATTCTTTGGATTTTATTTCAATGCTTCAGCTCCGGCCTTGGCTACCGCGTAATCATTCTCAACAGTGCTTCCCGATACACCAATGGCTCCGATAATATCGCCAACACTATTTTTTATAGGCACTCCGCCCGGAAAAGTGATAAGTCCGCCATTGGACTGTTCAATTTGCCACACCTTACCTCCGGGTTGCGATAATTTACCTATCTCCCCGGTTTCCATATTAAAATACCGGGCTGTTTTGGCTTTACGCAAAGCAATGTCAATACTTCCGATCCATGCTTCATCCATACGGGCGAAGGCAATCAAATTGACGCCCGCATCTACGATCGCGATATTCATCAGCGTATTGAGTTGTATAGCTCTTTGCTTGGCAGCTTCGATAGCTGTCTCCGCCTGTTTAAGTGATATATTCATAATTTTATTTTTATTTCGAGATTATAGGATCTTTAGTGCTTATCATAAAGTAAAATTGGTTAATTGCAAAAAGAAGATCCAATTAAAACATTAACAAACAGATACTTAACAAAATCAAAAGCACTTTAAAATGATCCGTGTGTTTCCAAAGTTTAACAGGGCTCATTTGATCTGCCCTGTTAAACTTTGATTTTTTTCAAAGCCTCTCTGTGTAATCAAGCAGGGTATCTACTACTAACACTGACGAAGCAGGATTTTGCCCTGTAATCAGCAAGCCGTCACGGGTAACAAATGGTTTCCAGTCCTCCCCTTTCAAATACTTAGCATCCCTTTGTTTCAGCATATCTTCCAGCAGAAATGGCACCACATGTGTGAGCTGAGCGGTTTCTTCTTCTGTATTGGTAAAAGCTGTAACCCTTTTCTCCTCTATCAGCCACCGGCCATCCGGTCTCCTGGCATATTTTAAAGCAGCCGGTGCATGGCAAACGAGCGCGACGGGTTTTCCGGCGGAGTAAAAAGACTCAATTAGCTTTACTGAATCCCTGTCTTCGGCCAAATCCCACATCGGGCCATGGCCGCCGGGATAAAAAATGGTGTCAAAATCGCTTTCTGAAACAGTGGTTAACTTTACCGTATTACTTAGCCTTTCCTGTGTTTCTTTATCGTTATAATACCTTATTGTGGCCTCAGTCCTATTCTCAGGCAGGTCGCTTTTAGGGTCTATCGGAGCCTGCCCTCCTTTGGGCGAAGCAATGACAATTTCTTTCCCGAGATCACGAAGCTTATAATAAGGTGCCGCAAATTCCTCAATCCAAAGACCAGTTTTTTTTCCGGTGTCGCCCAACTCATCATGAGATGTGACAACAAATAGAATTTTTTTGATTTCCATAATTTTAAGTTGGTAGTTTAAAACTTGTTATTTTCCTTCAATCATATTTTAGCAGGGTTCCCATTTGGCAGCGCTTCAACAAGTTGGCTGGTTGTTACCATAGCATGGGCATATGTAGGGCCATTGAGTATATGCGCAGCATGCATCATTGCCGGCGTGAATGCTGCTGTAGCATCTTTTACCAGTGTAACATGATACCCCAGTTCCATGGCAAAACGGCAAGTACTCTCCACACAAGTGTTAGCCAGCAATCCTATAGCAATCACATGTGAAATGCCGTGCTGCTTGAGTATCATATCAAGGTCGGTATTGGCAAAGCCGCTTTGCGCCCAGTGTTCTTTTGCAATAAGATCTCCTTCCTGCGGAGCAAAATCGGGATGCCATTCTCCGCCCCAGGTGCCTTTAGCAAATGAGTGGCGCTCCATGATGGCCACCTGCGTTGGGTTGGGATATTTCCAATATTGATAGTCGGTAGCTTCCCATCGTTTATGCGGAACAATGATCACCTGGATCCCGGCCTCCCGAATAGCCTTAACAATCTTTCGCAGGTTATTCAATAAATCATTAGCCTCTGCTACTTCTTTAACTCTCGGCCATATTTTTCCGCCTTCTGATAAAAAGTCATTATAGGGATCTATAAACATCAATGCTGTTTTATCCCGTTGGTAGGTTTGGATTTCCATTTTATTGATTTTTAAAACTTAACGTCCGATTATTTTTTTCCCAATGCGTGCCGTTCTATACTTTTTGCAAACAGTGGTGTTTCTGTTTGATTGTGATAGATAGATACCGGCTGGCGCTGGGTTTTAAACAATTCAAAAGGGATCCCCTGCTTTTCAAGGGCGGTGATAAATCCATCGGTTGGTTTAGAGATTACCCTGTTTGTGAATTCGCAGGTATCATCGTCAATTTTTTTTACGCTTAGTTCCCAATGCACAAAAATATTGGCGCGGCCTGTAGGTGTAAATACATCTGAAACAGATTGCAGGATCAGGTGCGAAGGCTCGGCCAGTTGCTCTACATAATGCTGAACCATAGGGCTCCCTCCCAGTACCTCTACATTTATAGACATACGTTTACCTTCGGGTGATGTGGTAAAGCCGGCGGCTACGTGGGCCGGGGAGCATGACTGATATTCCTTTTCCGGAAGATTAAAGCACCATTCGGGTATGTTGACCTTTTCAATCGGCGCGTTGATTATAGCCGAAAAGCTTGAATCAACAATTATTTGTTCAGTTTCCATGTTAGTTGTTTTTTTAATTAGATATTTTGTTTTTTAGTAATCCATCAGTTTTTCTCAGGATAGAATTATTGCATCAATCAAATTTTAGTTTATTTAGAATAACCATCCGCCTCGATGATCGCATCAGCAAAAGCTTTTGGTGCTTCCTGTGGCAGGTTATGCCCAATGCCCCCGTCAATGATCTTATTCAAATACTTTCCGGAAAATTTGGCTGCATAGGCAGCCGGCGGCGGATGCGGAGCGCCGTTGGCGTCACCTTCCAACGTTATTGCAGGCACAGCTATTATTGGGCTTTTAGAAAGCTTTGCCTCTATATCGTCGTATTTTTGCTCACCTTGCGCAAGTCCTTGTCGCCAACGGTAATTGTGGATGACTATGGCAACATGATCCGGGTTATCAAAGGCCGCGGCAGATCGATCAAAGGTGGCATCATCGAAGTTCCATTTCGGCGAGGCGAGCCGCCAGATAAGCTTATTGAAGTCGTGCCGGTATTTTTCATACCCAGCAACACCGCGTTCTGTCGCGAAATAGAACTGATACCACCATTGCAATTCTGCTGCCGGAGGTAGCGGTATTTTCCCTGCAGACTGACTGCCAATAAGATAACCACTAACAGAAACCAGCGCCTTACACCGCTCTGGCCAAAGTGCTGCCATGATATCGGCAGTGCGCGCGCCCCAGTCAAATCCCGCCAATATGGCTTTTTCAATTTTAAGCGCGTCCATTAACGATATGATATCAAGCGCGATAGCACCGGGCTGCCCGTTCCTGAAAGTTTCATCGGCAAGGAAGCGGGTTGTACCAAAGCCGCGCAGGTAAGGGATGATTACCCGGTAGCCCTTAACTGCCAGCAAAGGCGCAACATCAGCAAAGCTGTAGATATCATAAGGCCAGCCATGCAATAGAATTACAGGTTTACCATTGGCAGGCCCCGCTTCGGCATAGCCGATATTCAGAACCCCGGCATTAATCTGTTTAATTGTATCAAATGAAGTGCTGCTTCCTGGCTTTTTGGGTGTTGTAGCGGGTGAGTTTTGCCCGTTTGTTTGAGCACCTGCCGGCCCAATCATGAAAATTGGACCGGCGACTATGCTAACAGCCGCGGCGCCTAAAAAATGGCGACGGCTATAATCGAAATATTCAGACATGTGCTGTTAATTTTAAGTGTCAATTAAATATTTAAACCTCCATCAGGAATGGTTTATGTTTAAAACTCTTAGACTTAACAAGTTCTTAAAGAACAATGGTATCTACCTTTATATTGCCGTGCGTAGCCTTTGAGTATGGGCAGATCTCATGCCCGGCTAAAGCCAACTCTTCCGCCACTTCGCGGTCTATCCCCGGTAGGCTAATATTAAGACGTACCTGTAAAGAGTAAGCATCGCCGGTAAGGAGCAGGTCTACTTCTGCATCAACATAGGCCTCCGCCGGAAACCTTAACTTCCTTTTCGCGGCCTCGATTTTCAAAGCGCTGAAAAAACATGAGGACCACCCCGCTGCAAACAGCTGTTCGGGGTTGGTTCCGTTGCCCGGGCCACCTGGAATTGAAAGTTTTACATCTAAACGGCCATCCGAAGTACGTGATGACCCGCCATCGCGGCCACCTGTTGTGTGTGTTTTAGCTGTGTATGCTACTTTTGTAATTTGGGTATCTGTTTGTAGGTCCCCGCTGTTGTTCTTTTCCATGGTTTTTGTTTTTTAAGTTTGTTGATTTGTTATTTAAGCATATAGCTTTGCGAAGTTGTTATTACTGATCAGCGTAGCTTTTTAAATGCTGCACGCATTTCTTGGGCAAAAAGCTGTGGCTGTTCCCATTGAGCAAAATGACCACCTTTATTTACTTCATTGAAATAAATGAGGTTACGGTAGCTGCGCTGGGCCCAGGTTTTAGGTGCCTGGTAAATCTCACCCGGAAAAACAGTTATGGCAACAGGAATTGATATTTCGGCCGTTTTTTGTTCTACCGAATTGAAGTTATTGTTATTATTTTCCCAGTAAAGCCGTGCTGAAGAAGTACCGGTATTGGTAAGCCAATACAGGGTAATGTCGTCCAGCATCTCATCCTTAGTGAGTACCTTACCCGCATCTCCTCCGCTATAGGTCCAGTCGTTAAACTTATCAAGAAAGAAGGCGGCAAGTGCTACGGGCGAATCGGCCAGCCCGTAGCCCAGGGTTTGCGGGCGTGTTACCATAATCCCGGCGTAGCCCGCACCTTTAGTATACAGGTAAGAAAGTGATTTATATGCCGCGTTTTCCTTTGCTGATAAACCTGCGGGCGCGGGTGCGCCGCTGTTAAGTAATTTGGCAATTTCGGGTGGCACTGTTGCAGGCATGTTGACATGTATACCTAATAAACCGGCCGGTTTTTGACGGGCCATTGCATCTGCCACTACCGAACCCCAGTCGCCCCCCTGCGATACATAACGTGTATAACCCAGGCGTTTCATCAGCACATCCCACGCGCTGGCAATCCTGTCGGGGCCCCAGCCTGTTGTTTTTGGCCTTTCAGAAAAACCATAGCCGGGCATTGAAGGTATCACAACATCAAAGGCATCTTCGGCGCGGCCGCCATAAGCTTCCGGATCAGTAAGCGGCCCTATTGACTTGATCAACTCAAAAATTGATCCCGGCCAGCCGTGGGTGAGGATAATGGGCAGGGCATTCGGCTTTTTTGAGCGAACATGTATAAATTGAATGTCGAGCCCGTCAATATTGGTAACAAATTGCGGCAAAGCATTCAGCCTTGCCTCCGTTTTACGCCAGTCATAACCAGTTCCCCAATAAGTTACCAATTCCTGTATCTGGTTTAACTGTACACCCTGCGTCCTGTCGGACACAGTCTCCTTATCAGGCCATCGTATTGATGAAATCCGCCTGTGAAGATCGGTAAGATCATCTTCGGCAATATTGATATGAAAAGGCCTGATAGCCTCGGCCGATTTTGAGTCGACCGGATTTGATTGGGCAAAACCAGTCTGCGCCAAAAGGATAAATATACCGGCAAGCCAGATAAAAGCTGCACGGGCTACTGCTTGTTTATTATTTTTAATTGTTGTCATTGTTTTTATGATTTATTGAAATTCTTTGTCCAGTTTTTTTACTTCTTTTGATTTCGGGGATCATCGGCAGGGTTGATGTAACTTATCCCAAGGGGACCATGGGCGGTAACCTGGGTTACATATTCGCCTGATTTTGCCCAATGAAAATGCGGTGTGTTGCCGGGTAATATGATCACGCTCCCGGGCGGATATGCAGTTAATTTGGCAGCGTCGAATTTTGAACCTATGCCAATGTAAAACACGCCGGATATAACCGTATAAATTCTGTCTTCGGGGTGAGTGTGCGGCATCAGGATCACACCTGCCGGTACTTTTACCCTTACTACATAAGGTTCATTTTGTTTAGGATTACCAACCAGTACGGCCAACCGGGCCTGCGGCGGGAATGCCGCAAACGCTATCCATTTGATATTTTCCTGGTAAATGGAGCCAAATTTTTTATTAGCGGCGCCCTGCGCTGATGCGTTGAACACGCCCAAAAAAACGACAGCGGCTAATAAGGTCGATAACTTATTTAAGTTTTTCATGATGACTGTTTTAAAGCGTTAAATGATGTTATTTAAAATCAGCCGATATGGTGGTTTCCTTCCAGTATTCCAGCTCGGCTGTCATGGCCTTTAATTTTTCTGAAGCACGCTTATAAGCATCCAGCCCCAGGTAAAGGTGATTTGGTGGTTCTTCACTTTCGGCCAACCCGATCAATATTTCCGAGGCACGCTCCGGGTTACCCGGTTGTTTGCCATTGGCCGCCAGGTAGCGCTCCATTGTATCTTTAACAGCGTTGTAGCCATCAATTTTACTTTCAGCAAATGCCATTGAATCTTTGGTTAAAAAGCCTGTTCTAAAACCGGAGGGTTCAACAACAGTTACATTGATATTAAACTCTTTAACATCAAGCGCCAGCACTTCAGAAAAGGCCGCTACCGCAGCTTTGGTAGCCGAATACACCGACCATCCAGGAGCTCCCACAAAACCAGCCACCGAACCCATATTTATAATATAGCCCGCCCCCTGGCCGCGCATTATCGGCAAAGCCCTTTTTACCACATTTATTGTTGCCAGCACATTTATCTTAAAAATATTTATGATATCCTGCTCTGTTATCTCTTCTACTGTTCCGGCCATGCCGTAACCGGCGTTATTAACCACCACATCCAACCGGCCAAATGCAGCCAGGGTTTGCTGTATGGATTCATCAATACAATCGGCATTATTTAAATCAACCGCCAGCGGCAAAAAACGCTCTTTATCCACAAGGCCAACCGCTTGACTTAGCGAATGCGCGTCGCGTGAGGTTGCCGCCACACGGTAGCCATTATCAAGCAGCATTTTTACAAGGGTTAGCCCCAATCCCTGGGAAGCCCCGGTTACATACCATACTTTTGAACTGTTCATAACATTATGTGTTTTATGCTTGTAATGCCTAAGCTGTTTCATTAATTTCAGTCATGAGGTACCCCGTCCGGGTATTTCCCAGCCTTAAAAACGTTTATGATTAATGATTTACAGGTTTATTTTTACGCGGCCAACGAATAACTAATCGGCCACGTCAGTAAGCATTTTATTAACGATGAGCCAGTTGTTATCGATCTTGTGAAACGACAGGAACTCCTCATACTCAAAGTCGTACATTTTAACATGGAGCTTTGCAATAGCAATAGTGTTGACCACATCAATGGAAATGATGGTTCCTTTAAATGGCTTTCCCGAATCTTTTACACTTTGGCGGTGTTTTACGCCATCGAGGTATTGTTCAAGTGTTTTAGCATATGGCTGCCCCTTTACATCCCCGAACAACAGAGTACCGGGATAATAAATATTTTTCAGGATATTGGTATCGCCTTCATAAATTCCTTTGAAGTAATGATCTTCCAGCACCCGGCTAATCGCTAACGAATCTTGTTGATTTGGTTCCATTTTATTTGCGTTTTGTGCTTTTAATACCAGCATGATGCTTGATAAAAAAGCGGTTAATACAAGCATTTTCATCTTAATTGAGATTGTGTTTTACCTTTCCCGAAACCATTGCCATAGCATCTCTCACCAAAGTGCCCCGTGAGCCTGTTTCAATCTGTGAATGGTTGTAAAATCGATCATGACATTACTACCTTGGTTCAAAATGAGGGGGTACTTATTTACCAATGCCAGATGAAGTACCGATAGCTATTACGGTTTGCTTTTTCGTTACTTTACTTCCTATCGGCAGTGATCCCTTTTTCTCTTAATGCTGATACCTGTTCCCCTGCATATCCCCAGTCGTCCAACTCAACTTCACTGATCACTACATGAGTTAAGTGAGGATCTTTATTCAAGGTATTGGTGATTAAATCGGTCACACCTTTTATAAGGGTTTGTTTCTGCTCGCGGGTAACCCCCTCACGGGTCAGTTCAATTTTAATATATGGCATAGTTTTTAATTTTATGCTGAAACAGGTTCAGCGGTAATACTTACGTTCACATCAAAGTCATTGTAAATAAGGGTGTCGCCCAAATCCTTAAAGAAGTTACCCGAGCGAAATTTCATTCCGTATTTGGTACGGTCAATTGTTAGTTTGCCTGTTGCAGTTACGGCGTGACTATTTAAATTTATTGCGACTTCAAAAAAAACAGGATGGGTAATATCTTTTATAGTCAGGTTACCTTCTACATAATTACCGGAAACACCGGTAACCAAAAAAGTTGCTTCAGGATATTTTTCTGATGAAAAGAAATCCTCAGAAGAAAGATGACCTACTAACTGCGCGTTATTTGTAGGGTCGGTAACATCAAGTGCTTTGATAGATGTTGTATCTATGATAAATTGTCCTCCGGTAAGTTTACTGTCGTTAAAAGTGAGGTTACCGCCTTTAATGGCGATGGTGCCGTTATGCGGGCCTGTCACTTTTCTGCCTACCCAATCAATATTGCTTTTGGAGCTTATGATATTAAATTTTTGATTTTCCATTTTATATTCGTTTGATTACGTGAACAAAGTACGGTTGTATTATGATGATAAGTATGTGACCTACATCACATTAAGAAGGGCATTTTTTTTTGTGATGTAGGTCACAACAGAGAGAATAAGATTACAAGCGGTTCTCCCTGTTAATTTATTATCGCAGGGTTTTAAATGACGCCCGCATTTCCTCTGCAAATGTTTGAGGTTGTTCCCATGCTGCAAAGTGACCACCTTTGTTGAGCTTATTGTAATGGATTAATTTTGGGTACGCCCGTTCTGTCCAGCTTTTCGGTGCCTGGTAAAGCTCATCAGGAAAGGCACTTACAGCAACAGGAATTGTGATACCCTTTGGAGCGAAAAAGGCAAGCTTGCTCTCCCAATACAAACGCGCCGAAGAGATGGCAGTTCCTGTTAACCAATAAAGCGTAACGTTGTCAAGAATATCTTCTTTGGTGAGGCCCTCAGACTGCCCGTTAAAAACACGTGTAATGAGTGCGAGACTTACACCATCATGGTCAAGCATCCAGGCTGCAAGGCCTATAGGCGAATCCTGGATCCCGTAAAGTGTTTGCGGCCGGTTGGCCATCTCGCTGGCATATCCCAGGCCATGTTTATAAAAAAAGTCAAGCTGGTCCCAGGCATGTTTTTCATCATCAGAAAGGCCGGTTGGCTGAGGTTCGTTGTATTGAAGGGCTTTAGCAACATCAGCAGGAACTGTGGCAGGCATATTGGTATGAATACCAAGTAGCCCCGGAGGGGTTAAAAGCGCCATTTGTTCGGTAACAGCGTTGCCCCAATCACCACCCTGTGCAACAAAACGGGTATATCCCAGCCTCTTCATCAATACTACCCACGCCTTTGCTATATGTTGCGGGTCCCAGCCGGTTGCAGTTGGTTTACCCGAAAAACCATATCCGGGGAGCGATGGAATCACTACATCAAATGCATCTTCGGCCTTGCCCCCATAGGCGGTGGGGTCAGTAAGCGGGCCTATAATTTTCAACTGTTCGATAATTGAACCGGGCCAGCCATGCGTTATGATGATGGGTAAAGCATTTTTATGTTTAGAACGGACATGTATAAAATGAATGTCAAGCCCATCGATATTAGTAATAAATTGAGGTATAGTATTCAGTTTCGATTCACATTTGCGCCAATCATAACTTGTGGCCCAGTATTGCGCCAGTGCCTGGATAGTGGCAAGCTGAACGCCCTGCGATTGATCATCAACAGTTTCGCGTTCGGGCCATTGTGTTGCTAAAATACGCCGCTTAAGGTCAGTAAGCTTTTTTTCAGGGATGTTTATATGATACGGGCGGATAGACTCATCTAATGACGTGCCTTGTGCACTGCTTAATGTGCCCTGTGCTACAATAGCACTTAAAATGATTGAACTAACAAGGATTTGGTTGGTCTTTTTCATGGTTTCAATGTTTTTATTTTACCTCTATTTGCTGTTGACCAACCTATTTCCATGCCACATGATTAAAACACTACATATCAAACAGTTACATAAAAACAAAAGCATCCAAAACCTTTAAATATCGCAAATCACGAAAGTTATTCCTGAAATGTCGTGATGGCAATGTAATGTTCATGTTACTCAAAAAGTTATGAAACATTTCTTTTTTTGAAAAAAAAATCAGATTTTTATTTTATAACTACAACTCACTGTAAATCAATATATTATAAATAAAAAATGAATACATTTTATCTACTACATAGTGCAGATAATACAATAAAATACCAACTCCATAGTACAATAATGGTTAATCATACGTGATTAACCATTTTAATACTTATGAAAGCGGTACTGCTTTCGTTGTGTTTAATTTAATAATTTAGCCGTCGGGGTAGGTTCTCTTAGGGGTTCCAGTCCAATTTGTTCAGATATATTTACGCCGTACCAAAATATCAAGCCGCCGCGTTTTTCCTTTTGATCATTTAAGTGATCAATTAATCTAAGCCCTTAATCCTGTAGTTCCGAATTTCCATGAAAAAACTTGGCCTTATCTTAATTATTTTATGTATGATCAGCATTGCTCATGCACAAGATGAAACCCATAACATTTCTGCACCTGAAGCAAAAGATTTATTAAGATCTTTAAACTCAAAAATTGCTGATACTGCCCGAATAGATAAATTATTAAGGTTAGCCCTCTATAATATCTTAAAATCAGGAGAGAATAAGGCAGATCTTGACAACGCAACAACTTTTATTAGCAAAGCGGAAATTATTGCAAAGCCTTTAAATTCGACAGTTATAAATGGTTATATATCCTGGGTAAGAGCCAACCTTTACCGCGAAAGCGGCCTACGGGAAGAGGGTAAAAAATTTGCCGGAAAAGCTATTGCCCTTTTAACTAATACATCCGATAAATATCATTTGGGCCTCGCCTATTTAGAAATGGCGCATTATTACGAATATACCGATCCCAAAGAGATTTTAGAAAAAATACACATGACCGAACAATCTGTAAAAGCGCTGGAGCAGTCAAACCATACAGAATTAAAGGCTTATGCATACAAATCCCTCGCCGATCTTTATGCAGCCCAGGCAGAATATCCCAAGGCTCTGCAAAACATCAAACTTTCACTTGCGGCATATCAATCAATTCATTACAAGCAACTTCAAGGAGTATATATTATATATTCAAGTGTTTACAGCTTAATATCCGATTTTAAAAACGCGTTAAAATATGGTTTTCTGGCACTGAAAACTGCCGAGGATGTTAACGATACTACGATGCAGCTTTGCGAGATCAACAATATTGTCGCGGTGATGTTGGGCAAAATGGGCGAAAAAGAAAAAGCGATAGGCTACTATAAAAATGCATTACAAATTGCAGAAAAATACAATGACCATTCCAGTATTTTGCTGGTAGTTGGAAATATAGTTATTACCTACAGGAGCCTGAACAAGTACGAAACAGCGCTTCAGTTTTTAAAAAGCATCGACCCTAAATACCTGGAAACAGACAATCCTGCATTTGCTGCAACCATCTCAAATATGTATTGCATCCTGTGTTTAAAACTGAATTTATACCAACAAGCTAAACATCATGCCGACAAACTTTTAAAAATAGTTTCGCAACATGCTGACGGCATTGCTGATTTATTAAATGTTTATAATACACTCATAAAATATGGTATTGCTACCAAACAATATGAATTAGCACGTACATATTTACTTAAAAGTGATGCCTATATTAAAACAAACAACTATGGGTCGGCTATGTCGATCTCATCAAATTACGCACTATGGTTTAAGCTTGATTCGGCAACGGGCAATTACCGGTCTGCACTCAATAATTACCTGCAATACATCAAAATAAGGGATTCATTATTTACCGAAACTAAAAACAAGCAGCTCAAACAAATAGAGATCCAATATGAAACGGAAAAAAAAGAAGCACAGATTAAAATATTAAACCAGAAAAGCGAACTTCAGCAAAGCAAATTACACGAGGCGCAAAACACCAGGAACTGGATAATCGCAGGCTCGTGCATGGTGCTGATCATTGCGGGATTACTTTACCGGCAAAATACGATAAGAAAGAAAAACAACCTGATAGTAACTCAAAAGAACGATTTACTACAGCATTTACTTACTGAAAAAGAATGGCTGCTAAAAGAAGTTCATCACCGGGTAAAAAATAACCTGCATACGGTAATCTGCCTATTGGAGTCACAGGCTAACTATCTTGAAAACGATGCACTCCAAGCTATTGAAAGTAGTCAGCACCGAATTTACGCCATGTCGTTAATCCATCAAAAGCTATATCAATCGGATGATATCAAAACAATTGATATGGCTACTTATATCCCGGAACTGGTTCAGTCACTGGAGGATAGTTTTGCTGCTTCAAAGCAGATCAACTTCAAGCTGAATATAAATTCAATAAACCTAAATATATCGCACGCTATTCCGTTAGGGCTTATCATCAATGAAGCGGTAACTAATTCAATCAAATACGCTTTTCCGGATAACAGGAAAGGTGAAATCTCAATTTCGATGATTAACGACGGCAGTCAAATTAAATTAGAAATTGCAGATAATGGTGTAGGAATCCCTGAAATCGTTTACGATATTGAACCGGAATCATTAGGATTAAGATTAATAAGAGGCCTTAGCGAAGATATTGACGCCGAAATCACCTTTGAGACTAACAACGGGACCAGGATAGTGATTACTTTTAGCCAGGATCTGGTAAATGCTCCTGAAAACTTTTTACCATCATCTAAAACCACGGAGGCGTATATATGAATACCAAAATACTTATTGTTGAAGACCAATTTATTGAGGCCGATAACCTAAGGTCTATCCTCCGCAAAGCTGGCTACATCGTTTTTAAAATTGCCCGTTCTGTACCTGAAGCTTTACAAATTATTGAAACTGATAAACCTGACCTTGTATTACTTGATATCCGTTTAAAAGGCGATTTGACAGGCATTGATCTGGGCAAGCAACTCAGGGAAAAAAATATCGCCTTTGTATATTTATCGGCAAACTCAGACAAGCAAATCCTTAACGCGGCTAAGGCTACTAAACCGTATGGCTTTCTTGTAAAACCATTCCGCGAAAAAGATGTATTGGTAATGCTGGATGTTGCCTGGTACCTGCATCGCCAAAATCAGGAACCGCTTAATAATTCTAACACCCCTCCCCATTTGTTGCAAGGGAGCGAGTTTAAAGAGGTCATAGGCACCTGCGACAGTATGCGCGATGTTTTGGAGAATGTAAAAATAGTAGGATCATCAGACATATCCGTACTCATATTAGGAGAAAGTGGTACCGGTAAGGAACTGATAGCGCAAAGTATCCATAAGCTTTCATCCCGGAAACAAAAGCCATTTGTGGCGGTTAACTGCGCCGCACTACCGGCAAACCTAATTGAATCAGAGCTCTTTGGTCATGAAAAAGGTGCCTTTACCGGTGCTACTGACAAAAGGACCGGTAAATTTGAACAGGCTAATGATGGGACCGTTTTTTTAGATGAGATTGGCGAATTACCCTTAGAATTACAAGTTAAATTACTGAGGGTGCTACAGGAAAAAGAGGTAGAACCTATTGGCGGGCGCAAAAGAAAGGTAAACGTTCGTATCATAGCTGCTACCAACCGTAACCTGGAAGAGGAAATTTCAATGCAGAGGTTCAGGCTCGACCTTTATTACCGTTTAAATGTTTTCCCCATAACTTTGCCTCCATTACGCGAGCGAAAAGAAGACATAGCGTCGTTGGCCAATCACTTTGTGAATATTTACGCCCGCAGAGAAAATAAAGAAATTACTGGTTTAGCCAACCATGTGATGCAATCAATGCTCAATTACGACTGGCCGGGGAACATAAGGGAACTGGAAAATTTGATGGCACGTAGTGTTTTACTTGCCAACGGGCCCGTTATTAATGCTTTGAAATTACCCGGGCAAAATATTGCAATTGCATCAGCGGTGCCGGGTCGTATCAAAACCATGACCGAAAATGAACGCGATCATATTTTATCGGCCCTTGAGCGATGCAACTGGAAAATTTATGGTGAGGGCGGCGCCGCCGAATTACTGGAGCTTCATCCGTCTACATTAAATTCCCGAATGAAGAAATTAGGAATTGAAAAAACCTATTCCAGGCCCGACAAATAATTAGTTATCAACTTCATGTTTCATTCTGTAACCTGCGTCAAAAATGTTTTTCTGGCTGGAAATTTCAATACGATGAGCACCAGCCAGTAAATATTTTCACATCCTTTCGAAATAAACAGTGATAATATCTGCAGACCAAACTTGTTTAGTCTGCCAGCTTCAGGTTAACGCCCTCAAAAGTAATTATCCCCGCTTGTATTGTTTTACCAATGGCTTCAGACAATTGTTGCCGCATCTCATCCGTGACCCTCGAAAACCCGAGCAATTTAGCTACCAGCGGTACAGCTTCCTCTTCGGTAATAGAAATGGAGCCGCTTACCACTTGCCCGATACCGGCATGAATTTCTTCGGGTGCTACCAGATTGAGTTTCCGATAGGCAGCAGGCAATTTACTACGGTCGCGCACTGTTGCTATTTCCATTTCTGGCGCCCAAAGAAATTCTCCTTTTACTACTACTTTTTTTTCGCTTTGCGCCTGGTGAAGCGCTTGTGTCAAAGTATAGCGGATACGTGACCCTACTTTAGCAATGCCCGCGGCATCGGTAATGCGCTTGGCCACTTCATCAAAATGTACAGGGCCTTCTGTTTGTACTACTTCAGCTATCCAGTCCCCCAGTTCGGCAAAGGTATATAGTTGAAATTCGGGCCTGATGTGCTCAATATTGATTTCGGCCAGCTGATATTCTGGTGTTGCGAGGACAGCCGCCGGTGTATTATCACGGCTAAGTTCCTGCTGCCAGGTATCATTATCCTTATCGGTAGTTTCAGTGATGAGTTTTGCCTGTTCAATAGCGGCCAGCAAACGTGACAATTCCCTGCCCGGATTGCGGTACCAGTCGGCGCTCCAAACCTGGTAAAGGTTCCAGCCAAATAATTCCAGCACCTGCGAGCGCAGGCGGTCACGATCAGTTGCCGAGGCGGCACTGTCATATGCCTTGCCATCGCAAACCAAGCCTAAGATATAGCGTCCCGGGTTTTCTGGATCAACCACAGCAAGGTCTAAATAAAAACCAGGTGAGCCCACTTTATTGCGCACAACATAACCTGCTTTGGCCAATTGGGATGCTACTTCATCTTCAAACGGTCTTACCTCGTCTGGGATGAGCGCTTCGGGCTTGTCAAATTTAGCGTACCGGGCAAAATATAAAAAGCTTTTCAGCGCCCTGATCCCAAAACGGGCCGATTCGCCTATCTTGATATCTTCCGGCGTAATATTGGTAAATACCTCACAGCGCATTTTTGCCCGGGTGATCAGTACGTTCAGCCGGCGTTCGCCGCCTTCATTATTTAGCGGTCCGAAGTTCATAGGCACCTTACCATCTTCGGTACGGCCATAGCCGATACTGATCAGGATCACGTCACGCTCATCACCTTGTACATTTTCAAGGTTCTTTATAAAGAAAGGCTCATCAGGCCGGCTTATAAAAAAGCTTTCAGTAGCCGGGCTGGCTTTTCGTTCTACCTCAAGCGCTGCTTGTATGGCTTGTGCCTGCGCTGTACTGAACGCCACCACACCTAAACTTTGGTTAGGGTATTTGCCTGCGTAATCAATAACAGCTTTGGCCACTGCCTGCGCCTCAATTGGATTACTGCGTGTTTTGCCCCGGTCATAAACCGCGTCGGGCAGGTAGTGAAAGCGCAGTCCCAGGTTTTGTTTATTACCGGGACTGGGGAAAATCACCAGTTTATCCTCGTAAAACTCATGATTGGAAAGCGTGATCAGCGATTCGTGCTGGCTACGATAATGCCACTTAAGCATACGCGTAGGCGCGCCTTGCCCGTCGCACATACCCAATATGCTTTGCATATCGGCGGTTACATTTTCTTCATCCTCTATATCGCTGTTTAGCTTGTCGAAAAAGCTGGTTGGCGGCAATTGACGGGTATCACCTACCACTACTAATTGCTTGCCGCGTGCAATGGCGCCAATGGCATCTACAGGCCGTACCTGGCTGGCCTCATCAAAAATCACCAGGTCAAAATCAATAGCACCGGGCGGCAGATAATTGGCTATTGACATCGGACTCATCATCCATACCGGCTTAACGGCCTGCATCGCTTTCCCGGCTTCTTCCACCAGCTTACGTATCGGCATATGCCGCGCTTTTTTATTAAATTCCGTTTTAAGGATATTCACCTGCCCGCCGGCATTGCCCGGAGGAAGGCTTTCCCAATGTTTAAGCGCCACACGCGCCCTGTTGTAGTATAGGTTTACCTGATCAAGTTTTTTGAACTTGGTAATGATCTCCTCATGGCTGGCCCGTTCAAACCTGGATAACTCAGGACTGCGTTTAAAAGCTTCGCCTATCAGGTATTCATACCACGTTTTTTGCAGGCTTATCTTTAACAGATCTTTAGCTTCATCCCAATTAACAGCGGCTTGTATCAGGAAAGCTAAATTTTCTTTTTCAGATTGCGCGGTTAACTGGTTCCAATCAATGGCCAATTGTAATTCATCGAAATTCGCTATCCAGTTTTTCCATGTATTTTCCTGTTCGATGTAATTTGACGGAAATGTTGAGATCTCTAATGCATGCAGGGCCTGTTCTCGTTGCCCCTGCAACATTTTTAACTCGTTTTGCAAAACATTAAGATAGCCCGCAGCTACCGACTTTGGTTCCAGCTTACTTAAATAGGCCAGCAAAACAGGGTCTTTGATATTTGACAGGTAAGCTGCGGCAGCCTGTAAGGATTTCCAGTCGGAGCGTTGCTTTAGCCAGCGGTTACCGAACAGGTTTTGAGCAAAGACATCATATTGCTGAAGGGAACTTTCCAGGCGACGGGCTTCTGAAATAGCGTCTACAAGTCTCAATTTTTCATCGGCACTGTCGGGTAAGGTGATTTTTAACAGGGCGGCCAACTGCTGCTTACTTTTACGATAGCTGCCATGCAGGCTTTTATGCCATGTATCGCCATAAGTAACAATATTCCGGCGAATCTCCAATATATCCTGCGACCAGGCCTCTGCTACAAATGTATCCTTATAGGTACGATATAAGCTTTCCAGTTCTTCGCCGGTAGTTAGTAGTTCTTTAATATCCTCAGCTTTAGTTTGCCAAATGGAATCACTAATACTAAGTCCGCTCAAATCGGGTGCTTCGGCGGCTTTGGCAAGCAGCGCTTCCAGCCTGGGCACTCCGGCATCATTAGCCGGAATAATAAAACCTGTATTTTCTCCGATATTGCCGATAAGCGTCAACAATTCAGTCACGGCCCGTAAGGCAACCTCCATGCGTTGCAGGATCGCGCCTTTATCATGCGGCAATACCAGCATCAGCTTTGTGCCGAAAAAAACCATATTGGTAGGTTTACCTATATCGGCCAGGCGTGCCTGGATACGGTCGGCCCAATCTTCGGCGTGCCTGATTTTTTCAGCATTCCAGTAGCTAATATTTTCAATTGGTAATTTCAGCAGATGCCGGTCTTTAGCCTGCTGATCGATTTGTAACAGGAAGCCTATAACTTGCTGGGCGCTGAGGCCGCTGCCCGCCAGCTGATTGTTAACGGCACGGCAATAATCGTTTAGTTCGGCGCGATAAATTTCCAGCATCTGGATTTCCAGTTCAAGCTTAGCGGTTTGGGGCCTGCCAAGCTCCATAACACGTTTAAGTTCGGCGAGTACATCGCGTTTATTGGTTTTATGGCTATGCAGTTCAAGGCAGGCCATTCCAAGGTCAATATTATCCAAACGTCTTTTCACTACATCCAGTGCCGCCATTTTTTCGGCAACAAATAAAACTTTTTTGCCCTGGCCAACAGCATTGGCAATGATATTGGTAATAGTTTGCGATTTACCGGTACCTGGCGGCCCCTGGATAACCAGGTTGCTGCCGTCTTGTACTGCCAGCATGGCCATCAGCTGTGAACTATCCGCATCCACTACACGAAACAGCTCGTTAGCTTTGGTATCAGTATCCAGATTATGTTCATCTTCCGGTATATCTTCATGAAATCCTCTTTCCAATAAGGCCGTTACATTGGGGTGGCTCTCGGGCTTGGCAGCATCAGGCCACTGCTCGGTATCAAGATCATTATAGATCAAAAATTTGCCGAAAGAAAAGAAACCCAATTCGATAGCATCAGCGTCAATTTCCCAGTTAACTTCTTTAGCGATATGCGATTTTACGGTTGCGATATATTCCTTAAAATCAAACTCCTCTGCTTCCGGCATATCCGGAATGGTGAGGTTAAAATCACTTTTCATTTTAGCCTGTAACGACAGGTTGGCGCCAATTTCGCTGCCGGTGTAACGCAAGCGGAAACGTTCCTGCGCACTTGACCGTTCCAGGCTCACAGGTACCAGAATAAGTGGAGCAGAGCGCTGGCTCTCTGTATCGCCGGTATCATACCAGCGCAGCATGCCTAAAGCGAGGTAGAGCAGGTTTACGCCCTGTTCTTCTATACTTGTGCGTGCAAAATAGTATGTATTTAATAAACGGCTTTGCAACTTCTGCTCGTCCTGATCAGTTTGCAAACGGGTATCCTGGTATTTAGCTTCATTTTCGGGAAATAGTTGTCCTTCTTTTAGAGCCAGGAAGGTCATTGCCTTTTGCTGGCGGACAAGAATATCATAAATAGCCTCAGCTTTTTCATCAACTATGTGTACACCTTTGCCTTTGGTAAGCTTATAATTCAGTAGTGGGTTTCGAAGTCCCAGGTCCAGCAGTTCTTTCCGGGAGGATGCTAAACGGGCCTGTATATTTTCCTGCATAATTCAAAGCTAATAAAATCCGACAGGATTTTATAAACGATCAGGAAGCCTGTTAATTGAATTACTTCAGTAATATCGCATACAAAAAAAGCTTAGCGTAACCATCGGTGATGTTGATAAGATTATAAAACTTTTAATACGTTTGTCTTTTTAACGACATTTCCAGAGTATAGTAACGCTTGATCACACATTACTACCCAGGTGATTGTTAACTTTACATTTGCTATTTCACACCCAAAAGAACTTATGAAAAAAATAGGATTTTTATCGTTCGGGCATTGGTCTGATCATCCGGCGTATAACACCCGCACAGCAAGTGACACCCTCCTTCAGTCTATTGACCTCGCTGTCGCGGCCGAAGAGATCGGCATTGACGGCGCATATTTTCGGGTACACCATTTTGCGGCGCAACTTGCCTCGCCATTTTCTTTACTATCGGCCATTGGTGCCAAAACCAATAATATAGAAATTGGCACGGGTGTAATTGATATGCGTTACGAAAATCCATTATATATGGTAGAAGACGCTGGAGCTGCCGATTTAATCTCGGGCGGGCGATTACAGTTAGGCATCAGCAGAGGTTCGCCAGAACAGGTAATAGATGGTTGGCGTTACTTTGGTTATGAACCAGCCAAAGGAGAAACAGACGCGGAGATGGGCCGCAATAAAGCTTTGCAATTTTTAGATAAGCTAAAAGGCGTGGGCTTTGCTGAGCCAAACCCCTACCCTATGTTTCCGAATCCGCCTGGTTTGTTGCGTTTGGAACCCCATTCTGAAGGTTTACGCGAACGGATTTGGTGGGGCGCTGCTTCTAACGCGACAGCTGTATGGGCGGCCGAAAATGCGATGCACCTTCAAAGCTCTACCCTGAAATTTGACGAAAACGGTAAGCCGTTCCATATACAACAGGCTGAACAGATTAGGTTATATAAGGAGGCCTGGAAAAAAGCAGGGCATAATCGCGAGCCGAGAGTTTCGGTGAGCCGTTCGATTTTTGCATTGGTGAACGATCAGGACAGGCATTTATTCGGACGGGGGGCCGCTCAGTCGGACAAATTTGGTTATATTGAAAGTGATAAACGTGCCATATTCGGGAAAACCTACGCGGCAGAACCAGATCAACTAATAAGAGAACTGGCTAAAGATGAAGCCATCCAGGAAGCCGATACGCTCCTTTTGACTATACCTAACACATTAGGAACTGACTACAACGTACACATATTATCATCGATTTTGGAGCATGTTGCTCCGGGCTTAGGTTGGCGTTAACTGGCTGCCTGTACAACTGAGATGATCCGTCATCTCATTTATATTATCGTTGATTTTATCCATTTGTTTAAATAAAGGCTGCCATGGCGGGCAGCCTTTATTATTGCATTAAGCGCTCAATTTTTCTTCGTACACTGGGTAATCATTATAACCGCGGGCATCACCTGCGTAAAACGTGTCACGGTCGTAAGCATTTAGTTCAAGGCCGTTTTCAAAGCGGTAAACCAAATCTGGGTTGGCTATAAAATGTCTGCCGTAAGCTACAAGATCGGCATTACCTTTTTCAACGATGGCATTGCCTTTTTCAAAATCGAAGCCACCAGCAGCGATGATTGTACCTTTAAATATTTTGCGGAGATGTTGGGCAGCTACAGGCTCTAAACCTTCTTCTATTTCAACTGCACCTTTAATACGTGGTTCAATAATATGCAAATAAGCAATACCTAATTTATTCAACTGTTCGGCCGCGTAGCTGAACAAGGCGATAGGATCACTATCATACATAGAAGCGAAGGTGCCGCTTGGGCCAACACGTACACCTACTTTATCAGCCCCCCAGACAGATATCATAGCTTCAACAATTTCCAACATAAAACGTACGCGGTTTTCTATCGAACCACCGTATATATCTGTTCTTTTATTAGACCCATCCTGTAAAAACTGATCAACCAAATAACCATTGGCTCCGTGAAGCTCTACACCGTCAAAACCAGCTTCTTTTGCACGAACAGCGGCCTGGTGATATTCTTCCACGCGTGCTTTAACTTCTTCGGTGGTCATTTCGCGGGCAATATCGGCAGGTAACCATCCTGCCGGGGTATAAACAAAGTCCTCAACCTTAATTGCCGAAGCACCTATCGGATCGGCATTGTTGGGTTGTAAACTTTTGTGCGATTGGCGGCCTACGTGAAATAGCTGATCAAATATGATCCCGCCTTTGGCGTGTACAGCTGCGGTTACTTTTTTCCATCCCTCTACCTGCTCATCAGTATAAATACCCGGCGCTCCATAGTAACCATGACCAGTTTCGGAGATCACTGTGCCTTCGGCTACAATATATCCACCGTTGGTGGCGCGCTGTGTGTAATGCTCAACCATCAGATCGTTAGGGATAAAATGATTGTCATAAGTACGCATACGGGTAAGCGGGGCCATCGCCACACGGTGTGTAAGTTTATATGGCCCTAACTGAACCGGGGTAAAAAGCTTAGCTTCGTTTGCAGTTGATGCTGCGTTGTTTGCAGTTTGCATTGTATTGATATTAAGTGTTTTATTAAACTATTTACTCAAACAACTTTTTGTGTTTGATTTGATAAATCAAAGGTCGTGCTCAATGCGATACAGAAAAAGATACAGTCGGCATCAAAAAAACAATAACAGTTTAGGCATTTATGTTAGTTTAATGCAATACTGCGGATCAGTTACCCGATACCGGATGGATATGATTTATCTTTGAGAATAAGATGTGACCATGATAAATAAATCATTCCGGTACGAGCAGGTAATCCATAAAATTGAAGAAACTATTACCGGCCTTGAACTGCAACCGGGCGACAAGCTTCCGTCTGTCCGTAAAGTGAGCGAAGAGTTGAATGTAAGCCTCACTACAGTAAATCAGGCGTACGCCATACTGGAAGCAAGAGGTACTATCGTATCAAGGCCGGGTTCGGGGTATTACATTAATACGGTTAGCAAAAAAGTTTTAACCACCAAACGTTTTATTCCGCTGCCTGAAAAAGTAGAGGTGAGCAGTATGGCTGCCGCCATGATGAAAAACACCATTAAGTATAGCGTAATTAACTTTTCATCCCTTGCGCCTATCAACGAATATCTCCCCATTACCAAAATCAACAAGGCCATGCAGGCCTCGATGAAAGAGGAAAGCGATATATACCAATATACATTTTTAGAGGGGCACCCCCGTTTACGCAAACAAATAGCCCTACAATCGTTCGATTGGGATAAAAGCATAAAACAGGAAGAGATCCTGATCACTAACGGTTGCATGGAGGCCATTAACCTTTGTCTTGATGCTATCACCAAACGCGGCGATATCGTCGCAATTGAATCACCTGCCTATGCAGGCATTCTGCAATGTTTGGAAAGTAAAGGGTTAAAAGCCCTGGGTATTCATGTGGATCCGGTTACCGGACTTGATCTGGTCGATTTGGAAAACGCCCTGGATAACAACAAAGTAACAGCATGTATATTTATGCCTGTATGCCAAAATCCCTATGGTTGCTCCATGTCTGAAGCCAACAAGATAAAGCTGGTTGAAATTTTAGGTGTACGGGAGATCCCTTTAATTGAAGACGACGCCTTGGGTGAACTTTATTTTGAAAAAACAAGGCCCTTACCTGCCAAGGCCTATGATACTTATGATAATGTGCTATACTGTTCATCATTTTCCAAATCGCTGATGCCCGGATTCAGGATAGGCTGGGTAGCGGCAGGGAAATATATGGCCGAAATTGAAAAGCTTAAATTTGCCGAAAACATATCGACCAACGGTTTGCTGCAGGACGCCATAGCCCGCTTTTTGGAAAGCGGCACCTATCAAACGCACATTAAAAAGCTACGGCAGTTTGCAAAAAAACAAACATGCCAGTATCGGAACGCCATTTTAAAATACTTTCCGGAAGATACAAAGGTAACCGAGCCCGTAGGTGGCTATAGTTTATGGGTTGAATTGCCCCAAAATGTAAACGCGCTCACCTTGCAACGGGAAGCATTGAAATTCGGTATCGGGTTTTGCCCCGGGCAGATATTTTCGGCATCAAACCATTTTCAAAACTTTATGCGGATAAATTGCTGCCCCCTCTGGACAACGCGCATTGACGATGCTTTTAAAACTTTAGGCAAGCTTACCCGTTCGATAGGCGAAAGACAAGCGAATACCACCGTATAAAAAAGGGGCGGTTACTTAAGAAACCTGCCCCAACTCCATCTGAACCTTAAATACTAAACGCTATCAGCCCCGGCCGCTTTAGTTATATCAATCTTCGCCTGAAAAAGCCGAGGCAATTAGCAGTTTTGCATGCACGTCTCTACAAAAGTTCTCAGATTTTACTGAAGATTCAGCAGCCCAAAAAAGCGATAGTTAGAAATATCAATCTCCAATTTTGGATGATCTCAGTGACCTTAAAATCATTAATACTTTCATTAAAGAACCAACCAGCCGATAATTGTGCTATTGGTATTAAAACACTATAAAGTTATCGTTTGAGTACTACCATCATTTATTTTGTATTTGATTATTTTACTGCCCCTGGTAATAGTAATATTTAGTTTCTGATTATTTAGCCTCGATATTTTAAGATCGAACACATGCCCAAACGAATGGATGTTATTCAATGACATTTCATTCCACCCCTTTGGCAGCCTTGGGGTACAATCAAAGCTGTTAAAACCAGTTGGCAGTATCCCAAACACGCCTTCGATAAATATCCGGCAATATAATCCACCCTCGGCCGATAAATGCCTTTGATTACCTTCGGGATAGGCTTCCACCGGATAAGGGACATGCTCTCCTAACAACCTTCTGCGTGAATAATAACGCAGGTAATCCATTGCTCTTTCTGTTTTGCCGGCCTGGAACACCCCACGAAGCGCGTAGAGGGTAGAGCGGTCCCAAAATGTTTCTTTACCAGCCTCGGTGGCCAATCCATCCGCCGTCCATAGCCTCGGCGAAAACAATGCGTCGACCGTCCCCTCGGCCCTGTTTAAAATACCCATAGTAAGCGGAACACAAATCCAGGCACGGAGTACATTATTGGTTTCATAATATTTATACGTTTCAAAGCCCTCTACATTACCCCCGAAATATTTCTCGATATTTACTTTAAGCACCTCGGCTTGTTTTAAATATTCATCTGTTAGCGCTTTGGGCTGATGCAATTGCTTCCCCAAATTGGCCGTCGATATTAACGCACCATAATAAAGGCTGCTCGTTGGTATATTGGCTTTACCAGATGGAAAACGTCCTTCGAGTTCGTCAGAATTGGAAGTGACAACACCCTGATCATTTAATTTCTGGCGACAGTATTCCAGGCACCAGGTGATGAGCGGCCACAATACCCTTGCAGAATCAGGATGGCCATAGGCCAGCGCAAACCGGGAAGCGCCATAAGCAAGCATAGCCTGGTCACCCCTGTCTCCGGCACCTTGCCATACCGCATCGCCTTCGGCAACAATTGAACTTGGGATGGCTTTGTATTCCGGGTTCATGTACCTGGCAAACAAACGATAAGATGTCATAGCAGCGAGATTCCCGATACTATCGCCCAGGAACGCGTAGAAAGGATAGGTATATTCAGCCTGATCATTTGCCCAGATAGCGGCATAATAAGCCAAGCCGCCAGGGCCATGCATATAACCTACCTTGGTTTTGTAAATACTTTCTGTCCCCCTGATCTTAGCAAATTTAAACTCTGTATTCAATAGAGTGTCAGGAGTTTGCAATCGCAATGGCGATAAAATAGTATTGATGCGTTTTTCGCGCGCTTTTTCTTCCGCATCAGCATTTACGTTAATAGGCTGGGCTGGAAAATCTGTTGCCAGGTAATAAACGGCAAAAGCAGTATGCCCACCCGGTTGAACCACCCGGCTGCCGGCACCGATAGATGCCATGATTACCGTGTGCGGCCTCACTTTACTGGTGGCGCTGTCTGTTTTCACCTCCCGTTTCAGGGATTCCATGGAAATGCTGACCGGTTTATCAGTCGTATTGGTAAACACGAACTTTTCGATAACCATAGGTTTATCCACTGAAGGAAAGATGCTCCGGTCTATTTTCACTAGCCCCGGATTAGTCGTTACTGCCTCCACACGCATAATACCTTTGTGGCTGATGCTTTTAATATTATAAGTAAGGTTACCCGATTTTTTCCCGATGGACAAGTCAGTCTTTAATTGGCGGCTGTTAATAAAAAAACGTGGCAGCTCATTATCCAGAAAAGTATAATCAATGTGGCTCCGGGTGGCATCAGGCAACATACGGAATGTAGGGAATACTACTGTTCGTGAAACGGATGACCTGCCGGCACTGTCTAACCCATATTGAACCCAAACAGACACTTTTTCTCCCGACATTTCAATATGATCTGCATGTGGCAGCCTTCCATTAATAGTCCACCTGATACTTCCGTCGGGCTGGATGGCCCAGCGGTCTGTTTGTTGGGGTAAAGCAGGCTGTTGGGCATAAAGCCCGCAGGGCAACAGCAAAGTCAAAAAGCTTAAAAGTATTTTGTAAATATTGGTTTTCATATTATAATTTGTTTTTATTTATATCAATTCATTCACCTTTATATCAGGCGCTTTCCTATTTTAATTGGCAGCCTGTCCCGGAAAATTATAATCGTATCTCCAGGTGTCGCTCATATCCGGGTACTGCTGTTTGCATTCCAGGTATTCGTTCATCATTCTGCGCATAGTAGGGTTAAGTGTCTCCAAATATTCAGGTGTTAACAAACCGGCGTTGAGCAGATAAAAATGCCAGGTGGGCGGAAAGGCTGCGCTATGGTACCCCATATGCAAGGTCCGTCGGGGTAGTTCCATGGTTTTGGTATATCCCCGGTGGATCAGGTTATTGTTATAGATCACCGCCTGGCCGGCCTTTAAGCGAACAGGAATACCACCCGGCATTTCGGCGCCAACAGGGGCATAGTGCTTCGAAGCCTGAAATGCTTCATTCTCTTCGGGGGTGTTAGGCCGGTTATGGCTATGCGGTACAATCCAAAGGGAGTTTTCATCTACTAATGGCAAATTGATTTGTACGCTGTTATGAAATCGTTCTTTAGAAAACATCCAATCTTCAATCTCAGCCTGCGGAATCTGGATAACGTCCCGGTGCCAGCCCAGCGAATAAGAAGTGCCTGCATTTGCTGCCAGTATCGACGCGTTGTTGATGATCAGGTTCGGCCCTATGATCTGTTCAACTACTTTTAATACCACCGGATTATAAAAGGCATGATGAATAGGTTCGGTTCCCACCTTGGTCAGTAAATGAAAATAATATTGACGGGCTTCCTGCCCGAACGAAGCGATCTCATCGCCCAGGTGCTGAAAGGAGGAACTGCGGGCCAGCTTGTCGGCTGCTTCAATTTTGGGGCTTAATAACTTGTCCATGATCAGCCTGAAGTGGTCAATTTCACCCTGGGTTAAGACATTAACAATCACATACCCCTCTTCTTCGAAGGATTCCTTTAGATTTTCCATATGAAATTTTGTTTAGTTTATTTTGATTTTTCGCTCAGTTTCAAAAGAGTTTAGACATGAGTATTCCCCTACCCAATTCAACGGATTCCCTTAATCTTCTATATCTATTTTGTGCTTAGATTACCCTAATCTGTTCCCTGGTTTAAAAACACATGCCATGCTATTTATAATTGATTACAAGCTATTTAGGTTATAAATGATTAAATAGTCAACGTTGACTATTTAACAAACATATATGCTTTATTCTGCACTTCCAAATTTTTTAGATAAAAACTGTATTATTGCTTTGCGTGAAAACAAGCTCAAATAAAACTATCGGTATTAAAGAAATCGCGGAACGGGCCGGGGTATCCACCGGCCCTGTTGACAAGGTATTAAATAACCGTGGTGGGGTTTCAAAGGCAACACACGAACGTATCTTACAGGCAATTAAAGACCTCGGGTATAAACCGAACATTTTGGCCAGCAGGTTAAAATCGGCGAGAGATTATAGTATTGTGGTTTTAATTCCTGAAGCGACGGACATGATCCCCTTTTGGTCGGCCCATAGCGTAGGATTTGAGGAGGCATTGAAAGAAGTTTCCCCTTTTGGGATCAATATTAATATCCTAACCTTTGAGCAGAATAACGAGGTTTCCTTTAAATTACGTGTGGATGAAGTGATTGGCGATAACTATGACGGTATTTTTATGGTGCCGGTATTTCATGATCAAACAATAAGATTACTGGAACATTGTAAGGATTTAAGTGTGCCCGTCATCTTCTTTGACAGTAATTTACCGGGTCTATCCAATATCAGCTTTATAGGGAATCATTCGAAAGACAGCGGATACCTGGCGGCTAATTTATTGGATTATACAATTTCCAAAAAGGGCGATATACTGATTGCCTCTATTGAAAGGGAAGAAGATAATCACATTCAATTCTCCGCCCGGGAGGAAGGGTTTTTAACTTTCTTTGAAAACTCCGGTAGGAAAATATGGAGATTTAAAGACAATACCGGGAATGAGCAAACGATAAGTAAAGGTATTACTGCGGTTTTTGAGGATAACCCGCATTTGGAAGGAATATTTGTTGTGAATGGCATTGATAAGATTGCAGCAGCAATCACTCAGGAACAGAAGCTCAACTATCGTGTAGTCGGGTATGATCTTGTCGAGAATAATATTCAAATGCTGAAGAATGGAGCCATCGATTTCCTGATCAGCCAGCAACCCCAAAAACAGGCATATCAAGGCATTAAATTGTTTTACGATCTTTTAATATTAAAAAAAACGATAGCCTCTTCTTATTTCCTTCCGCTTGATATCGTTATGAAAGCGAATATAGATTATTACAGTTTTCTGTAAATCAACGGGTATAAACTTTGCAAGATCTGCAAGGGTTCCTTAAAAAAAACCTGTCAAACGAGTGGGCAGGAGTTAATTGCTGTTCAGGTCACTGCCAGCCACCGCCTAAGGCGCGGTACAAATAAACTATTGCCTGCAGCCTTTGTAACCGGTCGTTGACGCTCGCCAATTGAGCGGCCAAAAGGCCTTGCTGCGCAGTAAGCACCTCTGTGTAATTAGCTGAGCCATACCTGACCAGTTGTTGTGTATAATTTACTGACTTTTCAAGACTCTTCAATTGCAGGGTTCTTGTAGCCACTTTCTCCATCGCCGATTTGTAGGACATCATGGCATTGGATACGTCCTGTCCCGCGCTCAGGACTGTATATTGAAAATTAAGCAACTGCTGTTGTTGATCTTCCTTCGCAACAATTAGCCGCAACTTGTTCGCGCCCTGATTAAAAAGAGGCTGGGTGATGCCGCCTGCAAGGTTGCCGACAAGAGATCCGACACTGAAAAAGGATTTAACACTGGAATAACCTCCGGAGCCGGTAAGCGTAAGCGAAGGGTAAAAATAGGTGCGGGCTACATTGGTAAGTTCAAAGGCATTTCTGAAGCCGTATTCTGCTGCCATGACATCCGGTCTGTTGGCCAGCATCCTGGCGGGCACGCCGGGATCAAGTATGGTAAGCGGCTGCTCCACGTCAATTTTTGACCTTGTAACCGGCCCGGGTACCCTACCCGCCAGGAGGTTAATCATATTTTCTGTTTGCCAGATTGATTGTTTCAGGTCAGGGATCGTAACCTCGGCGGCATATTTGCTGGCTTCGCTTTGTACAACCGCCGCCCCGGTTACCACATCGGCTACCTTTAATGACTTCATAGTACTGATCGTGATTTCCCAGTCTTTTACACTTTGTTCGGTAACCATTAACTGCTGGTCCAGAGCCATCAAATTATAATAGTTATTCGCTATATCGGCAACAAGAGATGTTTGCACCGCCCTTGCATTGGCTGTTGCCTGCAGCAGCGATGCAAACTGGGCCTTTTTAGCACTCTTTAATTTCCCCCAAATGTCAGCTTCCCAACTGGCTGTAATCTCTGAACTGTAAATGCGATTTTTGGTTGCGCTGAATGCCTGTGGATTAGATGAGCCCGATAGCGTCAACCCTGCATCGGCACTAATAGAGGGGAAATAGGCAAGTTTGCTCTGATCGAAATAAGCCTGAGCCTGACGTATAGCCGAGTACGCTTTTTGAAGATCGAAATTATGACTGATACCTTCCGATATTAACTGCTGTAAAACAGTATCTGTAAAAACTTCATGCCAGTGAAGAGCCGCAATGGAACTGGTATCGCTCACTGCATAATCCCTGAACAGGCTATCGTTTTTAACGATAGGCGGCTGGTATGGCTTAGTGATATGGCACGCTGTTAATACAGCGGCTGCACCTACATAAACAATATTTTTGATTATCGTTTTCATAATTGCTATAGCGTCCCCGGGTTAGTATTCATTGAACTGTCTGTCGCGGCAGGCGGATTGACATTGCCCTTAACCGGCTTCTTTTTAACTTTCTCCTGCAGCGTTTGAAAAATAATGAACAAAACAGGCGTAATGAAAATGCCAAAGGTGGTGCCGGTCAACATTCCTCCTACTGCCCCGGTACCGATTGAACGGTTTCCGTTAGCACCGGCACCGGTCGCCGTCATCAACGGGATCAGTCCGAGTATGAATGCAAACGAGGTCATCAGTATAGGCCTTAACCTGGCCTGCGCGCCCTTCACAGCCGCGTCGACGATGCTCATACCTTCGCGTCTTCGTTCCGCCGCAAATTCTACGATCAGGATTGCGTTTTTTGCCAGCAATCCAATCAGCATGATCAGTGTGATCTGCAGGTAAATATTATTGGCAACGCCAAACAGGTAAGCGAAAATGAACGCTCCCGCGATGCCGATTGGAATGGTCAGCAAAATAGCCGCGGGAAGGATATAGCTTTCGTACTGGGCACTCAAAATAAGGTAAACAAATACCAGGCAAAGTAAAAAGATGTAAATGGTCTGGCTGTTGCCGGCCAGCTCCTGCCTGGTAATACCCGAATATTCATAACTAAAGCCTTGGGGCAATTCCTCCGTGGCAACTGCTGCAACAGCAGATACAGCCTCTCCGGAACTATAGCCTGTGTTTGCCGTGCCGTTGATGTTAATAGAAGTAAACAGGTTGAACCGGGTAATGGCTTGCGGGCCATAATCCTGGCTCAAGGTCACAAATTCCGTGATCGGGATCATATCCCCCGTATTGTTGCGCACAAACACTGCGTTCATGCTTTCGGGGTTCATCCTGAACTCCGGCGAAGCCTGTACCATTACCCGGTACTGCTGGCCGAAGCTGGTGATGTTCGAAACATATATGCCGCCAAAATAGCCTTGCATGGCCCCGGTTACATCAGTCACATCGAGCCCGGCCTCTTTAAGTTTCGGGACATTAACATTCATCAAATACTGCGGAAAATTGGGATTAAAAGATGTGGTGGCAAACTGGATTTCCGGCCGCTCACTGAGCGCGGATAAAAAGTCTTTGCTTATTTTATAAAATTTGGCGATGCTGCCGCCTGTTTTATCCTGCAGTTGAAAGGTAAAGCCACTGGTTACGCCGAAACCCTGTATGGTGGGTGGCGTGGTATATTTGACATCCGCCGCCGTAATATTGGCAGACCTGCTGTCCAGTTCTTTAATGATCGCCTGAATATCCCTTTTTCGCTTGTCCCATGGTATAAGTTTCATGATCACCATGCCGTAATTGTTGCCGTTTCCAGAAAGCGCGCTGCGACCGTTGACGACCAGGATATTGTTAATTTCAGGTATCGAACGGGCCAGGGCTTCAATTCTTCCGGTCACTTCATTTGTGCGGTCCAGCGAGGCATCTGGCGGCAAGGCCACGCTACAGGTGATCGACCCCAAGTCCTCGCTCGGAACAAACCCTGTAGGTGTTGCTTTGGCAATCAACAACAACAGCAACACGAATACGGCAAGCGTGGACAGCGGGATCCACTTTTTTCTGCTAAAAAACGTTACCGCCTGTATATACCGCTTTTGAAATTTTTCAAAACCTGCATTAAAAGCCACGTAGAACTTTTGGATGAAGCTGAGTTTTTTGTTATCGTTGTCTTTTCCCTTTAAAAACAGCGCGCATAACACGGGGCTTAAAGTGAGGGCGTTTGTTGCTGATAAAACGATTGCAATAGCCAGCGTCAGGCCGAATTGTTTGTAAAAAACACCTGACGACCCGCCGATAAAACTCACCGGAATAAATACGGCTGACATAACCAGGGTAATGGAAATAATTGCGCCGGAAATCTCGCCTATGGCGTCAATGCTCGCCTCTTTTGCCGAACGATAACCTGCATCCAGTTTAGCATGCACCGCTTCAACAACCACTATGGCATCATCTACCACTATACCGATAGCGAGGATGATCGCGAACAGGGTCAGCAGGTTAATGGTGAAACCAAGCACGTTCAGGAAAAAGAACGTGCCAATAATAGCTACAGGTACGGAGATCGCAGGGATAAGCGTGGAACGAAAATCCTGAAGAAAGAGGAAAACAACAAAGAATACAAGAATGAAAGCTTCCAGCAGTGTATGCAACACCTTACCTGGATATACCAATGATATTGACCCCTCTTCGCCAATCTAAAGTGACCCCTCTGAGTTAGGGTTTGAAAGAGAGTAAAGTTGTTGTACAGATAGGCTCTTTGGAGCGGATGTTTTTGTCCGGTTTAACAACTATTATTTTTACAAAAATACATTTTCTGATTTAGAGTTTCTTCTCCTTAGTGA
>NZ_JBFUHE010000006.1:0-453684 GCF_056402535.1 Mucilaginibacter sp. P4_A11
TACCGTAGCCAAGGCTGATCTTTTTCTTTTGGAAATCAGAAGAACCACCGGTTGCCAGCGACTGTGAAGTTGCGCCGCCATTGATACCGATGCTAAATTTCCTGTACTGGCCTAAACCACCAAATACCTTAGCGGTTGAGGTTTCAGATGACGTTGTAGTTGCCGTTGTTTTGGTTGAATCGGTTTGCGCATTAGCCAAACCAGCAACCATCAAAGAAGCAAATGACAATGCGACTGTTTTCTTTAATGTAGAATAATTCATAGTTTTTAAGATTAAACGATTTTAATTGTGATTTTTTTCAAAATTAGTAATTATGTTTGAATCAATGACCAAACATTGTTCCAAAAATTGTAATAGTTACACAAATAACTAAAAAAAAATGATTTAATAAAATAATCACCCGATAAATATGAAATATCTGCCGATAAAAAATAGCTTATTTACAAATAATAGAAAAAATTTCGTTTCAAGAACAAAACCCAACTCAATCGCTATTTTTCACGCAAATGACGAGTTTCCGCGTAGTGGTGATCAGGCATTTATTTTTAAGCAAAATCCCGATTTTTTTTACTTAACAGGCATTGATCAGGAACAAAGCATCCTGGTTTTATATCCTGATTGTCCTAATAAGGCATACAAAGAAGTACTTTTTTTAAGACAAACCAACGAACATATAGCTATTTGGGAAGGTCATAAATACACCAAAGAGGAAGCACGTGAGGCATCAGGTATCGAGAGTATTTTTTGGCTTAACGAATATGATACTATACTGCATAGTATTATTAACTATGCCGAAAATATTTACATTAACACCAATGAAAATGACCGCTATGCGCACACTGTCCCTTACCGTGACTATCGCATGTATGAGGCCCTTAAATTAAAGTACCCGCTTCATAATTATACCCGTTCGGCCCCTATTTTACGCGACCTGAGAGTAATAAAATCAGATATTGAAATTGAGCTTACACAAAGGGCCTGTGATATTACTCGTGATGCTTTTGTACGCGTTTTAAAATACACTAAGCCCGGAGTAACTGAGTATGAAATTGAAGCCGAGATTATTCACGAGTTTATCAGGCAGCGGGCTACTGGCCATGCCTATAACCCTATTATTGCTTCGGGCGCCAATGCCATCGTGTTACATTACAACGATAACAACCAGGTATGTGACGATGGCGACGTGATACTACTTGATTTTGGTGCCGAATATGGCAACTACAATGCTGATATGACCCGTTCAATACCCGTTAGCGGCCGCTTTACTGTGCGCCAGCGCCAGGTTTATAATGCCGTTTTAAACGTGATGCGGGAGGCCACAAAACTCATTGTTGCAGGAACTGTATGGAACGAATACCAGGACGAAGTTGGGAAGATCATGACCGGTGAACTTATTGGCCTTGGTTTACTCGACAGACATGACGTCGAAAAACAGAACAAAAACCTACCGCTGTACAAAAAATATTTCATGCACGGTACCTCTCATCACCTGGGATTGGATGTACATGACTATGCGAGCAGGTATAAACCTTTTGATGTCGGAAATATATTAACCTGCGAACCAGGGATTTATATTGCAGAAGAAGGCTTGGGCATCCGCCTTGAAAACAATATCCTCATCACCGGCAATGGTAATATCGACTTAATGGCCAGCATTCCGGTTGAAGCAGAACATATTGAAGAAATCATGAACAGCTGATACTCCACATTAAGTCTATATAAACAAAACAGCCTGATTTGAGCTTCCTTTACATTGAGCTAATCAAATACTATACATAGGTATCCACAAAAGTATACAGATTGAATTTTCCGCTCTTCAAAGCTTCAGCAATATCAAGCTGAAGCTTTTTTTTGTCTACTCCTGCCATCATTTTTTGTTGAATAAGTTTGTATACTTTTTCGGTCAGTAGTAGCCTTCGCCTGTTGTTTTGTGTTAAATTAGCTTGTTGTATAAAGGCGGCGATATTATCAATCCCCTGGTTTTGCGACGCCGTAGTTTTAAATATGGGTGGTTGCCCGTCAACGCTATGCCCGATGATCTTTTTTAAATTATTGGCAAATACATCAGCCCCTTCCCTGTCGGATTTATTAATGATAAAGGCATCAGCAATTTCCATCAATCCCGATTTGATATGCTGGATCTCATCGCCTGCTTCGGGCACTAATACCACCAGGGTAATATCAGCAAGACCTGTAATTTCAATTTCAGACTGGCCAACGCCTACAGTTTCAATCAGCACATAGTCAAAACCAGCCGCTTTTAATACATCGGCCATTTCAATGGTTTTTGCAGACAAACCGCCTAAGGAGCCCCTTGTAGCTAACGACCGGATAAAAACATCAGGGTGATTAAAATGTGATGCCATCCTGATCCTGTCGCCAAGCAGCGAACCGAAATTAAAAGGAGAGGTAGGGTCGATGGCCAGCACAGCTACTTTTTTTTTATCTTCCAAAAGCAGATCAATGATGCCGTTTACCAGTGTACTTTTGCCGGCGCCGGGTGGCCCCGTAATGCCAATAACCGGGCACTTTTTTTCAAAGTTGAGACTTTTAAGTAAGGTAGTGCTGCCATTCAGGTCATTTTCAACAATAGTTAACGCACGCGCTACCGCACGAAAATTTAATTGACCAATTATATTCTGATGCAAGTTCAAAGCAAATGATAATAATGTTCAAATCTACCTATTATATGATAAACACGTTAATAGCAATATTAAACTATTGTTACGTATGCGATTTGATTTATTCTAAGTATCCGGATACTCATGATATTATTAATCTATTATACTTTTAATAACTATCAAAAAGTTTGAATTATAAACCATGATTCAAACAAATATCAAATTTTACAAAAAAAATAAAATACTCTAAATTAAAAGATACAAAAGTAAATGCAACAATGATATGAAAATTACATTAAGCCTATAGCAGATTTAATCTTATCATTGCAAACTGAAGTATAACATTTATTAATCTGCCCGTAATGTAATACGTTAAAACAATGCCAGATATCTATCATATAAAAACACCTCATATCTTAATTAGCAGGGTTGATGCAATTGGCGACGTTGTACTTACGCTACCGGTGGCAGCATATATTAAACAATTATTTCCCAGTGCTATAGTTTCATTTTTAGGTCGTACCTATACACAACCGGTAATTAATACTATGGCTTCTATCGATGTATTTGTTAATTACGATGAGCTAAAAAAACTACCTGACAACGAACAGGCTGAATATCTTCAAAAGCAAAACATTGACGCGGTTATACACGTGCTCCCCAATAAACATATTGCAAAAGTAGCAAAGCAGGCAGGTATCAAACTCCGAATAGGAACAACCAACAGGGTATTTCATTGGTATACCTGTAACAAACTGGTAAAACTAAGCCGCAAAAAATCAGATCTGCATGAGGCACAGCTTAACCTGGTTTTACTAAAGCCCTTAGGACTTAAGCAGGCGCCCTCTTTAGCCGACATTATAGCAAATAATAATTTCCATAGTAAAGTTGACCTGACACCGGCTTTGACCGCTAAACTTTTAAGCGATAAGTTTAATCTCATCATCCATCCAAAATCGCACGGCAGTGGTATGGAATGGGGCCTGAATAATTTTGCAGAGCTTATAAATTACTTGCCGCCTGATAAATTCAACATCATCATAACCGGATCTGACAAGGAAAAGGCTTTGCTTACAGATTGGATACAAACACTCCCGTCAACAGTGCAGGACATGACCGGGCAGATGTCGTTGGGGCAACTGATAACTTTTATAAGTAAAGCTGGCGGCCTTGTTGCCTCAGGTACCGGTCCGCTGCATCTTGCAGCTCTGACCGGGATCAATACCCTTGGATTATTCCCCTCGTTAAGGCCAATACACCCGGGCCGGTGGGCACCTGTTGGCAAAAAGGCTGACTATATGGAAAGCGGAACAAACAATTTAGAAACGATAACGCCGTTTATGGTGGCAGAGAAAGTTAAAACATGGACATAAATAAACCCCGTGTATTGGTTACATTTGATTCGATGAGGTATCCAAACACTGGTTTGTACCATTTTGGAAAAAGCTTGGGCAAATCACTGATTAAAGAAAACACAGACCTTGATCTGACTTACTTTTTACACAAATCTGTAACCGAGTTTGATACAGACGCAGCCATACACAGAAATTATTTACAAAAGCATCATAAGTTTTTTTTCTACAATAACAAAGGTATTGACCTGTTTCACTTTACCGACCAGTTTTCAAGGCTAAAGCCTAAAAAAGTGCGGAGCAAATACAAAAAGATACTAACTATACATGACATTAACCAGGTACATGAAAATATAGGTAAAGATGAGTTGGACCTGTACCTCAAAAAGCTGGGAGAGCGGATCAATTCAAGTAATAAAATAGTAACAATATCAAACTTTGCCGCTAATGACGTATTAACCTACTTTCCGCATGTTGCCGACAGGTTAACTGTTATCCATAACGGCGCTGATAAACTAATATTAAAACAAGGCCATCAACCGGCCTATCAACCACGAAAGCCATTTTTATTTACGATTGGCATTGTAGCAGCAAAAAAAAACTTTCACGTTCTGCCCGCCTTATTGGCAAACAATGATCTTGAGCTCATTATTTCGGGCATCAAAACGCCGTACGAAGAAAACATCATTGCCGAAGCAAAAAAACATGGGGTTGAAAGCAGGATTAAAATAACCGGCCCTATATCTGACGATGACAGGGCGTGGTATTATAAAAATTGCGAAGCATTTGTTTTTCCGTCAATTGCGGAAGGATTTGGGTTACCAGTAATAGAAGCGATGCATTTTGGTAAACCTGTTTTTGTATCAACCCGTACCTCGCTGCCTGAAATTGCGGGAGATTGTGCCTATTACTTTGATAACTTTGAGCCTGCCAAAATGCAAAAGGTGTTAGTTGCGGGATTGGATGATTTTCATAAAAACTCGCCATCTGAAAAGGTAATAGCCCATGCTGAAAGCTTTAACTGGGATAAAACGGCTAAGCAGTATTTGCAGCTGTATCATGATTGCCTTGAGGGCCGGTGATTATGATTTCCCTCTTAACTTTCTGACCATAAACCTAAGCCAGAATTTAAAACCAAAATTCTTTAATATCAGCTTAGGTTTATCCTTTTCAAATACCATGTCACGCGACTGACCAGAAACACCGTTATGGCTAAAATTGGCTATTATATGGTTCAAATGCACAAACTTTAGGCTTTTATCGCCAAAGCACTGCATGTTTAATGCAAAATCGGCCGAAGAAAGGTACTTTAAATTATAGCTATATTTTTCAAAAACGATTTTAGGATAAATGATGGATTGCTGAATAATGCCGTGCTTGGCAAGGTAATAATCAGATACCTCGCCTAATGGTTTTAACCCTCTTGTATGCACACTGCCATAATAGATGGTATTTGGCAGCTTTAATTCTACAAGCATATCTGAAAAATCAGCCAATAGCTCGTCGTCGGCGCCTAAAAAGTAGATCCAGTTACCTGTTGCCTGCCTTACAGCTTTAGTCATAGCATCATAGATGCCGTTATCCGGTTCACTTTTCCAGTAAGTGATTTTATCATTATTGGCAAACAATATCTCTTTTGTACCGTCAGTGCTGTTGCCGTCAATAACGATAAGTTCAATATCGGGGTAGCTTTGCGTGTACACACTATCAAGGCTTTTCTGCAGTGTTGCGGCGGCATTATAGGTAACAATAATAACTGTAACCTTCCCCGCATACGTACCGCCCTGTTTTGACGTTATATTTTGTGTATTTTCGCTCATTCATTTAATTTGTGCAAAGTAAATACCATAAAAGCAAAATACATTACTTTCTATCTGTTGTTTTAAATGCAAAAAAACAGGAATCTATTCCGATTAACCCGCTTCATTTTACTAAAAGCACCATACATATTCCGATTTTTTGCTTTATTCAAATCCTCCAAAAAAAGAATATTAATCGTTAAGACCGATGCCATAGGTGATTACATATTGTTCAGAAATTTCATCGAGATCATAAAACTGTCGCCAAAGTACGGTAATTACGAAATAGATTTATTAGGTAACGAAATATGGAGCGATCTTGTTGTTGCACATGACGGGCAATACATAACAAAGTTTTTCTTCACAAAAGCAAACAGCCTTTATTATTCGCCCAAGTCGGTATTTAAATTAGGATTGCAATTGTTTGTCAGAAACTATGAGGCGGTATTAAACCCCGCAAGCACACGTACCTTTATTACAGATGGACTCGCTGCACTTTCGGGCTCATCAAACCTGATTGGCTTTGAAAGCAATACTGAAGGCATCGAACCTAAATATAAAGCTAAAACCGACAGGTTTTATAAAACATTATTACCGTTACCTTCTTCAATACATTTTGAATTTGCCAGAAACGAGTATTTTTTTGAGCAGGTACTTAACCAACCCATCTCCATTCAAAAACAATTTATTGGTGCAAACCGATCAACAAAAAGCGGTATCATTATTTTTCCCGGTGCAGGTCTTAAAAGCCGTGGATGGGAGGCTGAAAAATTTGCCCAACTCATTAAAAAACTTGAGCAAAGCACTAATGAAATTATTTACCTGGCAGGTGGTAATGCCGAGATACCGCTCTGCAACCATATATTGGAAAAATCGCAATCAGCAGCCGTTGTTAATATCAGCGGTAAAACCAATTTGAATGAACTTATTGAGATGATTGCAAATTCAGTAATGATTATTTCCAATGACAGTAGCGCCGTCCATATAGCTGCAGCTGTTGATACACCTTTTGTATGTATTGTGGGAGGCGGCCACTTTAACCGCTTTGTACCTTACCCAGCAGGTATTGTCAAAAACGGATCATTTATCTATGAAAAAATGGATTGTTATTATTGCAACTGGAATTGCATTTTCAAAACAGAAAGCGATAAACCTTTTCCATGCATCGCCAATATAGATATCGACAACGTTTGGCAGGCAACTCAAAGGTATTTGACGATAACGTGATATGCTTTTAGGCGACTTTACAGGTTATTAGCTAATTACTATTAGCTTTGCATTTTATAATAAAATTTAATGAAGATTTATTTCAGGCTTCTTTCGTTTGCTCGTCCTATAGGTAAATTCGCGGTTCCTTACTTTATATGTACTCTATTTTCCGTAATATTTAATACGCTTAACCTTGCCTTACTAGCCCCATTATTAAAAACAATTTTCGATCCCAAAACAGTTGAAGTGGTAACCAAACCGGCAAACTGGTGGAACCCTTTAAAGGATTTCGACTATTTTGCACATGAGGCCAATTTAATTTACGGCCCACTGGGGGCATTAAAATTTGTTTGCGTGGCCATAGTTGTTTCAGTACTGCTAAGTAACCTGTTCCGCTATTTTTCGCAACGAATTATGGAGAACCTGCGCATATATACGCTACTTAACCTGCGCCGCACTGTTTTCAATAACGTCATGAATCTGCATTTGGGTTATTTTAGCAATGAACGCAAAGGCGATATCCTTTCAAAGATCTCTGCAGACGTTCAAGTTGTTCAATTTTCAGTGACCGGTACTTTGCAGGTAGCATTCAAGGAACCCTTTCAGCTTATAACTTACCTCGTGTTCTTATTTGTGATATCGGTTAAGTTAACCTTGTTTTCAATGCTGATCATCCCCGTTTCGGCATTTGTTATATCAAGGATAGTTAAACGCCTTAAAGAGCAGGCTGCAGAATCACAGCAAACTTACGGCAATATGATCAGTAATCTTGATGAAGCTTTATCGGGCATCAAGATCATCAAAGCATTTAATGCTGCCACTTTTATCAAAAATCGTTTTGACCGTGAAAACAAGGAGTATTCAAGAATAACCCGCTCTATGGCCAAAAGACAGCAAATGGCATCACCAGTATCTGAGTTTTTGGGTGTATTAATGGTGGCGGGTATAGTATTATACGGTGGCTCCTTAATTATTAAAGGCCAGGGCTCGCTATCTGCCGATAATTTCATCGTTTATATAGCTATGTTTTCGCAGATCATGCGCCCGGCCAAGGCTATATCCGATTCATTTAGCAATATCCACTCAGGTATAGCAGCCGGCGAACGCGTACTGGCACTGATAGATGAGAAGCCGCTGATTGTTAACGCGCCCAATGCCACAGAGCTTACTGGCTTTGAGGATAAAGTTAAATTTGAGAACGTATCATTTGCCTATACAGCTAAACCCAACACAACACCAGGTACTGGCGAGAAACAATCGATCGAAACTGAAAAGTATGTACTCAAAAACCTCAACCTTGAGATTCCGAAAGGGAAAACAGTTGCCTTGGTTGGGCCATCGGGTGGTGGAAAATCAACTTTGATGGATCTGCTGCCCCGGTTCAGCGAGCCGCAGTCGGGAACAATCTCCATTGATGGTAAAAATATCCAAACAGTTACCATGGAATCACTGAGGGCATTAATGGGTATAGTCAACCAGGAATCAATTTTGTTTAATGATAGTATTTTCAACAACATTGCTTTCGGCAAACCGGATGTAACCATGGAAGAGGTAGAGGCGGCGGCCCGCATAGCCAACGCCCATAATTTTATTATGGATACGCCAAACGGCTACCAAACCAACACTGGCGACCGCGGTACTAAACTATCAGGTGGGCAGCGCCAGCGCATTTGCATTGCCCGTGCAGTACTGAATAACCCGCCCATCATGCTGCTGGATGAAGCAACATCAGCCCTGGATACCGAATCAGAAAAACTGGTACAGGAAGCTTTGAATAACCTGATGAAGAACCGTACCTCGCTTATTATAGCCCATCGCTTAAGCACTATTCAAAATGCAGATATTATAATTGTACTTGAAAACGGCTGTATCGTTGAACGGGGATCCCATGCCGAATTGCTTCAAAATAATGGTCTTTATAAAAAGCTGATAGATATGCAGGCTTTTAATTCATAATATAAAACATCGTTTTAAGCTAACTCTATTTTGAAAGCAACCATAATTATACCTTTTTATAAGCATACACTAAGTGCTTTTGAAAAAATTGCTTTTGCGCAGGTAACTAAAGTATTATCAACTCATGATATAATTGCTATTAAGCCTCACAATCTTTTGTTACCCCCTGATGTACAGCCATGGCCCTTTACTGATGTGATTAGTTTTGACGACGCTTACTTTAAAAACGTTAAAGGCTACAACGCGCTTATGCTTGCCGAAGAGTTTTATAAACGCTTTTTAAACTATGATTTCATGCTTATATATCAGCTTGATGCATTTGTATTTAGCGATCAGCTGATGGAATGGTGCGAACAGGGCTATGACTATGTAGGCGCGCCATGGATCCATAAATATGATTATCCTGACATGGTCAAGGCCATAAAATCAAAAATACAACACCGGTGGCATTTGTATTTTGATGTACAAATTGATGGAAGGCCATCGCGCATGCAATTTGAAAATAAGGTGGGCAATGGCGGGTTTTCATTGCGTAGGGTTAAAAAGTTTCATGACTTATGCGTTAGCATGCAAGACCAGATTCAAAAATACCTAAGCCTGAACGATGATCATTACTTTAATGAAGATGTTTTTTGGGGCGTTGAGGTAAATCGGCGTAAAAAATCCATCAATATTCCTTCGTATAAAAAAGCCGTTGGTTTTTCTGTCGAACTATTTCCTGAACGGGCGGTAAAAATAAACGGCGGCAAACTCCCTTTTGGATGCCATGCATGGGACAGAAACCTGGAATATTGGCAACCAGTGTTTAAAAATTACGGTTACGAAATTTAATACTCCCCTACCGATAACATGACCAGCGTACATGCGTACTCTGTTTCAATACCTTTTTCATTGGCTTTGCGCCTCAGTTCGGCATTTTCAGTTCCGGGGTTAAATATAATCCGTTTAGGATTTGTGTTCAGGATATAATCATACAGCGGCAGTTGGTTTTGCGGACCAACATACAGCGTAATCGTATCGATATCATGATGTATGGTTTCGGGCTTTTCGATAGGTACGCCGGCAACCTCGCCTGTTTTTATGCCAACGTTAACAATGGTATGCCCGCGTTCAACCAAACGGGTGGCCGCAAAGTTGGCATACCTGCTGGTATCGGGTGTTGCCCCTAATATTAACGTTTTCTTATTAGCCATTGATCATCCTGTTTAGTAAAGCAATTTGAGCCGAATGATAAATATGGTGCTGTATCAAACCGCTCACCTGCTGCTCGTAAGTATCGCCTGTTCCCGACTCCCCGTCAAGTTTACCGGTAACAGCTTCGCTCCATTTTTCCTCCGGGAAATTTTGGATAAAGCCGACCAGGTTCACATTCACCAGCTTTAAATCTTCAACAATCCATTTCCACTTTTGTTCGTCGGGCAGGCCTGGCTCGGGCCAGTCGCCCCGTACCGGCAGCTGGGCATCCATGCCATTCATCCGATCCATTACTTCTTCTGTCCATCCGGTCATGTGCAAAATAATAGCGGCAATATTATGCACCGAGCCCACAGGCTTTTCATAAGCGGCTTCAAAGCTGATACCGTCAACAATAGCATAAACCGAGGGGCCATACCATGGCTCGCCTGATAAAACACTTTCAAGCTCGCTGGCTAATTTTTGAGATGTGGTCATGATAATATTTTTAAAGTAGCAGTTGCACAGTTAATGCCATCAATAGCAGCAGAAATTATACCACCCGCATAGCCGGCACCTTCTCCGCATGGAAATAAACCGGAGATCTGTGGATGCTGCAAAGTTTCCTTATCGCGTGGAATTTTCACAGGTGATGATGTGCGCGATTCAACACCTACCAAAATAGCTTCGTTAGTATAATAGCCTTTCATTTTTTTGCCGAACACCGGCAAGGCTTTACGCAAACGTTCGTTGATCCAATTAGGTAAAACCTCTTTTAGCTCAACACTCTTAGTGCCTGGCAGGTATGAGTTAACCGGCAAATCGGTTGATAAACGGTTTTGCACAAAATCAACCATGCGCTGTCCGGGTGCTACCAGGTTGCCGCCCCCTGCAACAAAAGCGGCCTGCTCCACCTGTTTTTGGAAGTTGAGCATTTTAAAAGGATCGCCATCATCGCCGGCAACATCCTCCAGATTAATTTGCACCACAGTGCCCGAATTAGCAAAAGGATTGTTCCTTTTTGAGGGGCTCCAGCCGTTCACCACAATCTCACCGGCTTCGGTTGAGCATGGGGCTATGATACCGCCGGGGCACATGCAAAAAGAAAATACACCACGATCATCAACCTGTTCAACCAGGCTGTAGTATGATGGCGGCAGATCTGGCCCGCGGTATTCGCAATGGTATTGTGCGCGGTCAATTATTTCCTGCGGATGCTCTATCCTTACTCCCAAAGCAAAAGGCTTGGCTTCTATCAAAATATTCTGACTGTGCAGCATTTCAAACACATCCCTTGCCGAATGCCCTGTAGCCAGGATCACAGCATCTGAAACTATTTTTTCGCCGGTTGATGTTTTCACACCTTTGATCTTTCCAAAATCAACAAGCAGTTGAGTTACTTTGGTATCAAACAGGATCTCGCCACCAGCGTTCAGCACCGTTTCACGCATAGCAGTGATGATCTGCGGCAATTTATTGGTGCCGATGTGCGGCCGCGCATCAATCAATATATCATCGGCAGCTCCATGTGCTACAAACATTTTTAAAACCTGGTTCACATCACCCCGCTTGGTTGAGCGCGTATACAGCTTACCATCCGAGTAGGTACCAGCCCCACCCTCACCAAAACAATAATTTGATTCGGGATTAACAAGGCCTTGTTTATTAATATTGGCCAAATCACGTCGCCGTTGTTTTACATCCTTGCCGCGTTCAATAACAACCGGTTTTAAGCCAAGTTCGATGCATTGCAACGCTGCAAATAACCCGGCAGGGCCTGCGCCAACAATTATTACCGGCCGGCCAAACTGCACGTTGGGGTAATTAACGGTAAAAATTTCTGGTTGATAGGCCTCCTGCATAAAAACCCTCACCTGCATACGGTAAACCACACGACGACCCCGCGCATCAATAGAACGCTTTAAAATTTTTAACGCCGTAATATTTTTCAGGGGAATTTTAAGTGCCGATGAAGCCAGTTGTTTCAAAACCTCCTCATCTTCATGTTGCCCGGGAGGACAAACTATCTCTGTTTCTTTTGTCATGACTGATGCCGGGTTTTTATCCCGGATGGTGCAAAGTTAAGAAAAAACTACAGCCCCCTAAAGGGAGAGCTTTTGATTAGCAATTTTTACCTGCGCTCATTTTCACCTTGAGGCTGTATCATAAAGATCAGCCTCTTTTTTTGGCTTATTCAGATACTTAAGCAATATATAGTTTTGAGTTGGATTGAATTTACTAACAAAAGGGGGTTAACAGGGTTAACACAATTCAGGGTTAACATCTACTTATATATCTTATAATCAAATAATTAATCGTTTTTTATGCAGAAATATGTTACCCCCCTTTTTGTATAAATATTGTTAGCCAAATTTCAATTCATAGATAACAAACACCCAGGGTGGCCAATTTGATTTATGATACAGCCTCTTAAAATGGGTTTGCGTTTGTAACGCAAACCTTAACCATTCAGCTTTTTTTCAACGGCGTTTAATATCCTTAAAACCGTTCGGCTTTGCACAATGACCGTACGCTATCGAACAGTTTTAAAAGCCAACAAAAAATAAATCACTAAAAATCAACAACTTACAAAATGGCACTTAGATTGGCATGCACCTCATGTATTTAAATAATAAAACAATGACTACCGCCGACGAACGCTTACACACAATATGGAATGGTTGCCTGACTAACGACAGGAAGAGCCAGGAGCAATTATACAGGCTATTGGCACCCCGCATGCTGGCCGTTTGCATGCGCTATGCAACCGATAAAGACGAAGCACAGGATATATTACAGGAAGGTTTTATAAAAATGTTCCGCAACATGAAAAACTACCGCGGCGAAGGTAGTTTGGAGGGATGGATCCGCCGCATTATGGTACATTGTGCTATATCCCGCTATCGTAAATTAAAACCAATGGTTTTAGTTGATGATTTTGCCGCAGAGGAAGCTGCCGCCATACCTATAAGCAGTTCATACAATGATAATGGCCTCGAAGCTAAAGACCTGATGAAACTGGTACAAAAACTACCAAAAACATACCGCTCTGTTTTTAACATGTATGCCATTGAAGGTTACTCGCACCAGGAAATAGGCTCATCACTGGGCATGAGCGAATTATTATCACGCACCACTTTACACCGTGCCCGTACCCTATTAAAAGACATGGTAGCCAAACTCACCATGCGCGAAGAGCACTGCCTGGCAGGATAACCGATGCTACTTTTGAAAGATTTACACTGATCATCTATAAAGCTATAGCCCCTCGCGGGGCTTTCTGCTTTTTATAAGTGTTCATAATGGTGAAAAATTTCTCATATCTCACGTCTCGTATCTCACATCCTTCTATAATTTATCGAAAAGCCGTACCTTGACACCTTGTCAGCAATGCGCAGCGTTTGTAACAACGGTACGCGAATTGTACTCTAAACAAAAACATCACATAAAACACACGAAAAACAAATGAAAAAGTTATTCTCGGCTATATTAATTATAGTAGCTGCTATGTCCTTAAGTTCATGCAGCTACAACAGTATGGTTAAATTGGATGAAACCGTTAAAGCCAAATGGGGAGCTGTACAAAGCGATTACCAGCGCCGCAGTGACCTGATCCCCAATTTAGTTAACACCGTAAAAGGCGCCGCTAATTTTGAAAAGAGCACCCTTACCGCTGTGGTTGAGGCCCGTTCAAAAGCAACATCGGTACAGGTTGACCCTAATAAGCTTACTCCCGAATCAATAAAAGCATTCCAGGCATCACAGGGCGAACTAAGTGCGGCCCTTGGTAAATTGCTTTCCATTACCGAAAACTACCCCGACCTGAAATCGAACTCCAACTTCCATGATCTTCAAATTCAATTGGAAGGTACCGAAAACAGGATCAATGTATCGCGTAAAGATTTCAATGATGCTGTTCAGGAATACAACAGCAAGATCCGTTCATTCCCGGCCAATATAACTGCCAAAATGTTCGGCTTTTCTGCAAAAGGCTATTTTACTGCCGAACCAGGTGCCGATAAAGCCCCAAAAGTAGAGTTCAATTAATTTGATGGGATTACACCGATTTCTGGAGATTTCACCGATTCTATTTGAATTGGTGAGATCACAAAAAATCGGTGAACACAAAAACAATCAGTGTAATCACAAAATATATGGCTGTATTTAACGAAGAGGAGCAGCAGCGCATCCGTAAAGCCATTGAAGAGGCCGAAAGCCGCTCATCGGGCGAGATCAGGGTTTGTATTGAAAAAAGGTGCAGCGAAGAGGTTCTTGACCGTGCCGCAAAATATTTCATGCAGCTCAATATGCATAAAACCAAGCTCAGGCATGGTGTGCTGGTATATGTTGCCACTGTCGACCGTAAATTTGCCATCATTGGCGATGCTGGTATTAACGAGGTAGTACCTCCAAATTTTTGGGACGCCACCCGCGATGATATGCTGCAGCATTTTAAATATGGCGATATTGTTGAAGGGATTGTTACAGGCCTCAAAATTGCCGGCGAACAACTGCAAAAATACTTCCCTCATCATGACGGCGACCAAAACGAACTTCCCGATGATATTGCCTTTATGGATGGCGATTAAAAACTAAAAACATGTTCAAAAAGTTTATACTGTTCTTCGGATTTATACTTTGCGCTATTACCGTAATGGCGCAGGATTTTCCTGAACGTTCTAATACCCTCGTTACCGACTATACTAACACCCTAAGCCCGGCTGATAAACAGCGGCTGGAAACTAAATTGGTTGCCTATAACGACTCTACTTCAACACAAATTGCGGTGGTTATCCTGAAATCTACCGGCAGTTATGACATTAATGACTATGGCGTTCAGCTGTTACGTAAATGGGGAGTAGGGCAAAAGGACAAAAACAATGGTGTGCTGGTACTGGTAGCTATCGGCGATCGCAAAATGAGTATCCAAACCGGCTACGGCGCCGAAGGCTCTTTGCCTGATATTGTTACACAGGATATTATCCAAAACGACCTTAAACCACACTTTAAACAAGGCGACTACTACGGCGGACTTGATGCTGGTACTAACAGCATCATTAAAGCGATGAAGGGTGAGTACAAGGCTGCAAAAAAGCAAAAACAAAGCAATAGCGGCTCGGCTGGTTTTATATTTATCGCGATTGTAGTAGTCATCCTGATCCTGGTATTCCGTAATCGCGGTGGCGGAGGCGGAGGCAGGCAGATCATTGGTCGCCGTGGCGGTGCAAGCCCATTCTGGTGGTTCCTGGCAGGCAATATGCTTGGTGGCGGAGGCCGAAGTAGCGGCGGCGACTGGGGAGGCTTTTCCGGTGGTGGCGGTTCTGGAGGTGGTTTCGGAGGTTTTGGCGGCGGAAGCGGCGGTGGCGGCGGTTCAAGCGGTAGCTGGTAAACCGTACACAATAAAAACAACGCCATGCAAAAAGATATTATCTTAAGAGAAATCGAAAAAATCGTATACTCAATAACAAGACTTGCCGGCTTTAAAAACGCGGCGAATCCGGAAGCGTTTATTCAACATGCTGATCAGATGCTTCAGGATGAGTATGATCTTAAACTGCCTGAATTACTTGAACTAAGTATCGAAGATTTTGACCTTTTGCTTGATGAAAGAAATTATTCGGCCGATAAGCTGGATGCATTAGCTCAATTATTACATATGTATTATGAGCCATTTGTTGCTAATGATGAAACATTAGCTGCCTTACAAAAAATCATTTCCATATTTAACCGGTTGGAGACGGATCACCACCGTACGTCATTCGAAAATATAAATAAACGTAATATCATCTATCAATTTCTGCAAAACAACTATGAGTAAAGATCTCACCTGGAAACTACTTTCATCATCATACATACACAAAGGCCCCTGGGCTACCTTACGTATTGATAAATGCGAAATGCCCAACGGCAAAATAGTTGAAGATTATTACGTACTTGAGTATTCAAACTGGGTTAATGCAGTGGCTATAACCGAAGATAACAAGGTGCTTATGGTGAAACAATATCGTCATGCTGCGGGCGTCATCTCGCTTGAAATTCCGGGTGGCGTGATCGATGCAGGTGAAGAGCCGGTACACGCCATACGCCGAGAGCTGCTGGAGGAAACCGGTTATCAGTTTGATGAATTTGAACTGATTTGCACCGTATATGGCAACCCATCAACGGCAAACAATAAAACGTTTACTTACTTTACCAAAGGCGGTAAAAAAGTACAGGGACAGCATCTTGATGAACTGGAAGACCTCATTGTTGAGGAATATACCATTGACGAGGTAAAACAGTTATTACTTAATAACGAAATAAAACAAGCCATGCATTGCTCTGGTTTGTTTTACGGGATGATGAAGCTGGGAGTGATGTAAGAATGCCTTAGGAATATTTCATATATGGATCTCTTTAGTTAAATTTGAATATGCGTCAGATTGATTACAAACAATTTATAGAAGTAAATCCCGAAGTAAGGTTTGGGAAACCTGTGATTATCGGAACACGCATTACAGTGTACGATGTTTTACAGTGGCTCGCTTCTGGCTCAACTCATAATGAGATTATCGAAGATTTCCCTCAACTGACCGAAGATCATATATTTGCTTGTCTGGCCTATGCAGCCAATAAGGAGCGAATAATAAAGGTTGTATAATGGCTGTTATTGCTTCTCGCGGTATCCGTATTATTACCGATGAGAATATCTCGTGGCGTTTAAAAAAGATGCTTCCATCCTGGGACATATTGCCTGTAAATGAAATCACACCGCATGAACGTTTAAGCGACATTCGTATATGGCAATTCGCAAAAAATAACAATTATTCAATTCTAACTTTTGACGAGGACTTTTGGGAACTGCAAAATCTTTATTCCTTTCCTCCTAAAATAATATGGTTGCGGACCGGGAATGTAAACACCAGAATGATAGCTGAACTTTTATCAAAGGTCGAAGATTCAATAGCTCAGTTTATTGAAGACGACTCTTTAGGGATATATGAACTATATCTGTAGAAAGCAATCTATTTCACGACAATTGCTAATGCTTTAAGCATCACTCAGGGCAATTATCCTTCCGCCGGGTATCTACAATGTAAATGATCTTCCAGCCATCATTAGTTTTCATCAGCTGGAAAACATCTACGCCGCAATGGCTGAATTTATCATCTAAATAAAACTTATACGGAGCCCAAACGCTGGCCAGCGGACCATCAATTTTAATATCGGCAAAGGTTACCCTTTCGTCATAAACACCTTTATGCGGGGTACCAACCAATTTTATAAAGTCATCCGGGTTTTCAATCTCTAAAGCTGTTGTGCCATCTTTTTTGTTAGCTACGCTATGAAAAGCTATTCCTTTGGCAAAAGTTAATCGCAGCATGGTACTATCTCCCTTCCGCATGGCGGTAAACATGGTATTGATGGTTTGCTTAATAACGTCCTGCTCAGTTTGCTGAGCGAAAGACAAAGCATTAAAACCAAAGCAGGCAAGTAAAAACAGCAAGATCTTTTTCATAGCTGAAGATAGCAATATGCCATGACAAACCATAATGATCAGTTTGCCGGCACAATCTCATTAAACTTTTTGATGATCGAGGCCCAGTCATCGCCAAATTTCAGGGACAGCATCTTGCCATCAGGCGATATAACTATTTTTGACGGGTAGCCCGAAATAGCATACTGTTTTTCAATATTTCCGTCAGACATTACCGCAGGTAGATCGAACTTATTGGCTGCAAAATATGCTTTAACATTGGCCTCATTATCCCGGCAGGCTACACTCATAAAAGTGATGCCTTTATGTTTACCATCGTTAATTTCCTGGTTAAAGGTATTTATATCGGGCATTTCTGAGCGGCACGGCCCACACCATGTTCCCCAAAAATCAATAACCAGCCATTTGTTCTTAAAATCGGCCAGGGCGTGATCTTTACCGTCAATTCCTTTCAGGGTAAACGCAGGCGCCGTTTGCCAGGTATCAAGCACTTTGGTTTTAAAAAACTCTGGAAAGCTTTTACCGGGCACATGCTGCTGATAAACTTTCTGCATCTCATCAAGGCTCATCGGCTCCGCATTAATGTGCTCTGCAAAAATACCGAGGGCCTGTTGCTCATCGCCGTTGTTAAAAAGGCGTTCTATAAACTCGTCCCTGTACCCCTCTTTGGAATGCAGGAACACCCTGTCGTAAAAACTGGCGTAAGCCTTTTCCTTACTGCTATGGGGCGAATACCTGGCAGCTTTTGACAGGTATTGCAGCGCTTTTACCGAATCGGTTACTTTAGCAGCGGTATACTGCAAGTAACAGGCGTAAGCCAATATATTCTGAGCTGCAAAACGATCTGTATTGAGTGTATCCGCTGTGTACCTTTCCAAATTTTGGACGGTTTTTAAAAGCAAAGCATCCGCGGTCTTTTGTTTTTTGGCATCAACGAGCAATTTATAGACCAACAAAGCATACCTGCCGCCATTACCCTGTTTCATCTCCGCATCATCCATGTGCATAAACGCGTTGGCAGCTTTGCTTAAAACCGCCGCATCGCCGGGAGTGTCTTTTGCATTTACCCAAAGATACAGTGCATTGATTTTTTGCTGCATTAATGGGTCACGATCATTGTGCAAAAGGTCAAGCAGTTGCCGGGCTTTATTTTTAGCATCGCGCCTTTTTTCGTTTTGTTCGGCAACCATCTTTTTTACATCATCCGGACTGAGATTTTTTTCTTTCACGTACTTTTTGAACCCATCATCCTTCATCATTTCCTCTATTTCAAAATTTAAAAAGCTTTGCGCATATGATTGCTGTACCAACTCGTTAAATCCGTGCAGCTTGTACATATAACGCGCTACTTCATAAGCCGAATCGGCCGAGATCTCAAGTACACTACCAAATTTATTGAACAGATGTACTTCGTTATCTTTTAAAAATCGGGTAGGTGTCTGCAGCAACTGCTTTTCATATTTTAAATCTTCATGCGAACTTTGCATCAGGCTAAGTTTTACAACGGCATAGTGGGCATCATTGGCAAAAGTGGCATCATGTGCTTTAAAATAGCCTTTCACTTTTACTGAATCAATCTCAGTATTAGTCCTGAATGCTTTGCTAAATGTTGTATTTGTTTTTATAGCCATATTAAGCCAGGCAGTATCAACCGAGTGCTTTTCTGCCCTATATCGTACAGTTTGCGTACGTTTAAACATAGGTACCAGCTGTTTTTTTCCATCGGTGATGATTTCAATTTTAGCTATGTTGCCGTTTTGCAACTGTTCGGTTAAACCGGTTACTTCATTAAAAACAATGTCGCCTGTTACGTTATCTGCTATGCTGCCGGGCACCTTGATATTTGAAGTAGCAATGTAAAGCAAGGCACCGTTAATAGCAGTAACCTTATAGTTGGTGGTTGAACTTGACCATTCGCTTTTATAAGCTATACGCTGGGCCGGCAAAGGCAAAAACAAACTTTCAATTGCCTCTTTTGGAAAAAATTTAGCGTTATTTTTTAGCTGATCGGCAATATCATCCTTTAGTACCCAACGGGTTATGGCATCCTGAAATGCTTCGTCAAAACCGGTAATATTTAATAGTTCACCATGCGGCCCAATGGTAACCTTAAGTGGCTGCTGTAATAATGCCAGGGGCAGCAATGCACTTGACGAATTAGGCCTGTACCTGCGAATGCTATCGGTATTTAAAGTTCCGTTGGCAAAAGCATACTTTGTAAATTTTTCGGAAGTAACTGCCTTAACCAGCTTGCAATCGAGCAACGTATTAGCGCCCTCACGTCCTATAAACTTAAACCAAAAGGTATAGGTATAATCATTTTGGTTATCAGGCGAGTTTACCGCCGTATGTGAATCTATTTCAAATTCTTTGCCTTTTTCAAGCGAGACAGACTGACTGTAAAGGCGGGAAAAGCAAACAAAAAGCAGCAGTAACAGGGTTAGTTTTTTCATGTAAGGTTTAGTAGTGTGTTGTAACCGTTAAATCTACATTTAATTAGCAATTTAATCAAGCGGGCTTAATTGATAAAAACGTATACTGTTTGAGATAAGCCCGCCTGATCATGCTTTTTACTTCTTACCTAAATCCTCCCTATCCGTAAAAGATAAAAAACATGATGCACCTTATAAAATCACTCATAATTCATTATTCAATTTTAAATTACACTGACATTTAATACACAGTGCTTCATTACTTTGCGGAAAGCAAAAACATCCTTTACCTATGAAAAAGTTACCATACTATATCCTTGATGTATTCACCAACCAACTATATAAAGGCAATCCATTATCAGTAGTGTGGTGTGATGACGAGCTGGAATTAGATCAATACTACAACATAGCCCGTGAGTTTGGCTATTCCGAAACATCCTTTGTGTGGTATTCTGATACCGAAAAGTCACTTAAAGTACGTTCATTTACTCCGGGAAATCATGAAGTTGGCGGCGGTGGTCATAACTTCCTGGGGGCTGTATCCCTGGCGTTACTTAAAGGATGGGATATTTTTAACGGTCAGGACGCGGGGCATTGGGTAACCATGAAGAATGAAAAATTACCCGTTGTGATCAATGAGGAAAATGGCCTGATACGGGTAGCAGTAAAACAACAGGCCGCGAAGAACCTTGGTACTGTTGATCCGGAAATCATAGCGGCGGCACTCGGTTTGGAAGCAGCCTACCTGGAATTAAATAATTGGAAGCCTACCATCATGAAAACAGAGGTAGCCCACACTATGGTACCCGTAAAAAACAGGGCGCTCCTTAACCGGGCTATCCCCAACCCCGATAAGCTTAAGGAAATTTCAAAAAGCTACGGTTTTGAAGGGTTCTACTTATTTACGACCGATGTTTCAGAAAACGGCTATCTAACCGAAACCCGCTTTTTTAACCCGGCATATGGTATTGACGAAGACCCTGCCACAGGAACAGCTGCCGGACCCCTCGCCGGATTTTTGCAGCAGGCCAATTACATAAGCATCAACCAGGATTATAAAATTTTGCAGGGAGTGCTGGTAAATCATCCATCTACCATCCACATAAAAGTAACACCCGAAAATGTATTGGTAAGTGGCTCATCAGTAATTGTAATGGAGGGTACATTATTTTTGTAAACGAAGTATCAATTGATTCAGGCTATTGAATAATTTATCCCAACAAAAAAGCCCTGCATAAAATGTGCAGGGCTTTTGTATGTTCAAGGTCGTACGTATTACGACATTTTTAGTTTCTTCTGGATATCGGCTACGTAACCTTTAAATTTTTTATCGGTGTCAATCAAATCCTCTACAGTTTGGCAGGCATAGATCACGGTAGAGTGGTCACGGCCACCAAAGAAATGGCCGATTGATTTAAGGGAGCTTTTGGTATGGGCTTTGGCCAGGTACATAGAAATTTGACGGGCCTGCACAATTTCGCGTTTGCGGGTTTGTGATTTTACCATCTCGATTGGCACTTCAAAATACTCACACACCAGGCTTTGAATGTACTCCATCGAAATTTCTTTAGATGAGTTCTTCACAAAGTTTTTCAACATTTGTTTAGCCAGGTTCAGGTCAATCTCCTTACGGTTAAGCGTTGACTGTGCCAGCAATGATACCATTGCCCCTTCCAGCTCACGCACGTTATTGTCGATGTTATGAGCAACGTATTCGATCACATCGTTAGATAGCTCGATACCGTCCTGGTAGATTTTGTTTTTCAGGATAGCCATACGTGTTTCCAGGTCAGGGATCTGCAGATCGGCAGAAAGGCCCCATTTAAACCTCGAAAGCAGGCGCTCTTCCAAACCGGCCAGATCCTTAGGCGCTTTATCTGATGTAATGATCAGCTGCTTACCTGACTGGTGCAGGTGGTTAAAAATATGGAAGAAGAAATCCTGTGTTTTTTCTTTACCCGCAAAGTTGTGCACATCATCCATGATCAGCACATCAATAGCCTGGTAAAAGTTCACAAAATCGTTTATGTTATTGTGCTTTAAGGCATCAACAAACTGCTGCGTAAATTTCTCGCATGACACATACAGTACCAGCTTATCGGGCAGTGTGCGTTTAATTTCGTTACCGATGGCTTGTGCCAGGTGGGTTTTACCTAAACCTACACCACCGTAAATCATCAGCGGGTTAAAAGAGGTACCTCCCGGTTTAGCAGCAACAGCGTATCCTGCAGAACGGGCCAAACGGTTACAATCACCTTCAACAAAGTTTTCGAAAGTGTAGTTACGGTTAAGCTGAGGATCTACATTCAACTTTTTGAGCCCGGGTATAACAAAGGGGTTTTTAATATCCTTGTTAATTGAAATAGGTATCGGCATACTCTGATGTTTTGAATCAGCGCCATTTCCGTTTGAAGGCATATTAGTTGTGTATGGTTTACTTGATGATTGCTCAACAACTATATTATACTCTAAACGTCCTTCGTCGCCTAATTGTTTCTTAATTGTTTTGCGCAGTAACCCAACATAGTGCTCTTCAAGCCACTCATAAAAAAATAAACTTGGTACCTGTATGGTTAATACACTCCCTTCCATCCTCAAAGCTTTTATCGGCTCAAACCAGGTTTTAAAACTCTGGGCCGGTATGTTGTCTTTGATGATCTGAAGGCAGCTATTCCAAACGTTCGTACAAGTTTTTTCCATATAGATATTAGTAAAATATTGATTTCCAACCCCCAGCGAAACAACTTTTGGCCTTGCTACGGAACATCGAATATTGCCAAAAAAAGCTTATAAAAAAATTAAATTTTCACTTTTTTAACAATTGGCTTTTTATTAACAAATTCGATTTTTTAATGAAATTTTTGTATGGATAACATAATTTTCCATACAAAATCATAATCCAATTATTTTTTAATTATTTTTTTCTTTTTTTGAAATTTCAAGAAAAATCAAAATAAAAACGAGGGTCACAACCCTTAATTATACGCCAAAACAGCGGCAATTGTTGAGCCGTTTCAGCTATTATTTCAAACTAAAAATTAATACACTGGTTTAGTGCCTTATAAAAATAAAAACCAAGTTTTGTTGATTTGCGGCACGCTATAAGCATACGCCCAAAAGCCGCACCACGATACTAATATTCCCCGAAAACGCCGCGTAGTACATCGGCAATCTCCCCCAGCGTAGCATAGCTTTCAACCGAAGTTACGATAAAAGGCATTAAGTTTTCAGTGCCTGTAGCTGCAATTCTCAAAAGATGTAAACTTTTCTCAACAGTTTCTCTATCGCGCGTATTTTTTAGCTCGGTAATTTTCTCCGACTGCATTTTTCTTATAGTGTCATCCACCCTAAATACATTAACAGGCGCTTCTTCCTGCTGTGTAAAGCGGTTAACCCCTACAATCACTTTTTCGCCGGTTTCGATCTCCTGCTGGTACCGGTAGGCCGAAGCTGCTATTTCCTGCTGGATGTAATCCTGCTCAATAGCTTTCACTGCACCGCCCATGGCCTCTATCTTATCTATATATAATTGGGCGGCGGCCTCTATCTCATCTGTCAGGGCCTCTATAAAGTATGAACCCGCCAGCGGGTCAACCGTATCGGTAACGCCACTTTCAAACGCGATGATCTGCTGGGTGCGCAAGGCAATTTTAGCAGCAGCTTCGGTAGGTAACGACAGTGCTTCATCATATCCATTGGTATGCAATGATTGCGTACCTCCCAATACAGCAGCCATAGCCTGGTTGCTTACCCTTATAATATTATTTAAGGGCTGCTGGGCAGTTAAAGTGGAGCCACCGGTTTGGGTATGAAAACGGAGTTTTTGAGCACCCGGATCGGTAGCGCCGAGTTGCTGGACAATATGAGCCCACATGCGCCGGGCAGCCCTGAACTTGGCTATCTCCTCGAAAAAATTGCTATGACAATTAAAAAAGAAAGAAAGGCGTTTGGCAAAAACATTAATATCAAGTCCCTTATCTAACGCGGCTTTTAAATAAGCCTTACCGTTGGCTAATGTAAATGCCAGTTCCTGTACCGCGGTTGAGCCGGCTTCGCGAATGTGATAGCCTGATATAGAAATAGTATTCCATTTAGGCACTTCTTTGCTGCAATATTCAAACACATCAGTAATGAGCCGCATGGACGGTGCAGGTGGGTATATATAGGTGCCGCGGGCGGCGTACTCCTTTAATATATCGTTTTGTATAGTACCGGAAATCTGCTTGAGATCTGCTCCCTGCTTTTTGGCTAAAGCAATATACATAGCCAGCAGGATTGGGGCTGTGGCATTGATGGTCATGGAGGTGGTGATATTCTTCAGTTCAATTCCGTCAAACAGGATTTCTATATCCTTTAACGAATCAATGGCTACCCCTACCTTACCTACCTCGCCTTCGGCAAGGGCATGGTCAGAGTCATAACCTATCTGTGTCGGGAGATCAAACGCTACCGAAAGTCCGTTGGTACCCTGGCTTAATAAATAATGGTAGCGCTTGTTTGATTCTTCGGCGGTTGAAAAACCGGCATACTGCCGCATGGTCCAGGGTTTGCCCCGGTACATATCTTTCTGGATGCCGCGGGTAAAAGGGAATTCGCCGGGCAATTCATTCATATTTGAAGATTCGGTATAAACCTCCTTAATTTCAATACCCGATGTAGTGGTGATCTTTTTATCCGCGGCCATGAGCTTAGTATAATTCTTCCATATCCTGCCTGATCAGGCCTAACGCCACATCATAAGGATTATCTTCCAGCTTGCTTAAATGCACCAGGATCACTTTGCTTAACTCAAGCGCTGAAGTATCCGGCGGCAATGCCTTAACCGCATTATTGATCATATTGATGGTATCATCCTTTACCCTTTTCACCACGTTCCAAACCCGGGCGCTTACATAAATTTGCTGGGTAATGTTATGTTGAAACTCATTACGTACCTCATTAATAATAATAGCCTGTAATTCAGCGGCAGTATCGGCCGAACCGTTTAAACGGATAAGCAAACTTGCCGGGTTAACCCTTTCAATGAATAATACAACCCTTTCATAGGCTTGTAAGCGTAATGGCAGAGTTTGATTGCTGATGGTACGCTTTAATTCCAATAGCTGGATACTTTCCGATTTATCAAGATATGGCTTAAAAAGATAAAAAGCGATATACACAACGCCTAAGCCCGAAATAGTATACTTTAAAATATCAAACAAAAAAGGTAGAGTGGGCATGTTTATGAATGTTATACAGGGGTCATAAAATTATGACATTAACAAAAATCTGCATTTTACGTTATATTTGTGTAGAATAAATAAAAATAAGATGAGTATAGCTGTTGAAACCGCTCCGGTTACTTTTACGCCGGGCGCTGTAAGAGAACTTTTTAAATTGAAAGACCAGCAAGAAATAAGCGAAGACTTCGGTTTACGTGTGGGTGTTGAGGGTGGTGGATGCTCGGGTATGAACTATATCTTAGGCTTCGATATGAAAAAAGACGGCGATCAGGAATACATTATTGATGACATCAAAGTATTTATGCACAAAGCGCATGGTTTATACCTGGCCGGCATGCAGATCGACTACCAGGATGGATTAAATGCCCGTGGCTTTACTTTCAACAATCCTAACGCTGCCAGCACCTGTGGCTGCGGCTCTTCTTTCTCGGTTTAAACAAACCCGGTTAAAATATTGAAAGCCGTTTCATAGCAAATATGAAACGGCTTTTGTTTTTAGAGATATACCCGTGTGCTTTTAAATCTTTAAGAATTGCTACCGAATATCCGTTATAGTTTTCCTGATCCAAGCCGGCACGGTTCCATCCCCGTAGCCCTGGCTGTTAAATCTTATAACTCCTTCCCTGTCAACAACCAAACTCACGGGACATTCATCAACCCCGTAATAGGCAAACAATGGCATCGAATCACCGATGACATGATATTTAAATGGCGATACTTTCAAAAATCGTTCAACCTGTTCCGTTTTATCCAACGAAATTGCGATGAAAACAACATCTTTATTATTCTGATATGCTTCAACAAGGTGATTTAGTTCCGGCATTTCATACCTGCAGGGAGGGCAAGCTATAAACCAAAAATTCAGAACAACAATTTTCCCTTTCAGATCTGCAGCTGTAATCATATTACCGTTAACATCCTTCATACTAAAAAAATTAAAAGTGCTGCCTGTTTTAAAAAACCTGGTCTCCGGTGGTTTATTAGCATTAACAGGTAAACGTCCGTCTGTAAGGTTATCACGTTTCGTCAAAACAAAAGCCGAACTGTCGCTATCATGCTGTACGGGTTTCAACATATAACTGCCTGTAGCCACGAGTTCATGCCACTTAGCAAAGGGATATTTTTCGCCCTTCGCATTGACGACCACTGTTTTTTCGTTAAAACCATATTCTTCTATTGGTTTTGTTATCTCAATCTGCCCATATGCATTTGAAATACCCATGGCCAACAACACGATGGAAAACAAGAGGATGTGATTTTTCATTTCAAGGTTTAAATTTCGGCCGAAATTTAAAGTATAATTGGCATGCCGCCAAATCAGACTATTTCAATGCTCCCAATATTATTACAATCAGATATGTCAGCAATCAAAAAATTAGTGCTCAGCCCCTGTAACAAATAGCTATAGTGCTTAGTCATACCAACAAGTTTTTTATATTTATACCATGCCGGTAAAAACCTCTTACAAAGAAAACATTTCTATTGCATTACAGTCCATAGCCGGCAACAGGCTGCGCACCTCATTAACCGCGCTGATCATTGCTATAGGCATTATGGCCTTGGTTGGTATTTTAACAGCAATTGAGGGGATCAGGCAGTTTACTAATGATGCTTTTGCCGATCTTGGCGCCAATACCTTCACTTTGCAAAACCGCGGCGAAGGGCTAAATTTTGGCAATGGCGGGCATCGCAAGGTTTATCCGGCCATTACCTATGATCAGGCCGTACGTTTCAAAAACACTTTTAAACTACCGGTGGCCGTAGCCATTAATTTAGAGGTGAACGGTACCGCTGTAGCTAAATATGGTAACCAAAAAACCAATCCAAACATATCTATCTCAGGCTCTAATGAAAACTACCTGCTTACAGCAGGCAAAAAACTGGCTTTCGGGCGTAATTTCTCGGCTTCTGAGCTGGAACATGGCTCAAACGTGGTTATCATTGGCGATGAGATCAAAAAGAAACTATTTAAAACCGAGGACCCGATAAATAAATCAATATACCTTGGCACCGACAGGTTCAGGATAGTTGGTGTATTTGCATCAAAAGGTTCGAGCTCATTTGGGGGCGATAAATTTTGTGTGATCCCTGTATTGAAAGCTAAGCAGATAGACAGTACAAAAAATGCCTCATTCACGGTAACTGTTAAAGTGGCCAGTCCCGGTGCCCTTGATGCTACTATCGGTGAAGCCACTTCCCTGTTTAGAAATGTAAGAGGGCTTAACGTTGTTAACCAGGATAACTTTGAAATAAGCCGGAGCGATTCCATTCAAAAGGAATTATCAGGCCAGCTTGCAGGTATTACTGCCGCCGGCTTTGCAGTTGGCATTATCACACTCATAGGTGCGGCCATCGGGCTTATGAACATCATGCTGGTATCGGTAACAGAACGCACCCGTGAAATTGGCGTGCGCAAAGCCATAGGGGCAACCCCGGCTATCATCCGTAAACAATTTTTGATAGAGGCTATAGTGATCTGCCTTATAGGCGGCGCGGCCGGCATGATACTGGGTATGGCCGCCGGAAACCTCATTGCCGTACAAATAAGTGGCGCGTTTGTAGTACCATGGGGCTGGTTGTTCTTTGCAGTAATACTATGTACGTTTATCGGTTTAATATCGGGTTACTACCCCGCAAAAAAGGCAGCCAAACTTGATCCGGTTGAGGCTTTGAGGTATGAATAAGCACAGAAGCAATAAAGCTCAAAGAAATGCTTTCACTCAACCTAAAATAGCAGAAACATCCTCTTTAAAAATACTGATGGATATTCTTTTCCCCAGAATAAAATTCGCTAACTCAACGGAAGCGTAACTTGTTTGGAATATGGATAAACTGTTAATCCGTAATAATGAAAGTTAAGGTATACGCTGAGAATAAAATCCTGCTCACTTGTAAATATATTTGGTTAGAGCCGTTTGCACCAGGCACCGCTCGTAAGTTTACTTTTACGGGTATTAGCGCCACTTCAAAAAAGAGAATTCTACAAAAAACAGATGACGCATTTTACATTGGCTCAAACGAATTGAAAATACAAGTCGATATTTTTGATAAATTCAGAAGAAGGCTATCTATCGAAAACTTTAAAGTGTACTTGATCGATTATGGAGATCTGGAAAAATCATCACTTTGGATTTCAGGGTTAGTATATGATGATTATTTTACAGAGTATCGGCAAGGTCGTGTAGATGTTTTTAGCTTGTGGGCTAAAGATCAGAGTATTAAATGGAAAGATCTTCCTTTGAATTCACTGCTTAAAGAAGATTACATCGACTGTTGCCTTTCATATTCAGGGTTAAGTTCACAAATACTTGACCGGGATTATTACAAGATTGATTGGTCATTGATAAATGAAGATAACGATTTTCTTTATTGGATCAGTTTAGAATTCATTGGAGAAAAAGGATATTTTGGACATAGTCTTTATACTTTCGAAGATTGTTTATTAGAGATATTCCACAACGGTGGTTTAAAGGAACAAAGAAAAATGACATTCTTCAGCAGTACAAAAATATCAGATCCTAAAGTTTACGAGTTATATCAACTTACAAAAGGAGTTTTCGAACGATTTAAATTTTCCGTTGAAGAAATATAGCTTGCCCCGCGACAAGGCATATCTCAACAAAAAGAAAACTCCGATAGTACAACCGATCTCAACACATCATCCAACAAAAAAGGCGCATTAAATGCACCTTTTTTGTGATAAATTTATCTAAAACAACATCTTGTTCTTAAGCGGATAATCGAAAAGTAACTTTTCGATATAGGTTGTTTTAAGTGAATCAGCAAATGCCGCTGCATGCCTCAAGTGGTGCATGTCGCTTGAAATGTAATCTATCAAGCTATTATCAACCAGTTCTTCGGCCATCTTTTTTATGTCTTTGCCATAGTATCCGGTAAGGGATATCGTGTTAAGCTGAAAATCAACTCCCCAGCTATGAAGGTTCCTCAACGTATCCAAATCAAGGTACTGGTAACGCTCCGGATGGGCTAAAATAGGCTTATACCCCTTGTCATGAAGCTTTTGAATTACACTATAAGTATTTGGTGGTTGATTTATAAATGAAAACTCAAATAACACATGGTTATCGCCCATAGTCATAACCGGCCCGTTCTCTATACGCCCTTCAAACGTTTCATCAAAATAGTGTTCGGCAGCGGCCTCAACAGGTATATCAATTCCCTGTTTAACCAGTTCGGCTTTTAATATGGTGAGTGCGTTTCCAATAGTTTCGGGAGTGTTACGATAAAAATCTATCATGATGTGGGGCGTGGCAATAATTTTTTTTATCCCCAGTTCCATCATCTTCTTTATCAACTCTACCGAATCCTCAGGTGTTTTGGCACCATCGTCAATTCCGGGCAACACATGTGAGTGCATATCAACCATGATACTTTCATAGTTGTATTTTGATTCCCTTACTTCCTTTTTCCTCTTAAAAAGCCCGAACATTTTTATCTATCGTTATACTGACTGCTGTAATACTGCTGGTAATGTCCCGACGTTACATCATTAAGCCATTCCTCATTAGCAAGGTACCAATCTACTGTTTTTTCCAAACCTTCTTCAAAAGTTATGCCCGGCACCCAACCCAATTCATTTTTGAGTTTGGTTGCATCAATAGCATATCTTAGATCGTGCCCGGCCCTGTCTGTTACAAAAGTGATCAGTTTGGCCGAATCTCCCTCGGTCCTGCCTAATTTTTTGTCCAATATACTGCAAAGCAATCTTATCAGGTCAATATTTTTCCATTCATTATGGCCGCCAATATTATAGGTTGAGCCTGATTTGGCATTATGGAATATCACATCAATAGCGCGCGCATGGTCTTCAACCCAAAGCCAGTCACGTATATTTTCGCCTTTACCATATACAGGTACCGGTTTACTTTGTTTGATATTATTGATTGCCAGCGGAATTAGCTTTTCCGGAAAATGAAACGATCCGTAGTTATTTGAGCAATTTGATATCACGGTATCCATACCGTAAGTATCCTGGTACGCCCTTACAAAATGATCAGACCCAGCCTTTGAAGCCGAATAGGGAGAATGCGGGTCGTAGGCGGTTTCTTCGGTAAACATGCCGTCTTCGCCAAGCGAGCCATATACCTCATCTGTTGATACATGGTAAAAACGGGTTTGATCATATCTGCCTTTCCAGTGCTCGCGGGCGGTATTCAATAAATTTACTGTACCTACCACATTGGTCATTACAAATTCAACCGGATTAGTGATCGACCTGTCTACATGTGATTCGGCAGCAAGGTGGATTACCGCATCGGGGTTTTCGGCTTCAAAAAGTTTATTTATAAAATCAATATCAACAATATCACCCTTTATGAATTTATAATTAGGTTCATTTTCGATATCCTTCAAATTGGCCAGGTTACCTGCGTAAGTAAGTTTATCTAAATTAATAATACTATAATCAGGATAATTCTTTACAAACCTGCGCACCACATGCGAGCCAATAAACCCAGCCCCTCCTGTAATAATGATCTTTTTTTTCATTCCCTGCCGTTGTTATTTATTGAAAGGATTTTGAGCGATATATTTTTCCCATTCCCAGGCCGATGACATCATTTCACCAATACCAAGTTGGGCTGTCCAGCCAAGTTTGGTTGATGATTTGGTAACATCGCCCCAAACCTGCTCCACATCACCTTCGCGGCGCGGGCCGATTTCATAGTTCAGTTTTTCGCCTGTTGTGCTTTCAAAAGCATGAATTACTTCCAACACCGAAGTGCCGTTACCAGTACCCAGGTTAAACACATCATAACCTTTAAATTCATCTTTTTGGGCAAGCTTTAATGCAGCTACGTGAGCTTTGGCCAAATCAACTACGTGAATGTAATCGCGAATGCAGCTACCATCAGGTGTATTATAGTCATCGCCAAAAACAGTTATTTTTTCGCGTTTGCCTATAGCTGTCTGCGTAATAAAAGGCACCAAATTTTGAGGTACACCAATTGGCAACTCACCAATCAGGGCCGACTCATGGGCACCTACCGGGTTAAAATAACGTAATGAGATCACTTTATAATTGGTGCCGGAATTTACCATATCAACCAAAATCTCTTCGGCTATTTGTTTGGTATTGCCGTATGGCGATTGTGCTGGTTGCACAGGAGCATTTTCTGTAACGGGCAGTTTTTCAGGCTGGCCATAAACTGTACAGCTTGATGAAAATACAAAATTAATAGCCTTACCGTAGTAAGCTTCTAATAAGTTGATAAGCGAATAAAAATTATTCCTGTAGTATTTCATCGGTTTTTTAACCGATTCGCCTACTGCTTTGAAAGCCGCAAAGTGGATGATACCGCTTATTTCTGGCTCGGCAAGTGCAAGCGACCGAACGGCGGCTTCATCACAAAGGTCAAGTTTGTGAAATACCGGGGTAAAGCCTAATATCTTTGTAAGTTGATCCAATATTTTAGGATCTGAGTTTGACAAATCGTCAACAATAACAGGATCATAACCTGCATTAATCAATTCAACAACTGTATGAGATCCAATAAAACCCAAACCGCCTGTTACTAATATTTTCATCGTTTAAATAGAGTGTATATTTTAATGTTTAACCAAGTAAATAGATTGTGACTATCCATCTACTTTATGTTATATTATAAAAAAGGCCCAAATTTAATTTCCGGCCTTGTTAACCTTACTTGTTGTAATAAGTAAAATCTTTATGATTTATTTCCTGTTCTGGTAATGATTTGAAGTAATCTAAAGTAATCTTCAAACCTTCACTTCTGGATACCTTTGGCTCCCAGCCCAGTATGGCCCTGGCTTTCGTGATATCCGGACGACGTTGTTTCGGGTCGTCTGTAGGTAGCGGCAGGCTGATTAACTTTTGATCCGTTCCCGTAAGTTTGATGATCTCCTCACCAAATTCACGGATCGTGATCTCATCGGGGTTACCAATGTTCACCGGCTGGGCATAATCACTGTGCAGTAAACGGTAAATGCCTTCTATCAAATCATCTACATAACAAAATGACCGGGTTTGTGAACCATCGCCAAACATTGTCAGCGATTCGCCCCTCAATGCCTGGCCAATAAAGGCCGGCAATACCCTACCATCGTTAAGCCTCATCCTTGGGCCATAAGTGTTAAAGATCCTTACGATCCTCGTTTCCAGTCCATGAAAAGTATGGTAGGCCATGGTGATGGCTTCCTGGAACCTTTTTGCTTCGTCATATACCCCTCTCGGGCCTACAGGGTTTACATTGCCCCAGTATTCCTCCGGCTGCGGGTTGATATTCGGGTCACCATATACTTCTGAAGTTGATGCAATCAGCATCCTTGCCTTTTTATTACGGGCAAGCCCAAGCAGGTTATGGGTACCCAATGAGCCTACCTTTAATGTTTGAATCGGGATTTTCAGGTAATCGATCGGGCTTGCAGGCGAGGCAAAATGCAGGATGTAGTGCAATTCGCCGGGTACATATACAAACGTGGATACATCATGGTTATAAAACTCAAAGTTTTCCAGCTTGAACAAATGTTCGATATTTCTCAAATCACCTGTAATCAGGTTATCCATGCCTATTACATGGTAACCTTCTTTAATAAACCTGTCGCACAGGTGCGAGCCTAAAAAGCCGGCTGCTCCGGTGATCAGGATCCTTTTTCTTTCTGTCATATTACTACTGTTTTACGGCCTATACTATTATAATAAAATCTATGGTCTTTCATCCTGTTCAGATCATACAGGGTATGCCCATCAATTATTGTTACATCCATGGTATTAAATGTGTTCAAATTCAAGGTAAACAATTTGTATGATCAACCATTTTAACCAGCTTATTACGGCACCGGGCGGGCCATAAAACCAATATTGTAATTATTGTTATTACTTTTATGCCCGGCTAAGATAATCATTCAGCATTAAAATTGATGTTATTATATAATATAGGAATCAAATTATATTCCCTTTTTATCCGTTTTGCCTCATTGTTTAACAATAAGGCAAAACTTTGGGTTGCAGGACGTAAAAACACTGTCTTTATACGGATAGAAAGCAGTATTTGGTTTCATTTTGCCTCACTTGGCGAGTTTGAACAGGGCAGGCCAATACTGGAAGCAATAAGAAATTTACGCCCGGGGAAGAAAATAGTGGTCACTTTTTTTTCTCCTTCGGGATACGAGATCAGGAAAAACACCCCGCTTGCCGACTATGTTTATTACCTGCCTTTAGATACCGCAAAAAACGCCCGCAGCTTTATTGATGCCATTAACCCGGAGATTATTATTTTCACTAAATACGAATATTGGTTCCACTTTTTTAACGAAGCAAACAGGCGTAACATCCCTTTATATATTGTATCGGGCATATTCAGGCCGGGGCAGGTATTCTTTAAATGGTACGGCGGTTTTAACCGCAACATATTGAGCCTGGTAAGCCACTTCTTTTTACAGGATGAGGCTTCTAAGCTATTATTGCAAGGCATCGGTATCAACAATACATCCGTGAGCGGCGATACCCGGTTCGATCGTGTTTGGGCCAATTCGCAAAACCCGAAAGTACTGCCTTTGATAGATGAGTTTAAAAACGGGCATAAACTGTTTATCGCAGGCAGCACATGGCCACAGGACGAAGCCTTATTAGCCAAACTGGTAAGCGAATACCCTGATTGGAAATTCATCTTCGCCCCGCATGAAATACCGGAGGAGAAGATTAACAACCTGATAGGTTTATTGCCGGAAGGGAAGGCAATTACATTCTCCCAATTAAAGTCCGAAGCCGAAGGTCTGAGGTCCGGAGATTTCATTAACCAATCTCTAACCTCCAACCTACAGTCTCTCGTCATTGACAACATCGGTATGCTTTCGTCACTTTATGCTTATGCGGATATTGCCTACATAGGCGGCGGCTTTGGTGTAGGGATCCATAATACTTTAGAGGCGGCGGCTTTCGGCCTGCCGGTTATCTTTGGCCCTAACTATCAAAAGTTTAATGAGGCCAGGGAGCTCATCGCCATCAAAGCCGGGTTTAGCATCAACAACGAAACCGAGCTGAAAGGCATTGTTGATACACTGGTTAATGATGACGCTTTTTATAATGTTACCAGCAAAAAGGTATTCAATTATGTAAAGGAAAATGTGGGTGCTACGGAGATGATCATGAAGTATATCGATAAATAGTTATTCATTCAAATTACCATCTCCTAAAACAAAACAGCGGTATTTACTGTACAAAAGCCATAAATTCTTAATATTGCCTTAATGGGTTTTTTACATCTGCCCGGCTTGGGCAAAGCACATTTTCACGAATATGGTACCGGTCAGAAGCCATTGCTGGCCTTTCATGGTTATGGCATGACGGGTAAGCAGTTTCATGTACTTGATCAATCTGTTTTACCCCAGTATCACATATACGGTTTCGATCATTTTTTTCACGGCGAAAGCAGGCTCGACAGCTGGACAGAACAGCAGATCCTGAACGGAATGCCCAAAGCCATGGTACGTAATTACATGGAAGAATGGTTTAAACTTTATGGCAGGCAGCGTTTTTCGGTAATGGGATATTCTATAGGTGCCAACCTGGCCCTGATATTGGTTGAAGAATATGCCGATATGATTGACGATATTATATTAATGGCACCCGATGGCCTGGCTGTTTTTAAAGGTTTTCATTTTATATTGCATAACAAACTTGGCAGGGCAATTTTTCGCACAGCTACAAAAAGTAAATGGCTTGCCCCTTTTTTAGTAAAAAGTGTAAAAAAGGTTGGTGTTATTGATGAAAGCCTTTATCAAATAGCCTACAATGAAATTGATACTGAACAAAAACGGCTTGATACTTATTATACCCTAAATTTGATCAGGCTGTTAAAACCAGATGCGGAGAAAGTAGCCCGGCTCATCAATCAGCATAAAATCAAATGTTTGCTGATATTTGGAAAGCATGACAAGCTGTTCCCAAAATCGGCAGCTATGCCATTTTTAAGAATGCTTGATGACGCCGAAGTACACGAGGTTGAGCTTGGGCACTGGCTGGTTACAAAAGCACTGGATGAGTATTTAGTTAAATAAAACATGGTACCCTCGCGAAAAAAGAAATTCTGGAGTAAACTATACATCAGCTATGTTCGTTGGTGGATCAGCCGTAATTTTAAAGAGATTAATGTACAGCCTTTTGAACCTCGGCCTGGTCATTCAACATTACTTTTGAGTAATCATTTCAGCTGGTGGGACGGCTTTATTGCCAACTGGACAGCCGTTTACAATCTCAAAAAACAATACTACGTAATGATGCAGCAGGATCAGTTTGATCAGCGCAGTTACTTACGGTACATAGGTGCCTACTCCATCCAAAAGGGATCAAGGGCTATGCTCGAGTCGCTCACTTACTCGGCCGGGATCCTGGATCAACCCGACAACCTGATCGTGATATTTCCGCAGGGCGAATTGTACTCTAACCATGAAACGCACATCCACGTTGAAAAAGGTGTTTATAAACTCATGCAGCAGATAAAAGGCCCCTGCCAGGTGGTTTACCATTGCATCCTGATAGATTACTTTGAAAGCCTGAAACCACGTGCTTATGTTCACTTATTTGATTTGGGAGTTGCCAGCCAACTCACTTTTGAACAGTTGAAAGAGAACATTAACAATGCCCATCAGCAAGCTTTGAAAAATCAGATCAATATGGAGCATTAACAATTGACGCTAATTTCCCGAATTGTTTCGAAGTGACGCTAATTCCATTTGATAAACCGGGCGATAAAATTCGTGTAATTCGGCTAAATTGTTCAGTAAGCAATGCATTCGTGTTAACTGCTTTAATTCGTTTAATTCGATAAAATTGTCGTCGACATGCAATACATTCGTGTCAAAATATGATCCGCAATAAAAATAACTTTTTCATGAACCGCATTGTCCATTACTATATCAAATGGGCGGTTAGCAAAACATTTCATGAGTTATTGTTTGATGATATTGCGATTGACAAAAACAAGTCAGTGCTACTTATTGGTAATCACTTTAGTTTTTGGGACGGATTGATCTTATATTGTATCAACGAGAAACTACTAAAGAAAAAACTGCATGTCATGATCCTGGAAGAAACCGCCCGTAAAGAGCGCTTCCTGATATATGTGGGCGCCTTTTCGGTAAAAAAAGATTCCAGGAGCGTACTTCAATCGCTCGATTACGCTGCCGAATTACTTAACGATCCTGCAAATTTGGTTTTAATGTTTCCGCAGGGCAGGCTGTATGCTAACTTTGTTACAAACATAAAATTTGAAAAAGGACTTGTAAGGATAGTTGAAAAAGCGGCCGGAAATTTCCAGCTTGTTTTTGCTTCAACTTTTATTCAGTACTTTAAACATAAAAAGCCCACAGCAACCGTTTACTTAAAAAGCGAACCCGAAAATTACGCCGGAAAAAGCATAGATAAATTACAGGAAGCATACCAAAGGCATTATGAAGCCTCCAAATTACAACAAACCGAAATTGATATATAAAAAGTGATAATAGCCATATTAATAACCCTCTTTTTTATCATACTCAGGTTTGCGGTAACGCTGTTCAACTATATCTCCAACCCTAAGCTGCCCCATATAGGTCGGTATTATTCGGATAAGGTGTCCATCCTGATCCCCGCACGTAACGAGGCCGGCAATATACTAACCCTGTTAAACTCTATCCATCAGCAGGATTATAACAACTACGAGGTTATTATTTATGACGATGATTCGACCGATGATACATACCGGGTTTGTAACGAGTTTGCAGCCGGGCACCCTCATTTCAGGGTAATAAAAGGTAATAAATTACCCGATGGCTGGATGGGTAAAAATTACGCCTGCCACCAAATGGCTAAACAGGCAGATGGCAAATACCTGCTGTTTTTGGATGCAGACGAGCAGATCAGCAACCGGCTGATCAATAGCGCGGTACACCGCATGCACCTGCACCAGTTAGGTTTGTTAAGCCTGTTCACCAACCAAACTATGCTTACTACCGGCGAAAACCTGGTAGTACCGCTCATGCATTTCATATTGCTTAACCTGCTGCCTTTACGCCTGGTATATATCGTAAAAAATGCTTCGGTAGCGGCGGCCAGCGGCCAGTTCATGTTATTTGATGCCGCCATTTACCATAAACATCAATGGCACAAAGCAGTGAAAAACAAAGTGGTAGAAGATGTGGAGATCATGCGCCTTATTAAAGCCGAAAATTATAACGGCGAAGCACTGCTGGCCAACGGCATGATCAGTTGCCGCATGTACCGGGGATACAACGAGGCAATAAACGGGTTTAGCAAAAATTTTCTGGCTGCTTTTAACTACAGTATCATCGGCTTTTTGGTATATATTACCATCACCATCGCGGGTCCGTTGATTATTCTTACAACCCTGAACCTGCCTTTGATATTTTTTACCTTGGGACTTATTTTGCTTACGCGGATCATGATCTCGCTTTCGGCCGGGCAAAACGCAGGGTACAATATCCTTTTACATCCTGCCCAGATGTTTAGCCTGCTGGTAGTAGCAATATTATCTATACAACGCCATCTTACCAAAACCACCATGTGGAAAGGGCGAAAAATTTGAGATCCTCAATAACTAATATTACTGAACCTTCAAAAAACAGGATCTGTATAATGGTTATCCTGCTGTTTCATTTGGTGGGGCTGATAGGCTTTATCGTTCCATCTTTAACAGTATTATTTATAGCACTGGTGCCATGGCATTTGCTATTAATGCTGGGTATAATCTTGTATAGCTATGATACTTTAGATATTCGGTTTCTGCTGTTTGCCTTAATTGTTTTCCTGATTGGTTTTGCGGCCGAGTATATTGGCGTACATACCGGCTGGATCTTCGGCCACTACCGCTACGGTGGAACGCTGGGCACCAAACTATTTGAGATCCCTTTGATGATCGGGGTGAATTGGTTCCTGCTCATTTATGCTGCGGGTGTTACGCTGCAAAGAAGTCGTCTTAAAAACGCAACGATAAGGATACTTTCGGGGGCCATAATCCTAACGCTACTTGATGTGTTGATTGAACCTATTGCAATACATTTTGATTACTGGCACTGGCTGGATGCAGGCATTCCTTTCAAAAACTATGTTTGCTGGTTTTTACTTAGCGCATTGCTGCTTTTTATATTTGAGCAGTTCAAATTTAAACAGCAAAGCATTATTGCCCCGGCATTGTTGATTGCACAATTTGTGTTTTTTGCTGTTTTGAATTTGATGTATTAAAAGGCAATCAATATTTATCAGCATAAAAATCAGCGAAATCAACATAATCATTACAATCAATGTTATTTTTTGAAGTGTTAAACTTTATATATTGACTAAGGCGATCAGATATCTATCGATATAAAAATCAGCGAAATCAACGCAATCATTACAATCAACGGTTATTTTTGCCGTAAATTTGCAGCACCATGGGAGATTATCAGTTAAAGGTTACTATTGACCAGGATTCGGGCTTTTGTTTTGGGGTAGTTTACGCCATTGATATGGCCGAGGAGATTTTAGAAGAAGACGGATACCTGTACTGCCTTGGCGATATTGTGCATAATGACGAAGAGGTTGAACGCCTAAAAGCAAGAGGCCTGCGTATTATTGAGCATAGCCAGCTTAAAGATCTGCATAACGAAAAAGTACTCATTCGTGCGCATGGTGAAGCTCCCGACACATACCGCACAGCATTAGAGAATAATATCACCCTTATTGATGCCTCATGCCCGGTAGTGCTTAAGCTGCAGAACCGCATCAAAACCTCATACGACTCGAACGAGAAGATCCTGATTTTTGGTAAACACGGGCATGCTGAAGTGGTTGGCCTGCAAGGACAAACCAATGATGAAGCTATAGTTTTCCAGGATATTGCCGAATTGGACAATGTAGAACTTCCGCATAATATCACGCTGTACAGCCAAACCACCAAGAGTATGGATAAATTCTACTCCGTGAAGGACGAGCTTATTTCGCGCGGATATGCCCTTAAAGCTAACGATACCATTTGCCGCCAGGTAAGCAACCGTGATAAAGACCTGCCCAAATTTGCAACGCGCTTTGATAAGATCGTTTTTGTATCGGGCAAAAAATCATCAAACGGCAAGGTATTGTTTGAAGTATGCCGCAAACATAACCCCAACACCTACTTCATATCATCAACTGACGAGCTGGACAAAAACATGTTTGCACCCAACGATACCATTGGTATAGCCGGCGCTACGTCAACACCTATGTGGCTAATGCAAAAAGTGAAAGCCGCGCTTGAAAGTTTATAACAGCACGCTTTTTGCTGTAATACTGTAACATGCAAAAAAGCCCATCACATTCCGGTTTGTTTGTAGCCGCGCTGGTAATTGGCTGCTGGGCAACGAGCATTATATTGCTCATGCAATGGCATTTCAGTTTTGCTAATCCGCTTGTTTATGTATTCATGCTGGTACAAATGCACCTGTACACGGGATTGTTCATCACCGCCCATGACGCTATGCATGGCACAGTTTCACCAAACAGGGGCTTAAATAACTTTGTTGGCTACCTGAGTACTTTTCTATACGCATCCTTCTGGTACCCGCAATTATATACCAAACATCATAAGCATCACAGTCATGTACATACGCCTGATGACCCGGATTACCACCAGGGTACTTTTTTTTCCTGGTATGTACAATTTATCCGCAATTATTTGTCCGTGTGGCAAATTGTGGTAATGGCGATAGTTTTCAATATCCTAAAGATTTGGATCCCTCAGCCAAACCTCATTATGTTTTGGGTAGTGCCTTCATTGCTAAGCACCTTACAGTTATTTTACTTTGGAACCTATCGGCCACACAAAGGAGAGCATGACAACCGGCATTTTGCCCGAAGCCAGCGCCGTAATCATTTTGCCGCATTTTTTAGCTGCTACTTTTTCGGATATCATTACGAACATCACGAATCGCCGGGAGTGCCGTGGTGGCGGTTGTGGAAGGCCCCAAAGCCAAATGATGAGAAGGAATTAACCAATTCGTAACTCACCGCCCGTCATTGCGAGGCACGAAGCAATGACGGAAGTAAAACAAAACCCTACCCAATCATTTATTTGTAAATTGTGACCTCCGTCATTAGTAATGTCCCATCAGGGTCTCTCGCAGAGGACCCTGATGTATACACCATGCAAATCCACTATTGTGAGTTCCCCTGGCAGATGTCTGAAACGTGGTGAACCTCAGGGTCCTCTGCGAGAGACCCTGAGGGAACATGAAAATAATCCCTAATTTGCAAGGTAGCCGTTCAATTCTCTCTGTACAGTTCGCGATTGCTTCGTACCTCGCAATGACGGGAGTATAACGACGGGAGTATAAATGGTGCCTACACCTCATTTATTTGTAAATTGTGACCTCCGTCATAAGTTACGGGGCATTTTTTGTTATTTTTGCACCCTACAGTTATGGCTAAAAAAGGAATTTTACTGGTTAACCTGGGCACCCCGGATAGCCCAAGTACAGCAGATGTAAAGCGTTATTTGAATGAGTTTTTGATGGATCCACGGGTTATTGATATTGGAGCTATTTCACGTACCCTTTTAGTTAAAGGCCTTATTGTTCCGTTCAGGGCACCCAAATCAGCCAAATTATACCAGGCCATATGGGATCCTAAAACAGGCTCCCCACTATTACACTACAGCGTTTTACAGCGGCAGGCTTTACAGCAGCGCCTTGGTGATGAGTATATGGTTGAGCTGGCTATGCGTTACCAAAACCCTTCTATCGAATCGGCTTTGGAGAAACTGAAGGCTGCACTTGTTGAAAGTATCCAGGTGATCCCGTTGTTTCCGCAATATGCTTCGGCCAGTACAGGTTCCGTTTATGAAAAAGTGATGGGTATTGTTGGTCAATGGCCAACGTCGCCAAATATCACGTTCATCAACTCGTTTCATGATAATGAGCTCATGATTGAAACTTTTGCCGATAACGCGCAGAAATACAACCCTGATACTTACGACCATGTATTGTTCAGTTTTCACGGGTTACCGCAAAGACAGCTGATCAAAGCCGATCATACGCATAACCACTGCCTTAAATCGGCAGGTTGCTGCGAAACGCTTACTGATGTTAACAGGTTTTGCTATTCGGCACAATCGCACCATACGGCAAAGTTAATTGCCGAAAAATTGGGTATCCCAAGAGAAAAATACACCATTTGTTTTCAGTCGCGCCTGGGTAATGACCCATGGGTGCAACCTTACACCAGCGAAATTGTTGCTAAGCTGGCCGGCGAAGGTAAAAAGCGCCTTCTGGTATTTTGCCCTGCCTTTGTAGCCGACTGTCTTGAAACAGTTTATGAAGTAACTACCGAATATGGAGACGAATTTAAAGCCCTCGGCGGTGAGCATGTTCAATTAGTAGAAAGTCTGAACGATGCACCTAAGTTTATTGATGCCTTAGTGCAGATGGTAAAGCCTGTGGTAGCTTAAAAAGAAGATTTCAGATTAAAAATAATTATTGCCTAACGGTATTGCTTGTAGATGAGCATGCGTTAGGCTTTTTTCATTGCATAAAAAAAGCATCTGCTCATTACTGAACAGATGCTGTACGATTTTTATATAATTGATAGTTTAACCTACTTTTACATTTACCGCATTTAAGCCTTTTTTGCCTTGCTCTACATCGTAGGTAACGCTATCATTTTCACGGATAGTGTCGATCAGACCTGAGACGTGTACAAAAACTTCGGCACCACCATTAGTTGGTGTAATAAATCCGAAACCTTTGGTTTCATTAAAGAATTTTACTGTTCCTTGCATTATATTTTTATTTAATTATACAAAGGTAACATTTAATAATCAATAATCAATTAAAAATAAGGCTATTACATACTTATAGTTTTCAGGTGTATGATAGACTGTTCAAAATCGAGGTATAGAAACCGTATTTCCATTCATCCGGAAGCCTTAACACTTAGTGTTTTAACGCCTTTATTGTTGTAATGGAACACTGCTGTAAACATGATATTCGCCGGGTTGCAGCGTCATGGAATATGGCAATGATGTTACATTAATACTGGTTTTACTAATGTTATCATACCATGTCCCGGTGGCAGAAAAATTGATGCTGGCGGGTTGCGCCACCACGTCAAAATTACCAACTACCTCAACATCCGTACTGGCATCTTTTAACTGTATGGTTTTAATTGCACCGTCAAGACTTTTCGTGTAATTGGTTGAAGCAAATACGGCATTCTTTTCCTTCATCTTAATCATTTTTGAATAAATGCTGTATAAATGCCTCCTGTTAGGGTCGGTATTGTAGTTCCAGTAAATTGGTTTATTGCTGGTGCGGCCGCCCTGGTCAATGCTTACGTCGTAACCAAGCTCACCAAACTGCCAGAGCATTTTAGGGCCCGGCACAGAGAACAGGAACGCGGCAGCCATTTCCTCGCGCGCTAAACCGGTATTCTTATCTTTTACATTGTAGCTGCCAGCGGCATTGCCATAACTCTCGTTCTTAAACTGTAGGCGCTCTTCATCATGGCTTTCAAAATAGCTCACCAGGTTATAAGGCTGTGTAAACGTATGCTGATCATAAAACAGACCCTGGAAGTTGGAGTTGGTTAACCAACCCATGGTAGCTTCGTTGGCATTGTAGTTAAGGTTATTCCAAAGCATCATACCTTCGCCGGCAAGTTCTTTCTCTTCCTGGTTGGCTGCAAAGTGCTCCAATATCACATAAAAATTATTATTGTCGATGCTTTTGATGTAGTTATTATAGTCTTTCCAGATGGCTACACGACTGGCATCATATTGCCCCCACGGCCCGACCGCAGCATCAGACGTGCCGTAGTTAACCTGCGTAAAGCCTTTGGAAAGGTCGAAACGGAACCCATCGATCTTATACTCTGTCATCCAAAATTTGAGCACATTTTTTACAAAATACTTGGTATCAGCACTTTCATGATTAAACTGGTAGCCCACATTATAAGGGTGCGTTGGGTCAACATTGTACCATGGATTGTTGGCCGCAGGTTTACCCGCAGTTGTATTAAAATACATTTGCACCATAGGCGATTGGCCAAACGAATGGTTAAGCACCATATCCTGGATCACCGCTATGCCGCGCGAATGGCATTCATCAATAAAGGCTTTCAACGCATTTTTAGTACCATAATATTTGTCAGGAGCAAAGTAAAATGATGGATTATAGCCCCATGAAAGGTTGCCTTCAAACTCATTAAACGGCATCAGCTCAATAGCATTAACACCTAAATTCGACAGGTATTTTAAAGTATCTGTAAGGGTTTGATAGTTGTGAGCATCAATAAAATCACGCACCAGTAATTCATAAACAACCAGGTTCTTTTTATCCGGGCGGGTAAAGCTGCTGTTTTTCCAACTGTACGCAGGCTGGTTAGCCTGGAAAACGCTTACGTTACCTGTGGTTTTCCCGGTTGGATATTTCTTTAAGTTAGGATAAGTATCTGACGATATGTATGAATCATTATCGGGATCAAGCACCTTCTCCGTGTACGGATCTGCAACTTTTAATGATTTATCGATATRAAACTGGTAGCCATATTCAGTAGCGGCATCTATATTATCAATCTGCACCCACCAGCGTTTGCCGTCGGGTGTATTGTTCATTACAACTTTGGTATCATTAACATCCCATCCGTTAAAATCGCCAATAACGGACACCGATTTTTTGCCGGGTGCATACAGGTTAAAAATAACCGATTTACCCGAATTGATAAAAGTAACCCCATCCTTTGCCCCTGCCGGCAAGGCCTTCCCAGTGTTCACCACCGTATCACCGGGAACGTTCCCGGAATTGCCCGGCAAAACTTCTTTCTTCTTGCATGAAGTAAAACCGGCCAATAGAAGTCCGGCAAGTAATAAGTAAACATTCTTAATTGTCATATCTTGTTATAATTGGTTTTTTGCACTGAAATTACCGGTAGCCTGCTGGTTTACAGGCGAAAGAATACCATTATCRCAATATCTGCAAAATAACTGATAAAATTATATTTCCTAAAAATTATGTATTTATACTTCGGAGATAAAAAATCAAGGCTTACTGGGTATAGTTAATGCCCCTCATTAGTTGCGTATACCTGGCACGCTTAAATTTGTTTATTTAATTTCTACAAACCTGTTGCACCTCTGGTACAACTTATACGTAAGCTTAGAATATCGGGCGACACACCTTAGCCGATCAATGAGCTCACTATTTTTGCAGATAGCAAACAAAGTGGGATCCCACCTCCCGGGTGTACACTTCCCCCGCAAAAATATACCCCTTTCATTTTTGACGATTTATTGGCATGTCGCAGAAATGCAGCAAACTGACTATTGGAGCTGGTACCATACAGCGAACCCTGGTATGAGGATGTGCGGCTTTCTATACTCCGTGGATCGAGGATGCTTTCATTGGCTATCAATCCGCCAATGTCTTTACACAGCAGGCGACTTAACTTGTTCAATATGTTCTTCCGCGCTTCAGCTATCAGCGCATCCCAATCCTGACCGGTATTGGCAGGTACGTTGATCATGACAAACCAATTTTCGCAAGCGTCGGGAGCATCGTCGGGTTTATATTTGGAGCTGATGTTGAGATAGATGGTTGGATCGCGGTAAATACTTTTTTTCCTCCAGATATGATCAAACTCCGCTTCATAATCAGCACTGAAAAAGATATTGTGCAGGTCGAGCTCCTTAAACTCAGCCCGGATCCCCCAGTAAAATATCAATGCCGAACTGCTCCTTTCCTGGCTTAGTATTTTTTTAGGGTGAAGTTTAGGATGATCATTGAGCAACTTATGATAGGTGAACCAGATATCCATATTGGATACCACAATATCTCCTTCAATTATCCCATCATTCGTCCTGATCCCTTTTACTTCCTGCCCTTGCAATGCAATTTCTGCTACCGGTTTATTGTAGTGAAATTTCACACCTAATGACCCTGCCAGCGCCACCAAACAGGAAGTTATGTTATACATCCCCCCTTCAGGAAAATAAGCACCAAAATGTTGTTCCAGGTGTGGGATCACATTCAAGGTAGCAGGCGCTGCATAGGGATTTGAGCCGTTATAGGTTGCATACCTGTCAAAAAACTGTACTACCCGTTTATCGTTAAAGAAACCCTGGTTTGCTTTATGCATGCTGCGGAAGGCGTCTATCTTACCAAATCTTAATATCGATTGAAATGTATCCCAACGCAGATATGTTTTAAGTCGGTGCAGGGAGCGTTCCAAAAACACATGATTGGTAATACTGTAGATCCGGTTGCTGTTTTCGAGATACTCGTTCACTGCCGCCGCCGGCTCACCGGTTTGATGTTGGATCTCACTGCCAAACTTATCAGCATCGGCATAAGCGGTTAACTTAGTGCCATCTTCATAAAAATATTTGCAAACAGTATCCAGTCTTTGATACCTGAAATAATCGGAAGGTTTTTTACCGGCCAGCTCAAAAAGCTCGTCGACGTATTGCGGCATCGTAAATAAGCTTGGCCCGGCATCAAAACGGTAACCATCCTGCTCAAACTGGCTCAGCTTACCGCCGGGGTAACTGTTTGCCTCATAAACCTCAACTTGATAGCCCCTAACCGCCAACCTGATAGCGCTGGCTATTCCGGCTATACCGGCACCAATAATTAAAGCTTTTTTGGAGGAGGGCATGGGGTAAAGATAAGAACCGTGATTTATAGGATTTGAGGATTACCTTGAATTATTTTATTTATCAGGAAATCAATTAATCCTGATAATCATGGTTCCTAATGCTGCAAAGCGTAATTGATAAAATTACTCGTCAACCCATAGTCCTCAGTACCCTTGCGGCGGATAAAGAAGAAATCACGCGTAATTTTTAAACCTTCAATAGGCACTTCAACAAGGTCGCCTTCGGCCAGTTGACGGATAATTGACGGCCTTGGCATAAATCCGAGGCACTGATCGGCCAGCAGGAAATTCTTCAAAGCCTCGGTACCGCCAAGGCGGATCTTTACCGACAGATCGGCTGGTTTGATATGTAATGCCGAAAGGGCTTTCAGTACAGCATTCAGCGTACCCGAACCACGTTCCCTTACAGCTAAAGGCGTTTTTACAAACTGCTTTAAGCTTAATGACTTTCCAGCCAGCGGACTCTTAGCCGAGCAAACCGGGATCACCTCATCGCTCATAAAATGTTTGTATGATACTGTGGTGAGTTTATTATCAACCTCGATAATACCGATATCAACCTCATGGTTAAGCAAAGCATTCAGGATATACTCACTGTTGCGGTTTACCAGTTGCACATCAACGTTGGCATATTCGCGCTGAAAACCTGAAAGTATTTGCGGCAAAATGTAAAGGGCTATGGTTGTGCTGGCCCCCAATCGCAAATGTCCGGCAGCTTGTGAAAGGTTACTTAATACCGAAAGGTCATATTCTATCTTCCGTTCTATCTCCGTTGCCTGTTGCAAATATTCGTTGAGTTTATTACCGGCTTCGGTGAGTAAAATACTATTGCCCTTACGTTCAAACAAAGGGACTTTGTATTGATCCTCAAGTGCCTTAACATGCTTGCTGATGGCCGGCTGGGTTATAAACAGCACCTGTGCAGCCTTGCTGAAACTCAGGTTGGCAGCAACTTCCATAAATACACGGTGGGCAAAAGAGATCATAGGGCAAAGTTAATTTTTTACCCGTTCGAAATACTTACCGGTAAATTTATATACGATATAGTCGCTGGTAACTTGTCGTTTTGCATTTACTAACGGACTATGAATACTTTGGTTTTTAGCATCGTAATAAATAGTTGGGATCACCTTCATATTAACCACCGACAAGAAATTATAATCAAAATACAACTTGCTATGCATCCCGCTTTGAGTTTTAACCAGCAATACGGCCCCGTTTAGTTTATCCTTTTCGATGGTAAAAAACTGGATGCCCTGCGTAGCGTCAATACTTGAACGTACCGAATTATACGCTGCCAGATAGTAAACCTTACTATTTGCCCTGAGGGTATAGATCTTGGAATACCAATAAACCGGGTTATGCTTTTTCCCCACCGAATCCATTTTTAATGAGGAAAATATTTTGCCATTAGCCTTGTATTGCAAAACATTATCAAAGTCATACCCGGTGCTGCCCAACCTGGTATCCCATGAATAGGTACGGAACAAACCATCGGCAGATGAGGCAATCACTACCCGTTCTTTAACCAGTTCCGTAAAAGGGTAATTAATAGTTTCGGGATATTTGGAGGTGTAGTACTTGAGCTTGAAGCCAAAGATCTTGTTCATTTTCTCTAATGAATCGATAGCCTTCCACTCCTTTTTATGTGTGCCATAGTAGTTCACCCGTTTAAAAATCCGTAGCAGGTCGGCTTCAATGGCCTGCGGACTTTGGGCAAACAAATTTGCTGAGTAAAAACAGCAGCAGAAAACAATTATTAACTTAAAGGTTTTCATCGGTAAACAAGATACGCAAAAAAAGCAAATCCGGCGGACATTCGTAGCAAATCGCTATCAGTTGCTTGTTTTTTAGCCTTTTATTTTTTCAAAGTATTGGCCGTTGAATTTGTAATTAATGAATTTAGATGTTACCTGCGCTTTGGCATTTACCAAAGGTATCCGTATAGTTTGCGTAGCCTGATCAAAAGTGATAGTCGGGCGTTTTTCGAAAGGGATTTCAACTACCGAACCAAAATCGTATTCGTAAAAAATTGTACTATGTAACCCTGATTGCGTTTTAATAATTTTTACGTCGTTATTCAAAACGCCATTTTGAATGGCAAAAAGCCTAATTCCTGTACCAGCATATCTTGATGATTCAATAACCCCGTAAATGCCCAAATAGTAAGTGTTGCCACCTGTTTTAAAGGTGTACAAATTTGAATAAAAGGGAGCACCTCCCTCCTCGGGATTGTTCACCAATAATGACTTTGTTTTATCACCAGCTTTGCTTTGTAACACATTTGCAAAAACATGCATGGTACCGCCTGTCCATGTATCCCATGAGTAAATCCTAAACAAGCCATCTGTCGACGTGAAGATATCAAGTTGTGCTTTTTTAAGCGAGTTAAAAGGCATGTTAATGGAAGCCGGATAGGTTTCCGCATACTTTTTTAGTTTGTTCCCAAATTCATCGTTAGCATTACCTAATGATTCGCTTGCACCGTCAACTCCTTTATCTTGTTGATCATCCCAATATGCAATCTTTTTAAATGATTTTAGCAAATCGGCCTCAACGGCCTGCGGTGTCTGCGCAACGAGCTTAATGGTTGCAATAAAACAGAAAAGAGCAATCAGGCTTAAGGTTTTCATAACAAAATATTACTGCATAAAAATAGGGATAATCAAATGACTATCCCTATCCTATTCTTTTGAAAAGAAATATTCTATCTATGCCTCAACCGGCTGACCGATCAGGTTTTTAGCAGCCAAATACTCGGCAATCTGCACGGCATTAGTAGCTGCACCTTTGCGCAGGTTGTCAGATACTATCCAGCAGTTAAGGGTGTTGTCCTGGCTTTCGTCGCGGCGTAAACGACCAACAAATACCTCGTCTTTGTCATGCGCATCAAGCGGCATCGGGTATTTCAGGTTAGCGGTATCATCAACCACAACAATACCCGGCGAGTTAGCCAAAAGCTCACGTACTTCGCTCAGGTCAAAATCATGCAGAAACTCTATGTTAACCGACTCAGAGTGGCCGCCCATAACCGGGATGCGCACAGTGGTAGCAGTTACTTTAATGCTGTCATCGCCCATGATCTTTTTGGTTTCGAGGATCATTTTCATCTCCTCTTTAGTATAACCGTTTTCGGTAAATACATCAATCTGGGGGATCACGTTCAAATCGATGGTGTAAGGGTAAACCTTTGGCCCATCGATACCTTTACGTTCGTTAAACAACTGATCAACAGCTTTAACACCAGTACCTGTAACCGATTGGTAGGTTGAAACTACCACCCTTTTAATTTTATATTTATCGTGCAGTGGTTTTAAAGCCACTACCATTTGTATGGTTGAGCAATTTGGGTTAGCGATGATCTTATCTTCGGCAGTAAGTACATCAGCGTTTACTTCTGGCACAACCAATTTTTTGGTCGGATCCATACGCCATGCCGATGAATTATCAATAACAGTTGTACCAGCAGCCGCAAATAAAGGAGCTTGCTGTAATGAAGTGCTTCCGCCGGCCGAGAAAATTGCTACGTCCGGCTTCATCTTAATCGCATCCTCAACAGAAACCACCTTAAACTGCTTACCCTTAAAAGTAATTTCTTTACCAATACTTTTTTCTGAAGCTACGGGAATTAATTCTGTAACGGGGAAGTTGCGTTCTGCAAGAACCTGCAACATTTTGGTGCCTACTAATCCTGTAGCACCTACTACTGCGACTTTCATTTTTTAAATTGTTTTTGAAATGTATCAGGCTGCTTCACAGCGCCTGTTTTTAATTAATTATGTGTTTTAAAAGTTAAACCCTCAAATATGCACATTTTTTTGGTATCGTGAAAATATAAAGTCTATGGTTTTTGTGGGCTTTGAGCGCGTGGTTGATTGGGTTGGCTTAGGTGAGTGGTTGTTTTGAAAATGGCAAATAGCTCCTAATCTTAACTCTTTTAAATATCCGTATTTGATATTATGGTGTAAATAGCTTCCAATGTCCCTCGGAGATTACCTCAATTGTACCGTCGGTTACTTTAATGGCGGTTTGATCATCAATTGCATATGATGGTACCGGTATCGTAGCAGCTAATTTTTCTATGCTGGCTAACGAATTATCCGGAAACCATTCATGATCCAGATGCGGATGAATTGCAAAATCAACCACGTTCAGTGATTTATCGCTTTCGGCTGGCAACCTATGGTTACTATAGGTTGTTCCAAAACGGGTCATTATCATACTTCCGGCGCTTAAGCCAACATAAACCATCTTATGCAGCAGCGACGGCAAAAGGCCTGCCAAGCCGGATTGCTGCATCCAGTAGCACAAATACTGACAGTCGCCACCGCCAACCAGCAAAGCGTCAGTTTCCTGTAGCATGGGTATCCAAATATCTTGTTTAATACTGGATAGGGCCGTTAGCTCCAGTATTCCGAGCGACTTCCATCCCAACTGGCAAAAAGGGTCACCCAGTGATCCGCAAATCACTTTTTGTGATATGTCTGCACCGCCGGCTATGGCATATATTGCTGTAGGGATGAAAAGAGCACACGACTCAGCAATCGGTTTGCCCAAAAGTTCAAGTAGTGCGTTATGGATACTCTTGTTGCTAATACCAGCAGAAGTAAGAAGAAGCTTCATAATTTCTTTTTTGCTTATATGGTTGCCTGGCTTGATAAGCCTGTTTAAGTACGTTAATTTAAAGGTTGAACCAATTTCGGCAAGATTGCCCACATTGCCAAACCAGATTATAATAACTTAATCAACCACTCACCTAATCAACCCAATCAACTACTACTCAAAAAATCAGCGCAATCAACGCAATCAAAAATAATCAACGGTCAATTTCCTACCTTTGCGCGGTAAACTCAAAATTGCATGAGCGAAAAGATCTTAGTGATAGGCGCCAACGGCCAGATCGGCACCGAGCTGGTAATGGCTTTGAGAAATATACATGGGTCTGAAGCCGTAATAGCTTCAGACATCAATAGCCCAACCTATGCCATGCGCGGCAGCACCGGGCCCTTTGAATTGATCAATGTACTTGATAAAGATAACCTGCACCACATATTTGATAAACACCGCCCTACGCAGGTTTATCTCTTAGCTGCGATACTATCCGCCGTGGGAGAACAAAAACCCAAAATGGCCTGGGATTTAAACATGACCGGCCTGTTACATGTGCTTGATTTTGCGGTTGAGTTTAAGGTATCGAAAGTTTTCTGGCCAAGCTCCATAGCTGTTTTCGGTCCGCATTCACCGCAGCATAACACACCGCAGTATTGCGTAATGGATCCTAATACGGTTTATGGTTTCAGTAAACTGGCCGGCGAACGCTGGTGCGAATACTACTTTAATAAATACGGACTTGATGTACGCAGCATCCGCTATCCCGGTTTAATTGGCTGGAAAGCTAATCCAGGCGGCGGTACTACCGATTATGCTGTTCACATATTTCACCATGCATTAAAAACCAGCACCTACGAAAGTTTCCTGGCCGAAGGTACTGCCCTACCCATGATGTATATGGATGATGCCATCAGGGCTACCATTAGTTTAATGGATGCCCCGGCCGAAAAGATCAGCATCCGTTCATCCTATAACCTTGCCGGTATCAGCTTTACGCCCGAACAGCTTGCAGAAGAAATAAAGAAACTGATCCCTAATTTTGAGATTAGCTATAGCGAAAACGATCCGCGCCAGGCAATTGCCGATAGCTGGCCAAAATCAATAGATGATAGCTATGCAGAAACCGACTGGGGCTGGAAACTGGAATATGACCTGCCAAAAATGGTAGCTGATATGCTGGAGAACCTTAAAAATATTATTTAAAAGAAAACAAGTATTATATTCGCCAAGTCCATGGTCTATAGTCCATGGACCATGGACAATTAGAACACTATGGGAAGAGCATTTGAATTCCGCAAAGAAAGAAAGTTTAAGCGCTGGGCCAAAATGGCAGTGCAGTTTACCCGTTTAGGTAAGGAAATTGTAATGGCTGTAAAAGCCGGTGGCGGTGATGTTAACACCAACTCACGCCTGCGTACTGCAGTACAAAACGCCAAGGCTGTAAACATGCCTAAAGACCGTGTTGAGGCAGCTATCAAACGTGCCGGCAGCCGTGATGAAAAAGATTACGAAGAGCTTGTTTACGAAGGTTACGCACCTTACGGCGTTGCCGTTTTGGTTGAAACCGCTACGGATAACACCAACCGTACCGTTGCCAACGTACGCAGCTACTTCACAAAATATGGCGGTTCGTTAGGTAAAACCGGCTCACTTGATTTTATCTTCACCCGTAAATCGGTTTTCACCTTTGAGCCGGGCGAACGTGACCTGGAAGAACTTGAATTTGAATTGATAGATGCAGGTTTGGAAGAGATCTTTGTTGAAGCCGATGAAAATGGCAACGATATTGCTGTAATCCACACGGCTTTTGAAGATTTCGGTAAAATGCAAAAGGCACTGGAAGAAATTGGTATCGAAGTAAAATCGGCCAAATTGGAGCGTGTGCCGCAATCATTCCATGCCGTTACCGAAGAACAGGTTACCGATATCATGAAACTGATTGACCGTTTGGAAGAAGACGACGACGTACAGGCGGTTTACCATAATATGGCGGAATAATTCTGATATCGGATTTGAGAATTTCGATTTCGGATTTGTTTAATTATAAATAACACGTCATTGCGAGGTACGAAGCAATCCCCGATTAGCAGGTCCGCCCTGTATAGTTTGGGATTATTAATAATTATAATTTGATTTTTATAGGTATTAATGAGCTCCCTACGTTCGGTTGTCTTCGTACCTCGCAATGACGGTTTAACTAAGCATTATCATGCCACTATTCAACACACGTAAGGGAGAAAAAAAAGTAAAGGTTACCTTTGCTAACGGGCTTCTTTTTGTTGAAAGCGATGGTGGTAAACCCCAGGCTTTCCCGCTGGAATGGTTCCCGAAATTACTCAACGCAACCGACGAGGAACGTGAAGACTGGAGCCTGACTGATAAAGGCATCCGCTTTAATAAGCTGGATGTGGATGTAACGCTTTAGCTTAGAGTCAAGACAGCAAGAGCCAGGAAACAAGAAAAAAACAAGAATAGGGTACGAGATGTAAGAGGTTGAATCTTCATCTTACAGTCTTGATTCCTGATTCTTACATCTAAACAAAAAATGGTTTTTGAAGAATTTTTAAAGAAGAAAAGAATTGACCTTGTAGCTCTTGAAGAGGGCGAGCCAGCTTTATTTTCTGAATTTAAAGATCACTTTGAACAGATGGGCGAAAAAAGTTTCGACCATACCAAAAAATACTGGTTTAATAAACTGAGGCGGCAATTTCCAGTCCCGCTTGAGGTTAAAACCGAAAAAGTACATATCAAAAACCCGCTTGCCGAACAAACCATTACCGAAAGTTTGATAGAACCCGGTACGCCGGCCAAAGTTGGCTTTACGCCAAAATTCCGCCCGGCGGTAACTAAACCGGCGGCTTCTGTTGAAGAACCTAAAGAACAAACAGCAGAACCAGCAACACCGGAATCCTCATCATCCGAAACAACGCCAAAACCGGCATTCAAACCACGCTTTAACCCAGCAATGGCAAAAGCTAAACCGGAAGCAAGTGAAGCAGCGCCGGAACCAGCCACCGAGCAACAATCCGAGTCTTCTGCTCCTGGTGCTGATGCGGCATCTACACCTGCTAAACCAGGCTTCAAGCCGCGTTTCAATGCAGCAATGGTAAAGCCAAAACCGGCTGAAGCCGAAGCGCCGGCAGAGGATAAAAAGGAAGAGACTCCATCTGCAGAGCCTCAAGCCCCAACTACTGAAGCGCCTGCACCGAAGATAGGGTTTAAACCACGTTTTAATGCGGCTATGGTAAAACCCAAATCCGCAGAAAATGAAGTGCCTATTGAGGAGAAAAAAGAGGAAGCTCCGACCAAAGAGCCTCAAACGCCGGCCACGGAAGTGCCTGCGCCTAAAATGGGTTTTAAACCCCGCTTTAATGCAGGCATGGTAAAACCCAAACCGGTTGAAAATCCCCCTCCCGCTGAAGAGAAAGATGAAGCTCCTGCTCAGGAACCTCAACAAACAGCCACGGAAACACCGGCACCCAAAATGGGATTCAAACCGCGTTTCAATGCGGCTATGGTAAAACCCAAACCGGTTGAATCAGCTGAAAATAAAAAGGAAGGGCCATCCGCCGAAACTTCACAATCAACAGTTGAAGAAGTAAACCCTACTGAAACTCCCGCTCCAAAACTTGGATTCAAGCCGCGATTTAATGCAGCCACAATGAAGCCCCAACCTGCTGAAAGTGACGAACCAATAGCGGAGAAAAAAGAAGAAACACCAACTGAAGAACCTCAACAGCCGGCTTCCGAAGCACCCGCCCCTAAACTTGGATTTAAACCACGCTTTAATGCGAAGAGCCCTCCTAAGAAATCAGAGGAGGAAGAATAAACTCCATTAAGTTATTAAAATTGTCAATTGCGATAGCGTGGCAACCGCACGGAGGCGCAGTCGCCCTGTATAGCATGCGATTGCTTCGTCGTACCTCCTCGATGACATGATTATCGATTTTACCTTTCCTACTTACTATGCGAAAACAACCAGTGCAGCAAATCCGGCTCATTAAAGGCATTATCCCAACTGTTATGACCTACTCCGGGATATAGCGTAAACCTTGGATGCCCCCCTGCTTCTTTAATAGCATCAACCATTACCTGCGAATGATCTGCCGGTACAACAGGGTCATTATTACCGTGGAAGATCCAGAGTGGAACTTTTTTGGCGTATTTCTTTGCGTTCAGGGTATTATCGCCGCCGCAAATGGCAAAGGCCGCTGCAAATACCTTCGGCTCACGGCCGATAAGTTCAAATGTGCCCATACCGCCCATACTTAAACCACCTACATAAACTCTATGCTTATCAACAAAAGGTTTATCCAAAAACTGGTCAACCAGTCCCATCAACATGATCATAGCCATGGTTGGCGGGGCGTCTTCCTGGAAAATAAATTTACGCTTATTGGTGGTCGAATCGGTAACCTGCTTCACATTGCTCCAGTAGCTTTTTGCCGGGCATTGGGGGTAAACTACAATGGCCTCGTAAATTTCCCGTACACTGTCCTGTAAAAGTCTTTGAGCACCGTAAGCCAGTTGCGACTCATTATTGTTTCCCCGTTCCCCAGAACCGTGCAAAACAAACAACAAAGGATACTTTTGCCCCGGATTAAAATGTTTTGGGAATAATATACGATATGGCAGCGTATCCACTTTAAAGATAAAGCTACCCCTGTCAAAAGAGGTCAAATTTTGGGCTCGGGCTAAAAAAGAGAATGCTAAGAGCAAGCTTAGCATTCCTGTGATTCGTATTATTTTGATCATGGGTTAAAATGCTTCTCTCCTTTACAACCAGCGTGAATATCGCTGTTGCATCAAGACAAATTTAACCTCTTTAACGACCTTTTGTTTATTTTTTTATGCCGAATTAATTTTTTGCGATTGCCGGGCTCTCAAAACCAAGCTTTTTCAAGCCTCCCTGAACCTCAGGGCAACTCATGAAAAGTTTCCACAACAAGCCGGTGCGATAATTTTCAATCATCACGACGATCGGCCCCTGGTCGATAGCTAAATAAGAATTAGCATACCAGTTATGCGATTCGCTGAAAGCATCGGTAAAACCATATTCACCCCAGATCTTATCACCCAGATCATAATAGAAATGGCGCAATGCCTTCATCGAATATTCCGGGGTATAAGGGAACGCAGAGAGTGCTGCTGTTGGTGTAATTACCCCAAGGTCGTTAGTTGGCGAATGGGCATTATAGCCCTCAAAGTTATCGCTGGCAGTTAAGCCCCAGCAATTTTCACCGTAGCCTTTAAACTTTTTAGGGTTGTCAACACAGTAGGCATGATTGATCAGTGTATGGTTTTTGTTTTGCTCCCAATAGTCAGCATAATCATCCTTTAATCCTTTGGGGTTAAGGCCAAGGAATGAGTATTGTGAAAAGAACAGCGGACCACCATAATCAAAACCTAATGGTAATTTAAAGCCATAAAAAGTTCTGCCATTTTTAAAGAAATCGCTTTGGGCCCATCCGCGGTGATATACATCGGCGCTAACCGGGTAACGTTGTGCTGATGCCGCCAGTACGTAAGTTATCAAACACTCATTAAAGCCGTGAATAGGAAAGTTCATAGCCCAGCCATTATTAGGGCTCCAGTGCCAGTAAAGGGCATCGCGGCCATCGCGGGTATACCAGCTCCACTCCATTTCGCCCCACATCCAGTTGATTACATCACGGATGCGACGCTCTTTAGGGTCATCGGCATTGAAATACTGCCTTGCGCACAATAAACCCTGGAATAAATAAGCAGATTCAACAATATCTCCGCCATCATCCTTGCGACCAAACCGGATCACTTTACCTGTTTCGCCATTTAACCAGTGCGGGAAAGCACCGTGAAAAGCATCTGCCTTGTATAAAAAGTTAACGATCTTAACCATACGGTCAACCGCTTGTTCATGTGAAACCCACTTGCGGCTATCAGCCACGATGAGCGACATGATCCCGAAACCAGAACCTCCCGTGGTTACCACCTCGTTTCCGTAGTCAAAAGAAGTGTTGCTGCGTTCCCGGGCCAGGCCACTAACCGGATGTCCAAAATCCCAAAAATAGCGGAAGGTTTGGCGCTGTACTACATCAAGCAAAGCGCTATCCGTAAGGTTTTTGATAATGCCAACGGGCTTAATGCCATCTTCTGTTTTTTTTGCCGCTTTTTGGGCAAAGCAGCAAATGGCAGCCAACATAAATACCGGGGTAATTAATAGTTTTTTCATTAAGCTATTTGCGTTTGAATATGAAAAACAGGGTTTTCATTAAAAAAGAGAGGTTGCCCGTTAAACTCAACAAAGCAACCTCATGATCAATCAACTGTGTGTATTTTATTGGTTAATTAATAACCTGGGTTTTGTGTTAAAGCACCACCGCTCAAATCTATTTCTGTTTGAGGCACAGGCCATACTTCGTTTTTGCCTGCTTTCCAACCACGCGAGCCGAAAACCGCGGTGCCCCTGCCCTGACGGATCACGTCGAAATAACGTTCAAATTCCATGGCCAACTCAAATCTTCTTTCGTTGTATATGGCAGTGCGTAATGTAGCCTGGTCTGTAGTAATAACTTTAGGTAAAATAGCATTATTACCGGCGCGGGCGCGGGCACGAACCTGCTCCAACGGAATTAGCGCAGCCGCAGAACTACCAAGCTCATTATTAGCTTCAGCGTTCATCAGCAATACATCGGCGTAGCGCAAAACGATCTTATTTTGCTGGCAACCTTCATTAAAACCTGATACATACTGACTGAAAGGCACGTATGATTTTTGATTGTACATAGGGTTATCGCCTGTTGCGGGGATTTTATCTCCTTCAGGTGTAGTTTCGCCCCTGAATATGATAGTAGCATCACGGCGGGGGTCACCAGTTTCATATGCGGCAGCTAAACCGGGGCTTGGTACATTAAAGCCCCAGCCACCACCTGTAACGCCACGTACACCCTGAACCTGCGAATACTGTGAGTTTGATGCATCCGGATTATTAGGTATCAAAGCACACTGTACCTCAAATATCGATTCCTGGTTATTTTTATGCGTTGTACGGAACAATTGCTCATAATCAGGATACAATGAATAACCAAAACCCATCACCTGATTGGTATAGCTTAAAACATCGCTCCATTTTTTCAGGTACATAGCAACTTTTGCATGCAGTGCAAGTGCGGCACCTTTTGTAGCGTGACCTAGATCAGCAGAGCTGTAAGTTTGCGGCAATACATTAGCTGCATCATTTAAATCTGTTTCAATAGCTGCCCAAACCTGTGCTTTGGCAGTACGTGGCAAATTATACTCCGACGCACTTTTAGGTAAGCTTAAACGTAATGGCACATCGCCAAAAGCCCTAACCAACCTGAAATATGCATAAGCCCTGATAAATTTAGCTTCGGCCAGGTATCTTGCTTTTAAAGTTTCGTCCATGGTGATACCCGGAACGTTGGCAAGTATCTGGTTAGCAAAGTTGATTGTTTGATACTGTCCTCTCCAGAAACCGCCCAATTGAGCATCGCCCGAAGTAATGGTAAAGTTGTGATAATCGTTAAAAAAGGTAGCATCGCTGGCGGTACTTCCTTTTTCTACATCGTCAGAGCCCATGCTTTCTACAGCAATAGGCGCAAAGGCGATGTTGTTCCACTCGCGCAGGTTAGCATACATAGCGCTGACAGCTTTTGTAGCATCATCCTGAGTTTTGAAAAACAATGTTGCCGCTGTATTCTGCGCCGGATCAACATTTAGAAAGCTTTTTTTACAGCTTTGGAAAGATATAAGTGAAGCAATAAGACCTAAAGCAATAGCCTTATGCAAATATTTTGTACTGTTTTTCATCTTTATATTGATTAAAAAGTAACGTTAACACCAAAATTATAGGTAGCGAACAATGGATACACACTTGCATCAATACCCCTGCTGCCTACATCGCCGCCAATTTCTGGCGAGAAGCCTTTATAGCCGAACAGGTTAATTGCATTTTGTGCATTAGCATAGATCCTGACTTTTGAAATATTCAGTTTCTTCAGGAAGTTGCCAGGTATAGTGTAGCCTAACTGCGCGTTCCTCATCCTGAAGTAAGCACCGCTTTCAACATAAAATGAGTTAGGGGCAGAATTTGATGTTTTACCAACATTTACAGATGGATAGGTATTTGAAGTACCCGCGCCATGCCAGCGGTGGTCATAAAAATCCTGGGTGAAGTTTTCATTGCCAAAACGGTAAGCGATATTGGCATTATAAACACTTACACCTGCAACGCCCTGAAAATCTAAAGCCAGGTCGAAGTTTTTATAAGTGAATGATGTATTTATGCCATAGTTATATTTTGGCAGTGGGCTACCTAAAGCTACACGGTCGCGGCTATCCAATATACCATCATTATTAGTATCCTGGTAAATGAAATCGCCGGGGGCCGCTCCTGGTTGTTTTGAGGCAGCAACCTGCGCAGCTGTTTGGAAAATGCCTGTTACCTTGTAGCCGTAAAACTGACCTATTGGTTGGCCAACCACAGTGCGGGTAGCTAACGCGCCATTAGCGATTCCTTCGCCACCATCATAAATTGGGTTTTGACCGGTTACTACATTAAGTACTTTATTATTGTTGATACCAATATTAGCACTGATACTGTAATTGAAGTCTTTAGAGGTGTTATCTTTCCAACCTAATGAAAACTCCCATCCCCTGTTTTGAATACTTGCCTGGTTACCTATCAATGAGCTGTTAACTGTACCCAATGAACCCGCTACAGGGATCGCGAAAATTGCATCCTGAGTTTCCCTGTTGTAGTAATCGGCTTCAAAAGTTAATTTATTATTAAGCAAGCCACCTTCTAAGCCAAAATCAGATGATACTGTTTTTTCCCAAACAATAGATGGTGGTACTATTGAGTTGACACTTGCACCCGGATAAAGCGTAGTTGGGTTACCGAATAAACCTGTCAGGTAAGGGTCTGTTGCAATAACCTGTACGGTTGGGTTAATAGGTACACCAGAGTTACCAACTTTACCCCAGCTTCCACGGAGTTTCAGGTTACTGAATACTTTCTGATCTTTCATGAACTCCTCGTTGGTAATTATCCAGCCGGCACCAACCGAAGGAAAATATCCGTAAGTATGATCTCCATAAAACTGAGAAGCACCATCGCGACGAATAGATGCATTCAGTAAATATTTATCTCTGAACGAATAATTAACACGTGCAAACTGCGATAATGCGCGGGTATGGATCTGGCTGCCCGGAGTTGCAAAGTAATTTACATTGGTTGTATCCGGGAATGAGCCCCTGATGCTACCATTCTTTACATACGGAACGTAATCTGCTTTTCCGTCTATCTGTTTGGTTTGATTGTTTTGTGCACTATAACCTACTAACGCTGTAATTTTATGATCTTTTATTTTAACGTCATAGGTTAGCGTATTTTCCCATATCCAGTTGCGCACATCAGTGTGATTAACATCCAGATTGGTTTTATTGCTTTGCTGTTTTTGGGTAGCAAAGTACACAGGAGTAAATGCCCTCACTTCATTTTGGCTGATATCTCCCCCATAACTTGATTTAAATTTAAAGTTTTTCAGGAACGTAATTTCGCCATAAGCGTTATAGGTAAAACGCTTGTTTTTGGTGCGCTGATTGAAGAAATCAATAGTAGCCTGCGGGTTATAGTTATTACCGTCGCCAGTACCATAATCGTTAGGATCGCCATAGCCACCGTCGGCTTTGCGTACAGGCAGTGTAGGTGCCGCGCCAAATAACTGGTGAAAAATACCACCATTGACATCTTTCGATAAATCAGATAACGCACTTGCCGTATAGCCAAACTTCAGATTTTTAGTAGGCTTAAAGTCGTTTGACAAGTGAACTGTATAACGTTGGTAATTATTTGTTTTGGCTAAACCGTCCTGATTAAGATAACCGAATGAATAGTTGTAAGTATACTTATCCGTACCGCCGCTTATTGATGCCTCATGGTTAGTAGTAAATGCTTTGCGTAATATTTGCTTATACCAATCAGTTCCTGTGCCGTATGATGAAGGATTGCTGAATATCGGATCGCCGCCGTTTAATGCCGAAAGCTCATTTACCGCCGTAGCATACTGGTTGGCGTTTGCCATCTTTACCTGGTTGGTAACAGCCTGAAGGCCTACATATCCATTGTAATTAATAACCGGTTTACCTTTTACCCCACGCTTTGTTCCGATCAGAACTACGCCGTTGGCTGCACGGATACCATATATAGCTGTACTTGAAGCATCTTTCAAAATGCTAAAACTTTCAATATCCTGCGGGTTAAGGAAGCTGATGTCATCATACCAAACTCCGTCAACTACAAATAATGGTTTAGTGTTACCGTAAATGGTACCTAAACCACGAATGGTAATATCAGGTGATTTGCCTGGTGTACCGCTATTAGTAATCTGTACGCCTGATACTTTACCTTGTAAACCACTTAATGCATTAGGTGACGCTTGCTTGGCAACATCAGAGCCCTTAACGGTAGCAATTGACCCGGTTACATCAAGCTTTCGCTGAGTACCATAACCTATTACAACTACCTGTTGCAGCTCATTGGTTTGTGGTTGCAGGGCTACGTTAATAGATGTTTGACTGCCGATGGCTATTTCTTGCGTGGCATAGCCGATATAAGCTATTGTTAAAGTTCCGCTTCCTGGTGTCTTGAGTGTAAAAGCTCCGTTTACATCTGTTTGGGTGCCTATAGTTGTTCCTTTAACTGAAACAGACACGCCTATTAAAGCCTCGCCTGTTTTTCCGTCGGTTATTTTACCTTTAATTGTAACGTTTTGTGCAAACGCTGCGTCATAACAAAATAACAGTAACAACATCAACCCTGAAATAGTAAAAATTCTTTTCATAGTGGTTAATAAATAATACGGATTGAAAAAATAATTGGTTTATTGATTTGCAAAGCTGTACAGATAATCAACTTTTAACAAATAATATAACTCAACATTAATACACCACTATAAGAATACTTTCACAGCAAATGTTTTCACAAAATATAATACCCTAAAAAACAACATTTTAAAAAGAAAAACAGCTATAAAAACTACTACATAACCCCGGTTAAAGACAAGGGTTCAAAATGACGCAATGAGAGGTAATGATGTAGTGTTATAGCTCGATGAGAAACTCCGTGAGGTTTTTATCATGCTCCAGATTGAGCTTTTTACGAAGCCTGTACCGCCGGATTTCCACACCTCGTAATGAAATATTAAGCAGGGATGCCATTTCCTTACTGCTCATGTTCATGCGCAGGTAAGCACATAATTTCAGATCATTAGGGACCAGGTCGGGGTGACCGGTCTTCAATTTTTTAAAGAAATTTTCGTGTGCTTCGTTAAAACTGTTCTCAAAAATGTTCCAGTCGCGGTCATCGCTCATACCTTCGTCAATCACTTTCTGGATGCGGCGCAGTTGTTCTTCGGCCAGCTTTTTGCCATTACTGTCTTTAAGATGTCCAAGCTCGTCGCTTATTTTTTGCAGCAACTCATTTTTATAAACAATGTTCATAGCCGAGTTTGCCAGCTCGCGGCTTTTACTTGCCAGGTCGGCCTGTAGCTGCTCATTTTTTATATTGACGATGTGCTGTTCGTTAGCGATGGCTTCCTGCTTTAAAAACTCCTCTTTTTCTTTTTGAAGCTTTTGGTGGATGTGCTGCTGATGGCGTTTTAATTTAAGGCGATAGTAATGCCTGATGACATAATACGACAATACAATCAGTAGCAGATAAAAAAACATGGCAATTTTCCCGGCATACCAGGGCGGTAATATAGTAAAGGTAAAAACGGTTTCGGCCGATACCTGCTGATCATTGATCTTGGCGCGTACTTTAAAATGGTATGTCCCCTGGTCAAGATTGGTAAACTCTTTTTGACTTTGCACTGTCCAATCACTCCACTGACGCGAATATCCATCAAGATAGTATTGGAATTTGATCTTAGCCTGTCTGAAATACGGCAATGAATAAGCTATCCGGATGTTATTCTGGGTATAAGGTATTTCAATCGCATCCTTGCTAAAACCATCCTCACTTATTAATGATACCTTATCGGTTACATTCTCAACCCGCCTGATAAGTACATTAGGAATATTGATGTTATTACCGCGTAGCGCGTCATCATCATTGAGTATTACAAAGCCATCATCAACGCTGATAAGATAAGTTGAGTTATTAATGCGATTTATAGTTTCATAATGCTGTACCATTTGCCCGCTGAGTATGGTGAAGCGATTAGTATCAATAGTTAACTTTCCGGGTACTGAAAGATCCGCAAGGGCAACCCTCCCCTGGTTAATGAACCAATACTTTTTGCCTATAGCTTTTATGATTTTGCTTGAAGTGGCAAACGTGCCCAGCTTTTTATTTAACTGCTGGTATTTGAAGAAACGATCGGTAATATCATCATACACATAAAATCCCGAGTCAGACGAAAAAACGATGCGATTATCCAGGTCAAATACGTTGATATTGTAACTGCCGGGCAGGCCATAGCTTTTATCATAGTAAACGCGTGACACGGCCTTTTTTTGGTCGGCGCTCAGGGATAATTTATAGATGCCTTTGTAAGCATGGCTTACCCATATCTGCCCTTTGCTATCCCTTTCAACGTAGCGCGAAGGTTCGCCAAAATCGGCCAGCTTATGGCTAAAATGCCAGTTTCCTGCCGCGTCTTTTTTATAGATAACCAAACCTGTATAAGTTCCCTGAATCAGCATATCAGGAGCTATTTTTTTGATGGTCCACCCCCCGGTCATATCCGAGATCTTAGTTATCGAATTACCGGTTACCTGGTAAGTACCGTCGTTATGACCGCACAGCAAGCGGCCATCCTGCAGGGAAAGGTCCCACACCTGCCCCTGTGAACCTGGTATGAGCTTAAAATCAAACGACTGGAAAGGGCCTTTGTTACTCTCGGGCAGCCAATCGCTGTAAAACAAGCCCTGATTGGTGCCCAGGTAAATCTTTTTGTCAAAAATAATGCTTGCATAAACAGTACCGAATTTGCCTGTTTTATCAAAATAAAAATATAATGGTGAGTTAACCTCAATACGGTCGATGCCATTATCAAGCCCTGCCCAAAGGTTTTGCTCTGCATCTGTATATAAACTCAATACCGTATTATTTTGCATACCGCTGGCTTTGTTAATGTGTTGTACCACCCTGCCGGCGGTATCAACTATTACAATGCCGTTAAGAATAGTTCCATAGGCAAGATATCTGCCTGCAATAGCCACCCCGTTATTAAGCTGATAGGTTTTCAAAAAGTCATTACATTGATTGGCCCAGGGTTTAATAGTTTCACCGTCGTAAATAAACAAACCACCTTTGGCCGTACCAATAATATATTTGTTATGCTGAAAAGGGAGGATAGATAATACACCGCTTACACCAAGAATTTCACTGCCTTTTACATATTCTAATTTTGAACCCTTAAGTTCAAACAACCCTTTTAACAGTTGCTCCACAAAAAAGCGGTTTCCGGCTTTAAAAAGAAAAAGGTAAGGTTGCTGTGCTTTTACAACTTCGATCTTACCCTTTGAGTAGATATAAATGGAGCCAAAAGCCTGGAACAAGACCCTGTCTTTTTCACAATAGATTTTCCAAACCTCCTCATTAATGGGCAAAAACTTTTTAGGCACCAGGCTTATAAGCGATGTATATTTTAAAAAACCTTTATTATCATTTTCCCAGTAGCCAAATTCGCCGTAACCGCCGGCATATATTTTCCCTTTGCCATCGGCAGTTACCGCCCGCACTATTAGCCCGTTGGGCATATGGTACTGCTGCCAGTACTTGCCGTCATAAGCCAACAAACCCTGCGCATTGCCAAAATACATGATACCGTGCTCATCGCGCGTTACCGACCAGTTTTGATTGCCAAACTGATAAAGGGCCTTGGTATAATTTTGCACATACGGAACCCCTATACTTTTAATATCAACCGCAAATGCTTGCCAAACCGAAATACAAAGCAGGTAAATAAAAACTAAGAGGGGTTTACGCATGGTTAAAATAAAATGATGCTTATGTAATTCAAGTTACTAAAGTAATGTTTGAGCCCGATAAAAGAAAAAAGCCTACCCTTAGGGGTAAGCTTCGTATCATTTACCGGACTTGACCGATCTTAATCGGCCGGTTGCAATTTGGTTTTGCTCACGTTTACCGGTTGGGGCACTTTTACATAATAACCTGTACCGTCATAAATACGTTTGCGCGGATGATCTTTACAAGCGTCGCTGCAGCAGCCATCCATAGCGGTTCCGCACTCATCGCATTGGGTAAAATGCTCATTACACTCAGGGTTGGCGCAATTGATCATTTTGGGAGTGGTTTTGCCACAATTGAAGCAAGTTGAAATAACAACAGGGTTTACGCTGTTTACGTCAACCGAAAGGCGGTTATCAAATACATAACATTTGCCTTCAAAATCCTCACCGCCTGCTTCTTTACCATATTTAATGATCCCACCATGCAACTGGTATACTTCAGGAAAACCTTCGTGCAAAAGCAATGCCGACGCTTTTTCGCATTTGATGCCGCCAGTGCAGTAAGTCAGGATCTTTTTATCCTTGTACTTTGCCAGCTCATTGATCATGTCCGGAAAATCGCGGAAGTTATCGATATCAAGCGTTACCGCATTTTTGAACTTGCCTAAAGAGTGCTCGTAGTTTGAACGAACGTCCAATACAACAACATCATCCCTGTCTTTCATCGCCAAAAACTCTTTTGGCTCCAGGTGTTTGCCTGTCTTTTGTTTTGGGTCGATAATGTTAGGATCACGCAGGCCTGAGTGTACGATCTCTGATTTATAACGTACATGCATTTTTACAAATGATGGCGTATCTACCTCGTCAATTTTAAACTCGGCAGCAGCAAAGCGCTCATCGGCGTGTACGGTATCCATATAGGTTTTACAAGCTTCAACAGTCCCCGAAACGGTGCCGTTAAGCCCTTCGTCGGCTACAATAATACGACCGGTTAAACCTAAACTTTTACAAAATTTTAAATGATCGGCAGCAAATTGCTCCGCATCAGCTATCGTTGAATAACAATAGTATAGTAGGGTATTATACATTTCCATAAAATCATCGATACTGCTGCAAACAGTGTTAAATGAGCGGCGCAAATGTAAGAATTTTTAGTGAAAAGTTGAATGGTTGATTAGGTGAGTGGTTGCTGATCTAAAAAATATCAAACCCAATCAACCATTCACCTATCAACTACTCACCTCAAATTACCTGATTCCGTAAAAGATCCTGAAGCCCTGGATGTATTTTTTATCGCCGGCATAGGATATACCATAGTCAACACGGAAAATGAGGCGTTGTACACCCACATAAAACTCGCGGTAATTGCGGTTGTTTTTGGTGGTAAGATAGTTGGCACCGATAATTTCTTCGAGTTTAAGTTTCCTTAACAGCGGAATCCGGTTAAATAATGATCCGGCGAAGTTATGCTGATAGTGCGCCTCTAAAAAAGCCCCGTTGGTACTGTAGGTATAAAATGGCAAGAAGTGGAAACTACCCACATAGGTAGGATCAAAAGTGGTGCCCTGGTTACCTAAAAAGTGGTTATAATCCATGTAATACAACGTATTATTATTGAAAAACCCACCACCAGATACTTTAAATGATGAATAGCCGGAAAGCCCTACACGGATATGATCCTGCGAGAGATCAACAGAAGCAAAATCATAATCCACATCCGAGCCTATAATGTTTTTAAATCCTTTTCGGTAATTTACCGTTAACGTTGGATATTTTGAAGGCAGGTTAAACTTGCCTGTAGGCCTGGTTTCGTACCGCTGATCGAAAGTAAATGTTGCCGACGCGTTAAACACTAAAGCCTGGTTATCCGGAAACAAAAACGAATGGTCATTGGCCGGCGTACCCGCGGGAGCCAAAGGATTGTTTGATGTAAATTCGCGGTTCTTATTATCCTTTATCTTGCTAAAAGAGGTATTGTACAACTGCGATCGGCTTGAATAAGAAAAACCTCCTTTTAAGAAAACGCCGTTCAATACCTCACGCTGATAACCAAAATCGCCATAGTGGCTGCGGTAATATTTAACATAGTTGTTTTCACTCAACAGTGTACTCAGCGTATTGAAATATAACGAACGTGTGCCTACGTTATTCAGGTCGAGCACATCGCTGCCAAAATCGGCATAAAACTTAGCATTGTGGAAAGGATCATTCTTATACTCAAAGCCTATATTGGCGCTGAAGATCTTATTGGAAAAGCCATAACGTACTGCCGGGGTAACTGTCAGCGAATGAAAATCATCAATAGTACGGATATAACTTACCTTGGCGTTAATCCCAAAGCCCTCCACTGTGTTGTAATAAAACGTTTGCAGAAACGGGAAAATGTATAATGAATCCCTGTTGCTTTTATTGCTGGCAGCGTAACCAAATATCAGGTAGCCGGGATAATTAATACGGTTTTTATGATGCTGGAGCGAATCCAGGTAAGTATCCGTTTTTTTATATTCTTCAAACGCATCTTTTTTCCTGTAATCACGGTCTTCAAATGCAGTTAAGGGTATCGGCCGTGCGTTGGACCAGTAATCGGGCTTTTTACTGTTGGCTACTGTATCAATTTTTAAGATCTCGCCGGTGAAAAAATCATCCGGAAAAGTTGGATTTATTTTATAGTTGTTATAAACAGCGGCGTAATAACCGCCAAATTTAAATCCAAAAACTGCCCCCTTAAAGCTGTATTGGGTCGAGGCCGGCATCCACACACTATCAGTTATAGCTACGTATTGCTGCCTGATCTTTAAAGTATCAACCAGGTTAAGGTTGCTTGTTTTATTTTCAACAAAAAGGTCAACACTATAAATACGCCAGTCGCCATCAACGATGTAAATATCCCCCTGAAAATATTGACCGTGCCCGCGTTTGGGGGTTACATGGATTTTATGAACGGTATGCCCGTTCTCAACCGAGGTTCCCAGCAGCCTGTAATTATAAAACGTGAAAGCGTACGATGCAACCGGCGATACAAAGCCCCGGGTAGCCAATCCATTGATGATAAATACATTCTGATAAAAATTAGCCTGCAGATCAGATGCTTTTTTATAGCCGAAAGCAGTGTTCTGCCCCGCCATACGGTTGGCAATAGTGATCTCCCGTACCTTATTGGGCTTTTGAAAATTATATTCAGACAATGATTCCGATTGATAAAGGATCCCCCGGCCATTCGTATCAAGATCGAGGGTTTTCCTTACCTCCTGCCCCAGCATTGATTTGGGCACACTCAATAGCTTTTGTACACCTTTAATATAAACCGCACATGAATATGATGCTGCTTCCTCAATATAGTATTTCCGCTTCTTCAATACCTGTTTCATGATAGTATCGGCAGCATCACGGTTTTTGCGATAAGTTTCGGCTACCCTGCCGGTGCTAAATACTTCATCGGCCATTTGTACGTTATGTTCCTGCTCCTGATCTGTTACGGTAACCTGCTCTATCTTTTCAGTATAACCAACGTAGCGGTAAATCACATTATAAGTACCCGGGCTAAGCTTAAACTGGTAAATACCGTTTTCATTAGCTGTGGTACCGTATGTTGAATTGCGGATGTAAATGGAAACAAAAGGAATAACCTGCCCGTTTTTGTCGGTTATTTTCCCTGTCAAAAGTGATTGCTGTGCAGAGGCGGTTATTACGCTGAAAGCAATGATGAATAGTAGTATGTATTTTCTCATATGTTACTTATGTGTAATGCTTTAGGACTTAAAAATGTTTTATTATTCACTTAATAATTATTTAAGGTTTAATAAACCCTATCAAATGCCCGCTAATGCTTAATTTTGCCCTCTTTAAAACACGCACACTATGTACAACACACTAAAGCCGGTTTTACAGCAGGAATTAACCGAAATTGAAAACGCCGGGTTATATAAAAAGGAAAGGATCATTACTTCACCTCAGGGAGCTGATATCACTGTGCAAAGCGGTGCCGAAGTAATTAACTTTTGCGCCAATAACTACCTTGGCTTATCAGGCAATGCCAAAGTGATCCAGGCAGCCAAAGATGCTATGGATACTCATGGCTATGGTTTATCATCTGTGCGTTTTATATGTGGTACACAGGATATTCATAAAGAGCTTGAAAAAAAGATAGCCGAATTTTTAGGTACCGAAGATACCATCCTGTATGCAGCGGCATTTGATGCCAACGGTGGCGTGTTTGAACCTTTATTTAACGATCAGGATGCTATTATTTCTGACGAGTTGAACCATGCCTCGATCATTGACGGTGTACGTTTGTGCAAAGCTCAGCGTTATCGTTATAAACATGATGACATGGCCGACCTGGAAGAGAAACTAAAAGCTACCCAGGAACTGCGTCACCGCATTGTTGTAACCGATGGCGCATTCAGCATGGACGGTACAATTGCCCAGTTGGATAAAATCTGCGACCTGGCTGATAAATACAATGCACTTGTTATGATTGACGAGAGCCATTGCTCGGGTTTTATGGGCAAAAGCGGTCGCGGTACGCATGAGCACCATAATGTTATGGGCAGGATTGATATTATCACCGGCACATTAGGCAAAGCTTTGGGCGGCGCGTCGGGCGGCTTTACATCGGGCCGTAAAGAGATCATTGATATGCTGCGCCAGCGCTCACGTCCGTATTTGTTCTCAAATACTTTAGCTCCTGCTATTACCGGAGCTTCGATAGCGGTACTGGATATGCTGAGCGAAACCACCGAACTGCGCGATAAACTGGAAACCAATACGCAATACTTTCGTAAAAAAATGACCGAAGCAGGTTTTGACATTAAACCTGGCGTGCATCCTATAGTCCCAGTGATGTTGTATGATGCCAAATTGGCCCAGGAGTTTGCTGCAAAAATGCTTGAGGAAGGTATTTATGTGATAGGTTTTTACTACCCGGTTGTACCGCAAGGCAAAGCAAGGATCAGGGTACAGATCTCAGCAGCGCACGATTTGCACCATTTGGATAAAGCTATTGCAGCGTTTACTAAGGTGGGTAAAGAGTTGGGAGTTCTTAAATAGTCTTATATTTGCCGTCCTGCGTATAGCGATTAACTCATAACTATATATCCCTGCATCCGAAAAATAATCAGGAAACCGGGATAACAACAAAAGAATTACAAACAATACATTATAATGCAAGCTCAGATAGACCAATATACCGCCGAGATCAATGCCTTTTCGCCTGCCAATGCCGACGAACTGGAAGCGTTCCGTATTAAATTTTTAGGCACCAAGGGTATTATTAAAGACCTTTTTGAGCAGTTTAAAAGTGTTAGTCCGGAAGAGAAACGCACTTTCGGTAAAGTACTTAACGAGTTTAAACAACTGGCCGAGGCTAAGTATAACGAATTAAAAGAAAACATTGGTTCAGGCCCACAAAGCAAAGGCAATGACCTTGACCTTACTTTGCCAGGCGATGGCTTTACTGTAGGCTCACGCCATCCGTTATCGCTGGTTCGTAACGAGATCATTGACATTTTCAAACGTTTAGGTTTCGTTGTTGCCGAAGGACCGGAAATTGAGGACGACTGGCATAACTTCTCGGCCCTTAACTTCCCGGATGAACACCCGGCACGTGATATGCAGGATACCTTCTTTATTAAAAAGAATAACGGTAAAGATGATATCGCCCTGCGTACCCACACCTCGTCGGTACAGGTGCGGATGATGGAAGCAGGCAAACCACCGTTCCGCGCTATTATGCCGGGCAGGGTTTACCGTAATGAGGCTATTTCGGCCCGTGCACATTGCTTTTTCCACCAGGTTGAGGGTTTATATGTTGACGAAAATGTTTCGTTCTCTGATCTGAAACAGACGCTTTATCACTTCGTTCAGGAGCTTTATGGCGAAGGTACTAAAGTACGTTTCCGCCCTTCATACTTCCCGTTCACCGAACCATCGGCCGAAATGGATATTTCATGTACCATTTGCGGTGGTGCCGGTTGTAATATGTGTAAACACAGCGGCTGGGTGGAGATCTTAGGCTGTGGCATGGTTGATCCTAATGTTTTGGAAAACTGCGGCATCGACAGTAAAAAATATACAGGCTTTGCCTTTGGTATGGGCATGGAGCGTATTGCCAACCTTAAATACGTGATCCGCGACCTGCGCCTGTTTTCGGAGAATGATGCGCGTTTCCTTAAACAGTTCCAAACAGAAATGTTATGAGGAAACTATTGTTAATGATATTGGTAAGTATCACCTGCTTTTCGTGTGGAAAATCAGGTGATAACGTACCAAGCGTACCTGTTAATTTCCAAGCTGCATTAGGTACCCCGTCGTTAAGTGCCCTTAATGTTTCGGGCGGGGCAGTCTCCATTAATGGTTATGGTGTAGCCGGACTGATCATTTACCGCAAAATAAATGGCACCTATGCGGCTTACGACCGGTGCAGCAGCTATCAGCCCGAAAAAAAGTGCGCGGTAACAATTGATAATACAGGCTTTACAGTAACCGATCCCTGCAGCGGCTCAAAGTTTAGCCTTGAGGATGGCACACCGGTAAAAGCCCCGGCGACAAAGGCATTAAGAACATATAGGGTAGCTGTTACCCAGTTTGAAATTCAAGTAAGTAATTAATGGAAGCCGATAAAATAAAAGATAGTATTAAGCGGGCAGCACAGGAACTTTTCCGCAAATTCGGATACCATAAAACCAGCGTTAATGAGATTGCCAAAAAGGCTAAAATTGCCAAGGCAACTATCTATAAATACTTCGATAGCAAAGAGGCTGTATTGCACATCTTGCTGATGGATTACATCAAAGTCAGTGTTGACGACCTGGTACAAAGTAATTACAACGATATTGACGAGGAGGCCTATCTCAATAACCTCATCATGAAAACCTGCCGCCTCTCCTACACCGTTTGTAATGAGTTCATCGGCTGGGATTTTATCCGCGAGTCAACCAACTCCCAGGACTTTTTAAAGAACCTATCCAACGAGTTGGAAGAACTGCTTATGGCATCATTTATTCAATTGCCTGGCATCCGCAAGCATGAAACTTACCAGCAGCGCCTACGCTTCCTGATCAAGTGTAGCAAGAGCATCGTTTTCAGCTTTGCCTTTACATCGGTAAGCGATTCGGACGTGCGGAAAAATTTTGTTTCTTTTCAGAAAGAGATCCTGCCTTATTTGGTTAAGGCGGCGGTTTCGGTGTAAATCAGGTTATCTTAACATTAATTGAGCCTGACTCCTCAATATTCCATATCGTCGCTTTTTCTAAATCAATCGCATTGAGATTTAAAAAGGATCTGGCTCTTTCTTGATAATCATCCAATCCCTCTCCATCCCTTGGCAAAGCAATGATACTGTTGTCATCTTCTTCATGCATTCTCCTCATCCGGTCAGCGAGAAGCCCTATTGTACTTTCTGAATAAGTACTTTGAACCCCATCAGCAGGTGAAAAATCTTCATCAAACAAAAAATAATCGGTTACAAGAATAGAGAAGAACTGTTCATCCCTTTTATCAAAATAAAATATTTCAGAAAACCAATTTGGCGACTGGCACAATCCCGTTATTATCCAGTTATAAATTCGTCTTTTCTTTTCCATAGTGATATAAATAACTCAAATAGGCCCTTTATAATTAAATCTACACTGACAGCTAATTTTATTTATTTTAACTTTGAAATACAAAGTACTTTATATTATCTTTGTCATAGGCTTAGCAAAAGCCTTTATTTTTAATTACAAACTTTGAAATACAAAGTACTTTATATCTAAATAATCATGATAGAGGAACAATCACCAAAACAAACAACATTAGGTTGGCTCAAGGAGTCGGCAACTTTTAAATTGATCTTTATAGGGATCTTGGCGCTTTTACTGCTAATACCTTCGGCCTTCATTCAAAACCTTGTAACCGAACGGGCCAGCAGGCAGGATGAAATGGCCAAAGAAGTATCTGATAGCTGGTCGGCCAGCCAGATCATCAAAGGCCCGGTATTGGTTATTCCTTATAAAAAACAGGTAAAATTTACAGATACTGTCACGAAAGAGGTTATTGAAAACCTGTATATCCTGCCCGATAACCTGCATATTAAAGCAGGGTTAACCACACAAATATTGCATCGCGGTATTTTCGATGTTGCAGTTTACAACACCCAGGTAAAAGTGAGCGGCAACTTTGCCAAGCTGGACCTGTCATCCCTCGGGGTAAATATAAACCAGCTCTACTTAAACAAAGCCCGGTTTGAATTTAGTGTAAGCGATCTGAAAGGTTTGAAAAGTAGCCCCGTTATAAAAACAACTACTCCTGTGCTCAATGCTGAACCTTCGTTTGAATCTGTTTTTGGGGATGGCCTGCAGGCCGCTGTTGATCTTTCATCAATAAACAATAACGAAATTCCGTTTGATTACACGCTCGATTTAAAAGGCAGCGAGGGACTAAGTTTCTTACAACTTGGTAAAACTACTGATGTTCAGGTTAACGGTAACTGGAGCAGTCCCAGTTTTGATGGTAACCATCTACCCGACGAGCGTAAAATTGATGGCGGCAGTTTTAGCGCCAGCTGGCGGATGATGTACTACAACCGGCCATTCCCGCAGCAGTGGACTGGTTCACAAAAAACGCTCGACAACGATAAAAAACTGGAAGATGCAACCTTTGGTGTAAAACTTCGCCTCCCGGTTGATCAGTACCAGAAAACGATGCGCACCAGCAAGTATGCGATATTTATCATACTGCTTACCTTCATCTCCTTATTTTTAACCGAGGTTATCCGCAAACAGCCAATACACATGTTTAACTATATATTGATTGGTGCAGCTATGGTTATTTACTACACATTGCTGCTATCGTTTTCGGAGCAGGTTGGTTACAATATGGCTTACCTCATTGCATCTGTATCAACCATATCGCTCATATCCGTATTTATATCATCTCTCCTGAAAAACGGAAAGGCAGCCATACTGTTCGCCTTTATTTTATCGGTGTTTTACGCCTTCATTTTTGTGATCATTCAACTGGAAGATCTTGCCTTAATGGTTGGCAGCATCGCCCTGTTCATCATCATAGCGGTATTGATGTATTTTTCGCGCAAAATAAACTGGGATAAAAATTAATATCAATCAGTAAACATCAGAAGCCTGGGTGGCTTCTGATGTTTACAAAAAAAAATACCTTATACCAATTTGGTTTTTAGTTTAAAAATTACTATGTTAGCATAGTAATTTTTTGTTTTATGAGCCGCGAACTAACAGACTTTTCCGACCTGATTGATGAGCAATTTGAGATAGAAGATATCGACACCACTGATATGGTTAAATATCTGCTAAGCTTATTTGTTTAAAAATCCCGCTTTAATATCGTAACGCCTTTTAAAGGCGAACAGCTTTCTTTTGCTTCTTCCCTCCCATTTTCAGGATTAAATAAATACGGTTAACTTTGCAGCCTGATGAGTAAAGCTAACAAACCAAAGTTTTTTGAGAACGTAGAGATCATTGATATTGCCGAAGAAGGCAAAGGCGTAGGCAAAGCTGATGATTTTGTTCTTTTTGTAGATAAGGCAGTACCCGGCGACATTGCCGATGTACAGGTGTACCGGAGTAAGAAAAACTTCGGCGAGGGTAAGATCACCGAATTAAAAAAATCTTCAGAATACCGCACTGAAGCATTTTGCGAGCACTTCGGCACCTGCGGGGGCTGCAAATGGCAGCATATGACCTATGAAGCCCAGCTCAAGTTCAAACAAAAATCTGTGGTTGATGCCTTAAGCCGTTTAGCTAAAATCAATGTTGACGGCATTATGCCTATTGTGCCTTCTCCGGCCGATAGATATTACCGCAATAAGCTTGAATTTACCTTCTCCAACAAACGCTGGCTTTACGACGGCGAAAACAAGGAAGACGGCACCCTGAACATGAATGCCCTCGGTTTTCACATTCCCGGCCGTTTTGATAAAATATTGGATGTAAACCATTGCTATCTGCAGGCAGAGCCATCCAACAGCCTGCGTAACGAGATCCGTGATTTCACCATTCAGCAGGGCTATACTTATTACGATCTGCGAAACCACAGCGGCATGCTCCGTAATCTGATCGTGCGCACCTCATCAACCGGCGAGATCATGGTGATCGTGGTTTTTGCTTATGCTGAAAAAGAAGAGATCAATAAACTGATGAGCCATGTTGATGCCCGTTTCCCGGAGATCACCTCATTACTCTACATTGAAAACCAGAAAAAGAATGATACCATATTTGACCAGGATGTTGTTGCCTTTAAAGGGCCGGAATATATCCACGAAGAAATGAACGGTATCAAATTCCGCATCGGACCAAAATCATTTTATCAAACCAACTCCATCCAGGCGCTTCGCCTGTATGAGATTACCCGCGATTTTGCCGGCTTTAAAGGCGATGAGCTGGTATACGACCTTTACACCGGCGCAGGCACCATTGCCAACTTTGTGGCCGGACACGTGCGTGAGGTAGTTGGCGTTGAATATGTACCAACAGCCATTGAAGATGCCAAAGTAAATTCAGCCATCAATAATATCACCAACACCAAGTTTTATGCCGGCGACATGAAGGACGTACTGGTAGCCGATTTCGTAGCAGAACACGGCAAACCGGATGTGATCATAACCGATCCACCGCGCGCAGGCATGCACCCGGATGTGGTGGCCCGCCTCATGGAAATCGAAGCACCTAAAATTGTTTACGTGAGCTGTAATGCCGCCACCCAAGCTCGCGACCTGCTGGTATTAAAAGAGAAATACGATACCGTAAAGATCCAGCCGGTGGATATGTTCCCGCATACACAGCACGTGGAAAATGTGGTGTTGCTGGTTTTAAGAGATTAATTCTTTAGAGATTAGAGGTTGTAGGTAAGAGATTAGTTGGGGAGAGCCCATAGTTCATGGTTAGTAGATCATGGCGATGGCTCAAAAATCAATTAATAGCGGACAACCGGTGAAATCACAAAACAAACAATCAATGTAATCACCAATCAAAAAAATCGGTGTAATCATCCCAAAATCGGTGAAATCATAAAATAAAATATGAACCCTGAAGAACTGCTTAACGAAGGAAATGAACGCAATAAACCGGCGGCTGATAGTCCGCTGATAAGTTTGGAGCGCGATCTTAAATATTTTAATGAATCAATTAAAGAGGTATCCGAGGAGATCATGAACGAAGGTCTTTCCTCTTACCCTATTTTTATTGCCCACCAGCATGAGTTAAGTATTGGTGAACTGATACTTGACCGCCATGATTTAAACTCCGAATGGAGCATCCACGCCTCAACCCTTGAGGAATTTGTGGAGCGCGACGTTATAAAACCCGTGTTAAAGGAACGCTTTGTTAAAAGCTACAAAGACCCTTATGAATACATGTGTGTATTTGTTGTAGTGCCCGAAGGGGCAAACTTTGTGTATTTTCCATATGTGAAGTAGATTTTATTTATATAAATTTGAACCATGCGGTCCCTTCCCCTCGAAGCTGCAATATGGAATAAACTTTGTATCATTTACATGTTAGATCCTGCTCCCGCTTAGTGAACTTCTTAAAGAGGTAGTAAATGATACCAACAACATGTCTGAAAAAAAGCTTCTCATATTAAACAAGCAACAGATCCAGCAAAAGCTCGACAGAATGGCCTACCAGATACTGGAAGATAATTTTGACGAGGAAGAAATATTAATAGCCGGTATCCTGCCGCGCGGTAATCACATTGCCGAACGCCTGAAAACTATACTTGACGGCATTTCCCCTTTTAAAAGCCGCCTGCTTACCATCGAACTTGAAAAACAAAGCAGCAGCCTAAGCGCCAATATTGATTTTGAGGTTGAAGAATGCAGCAACAAAGTAGTGATACTGGTTGATGATGTATTGAACAGCGGCAAAACCCTGGCTTACGGCTTTGGCGTATTTTTAGATGTACCGTTAAAAAAACTTCGTACCGCTGTATTGGTTGACCGTAACCATAAAAGCTTCCCTATCACGACTGATTTTGCCGGCGTAGCCTTATCAACTGTTATCAAAGAGCATGTTGACGTAGTACTTGATGAAGAAGACGGCGAAGAGGATGCGGTTTATTTGAGGTAGGTAGTTATGCCCCATTAATATTTTACAAACCGTCATTGCGAGGCACGAAGCAATCCCCAAGTAGCAGAGGAGCATGCAAATACACTCTGTAAAGTTGAGGATTGCTTCGTGTCTCGCAATGACGACGTGGAGACGCAATTTCGTTAATTATACCCCCAACGCCTCTTCCAGTTTCTCAACCGACATATCTATCCCCTCAACAATATTGCTTGCCTGCAGGTAGAAGCTTTCACGCTCGGCCAATTTGCCAGTGATAAATTCAACCAGTTCTTCGCCTTTTTTACCTTGCAGTACAGGGCGAATGGTTTTGCTGTTTTCCAGCCTGTCGGCCAGGGTTTTTGGTGATAGTTTAATATACAGGGTTTTACCGTTGGCATTCATCCAGTCCATATGGTCAAAAAAGCAGGGTAATCCTCCGCCAGTTGATACCACGGTATTTTCATGATATTCAGTTTCCTTCAGCACCTGCGATTCCAGCTTCCGGAAGGCATCTTCGCCAAATGATGAAAAATATTCGGCAATGCTCATGCCCGCTTTGGCTTCGAGTACATGATCGAGGTCAATAAATTCGTAGCCCAATTTGGTGGCCAGTTTGCGGCTCCAGGTTGTTTTGCCACAACCCATAAAACCCACAATAAAATATTTCATATAAATTCTTTCAGCTTAATTTTACCCGCGGATCAATCCACACATAAATAATATCCACCAGGATACTGATCACCACAAATATAAACGCGATAAACAATATCGAGCCCATTACTACCGGAAAATCCGACATTTCCAGTGCATCTACCGTAGCTTTCCCCAATCCGTTATAACCAAAAATATATTCCACAAAAAAAGAACCTGCCAGCAGTGAGGCAAACCAGTTGGCAATTGCGGTAATAACCGGGTTCATGGCGTTCTTAAGCGCGTGGCGATATATAATTGTCCGGTTACTTAATCCCTTTGCTTTGGCGGTACGTATATAATCCTGCCCTAAAACATCAAGCATAGCATTGCGGGTAAGCTGCACAATGATAGCCAACGGGCGTAAGCCCAAAGTAATAACCGGCAACACCAGGTTCTTAAGCGTGATCACTTCGCCCTTAAAGGGATCATAACTGTATAAACTGCCCGACATATTTAAATGCGTGTAATTACTCAGTACAAAGCCAAAGATCCAGGCAATAATGATCCCCGCAAAAAACGAAGGTGCCGAAATACCCAGTGTTGAAAAGCTCAATGCCAGCTTATCAATCCAGGTATCTTTGTTTACCGCACTCGCCACGCCTAAAAATACGCCGATAATAATAGCGAAGATCATAGCAGCTACAGCTAATACTAATGTATTAGGGATCACCTCCATCAACAATGAGGCAACATCCTTACGGGTTTGGTATGAGCGTCTTAAATAAGGCCATTTCAGCGCCAGCACTTTACTTTTGCTCACCGAAAATAGCTTTACATAGCCATAGCGCTGTTGCTCTTCGGCTGCATTGAGGTGGATGCCCAAGGGCGACAGATCATTCAGATAATAGGCAAACTGCACCGGTACCGGTTTATCCAGCCCAAACTCTTTACGTACGGCTTGTAATGATTGCACATCGGCACGTTGCCCCTGGGTCATACGGGCAGGATCGACAGGGAGGATATTGAACAGAAAAAAGACAACAAACACTACCCCCAGCATTACTGCCAGTCCGTATGCTAATTTGCGGAGCAGGTAGGGGATCATATTTGATTATTTCTGCAAGTACTCTTTTACAATATCCTCATACTTCCGCACCGAATGATAATGCCATTTATTAATCACTGTACCATTCTTGATCAGCAACACACCCGGATTAGAACGTACCATTGATTTTAACGGAACACCATCAACATAAAAAATCTCACTGATCAGTTTATGTTCTTTAGCAAATACTTTAGCATCTTCAGCCGAATTTGAGGTAAGCAGTATAGTACGGACATTATAATTATCGGTAAGATTGATAGCCAACGCGTTTAAGCGATTGATCGCATCTTTATCCGTTTCGTTTAAATCGTAGGCCACTATAAACAAGCTATAAAACGGACTCGAAAGTAATTCTTTAGTATAGTCGTTACGCTGGGCATCCTGGATAGACAGGTCGCGAATTTTAGGCTCGTATCCTTTTTTAATCAATCGATTTTCAGGGTCGCCGACAACCTCCCAATTGGCATCCTTCCAGATATTGGTTTTAAGGTATTCCTTATCGTTCATTACCTTGGTAGCGCCTGTTTTTTTATTTTTCAGGTGATAGGTAAGTTCAAACTCATCAAGCGGGGCACCCGGCGGGATCTTCATTTCGTCGGGCAGATTAGCGCCTATTTTATATGGCAGAAAATCTATAATGGGCGAAAAGTTATAGGTATACACACCAAAGCCAACCGAAACAACGGCAGCACCAATAAGCCATTTATCGCCTGCTTTGGCGTTAAATAACGGGGTGATCTGTTTACGTTTAACAAATAAGATCAACACCAAAGCCAGCAAAACCATATCCTTACTAAACGACTGCCATGGCGTTAACGGAATAGCATCGCCAAAGCAACCACAGGTTTGCACCACCTTAAAAAAGGCCGAATAGAAAGTTAGGAACCCAAAAAAGATGATCAGCAGCAATAATCCCCATGCCACTTTAACAGCCCTTGCACCGATAAGCAATGCAAAGCCAAGCAGCATTTCAAGCGCACAAAGTACAATGGCCATGGTAAGCGCCAATCCGTTTAGGAATGTGATATGAAATACCTCAAAATACTCTACCAGTTTATAAGAAAAACCCAGCGGGTCATTAGCCTTGATCAGTCCCGAAAATATAAATAACAATCCCACCAATAAACGCGGGATCCATATAACGGCACTATTTGATGATGTATTTTTCATAAGCCCCTTCTAAATCTTCTTCGCCAACCAGCGGATAGACTTAATTTTTATAATTAATAAAGAGTTTTATTTACCGTGATGAACATTAAGCTTAATCAATGCGAACACGGCATAGTTCAGCATATCCTGGTAGTTGGCTTTTACGCCTTCTGATGCCTCGGTAAGTCCCTGATTATCTTCTATCTGTTTTACACGAAGCAGTTTCATCAATATCAGATCGGTCAATGAACTGATGCGCATATCGCGCCAGGCCTCGCCGTAATCATGATTTTTGGCAAACATCAGCTCTTTGGTTTCGTTCACCTTCTCGTCAAACATCTCGCTCACATGATCAGGATTAAGTTCGGTTGACATTTCTGGGCCGCATTCCAGCTGCATCATGGCTATCACACAGTAATTAACAATGCCAATGTATTCGCCGGTGATGTCATCGCCTACTTTTGATACTTTCTTTTCTTCTAAAGTGCGGATGCGCTGAGCTTTGATAAAAATCTGGTCGGTGATAGATTGCGGGCGGAGGATACGCCATGCGGTGCCGTAATCGCGGGTCTTTTTCATGAAAAGGCCCTTACATATATTAATTACGCCTTCGTATTCTGCTGCTGTGTTAGTCAAAAGATAATGTGTTTGAATGTAAAGTTTAAATGTTGCAAGGTTATGAAGCCCGTGCCTGCAAAGTTAATTAACTTTACCGCATTAAAACTTTGCAACCAGCAACTAACCGTGGCTAAAGATACATTTTTCAGTAAAAAAGTTACACTTAACGCCGGTGGCCGGCTTATCGATCTTTCTTCGCCAAAAGTGATGGGGATCATTAACATTACCCCCGATTCTTTTTTTGCCGATAGCCGCAAACCAGGTGTTGATGAGGCCCTTCAACAAGCTCAAAAAATGCTGATCGATGGTGCAACATTCCTTGATATCGGTGCCTATTCATCACGCCCCGGGGCAGTTGATATTTCGGCACAGGAAGAAACGAACAGGTTGTTACCTATTGTTGAGGCTATTGCCGCGGCATTCCCAGAAGCCATTATGTCGATAGATACATTCCGTGCCGGTGTTGCGGAGGCGGCTATCAAAAGTGGTGCGCATATCATTAATGATATTTCGGGTGGTATGCTTGATGCTGATATGTTTGCCACCGTTGCCCGGTTAAATGTGCCTTATATACTGATGCACATGAAAGGCACCCCCCAAACCATGAACCAGCTGGCCGAATACGACGATGTTTTCGGCGAGGTATTTGATTATTTTGTATCAAAATATAGCGAGTTAAAACGGCTTGGCGTAGATGATGTGATCCTTGACCCAGGCTTCGGCTTTGCCAAAAAAACGGAGCATAGTTATGCGTTAATTAGCCGGATGAATGAGTTTGATCTATTTGGCCTACCAGTACTTATCGGCATTTCCCGCAAAAGGATGATCTATGGTTTACTGGGCAATACTGCTGCTGAAGCATTGAACGGCACTACGGTTTTAAATACTATTGCACTGATGAAAGGTGCTAATATTTTAAGGGTGCATGATGTTAAGGAAGCTATTGAGGCAGTGAAGATTTGGGAGGCTTGTCAATGATATCAGCCCGACAAAACGGTCTTTAGGTTGTTTATAAACCTTATACCGTTTTCTTCATTAGGCCTTTCATTAAAGCTGTAAAAAAGAGCGCAAATATCAAAAGCCCGAATGACGCCATAACAATACGAAGTGTACTATGGGTTTCAATGCCTTTGTTCAGCCCGGTAATACCCATTATAATTAATGGAATAAACAAAAGTGAAGATGAGATTAATACCGCCGGTTTATTTTTCATTGCTTTTTATTTATCCTGCAAGATAATAAATAAGGCCGGTGATAATACCGTTTTAAGTTAAAATTTTCCTGCTTCTTAATTCTTGTTGCCTTGATTCTAAAATTTACCCCACCAGCTCCATCATCTTCAAAATACTATCAACATACTCCCTGTCATTAGCCAACCTCGGCACTTTATGCTGACCACCCAGCTTACCCTTCTCTCTCATCCAATTAAAGAAAGTGCCATCCGGTGCGCGGCGTACTATCGGGCGACGCAGCGCAAGATCTTTAAAACGCTTGGCATCATAGTCCGAGTTGATACGACGTAGCGTTTCATCAAGCAGGTCAACAAAACGTTCAAATTCGGCAGGCTTCTTTTCAAACTCGATGATCCATTCGTGGGCGCCACATTCATCGCCATTAAAATAAACGGGAGCGGCGGTGTATTCCCGGATAATGGCACCGGTTTGTGTACAGGCTTCTTCCAGTGCACGCTCGGCATTATCAATAATTACTTCCTCGCCAAAGGCATTGATAAAATGTTTGGTGCGACCGGTAATCTGGATCCTAAACGGAGAGAGTGAAGAAAATTTAATGGTATCCCCTATCATATAGCGCCAAAGCCCGGCATTAGTTGATATGATGAGCGCGTAGTTTTTGTTCAGCTCCACCTCATCAAGGGTAAGCGTTTCAGGGTTTTCATCGTGAAGATTTTCGAGCGGTAAAAACTCATAAAAAACTCCGTAATCAAGCATCAGCAGCATATCACCAGGCTCTTTAGTGTCCTGGATGCCGAAGAAGCCTTCGGATGCATTATAATTTTCGAGGTAGTACATTTCCTCGTTCGGAATCAGTTTTTTAAACTGCTCGCGGTAAGGCGTAAAATTCACCGCGCCATGAAAATACATCTCCAGGTTGGGCCATACTTCAAGCAGATTATTTTTACCGGTGATCTCCAGAATGCGTTTAAATAACACCAGGTTCCAGGTGGGTACGCCGCTGATGCTGGTTACATTAACATCCTTGGTAGCCTGGGCTATCTTCTCAATCTTTTCCTCAAAGTTTTCGAGCAGGGCGATATCCAGATGCGGCGTACGGTGAAACTCGGCCCACATAGGGAGATTTTTCATGATCACTGCCGAAAGATCACCGAATGAAGTATCCTGGCTTAGCTGACTGATCTGGTGACTCCCCCCAAGCGTCAGGATCTTCCCCGTAAACATACGGGGGTTGGGTTGGTTATTGAAATAGATGGTAAGCAGGTCCTTGCCACCTTTAAAATGGCATTCCTCAAGCGCTTCTTCACTCACAGGAATGAACTTGCTCCTGTCGCTGGTAGTGCCTGAAGACTTGGCAAACCAGCGGATCTCTGACGGCCAAAGCACATTTTTTTCACCTTTGAGCATCCGCTCTATATAAGGCTTCAGTGTATCGTAATTTTGAATCGGAACCCGCTCCTTAAACTGGCTCAAGTTTTCGATACTTTTATATTGGTATTTTTTACCCCACTCCGTGTTTTCGGCAACCGAAATCAATTGCTCAAACCATTCTTCCTGCACTTCATTCGGATACTTCATAAAAAGCTCTATCTGGTGGATACGCTTTTTCATGAACCAGGTAAATACGGAGTTAAAGAGGGTCATAGGGTTATTATTGAGGAAAAACCTTTCTTTTCAGCACAAAGTTTGCCCCAAGATACACTTTCCTCACCATTTCATTCTCGGCCAATACCTCGGGCACGCCTGATTCTAATATTTTACCTTCAAAAAGCAGGTACGCACGATCAGTGATCGACAGCGTTTCCTGTACGTTGTGATCGGTTATTAAGATGCCGATATTGCGGGTACGCAACTTCGCCACCATCGCCTGGATCTCTTCAACCGCAATCGGGTCCACACCGGCAAAAGGCTCATCCAACAGGATAAAGTTTGGCTCAGCAGCCAGCGCACGGGCAATCTCCGTACGACGGCGTTCACCGCCCGATAGCAGGTCGCCACGATTTCTGCGAACCTTGTGCAAGCTAAACTCGTCTATCAGTTCTTCCAGCTTATCTTTTTGCTTATCTTTTGGCATGGTTCCCATCTCAAGCACAGCTTTGATATTATCCTCAACCGAAAGTTTCCTAAACACCGATGCTTCCTGTGCCAAGTAGCCAATTCCTTTTTGGGCACGACGATACATAGGGTCCTGGGTTATGTTTTCGTCATCCAGGTGGATAGTGCCTTCGTTTGGTTTTATCAAACCTACAATCATGTAAAACGAAGTAGTTTTACCGGCACCGTTAGGCCCAAGTAAACCAACAATTTCACCCTGTGCAACGTCAAACGATACGTCGTTTACAACGGTACGCTGCTTGTATTTCTTAACTAAATTATCTGCTCTTAGTATCATTATATGTCTGAACCATGATTTATGGGATTCATGGATTACCCTGATATGATATATCTTTCTCCCGTCATTGCGAGGTACGAAGCAATCCCCGATTGGCAGAGCCGCTCGATATAGTTTAAGGCTGCTTTGCTCCTTGTAATAGCGTAATTATAAATATTGATTATCAAATATACTTTTCTATCAACTTTATAAATATAGGCGTTCCCGTTAGCTAACGGGCCGGGCTTTTCGTTTCAAGTCCTTGCCTTTCCTGCCCTCAATTCCGACACTCGCTGTGGGCTTTCCACTGCAATCCCTAACGCGGCCCCCTCAATATCCCTGGCAAAGCTAAAAACTAATCTCCAATCACTAACCTCTAATCACTAAAACCTTATTCCCTTCACATTCAACTGTATTGTTCTTCTTTCGCGCCAAACGTTTTCTTCTATCGAGTAACACATTTCAAACGGCATGCCCTGTTTTAATTGTTCCAGGTATTGGCCATGGTTAAAGGCTATGCAATCAAATACTGCCGAATCTTCCTGCATTACGCTCATTTTGATGTGCGAGCCGCCTACCAAACCGGCATTACCACTAACATACACATTTTTGCTTATGAAAACAGGCGCCATATTTTCAGGGCCAAAAGGTGCAAACTGATTCAATATCCTGAAAAATTTCGCTTCTATCTGGCTTAAACGTAATTCGGCGTCAATTTGTATTTGCTGTATCAATTGTTCCGGTTTTATTGTGGAGCTTACCACTTCTTCAAACCTTTCAATAAAAGCTTCCAGGTTTTCCGGGGCCATGGTAAGCCCTGCGGCGTATTTATGCCCGCCAAACTGGATCAGCAGATCTTTACAACCGCAAAGTGCCTCGTATAGATCATATCCCAAAACAGAACGCGCCGAACCGGCCACATGCCCGTTTGAGCGGGTAAGCACTATTGTAGGGCGATAATATTTTTCGGTCAGGCGCGATGCCACAATGCCAATTACCCCTTTATGCCAGTCTTCATTGAACACCACGGTTGATTTGCGGGCAATCAACACCTCGTCATTGTCAATCATGCCAAGCGCTTCGTCAGTAATGCTTAGGTCATGTCCTTTTCGCTCTGTATTACGCACGTTGATCATGGCGCTTTTTTCTTTAGCAGCGTCTTTATCTGTAGCTATCAGCAGTTCAACCGCATGTTTGGCATCATCTATCCTGCCGGCAGCGTTGATTCGCGGACCAAGCAAAAACACCACATCCGATATGGTATAAGTCCCGTTGCGGCCTGCTATCTCCATCAATGCTTTAACACCAATACACGGATCGGTGTTTATTTTTTGCAGACCGAAATGTGCCAATACCCGGTTCTCGCCATTGATGTGCACAATATCGCAGGCGATACTGATCACCACGAGGTCGAGGTAGCAGTTCACTTCTTCAACCGGGATATTGTTCTTTTCGGCATAAGCCTGGATCAGCTTAAAACCAATGCCACAACCCGATAATTCTTTGTATGGATATTCACAATCTTCGCGCTTAGGGTCAAGTACCGCCACAGCGGCTGGGATTGACGTTCCCGGTAAGTGGTGATCGCAAATGATAAAGTCGATACTTTTTTCATTAGCATAGTCAATTTTATCAATCGACTTAATGCCGCAGTCAAGCGCTATAATTAGGGTAATACCCTGCTCAGCAGCGTAGTCAATTCCCTGCGTGGAAATCCCGTAACCTTCTTTATAGCGGTCGGGGATGTAATACTCAATATTATTATAAAGTTTTTTGAAGAAACTATAGGTCAGTGCAACAGCTGTAGTTCCATCCACATCATAATCTCCGTAGATCATGATCTTCTCCCCGGCTGCCATAGCTTGCTCTATGCGGAGGATAGCCTTTTCCATATCCTTCATTAGGAAGGGGTCATGCAGGTGCCTGTGATCTGGCCTGAAAAAGTAGCGGGCATCTTCAAAGGTGGTGATACCGCGCTGCACAAGCATGGCGCTTAAAACGGTATCAATGTTGAGTTCGGCGGCTAATTTTATTACATCATCATGGTTTGTATTATCCTTTAGCGCCCAACGTTTATTCATATCTTTGCAGCTTGAAACAGTAAATATACTTATGCTCTGTTAAAGAGCCAAAGTTACTTCAAAATCTGATACTACGTTTACTATGGAATTTTTTGCTTTAGGCGAGGGCTCTTATTCGGTTGATGCAACCAAGAAATTTATCCCGTTCAACCCGGAAATTGACAACCCGAAAGATCGTCCGGCTTCATTGTTCATCCACGTTAACCCCTTCCTCATCAAAACAAAAAACGATTTGATAGTATTGGATACCGGGTTGGGTTTTAAAGATACCCGCGACGAGCTGATGTTGCACCAAAATATCCGTAATGCAGGCTTCGACCCGGATGACGTGACATTGGTGATGATGTCGCATTTGCATTATGATCACTCCGGTGGCCTTGTAGTTGAGCGTAACGGAAAATTAGTACCCAGCTTTCCGCAGGCCGAGCATGTAATCAATAAACAGGAATGGGAGTTTGGTATGAGCGGAAAAGGTTCGTCATACCATGTTGAAATTTTTGAAGCTTTGCAGGCAAGCGCCAGGATCACCTTTATTGAAGGTAATGGTGAGTTTAAACCAGGCATCAGGTACGAGCACTCGGGCGGTCACTGCCCTGCACACCAGGTATTTTGGTTTGACATGGAAGGCGAAAAAGTATTTTTTGGCGGAGACGAGCTTCCCGAACCCGAGCAGCTGCTAAGAAAGTTTATAGCCAAGTATGACATGGACGGCCGCAAGGCCATGATGTTACGAGAAGAATATGGTAAAAAAGCCGCCGCCGAAGGGTGGAAATGCCTGTTTTACCATGCTAAATCATTTACTATCGGAACCGTTGAAACAGAAGGCGACCATTTTAAGGTTAAGCCGGTTTAACTTTCAGTAGCTACTTCAAAAAGTTCTTTTATCTTTTCAACATTAAGTGGTTTGGAAATAAAATCCTTCACCAGTGGGTATGAGCGTGCTTTGTTGATATCGTTGCTGAAAACTGATGATGAAATAATATAGATCTTGCTTTTGCCCAGGGGATCAAGGTTGAGGCGCTTATATTCATCCAAAAATTCCCAGCCATTCATAATGGGCATATTGATATCAAGCAAAATATAATCGGGCAGTTTATTAGGGTCTTTGCGCTGAATATCTGAAAGCTGCTCAATAGCATATTTTCCGTTCAGGCAGGCCATAATTTCGGTGTTCAGTAAAGCTTTCTTTATCAGTTTTATGGAGATGAAGTTATTTATTTCGTCATCATCAACCAGTAATACACTAATTGCTTTATTATTAATGTTCATATCTATCATTTAAGCGCATCTCTTTATACGAGGCCTCGATTTAAAAAGTTATATTCCTTATAGTTGTAAATTGTAAAAAACAATATATCATACAAATACACTTAAATAACCATAAAACGAGCATTTTTATTTTAATCGGGGAATTAAATAAAGATCAGCATACAGGAAATTGCAGGTAAAAACTAACCGTTGATACTATTATTTAAAAAGTATAGTCATGTTCAACCAGGCAAATACGCACCTTATAATTCTGGTACCATTTATCGCGCCCCTGTTGTTGGGCAAACAGGTGCCGGGCATTAGCTTTCCACTTTTTGATGGCCTCTACCGATTGCCAGTAAGATACTGTTATTCCTACGTCGTTACGGGCCGACTCAACACCCAGGAAACCTTCCTGTTTCCGCGCCAGTTCTTCCATTTCAACAGCCATATCGCTATAGCCTTCATCACCGGGGGTGCGTACAGAGGTAAATATTACAGCATAATAAGGAGGTTGTGGGGTTTGAGCTATAAGTCCCTCTAAACCTCCACTAAAGCGGGAGATTTTTGATTTACCTTCGGAATTGCCTGAATTCATATTTTAATAATTTACATAAAACAAAAGCCCCCGCTAAATGGCGGGGGCTTGCTGAAGATTATTCTATGACACTTTCTTCAAACTCGTACTCTTCTAACGGAGGGCATGAGCAGATTAGCGTTCTGTCGCCATAAGTGTCATTAACCCTGCCTACCGATGGCCAGAATTTATTGGCAGCTACGTAAGGCAGCGGGAATGCCGCTTTTTGACGGGTATATGGATGCTCCCACTCATTACCAGTAATCACAGTTACGGTGTGAGGTGCATTTTTTAATGGGTTATTAATTTTGTCAGACAAGCCGTCAACAACATCGGCAATTTCATGACGGATAGAGATCATGGCATCGCAAAAACGGTCAAGCTCGTGTTTGGGTTCTGATTCCGTTGGTTCAATCATCACTGTACCAGCAACAGGGAACGATACAGTTGGGGCATGGAAACCATAGTCCATTAAACGTTTGGCTATATCAGTTACCTCAATACCTGCCGATTTAAATGAGCGGCAATCCAGGATCATTTCATGCGCACAACGACCATTAGCACCTGTGTATAACACCGGGTAATGTTCTTTTAGCCTTGTTTTAATGTAGTTGGCATTCAGGATAGCGTAACGGGTAGCGTTAGTCAAGCCTTCGGCACCCATCATAGCAATATAAGCATGTGATATGATCAGGATAGAAGCCGAACCCCATGGTGCCGCCGAAACCGCGTGGATAGATTTACCCCTGTCGATATCAACTACAGCATGGCCGGGTAAATAAGGCACCAGGTGTTTTGCAACACCGATAGGGCCCATACCCGGACCACCACCACCGTGAGGGATACAGAATGTTTTATGCAGGTTAAGGTGACAAACGTCGGCACCGATATTGGCCGGGCTTGTTAAACCTACCTGGGCATTCATGTTAGCGCCATCCATATAAACCTGGCCACCATTTTCATGAATGATCTCGCAAATTTCGATAATACTTTCTTCAAATACCCCGTGGGTAGATGGATAAGTAACCATCAAACATGAAAGTTCATTTTTATATTGCTCGGCTTTAGCGCGCATATCAGCAACATCAATATTACCGTTGTCATCGCACTTAACCACTACGATCTTCATACCAGCCATAGCTGCCGAAGCAGGGTTGGTACCGTGTGCCGATGATGGGATCAAAGCAATATTACGGTGGGCATCACCCTTGTCAAGGTGATAAGCACGGATAACCATTAAACCTGCATATTCGCCTTGTGCACCTGCATTTGGCTGTAAGCTCATAGCTGCAAAACCGGTGATCTCGCTCAGCCAGTTATTGATCTCATCAAATAACTGCATATAACCGCCAACCTGGTCAGTTGGAGCAAATGGGTGAATTTTGCTGAACTCGGCCCAGGTAACCGGTACCATTTCGGTAGTAGCGTTTAGTTTCATGGTACATGAACCTAAAGCTATCATAGAGTGGCAAAGTGAAAGATCTTTTGCCTCTAATGATTTGATGTAACGCAGCATTTCATGTTCAGACCTGTGGGTATTGAACAAGCTATGCGTTAAATATGCCGAAGTACGCTGAAGCTCTGCAGGGATAACCGTTTCAAGATTTGCATTGATGCCATCGAAATCAACATCGTTAAATGTTTTGCCTTTTACCTTGGCAAAAAACCTCACAATGGTTTTGATATCTTCAACCGAAGTTGTTTCATCAATTGCTATTGTAACTACAGAACCTTCATAGTTCAGGTTCATTTCGTTATTTAATGCTTCAGAATGAATAGGACCTGCTAAATGGGCTACATCAAACTTAACGGTATCAAAATATGATTCGTTGAGTTGTTCGTAACCAAGCTGCCCTAAAGTTTTAGCTGTTAATACGGCTAAACCGTGGATACGCTCTGCAATAAGCTTAATACCATCCGGACCATGGTATACGGCATACATACCAGCCATGATAGCCAATAGTGCCTGTGCGGTACAAATGTTTGAAGTCGCTTTATCGCGGCGGATGTGCTGCTCGCGGGTTTGCAGGGCCATACGCAGCGCATAGTTACCAGCGCTATCGATAGTAACACCTATTATACGGCCTGGGATAGAACGTTTATATTCTTCTTTCGTAGCAAAGAAAGCGGCATGCGGACCGCCAAAGCCCATCGGCACGCCAAAACGCTGAGATGAACCAACCACAATATCGGCACCCCACTCGCCCGGAGGCGTTAACAGGGCAAGGCTCATAAGATCTGCAACAACAGTAAGCTTAATACCTTTTTCGTGTCCTTTTGCAGCAAAGTCGGCGTAGTTGTAAACTGCACCGTCGCCGGCAGGATATTGTACAATGGCGCCAAACATATCGTCGGTTAATTCAACGGTACGGTGGTCGCCTATTCTTAACTCAATGCCATAAGGCTCTGAGCGGGTTTTTAAAATATCGATAGTTTGTGGAAACAGCTCTTCCGAAACAAAGAAAACATTAGCATTGTTGTTTTTACGCAAAGTGTATTGCATAAACATAGCCTCGGCAGCAGCTGTACCTTCGTCAAGCAACGAAGCATTGGCAATTTCCATACCGGTAAGGTCAATAACCATGGTTTGGAAATTTAACAAAGCCTGCAAGCGGCCTTGTGCAATTTCGGCCTGATAAGGCGTGTATTGGGTGTACCAGCCGGGATTTTCAAGAATATTACGCTGAATAACGCCAGGTACAATTACATCATAGTAACCTTTGCCAATAAACGACTTGAAAACCTTGTTTTTTGAAGCTGTTTGCTTTAAGGTGTTCAGGTAATCGAACTCACTTTTTGCCGCGGGTAGATTAAGCGGTTTGGTAAGCCTGATCTTTTCAGGAACTGTTTGCCCTATTAATTCATCAAGTGAATTTACACCGATGGTTTTTAACATTTTGGCCGTGTCGGCCTCACTTGGAGCAATATGCCTCGACTGAAACTGCTCCTGATAGGTTGTATTCAACTTCATGAATTAATCGTCCCTCTTAAATTTACCGCAAAGGTACGATTTTACAATATGAGTAACAATTGGGTAATATGATATTGACAATGCATTTACAGTAAAAAAATGTATTTTGGCTCGTGAATACCTAAACATGACTGGCAGGCGAGTTTTACTTTTTATTACTATTTTTCTTTTCATCAGCTTTAAAAGTTTCTCGGCTGTTTTCACGGTAACCAGCAATGCTGATTCGGGGCCGGGAACACTACGCGAAGCACTCACACTTGCGGCGGCTAACGGCAGTACAGAAAAAGACTTTATTTATTTTAATTACCGGATTTGAGTGAAGTGGGAAGGACTATAACGGTGTTGATACAGTTACCGGATGTATCATCAAATTTGGTAATTGACGGTACAACCCAACCCGGAAACAACTTTGGAGTTACCCATGCCAAAGTTAAGGTTAAAAACTTCTTCGTATTTGGCAGTAACCAATATACTTTTGGTGGTAAAAATATCGATGCACTTGAAATATATGGTATATGGCTAAACGGCGATGCTGACGCATTTTCCTTTAATGATTACGGAAATATTACGATAGGATCAGCATCAAAAGGGAATTATATAGAAACTGCATATCTCGGTTTTAACAAAGGAAAAACGTTACTTTTTCAAGATAACTTTTGCTGGACCGATCCCAATGGCCAACAGGTGTATAATGCAGGAATGGATATTTATGCCTGCGATAAACTTACCATAGGCGGCAGCGCTAATACCGGAAATATGATAGCCGGTTTTATGCAGATCATTACAGACAATGCTGTTAATAACGAGTTTAACATTAGCTATAATAAAATGGGCACTAATCTCCAGGGAACGGATGCCCCATCGGGAGTACTTCAAAATCCAAGGATTAGCATAACGCCAACTTCCCTGTCCAACGGGATGGCAAAAAACACCCCCGTTACAGGAATTATTAATAATAACCTTTTTGCTAATGTTTACCAAAACTCTGTTATGAGCCTAAACACGCCAAGTGGGAGTTTAATTATTCAAGGCAACGGCATCAACACAAATCAAACCGGTACCATAAACTTAAATACGCAAAATCAAGGAACGGCAACTGCCGGAATTGCTTTTTCAGGCGGCGCAACTGTATTAATAGGCGGAACCGATCCTGCTCAAAAAAACTCGATTGCCTATTGCGAAGACGCGATTATCGCAACCCCTACTAATGAATTTATTGTTTCGGGGAATAGCATATTTTGTTTTGACATTCATTCGTTGTATTATTCTAACCGATTTGGTGACCCCTTTGTTAAGATACAATCTGTTAGCGCCAACAAAGTTAGCGGAGTAGCCACACCAGGGGCGATAGTGGAACTTTTTATAGCCGATTGCGATTGTGGCCTGCCTGGCCCAAAAACTTATTTTGGAACAACCACAGCCGACAATGCGGGTAACTGGCTTTACGACGGGCCCGTTAATGGTAGTGTAATGGCTTCGGCGACTGTCGGCGGATATACTTCGACATTTACCGAACCTTATAGTTTTTTAAATGTCGATGACAGAGATCCAGTCAAAATGCAACCTGACTGTAATATGAGTAATGGATCAATTAAAAACATTAAAATCATTAACTTCAGCAACATTAATGATACGTACACCTATATATGGACAAATGAAAATGGCGAAATTGTTGGAAACAACCTGGATTTAACAGGCGTGCCGGACGGCATTTATACGCTGGAGGTTAAGGGAACAGGATGCGGATCTGCATTTTCAAAAGCAATTAAGCTTTTATCTCCCGTTATAAACCTCGACCTTACTAATCTCAAACAAATCAACGCAGGCTGTAACGGCCCAACCGGCTCAATCACCGGCATAACGGCGTTAAACGCAACCCATTACCAGTGGATAAACACCATTACAAATCAAACTGCGGGTAATACTGCCGACCTTACCGGAGTTGGCCCAGGAAGTTATCAATTAACGGCAAGTAATGATTTTGGCTGTAGCCAAACGAGCCTCCCATATCAAATAATCACAGCGTCACCTACAACGTATCCGATTTACCCATTTTCAGTTAATAATAGTTGCGCGGGCCAAAGCAACGGCTCAATTACTTTGATAACTGATAACTTTGTTAAAAGCATGCGCTGGGTTAATGCCACCGGCCAGTCGGCAGGCTCAGACGCAAATCCGCACGACCTTAAACCCGGCACTTATAAAGTTTACTTTACCGATGCCAACGGTTGCGAAACGCTTTATCCGCATGATTTTACGGTTGCCGATATACCACCTGTACAAATAGTACCCAATTCAGGAACCCAGGTAAACGATCAATGCGGGTTAAAAACAGGCAGTATTAAAGACATTCAGGTTACCGGGGGCATACCACCCTATACCTATTTATGGATTGATGAAACTGGTAATCATTTAACAACATCAAAGGATATTAGTGGCATTGGCGAGGGTACCTATACCCTCCACGTTCATGATTCAGGCAGCATTTGTAGTTCTGGTGCCGCCATTGTATACGCTATTTCAAATGAAAACAGTACCATCGATGCTCCGGTTATAAATCCATTACAATTATGCGCCCCTGGACAAGCCCAGCTTTTCGTTAGTTCGCCTTTGGCCGGTAGTACTTATCGATTATATAGCTCTGCCCAGGAGCCGACTATTTTAGACGAGCAAGCAAGCGGCATCTTTAAAATCAATATAAACGCCAATAGCACTTATTATATAAGCAGGGTTAACGGCCAGTGTGAAAGCGAACGGACAGCGGCGCAAATAACCGTCAGTTTGTCGGGTATTGATATCCCTAACGCATTTACACCCAATGGCGACGGTAAAAATGATTACTGGAAAATAAACAACGCCCAAAACTATCCGCAGGCCATGGTGCAGATATTTACCCGGTACGGGCAAAAAGTATTTGAGTCGAAGGGATACAGCATTCCTTTCGACGGCACTTATAATGGCAGCAAACTTCCGGCGGGGGTATATTACTACATTTTAAACCTCGGCAAAAGCTGCAAACTGCTCTCCGGGAACTTAACACTTATAAGGTAATCTACATTACCCTTCACTCGTTAATCTGATTTTATTGCGAGGAGACTAACCCTTTTTTGAGGCTATACCATAATTATCAGCAAAAATCGTAACTTACTGGCAGGCAATACAAACCAATTTATTGCCCTAATCAATTTATAAACTAACATTCAGATCAGATTGCCACCATGAAACACAAGTTGTTTCTGTTTACGCTATGTTTATTACTGGCTTATTCGCAGGCATGGTCTGCTGTGTTTACCGTAACAAGCAATGCCGATGCCGGGCCAGGTACGTTGCGTGAGGCCCTTACGCAAGCCGCAGCCAACGGAACAGTTCAACAAGATATTATTAATTTTAATTTGACGGGCAACCCAACCATAACGCTGCTCACGCAATTACCCGAGGTTACCTCAAATTTAACTATCGACGGCAGTACACAGCCGGGGCAAAAATTTGGCAGAAGCGATGCCAGGGTTTATATAATACCGGATGTCAGCTATACCTTCCCGGGTACCAAAGCTGCTGCCCTGATCATGACCGAAGCTACCAATGTTGAAATATATGGCTTATGCATAAAAGGCTATAGCAGTAAACTAATCAATTTCAATGGGAACCTTCTTTTCACAGCTATATCTGCTTATGATTGCACCAACATCACGATAGGCGCACCGGATAAAGGAAATGTTTTTTGCGATAATATCTATGGCGTTTATTGCGGTACCAACTCGTTAACCGATTCAAAAAATAACGACAATATCGTTATCCAATCAAACTTTATTGGTTATGATGAATCCGGAACTAATGTTATTGAATTAGGGTATGCACTTGATATAACAGCTGATAATTCATTGGTTGGGGGGCCAGCTTTGAAAAACAGAAACTTTTTTGCCACCGCAATAGCCCTGAACGGGATTGATAATAAATTTATCAATAATTCGCTTTCACTTGATGTGAACAGGCAGGATAATCGCGTAAGCGGCTCCTCAATCCTTTTACGGTTCCAGGGAAGTAATGCAAAGGTAACTGACAATGACTTTTGCGCTTCACAATTTCAATTTGTATCGGTAAACGGGTTCTTCTTTCTTCGTAACAAACAAAGCAGTATACCGGGTAATTCGGGTATGTCATTATTTAAATGCAGTAATGCTTTTATAGGCGATAACAATGATAACAATATCAATATTTTCAGTAATGACGGCGGTGCATTTTATTCGGTCCAATCAACCAATATTACTATAGCCAAAAATAGTATCTCGTGCAATACTATACCTTATCTTATTTCGCAGGGCATAGCCATACCTGATATTAATGTGCTCGTAAATAACGCCGCCGAATTTTCAGGAACGGCATCACCCGGGGCCGCTGTTTACATATATAATGATAATACAGATTGCTCCGTATGCAATCCGGTACAATACCTCACTACAATTATTGCAGATGCTGGAGGTAACTGGAAATTTAATGGTGATCTTCATAATAAAAAGCTGGTGGCAAATGCCACGCTTAACAATAGCTCATCCGAATATACCCAACCGACAATTTCAACATTAGCAGCCGATTATATTAAGGTTAACCCAACCTGCTTTAAAAATAATGGTTCAATCACCCTGCAAAATTTAAAGAATGTTATTGGGGTTGATTGGTATAATGATCAGGACCAGTTAGTACAGTCAGGGGGGAATAAACTAATAAATGCAAGTATTGGCACCTATTATGCCAAATGTTATAACGGCAACTGTTTTGCAAAGTCTATTCCGATAACCTTAACCAGTTCAAACCCCGGAATAGATGACTCTGAACTTCAAAAGATTAACGCTTCATGTGATGCCGCCAACGGAAGCATCACCAAACTAAAACTAATAAACACCAACGGCGTGATACCGCCATTAAAATGGACAAATGAAGCCGGCGATATAGTAGGAATCAGCCTGGATATCGATCAGCTTCCCGGCGGAACATATACCCTCACCGTAGATCCCGAAGGTTGTGCTGTCCCCTATCACATTACCCTTCTTAACCAGGAGCTTGTTCTTGATCCACCATCGGTAAGGAGCTTCCAGCTATGCGGGCCCGGTGAAACTGTAATACCGGTTAGCAACCCGGTGGCAACATCAACCTACAGACTTTATGACAATGAAAGCGATGCTACGCCGCTTGAGGAGCAAGTTAATGGTAAATTTAAAGTGAACGTAACTGCAAACCGGAGCTATTATATAAGCCGGTTTAGCAATGCATGTGAAAGCACCCGTACAAAGGTTGATGTAAGCGTTGGCCTCTCAGCCCTTAATATCGCCAATACTATTACTCCCAATAACGATGGTATAAATGATTACTGGCAAATTGCCGGCCTGGAAAACTATCCATTGGCTACCGTGAAAATATTTAATCGTTATGGAAAAAACATTTTTGATTCAAAAGGATATAGCCTCCCGTTTAACGGTACCTTTAATGGAAAGCAGCTGCCTACCGGCAGCTACTATTATATTATTAGCCTTAACGCTGGGTGCGGTATATTATCGGGCAGTTTAAGCATTATCCGTTAACACCAGCTGCCTCAAATACATCTGGATAGTATTTTCCAAACCGTAATATAAAGCATCGCTTACCAGGGCATGACCTATGCTTACCTCAAGCAGGCCCGGTATATTTTCGGCAAAGTATTTCAGGTTATGCAGATCCAGATCGTGCCCGGCATTGATGCCTAAACCAGTTTGCTGCGCCGCTTTTGCAGCCTCAATATAAGGAGCGATAGCCAGTTCCTTCCCTTGCGGAAAATGGGTAGCATACCCTTCGGTGTAAAGCTCAATACGGTCGGTGCCGGTTTTGGCGGCACCTTCAACCATTGCAGGAATAGGATCGACAAAGATGGAAACCCGGATCCCTGCTTCTTTAAACACCGCTATCATATCTTTTAAATAATGATAGTTGGTGATGGTATCCCAGCCATGGTTTGAGGTGATCTGCCCTAACACATCGGGTACCAGGGTAACCTGTTCGGGCTTATTGGCCAGTACAAGGTCGATGAATTTTTGTTCCTGGCAGTTGCCTTCGATGTTAAACTCGGTGGTTACAATTTTCTTAAGCTCAAACACATCGTTGTAACGGATGTGGCGTTCATCAGGTCGCGGATGCACGGTTATTCCCTGCGCGCCAAAACGTTCACAGTCTTTAGCAACCTGGATCAGGTCGGGATTATTACCACCGCGCGAATTACGCAAAGTAGCTATTTTGTTGATATTGACAGATAGACGGGTCATATTTCAAAGTTATATATCATTTAGATAAAATGCCCGATATATTTAACTTTAGGTCATGAAACCTAAGCAATTGATTATCGAGCTGGCAATTATAGTGATAGTTGTTACGGCAACGTGGCTTACCATAAAAGTATCAACGAGCGAGACATTACTCGATATCGAATTACATGATACTTATTTTGTTATTGACCGTTCAACTATCGTTTTGCCTGTATCGCTTTTGTTGATAACCTTAATTTACCTTGTTAAAGATTTGCGGGCTATAAAAGACGATTTCAAAACCTCATCCTTATGACAGCTGCCTTTTTATCACTCATTTGGCTATATTCTTTATCATTATTTATAAAATCCCTTCCACAGCCTGGATGGACAATATATCCTCCACTTTCCGCTTTACCAAATGCAGTCCCCCATATAGGTGAACAAGCCGGCAGGTATTCTTTAATTATCAACAGCGCTAAACATTTACTGCCAATTGTACTAATTGTTTTTATGCTGATATTAGTCGCAAGTTCTTTCCTCACCGGGAAAAACTGGAATGCAAAACACCATGAACAAAACATTAATTAAATTAATACCTGCTCTGTTTCTATGCTTTGCTGCTTTTGTTGAGCAAACATCGGCACAAACCACTTACCGTAAAATCGAGAATTATAAAGCTTACTATGGCTGGGCGCATAACTATCCGCAGGATTGGATGATCCTGCGCCGTTTTGATAATGAAGGGCGTAATTATCTGCTAATGGTAAACCCGCAAACGCTTGAAACCAAAATAAACGAAAGCAGCTTTTACCAGGTCAAGCCCATGAGCATGGAGCAGGTGCGCGAATTTTTCAAAAGCACCCCGTATCAGAAAGCCCTTTCCAAAGCCGAAAAGCAGTCTATAAACATACAGGATGCAGGTATTGAAAGCGGCATCCCCAGGCAAACGGGTATCAGCCTTACAGCCGACCTATGCCCATCGCACCGCCCGCTGGATAAACGGATTTTCACTGATATTTTTACCGAATTTAAAAAAGTAGAGCGGCCGGTTCCTATCGCGCTCTCCGTAACAGGTATCTGGATGCGCCAGCACCCGCAGGACCTGGCCTGGTTAAAACAAATGCAGGCCAACCGCGAGATCTATATCACCTGGATCAATCATTCCTTCAATCACCGGGTAAGTATGAAAGCCCCGCTTAAAGAAAACTTCTTGCTTGAACCTGGCACCGATATCAATTATGAGGTACTGGAAACGGAACAGGCCATGCTGCGCAACGGACTGTTACCATCAGTATTTTTCCGGTTCCCAGGCCTGGTATCTGATCAGCAGTTGGTATACCAGATCACCAACTTCGGGCTTATCCCGGTTGGTACTGATGCCTGGCTGGCTAAAGGTCAGCAACCGCAAAACGGCAGCATTGTATTAATACATGGCAATGGCAATGAACCCGTTGGTGTTAACGATTTTATTAAATTGCTTCAATCAAAAACACGATCCATTGCAGGTAAACAATGGTTATTGTATGATTTGAGGGAAAGTGTGGATGAGGAGTTTAGCGAAGCGCCGTGATTTGGTTGGCAGTGTGAAGTGGCAATTGGCGTAGATATGCAGACTTACGAAGTTTTAAAAACTTCGTAAGTCTTTCATCGCCAGTTCAGCAGCAAAAAGGCAGGTAAAATAAAAGCCCCATAACACTCGCTGCATGGGGCTTTAAACCTAAACCTTATCACAAATCCGGGTGTAGATACCCGTTATTGAATTGTAAATTTAATATGAATTTTTAAATTTGTATCATGTTTGTTACAATTTATTTCTTTCATATCAGACGATATTTATAGGTATTAATTCCTCAGTTTTTCATATTAATTACGGAAAGATTCACAATGAAAACTGGCTTACGTAAGTACTTTGAAGGGCTCGCTTCACGGCAATATTGCTCGTTATACGATCACGAGGAGTGGTTAATGGAAAACTTGTTACAAACCTTTATCAAGATCATCCAGTTGCACCCAAACTTTATGCTCATATGGCTGAGGCGATGCTTCAAAATAAACAGCGGAAATACTAACACCACGTTTCACTTTTTTAACATGGATCCGAAGGTTGAGTCTTAATGGGTTTTGCGTGATATAATCCATCATCTCAACCTTGCCTTCAAATGACTGGATGTCGGTATCATCTTTCTTTGCGTTTTGAAGTTTTACTCTTACCGGGGTGGCAATTGCAGTGTCAATTTTAGCTTCTTTTAAATTAGCGTTTACCAGTCCGGTGTAGTAATCATGCAGGTACTTTTCAAGCTTGGCTTGAGTAAAAGTTGTTTTACCTGCTATTGTCCATAAAAAAGCATAGGTCCAATAACCTTCACTGCCTTTCTTAGCCCAGTCTGGCGAAAAGCGGATATCTTCCGTTCCCTTAAATGGCAACGTATCAACAAATGGCGGCGGCAACACAAACTTTTCGGTATGCCAGTTTTCAGGCACAAGTAACGGATATACAGGTAATGCTTGCTGGCTAAAACATGTATATTTTAACGTAAAGAATAATAAGCAGGTGCAGAGCATTTTAATATATATAAACAGGTTAGAATTATGATTAAAGCTACACCAATTAAATTATAGGATATGCGGCATAATTGTTAAATAGAGTTAATTTTCATTTTTGCCAAGCAATAAGTTACAATTATAAAATAGCTATAAACAGGTATTTTATATATAAAATATTCTTATTAGTTTTAAAACCTAACCCTATCATTATGACCCCATTATCACCTGTTATTACCGGTATGGCAAGGCTGTGCTGTAATCTATCCCTATTCGGATTAAAACATAATTATAACTTAAGCTGCTTATTTTTCTTCATATGCATATTAGGCTTATCAACTAAATCATCGGCACAAGAAGGAAAATCAGACACCATCAGAACCGACTCTTCAATTATTAAATTAATTGATCATGTAGACGCAGGTAAAACTAAAGTTGATAAACTTAGTGCTACAAAAATCGAGGCTGAACGAAAAGTAAATGCTGAACAGAAAAAGATCGATAGCTTGAAGACGATAGCAACAAGAAATCGGAATGCGAATTTAGAACTTGTGAGAGCGCAAAAAAACATAAAGATGCAGATTCAGAATCTCCAGGCGATCAAGCAATCCCTATCAAACGAAAAGTTAAATTACGATACTTTACTAACTAAACTTAAAACTGATGTCGCAAGGCTGGCTCAAAAAACCGCCACGCTAAAAACAGATAGTTCTATGTTAAAAAAAAATATTGATTCCCTAAAAAAAGTGGCCAAAACAGAAAGTGATCGAATACGGATACAACAAGCTACTATTGCCGCTCAAATGGATTCAATGGAAGTCATAGCTCAGTTTAAAATGTATGATACATTAAATGTATTTGTAAAAGTGCGCATTGACCCGGACTTAAAGGATTCTCTTAAGGAAAAAGGGCAATTGATATCTTATTATAAAAAAAAGCATTATAGGTATGACAAATTTGATAACCCTTTAAAAATCATAAAAACCCCAATTCAAAAAGTGCACATACTTGCTCGGGAAGGAATAATGCGCGAAATAGTGGTAACGACGGGTGAGGGTATTTTTAGGAATAAATCGGCCGTAATTGATTTGGCCCACATGGATTCAAGAAACGGAGATACCCTACGTTATGAAAAGCAGAAATATCACAGTGATGGAGATTATAGATATATTTTTCTCGATGACGCCGTTAGCTACACGCCAATGCGATCGTATACCGATCTGCCCTATGCTGATTTTGATATAACACTTACTCCAGATAGCATTCACAGGTTATTCTTACTAAGAGAGTCTACCTCCATAAATTCTTATGTAAATGTATCTGCGTTTACGGACATAAAGGGCATTAGCGGAGAACCGAATGGAATTGCACAGTTTCAAGCTGAAGCAAAATTTATCACCAATACAAAGAATATTAAAAATGGGGCAACAGTTTATCTAAACTATCTTTCTTTTGAAGGAGGTTTATCAAAGTATGACAGTAAATTTAAAGGAACAATGCTAATAAATAAGGATAGTATTAATAGAGGAGACCTTTTCCAACGCTCAAACTATTCAGTAGGCGTAAAATTGAATCTATTACATGGCTTACCATCACCCTTCCCGAAACACCTATTAAATGACTGGCAAATTAATGTGGGCTATAATTTCGTGGGTAGCAGGGTATCAGATACTACTTTTAAAGATAAAGCCAGAACCATCATTGATACTTCATTCAGAACAGTAACATTAAACGAGTGGTACATCGAGCCACAAATAACCGTAGCCCGTCATAATAATTTTGCTCTAACACTCTCACTTCCATTCCACGCCGTCAATATAAAAGAAAGTGCAAAAATAAAAAACAGCTATACTGAGTACTGGGCTTCTCCGAGCATTGACTTGATGTACTATGGCAAGAGAGATACAGGCAATAAATTATTTTTCAGATATCATCATTATATAAACCTTAGCAATAACACGCAATCATACAGCCAGTTGCAGTTGGGTTATTCTTTAAGCTTAACAAGTGTATGGGGGAATAAATAACCCTATATTCATTTATAATCTCATAAACTCAAAAAGGCATGGTCAAAAAACCATGCCTTTTATATTTCAAAGCAAAAAGCTTTCGCCTTTAACCTAATAAAAATTAATAACGATAGTACTCCGGTTTAAACGGACCTTCAACGGTTACGCCAATGTACTCGGCCTGATCCTGATCAAGTACTTCCAGCTCAACACCAATTTTAGCAAGGTGCAAACGGGCTACTTTTTCATCAAGATGTTTTGGCAGGGTGTAAACTTCGTTTTTGTAAGCGCCACCATTTGTCCAAAGCTCCAGCTGAGCTAAAGTTTGGTTAGTGAACGAGTTACTCATTACAAAGCTTGGGTGACCTGTTGCACAACCTAAGTTAACCAAACGGCCTTCGGCCAATACGATAACATCGCTGCCATCAATAGTGTATTTATCAACCTGTGGTTTGATTTCGATTTTGGTATTGCCATAAGCACCGTTTAACCAGGCCATGTCAATTTCGTTATCAAAGTGACCGATATTACAAACGATAGCTTTATCCTTCAAAGCACGGAAATGCTCTTCGCGAACGATGTTTTTGTTGCCTGTTGCTGTAACAACGATATCAGCTTCTTTAATAGCTGTACCTAATTTTTTAACCTCAAAGCCTTCCATAGCTGCCTGAAGGGCGCAGATCGGGTCAATTTCAGTAACGATAACACGTACGCCGGAGTTGCGTAGCGAATCGGCCGAACCTTTACCTACGTCACCATAACCACAAACAACAGCCACTTTACCGGCCATCATTACGTCGGTAGCACGACGGATTGCGTCAACCAATGATTCACGGCAACCGTATTTGTTATCAAATTTTGATTTGGTAACCGAATCGTTTACGTTAATAGCCGGCATTGGCAGAGTACCTGCTTTCATGCGCTCATATAAACGGTGTACACCGGTAGTGGTTTCTTCTGATAAGCCTTTGATTGCGGCAATCAATTCAGGGTATTTATCCAATACCATGTTGGTTAAATCGCCACCATCATCAAGGATCATGTTAAGCGGCTGACGGTCTTCACCAAAAAATAAAGTTTGTTCAATACACCAGTCAAACTCTTCGGCATTCATACCTTTCCAGGCATAAACAGAAATACCGGCGGCGGCAATAGCAGCAGCAGCGTGATCCTGAGTTGAGAATATATTACATGACGACCAGGTAACTTCGGCGCCAAGCGCGATCAGGGTTTCAATTAAAACAGCGGTTTGGATGGTCATGTGAAGGCAACCGGCAATCCTTGCGCCTTTAAGCGGCTGGCTCGGACCATACTCTTTACGTAAAGCCGTTAAGCCTGGCATCTCAGCCTCAGCCAGTTCAATTTCTTTGCGACCCCACTCTGCCAGCGACAGATCTTTTACTTTGTATTTAACGAATGCAGTTTCTACTGATGACATATCGATTTTTATTTTTGAGAGTACAAAGTTAACTTATATCCTTGTGAAAATGAAATGTTTGGTTTTCAGAAACAAGAATGTGCAACCTGTTGTAAAGCAATTGTAAAGCATTAATAAAACTCATTGAGTTATTTTACGCCTGCAGTTGCTTTTGCTTCTCTGCCTGGAGCATGGCCAGGTTCCCGTTGTAAACACCACCATTTTCAACGGCCAGATTTTGTGTTCTAATATCGCCGGTGATACGTCCAGTAGCTTTTATTTCGAGAGATGAGGTATTGATATCGCCCGTTACCGAACCATAAACAAATATTTCTTTGGTAGTTATGTTACCCCTAACCTCCCCTTTTTCGCCCAGGATGAGGCCTTCATCAACATTTACATCACCATTAACCAATCCGTCAATACGTGCAAATGCCGGAGCTTTCAGGTTCCCTTCTAATATACTGCCTTCGCTAATGAGGGTTGATATTGCCTGCAGGTCAAGCGCAACCTTATCTTTTTTAGAAAAAATAGCCATGTTTTGTGAGTTATAAGTATTAAGTCTGTGGTCATGAATCTTAAGGCAAAAAAACGGGGTGGTCAACTATCGACTCCCAGCTTAAGACTTTGAACTTAAGACTTCCGACTCGAAACTTATTTATTCAGGGTTAAAAAATTTACGGGATTAATTGGTTTCCCATTTTTGCGCACTTCATAGTGCAGGTGCGTACCTGTAGAATGGCCGGTTGAGCCCACTTTTCCTATATTATCGCCCACGGTAACCTGCTGGCCAACCTTCACCTCAATTTTTGAAAGATGGCCGTACAGGGTTTCCAGGTTATTGATATGCTGGATCCTGATGCAGTTGCCATAGCCGCCGGCCCATCCCGCAAAAACTACTTTACCGCTCGCAGTACATTTCACCTCATCGCCCCGACGGCCTTGAAAATCAATACCAGGATGAAACTCGGCATGTTCTGAATTAAAAGGATCACTACGGTAACCAAAAAACGAGGTAAATGAACTGATCCTCGGGTAGCCCATTGGCGTAAACGCAATTGTGCTTGTTAAATGTTTAAGATAATCATCATACAGGCTGTAAGCCTCACTATCCGGAAGTTTGGCTGCCTCATTATTGCCGCTGCCACCGGTGCCTTTTACGGCAAATCCCTTAAGGCCTCGCCTTCTTAAATATTCGTTTATGGTTTTAAGCTTTACCTCGATAGACTGGATATAGGATTGCGCCGTACCCTGGGTATTTACCTGTGCTTTAACTACCGGCATGTTACCTTTAAGTTTGGCTATCTGCGCCTGTAACTGTAAATTTTCGGCTTCCTGCGCAGCGCTTTTATGATGAAGATAAAACACCAAACCACCAAGTGCTGTTACAACAGCTACTATGCTCCATGCATAATGTTTAAGCCTGTTAAGGTGCTTGGTTTTTATTTGCAATGATTTTGTATGCTGCTGATTTTTGTTGATGATAACAACAGTACTAATATCAGATGTTTTAGGTTTCATCAAATTCAAATAAATTAGGGAATGCAAGTTATAAATTACTGTCAATAAAACAATATTAAATGTCTATAAACAGGTTATCAATAGAATAGCCTTCTACGTTAATAGTCAACCAATTGTTATTATTGTGTTTTTATAAACGTAAACCAAGTATCATTTCTTATTTTTGTGATACTGATTTTATTGTAAAGCAAAAAGAAATGATGTATCCGGAATATTTAGTAGCCCCGATGCGGGAAGATCTGACCAGGGTTGGTTTTGAAGAATTAAAAGATGCCGATGCTGTAAAAAACGCTATTGAAAGCGAAGGTACAGTATTTATAATGGTGAACTCGGTATGTGGTTGTGCTGCAGCAAATGCGCGCCCGGCTGCCAAAATTGCAGCTGCAAATGGTAAACACCCCGATAAACTGGTAACCGTTTTTGCCGGTATGGAAAAAGAAGCTGTTGATACAGCACGTAACTATATGCTGCCTTATCCACCGTCATCACCAGCTATGGCGTTGTTTAAAGATGGCAAACTGGTACATATCATTGAACGTTACCAGATAGAAGGCCGCCCGGCACAAATGATTGCCGATAACCTGATCGACGCGTTTGAACAATACTGCTAATTGAGCTGAAAGCCGAAGGCTTAAAGCAGAAAGCTAAAAAACATAAAAGAGCTGAGGGAAAATCCTTCAGCTCTTTTTATTTGATGCTGTCTGAATCAGAATTTACAGAATGAAAGGATTTACAGAATTGCTTGTCCCTTCAATTATTTCCTCCTTATTTCTAAAAAGCCTGGTTCATAACCAATCGGTGAAATCAAAAATCAACCAGCGTAATCCATAAAAAAATCCGAAATAGAACCTCCGAAATCCGAAATTAAACTTATTCCGTTTTCAAACTCTTTACCGGGTTCATCGAGGCTGCTTTTATACTTTGATAGCTTACAGTCAGCAGTGTTATTGCGATAGCTCCTATTGCGGTAAGGCCAAATATCCACCAGGATAATACAGCGCGGTACTTATATTCCTGCAACCAGCCCTCCATAAAGTAGTAGGCTGTGGGTATAGCAAATAATAAAGATATCGATACAAGTATCACAAACTCCTTCGACATTAACCGCCACAGGCTAAATACAGATGCCCCCAATACCTTGCGTACGCCAATTTCTTTGGTGCGCTGCTCGGCCATGAATGATGCCATCCCAAACAGGCCCATACAACTGATAAAGATAGCAAGCAGTGTGAAAAAACCGGCCAGTTTGCCTATGCGCTCTTCATTGGTGAATTTGCGGGCATACTCTTCGTCGGTAAACTTATATTCAAACGGACTGCCAGGAGCATATTGTTTAAAGACTGTCTCTATCCGGGCAATGGCATCGTGAGCACTCAATTTGGGGTTTAAGCGGATATCAACAAGCCCGCCCGGGTCATTATCCAGCAAAAATATCGACGACTTAACCGGCTCATATGGCGATGACATTATCATATCCTTCACAACACCGATGATCTTATATTTTTTGCCCCAATCTATTGTTTCACCTACCGCATGCTTAAAATTCATGAAACGGGCGGCAGTTTCATTCACGATCATGCTTGATGAGTCACCCATTTTATTGCGTTCAAAATCGCGGCCTTCAATTAATTGCCACTGGGCAACTTTGCCAAACTCCGGACTAAGGGTTATCGTGGCGAAGTCATCCTGCAAACCGGCAGGTTTACCCCGCCAGTTTAGGCCGCTATTGTTTGAATACACCGCGGTAAGCGGACTACCCGACTCAGCAATTTCAATAATAGCGCCCGATTTAAGCAGATCGTTCCTTACGGCTTCAAAATGTTTATGAATTTCATCGGTACGCATATCTATTTGTACTAATCCCGTGCGCACATAGCCGATAGGCCTGTTCTTGGTGAACTGCACCTGTCTGAAAACTATGACAGTACCAATAATCAGCGTAACCGACACAGCAAACTGTAACACCACCAATACTTTACGCGGCACTGCCGCATAACGGCCGGCCTTGAACGTCCCCTTCAAAACCTTAACCGGCTGAAAGGACGACAGATAAAATGCCGGGTAGCTCCCTGCAATCAACCCTGTAAAAATACTGAAGCTTAAACCCAGCAGCCAGAAAACGGCGTTGCCCCAAAGGATGTGCATGGTTTTATCGGCCACATTATTGAACCACGACAGCGTAAGCTGCGCCAGCAAAACCGAAATTAAAAAAGCAAACAAAGCTAATATTACCGACTCGACAAAAAACTGGCTGATCAGCTGGCTTCTTAACGAGCCTACCGTTTTACGGATCCCCACTTCCTTGGCACGTTTCTCGCTGCGGGCGGTACTCAGATTCATGAAGTTGATACAGGCCAGCATCAGCACAAATACGCCGATAATGCCAAACATCCATACAAACTTAATATCGCCGCCAACATTAAAGCCATCTTTAAAGTTTGAGTAAAGATGCCATTTACTCATTGAATGCAGAAACACTACCGGTTTAAAGCTGGCGCCAACATCATCGCCCTGCGCTTTGATGGCGTGCAGTTTAAGGTCTTTGATCTCAGCAGATACTTTTTGGGCGTCGATGCCGGGTTTCAGCTGTGCGAAAATCTGCCACGAATTATTGCCCCAGCGGGTTTCGGCGCGTTTAAGCCACGACGCTGTGGTCATATACAAATCCCAGGGCGCTATAAAACCCAGTTCGCGAAAGTCGGAATTATGCGGCATGTCTTCATAAACACCAGTCACCTTAACATTCCATACATTGTCAATTTTAATAGTTTTAAGCATGGGATCGGAATCACCAAACAAGGCCTTTGCCAGTGAAGCGGAAAGTAAAACAGACGACGGATCAGTCAAGCCCGACCGTGTACCTTTCAGCATTTTTAAAGTAAGCAGGTCAGGCGCTTCGGCCTGCATATAACTGCCCTCTTTAGTGAGTTTTTTATCGCCATAGGCCATAATATGCCCGTAATTCCAGGAAGAGAGTACCACATATTTAAAATCGTGTTTGTAATCACTCCTCAACTTATAACCCAAAGGTATTGGCATGGCCGTTTGCGAGCTGGTTACCCCGTTAAAAGTCTGATTTTGCCATACCTGAACTATCCGGTCATAATTATTGAAGTTTTTATTGTACGATAACTCATCCCAGATCCAAAGGCCTATGAGCATAGCAACAGCCATACCCACCGATAGGCCCGTAATGTTAATAAGCGTATGCGCCTTGTTCTTAACAAGGTTTCGCCACCCGATGGTTAAATAGTTTTTAAACATGATATTTCACTTAGTCATTTGGTCATTGAGTCATTATTTCATTTTGCCTGCTCAATGACCTAATGACGCAAAGCAAATAACGCATAATGACAAATCTATTCTGATCTCAAATTCTTCACCGGATTTGCCAGCGCCGCTTTTACAGCATGATAGCTTACCGTTAGCAAAGTTATCACCACAGCGCCTACGCCGGATGCGGCAAAGATCCACCAGGTAATTGTCGACCTGTATTCATACTTGAGCAGCCAGCTACTCATGTAGTAATAAGCTGCCGGTATGGCAATAAACAGCGATATGGTAACCAGTACCACAAACTCGGTTGAGAGCAACCGCCACAGGTTGGCTACAGAAGCCCCGAGCACCTTGCGTACCCCTATTTCCTTGATGCGCTGCTCGGCAACAAATGAGGCCAGGCCAAACAAACCAAGGCATGATATAAATATAGCTAACACCGCGAATATGGTGGCCAGGTTACCTATGCGCTGCTCGTCCGAAAACTTGCTTGCATACTCATCATCATTAAATTTAAAATCAAACGGGCTGCCGGGATTATATTTTTTAAATACCGGTTCAATCTTTTTCAATGCTTCCTGCATAGGCATAGTTGGCTTAACCCTTAAAGTTATAAAGTTAACCCAACCCGGGATCATCATAAATATCGAAGCAACCGGCTTGTTGTAAGGTGATTCCATCACCATATCTTTAACCACTCCGGTAACAACATGATCCTGTTTATTCCACCTGATCACTTTACCTACCGGGTTTTTAATCCCGCTCATTTTCACGGCGGATTCATTCATGATAAAAGCCCCGGTATCGGTTGGGAAGTCCCTTGAAAAATCACGCCCCTGGGCAATTTTCCAGCCTACAGTATGCCCATAATCGTAAGTTATGGCAATTGAAGCAAATGTTGGCTCAAACTTGGGATCCTTACCTTCCCATTCAAAACCGCCGTTGCGCGCCCAGATCTCGTTAGTTGTACTGTTGGATTCGGCCATATCTTCAACTGCCCCTGTTTGGATCAGGTCGTTACGCATAGCTTCATAGTGCCCGTAAATTTCGGGGGTATTCATTTCAAAGGTTAGCAGCCCAGCCCGCGAATAGCCAACAGGCCGGTTCTTGGCGTATTGGATCTGCCTAAAAACAACGATTGTACCGATAATAAGCGTTATCGAAACAGTGAACTGTACTACAACCAGCACCTTCCGCGGCAGCGAAGCAAAACGACCAACCTTAAATGTGCCTTTCAAAACCTTTACAGGCTCAAATGACGACAGATAAAACGCCGGATAGCTGCCTGCTACAATACCGGTAAACAATGTAAAACTTAAAACCATCAGCCAAAACCAGGCATTACCCCACGGCAGTGAAATTTGTTTATCAGCAATGTGGTTGAATAATGGCAGCGCTATCAAAATTATCCCAAAGGTGGCTAGCAACGCCAGGCAGGAAAACACTACAGATTCGCTGAGGAACTGGTTAACCAATTGCGAGCGCAACGAACCGATGGACTTTCTGATCCCTACTTCCTTAGCGCGTTTTTCACTGCGGGCGGTACTCAGGTTCATGAAGTTGATGCAAGCCAGCAGCAGTACAAACACGCCGATGATACCAAATAACCATACCATTTCAATACGGCCCCCTACCGGTTTCCGGTTCTTAAAATCGCCGTACAAGTGCCATTTGCTCATAGGATGCACCTGGATAGTTTCATCATAGGATTTAAAATGCGCTTTGGTAACATTACTTATTTTAGCCGAAACCTTATCAAACTCGGCATTATCGGCCAATTGCACATATAGCGAACAACCATGATTATCCCAGGCGGCAGTTTGGGTGCTCCACCAGTTGTTTTTGTTAAAAAAAGGCATCAGGAACCTCGTTTCATAAAACGAGGTATTGCGCGGCAGGTCTTCATAAACGCCAATAACTTTCAGGTTTGTTTTATTATCGGCTTTGATGGTTTTATTAAGGGGATCAGCATCACCAAAAAGTGCTTTAGCTACCGATTGTGATATGATCATGGACGACGGATCTTTAAAATCGGTATAACTGCCTTTAACCATTTTCAACGCCAGCATTGCCGGCATATCTGCTTCTGCCCAGCCACCGGTTTGTGTTATTTTTTTATCCCCCACGGCAAGAATATGCGCCGCCGACCAAAAAAGAGAGAGGTGCTTAAAATTGCTGCCATAGCGGGTGCGCAAATCAGCGCTCAGCGGTACCACTGTAGATCGGAAAGTAATTGTTTCGCCGTTCGACACTTGGTTTACCATAATCTGCCCCATACGGTTATAGGTGCTGTGATACTTATCAAACGACAGCTCATCCCAAACCCAAAGACCGATAAGCATAGCCACCGCCATCCCTACCGATAATCCCGCAATGTTAATAAAGGCATGCACCTTGTTTTTAACAATGTTGCGGAAAGCGATTTTAATGTAATTCTTTAACATATCATTTAGTTCATTGGTTCATTGGTAACAAACATTACATCTCATTGCGAGCGATAGCGTGGCAACCTCGTCACGTTTAGGACAACCGCGTTGCATGGCGCTTATGCATTAGCTACGGGATTGCCGCATTGCTCTTACGCACTACCCAACCTGCTCCTGCAATGACATAGATTATATTATTTCTTAATTCCGAAATCGAACATCCCCATTCCGAAATCCCCTAACCTCTAATCTCCAACCACTGATCACTCACTCCTTAAACTTTTCACAGGGTTAGCTATAGCTGCTTTCAGCGTATGCAGGCTCACCGTTATCAACGTGATCACGAAAGCCCCCGCTCCTGCCAAAGCAAATATCCACCAGCTTATTTGTGCCCGGTATTCATATTGCTGCAGCCATTTGTGCATAAAATACCAGGCCACAGGCATCGCTATAAATAAGCTTATCAATACCAGCAGTACAAATTCGGCAGAAAGTAAGCGCCATAGCACAGTTACTGAAGCGCCGAGCACCTTACGGATGCCGATCTCGCCGGTACGTTGCTCAGCTACAAATGATGCCATGCCAAACAAACCAAGGCAACTGATAAAAATAGCCAGCGCCGCAAATGAACTTGCCAATTGCCCGGTACGTTTTTCGCTGCCAAACTTTTGGGCATATTCTTCGTCTACAAATTGATAGTTAAATGGCTGTGCCGGGGCGTACTTCTTTAAAACGCTTTCAATTTTTTCGAGGGATTGGCCTGTTCCTGCGGCAGCATTTACCTTCATAAAAACGATCCTGCTGGCATCATTGCTTAAATGAAATATGGATGGCTGCACAGGTTGATAAGGCGAATCCATGATCAAGTCTTTTACCACGCCAATAACGTGGTAAGGCTGCCCGTTCCATTTGATGGTTTCACCTACCGGGTTCTTTAAGTCCATATATTTTACAGCGGCTTCATTGATGATAAAACCTGATGAATCTGTAGCAAAAGCCTTTGAAAAATCTCTGCCGCTTTTAAACCGCCAGCCGATTGCTTTACCATAATCATAGGAGATATCAATATTAGGGAATACAACCGCCAGGTTAGGATCTTTCGCTTTCCAATCCAATCCGCCGCTAAACGTACCAATTGATGTGGTAGGGCTGCCAGATTCGGCCATTTGGGTGATAGCGCCTGTTTTTAATAATTCATCTTTAATAACCGCAAAGTTTTTATGAATATCAGGACCAAAGGTGGATAAGGTTACCAGGTTATCTTTATTATAACCTATCGCACGTCCCTCGGCAAACCTGATTTGCCTGAACACGATGATTGTGACAATAATAAGTATCACCGAAACAGTAAACTGCACAACGATCAAAGCCCTGCGCGGAACCGCAGAGAACCTGCCCGCTTTAAAGGTTCCCTTTAATACCTTAACCGCTTTAAATGATGACAGGTAAAACGCAGGATAGCTACCCGCCAGCAAACCGGTAAGGAAGGTAAAACCCGCACATACGAGCCAAAACATATTATCATGCCACAATATTCCAAGGTGCTTACCTGCAATCTGGTTAAAATATGGCAATGAAGCCTGCACCAGGCAAACGGCTATGATAAAAGATATTACTGCTATTGAAACCGACTCGGTTAAAAACTGCAGGATCAATTGCCCGCGTAACGAGCCTATCGCCTTACGAATGCCAACTTCTTTAGCCCGCTTTTCTGAACGGGCGGTGCTCAGGTTCATAAAATTGATACAAGCCAGTATCAATACAAAAACACCGATGATACCAAACAGCCATACGTATTGAATAGCGCCGCCTGCGCTCACGCCATTTTTAAAATCGGTATAGAGGTGCCATTTGCTCATCGGATGCAGAAAAAGCTCGGGCTTGTGCCCGGCTTCATCTGCATTGCATTTGTTAAGTTTCGCGTTTTTGATCTTGGCCGAAACTTTATCCATATCAGCATGATCAGCTATTTGCGCGTAACACAGGAAAGCACTGCGTCCCCACTCATTTTTCATCTGCTCCATCCATGGGTTATTGTTAGCAAACAACTGCCATGGGCAAAAGAATGAAGCATTAGCTAAAGCGGTATTTACAGGCATATCTTCATAAACACCGGTAACTTTTACAACAGCTTTGTTATCAAGCTTCATGATTTTATTTACCGGGTCTTCATCGCCAAAATAAGCTTTGGCAGCCGATTCGGATAGTATAATAGAGTTAGGATCATTAAATACAGCCCCGCCTCCGTTTATCATTTTAACACTGAACATATCCAGCGCCTGAGGCTCAAAATAAACGCCTCTTTGCATCAGCAACTTATTGCCAAAGGCCAGGGTATGGGTACCGGCACCGGTGGCCATAGTAACATATTTAAAATTGCTGCCATAACTTTTGCGCAACTCTTCGCCCAAAGGGATCGGCTCGTTAGGCATAGTACGTACTTCGCCGTTATTGCTTTGGTTTTGCATTACCTGGGCAATGCGATCATAGTTTTGATAGTATTTATTAAAACCAAGCTCATCACGCACCCACAAGCCAATAAGCATAGCCACAGCCATACCAACCGATAGGCCCGCAATATTGATAAATGTATACCCCTTGTGCCTTGTAAGGTTACGGATAGCGATTTTTAAATAGTTTTTTATCATAGGTTTAGTTTAATTCATTGGTTCATTGGCAACCTGCCGCAATGCCACTGCAAGCGATAGCGCGGCAACCTCGTCGCGTTTAGATGATTGGCGTTGCATGGCGCGCATGCATTGGCTACGAAATTACCGCGTCGCGCTTACGCACTACCCAACCTGCTACTCGCAATGACATAGATTATATTATATCTTAATTCCGAAATCGAACATCCGAATTCCGAAATCCTCCAACCTCTAATCTCCAACCACCAACCTCTCTATTCCGCTTTCAAACTCTTAACCGGGTTCATCCTTGCGGCTCTTATGGCCTGGGAGCTTACCGTTACAAGGGCTATTACCAATGCAAGCACGCCAGCCAGGGCAAACATCCACCAGCTTATGGTTACCCGGTATTCAAATGCTTGCAGCCATTTGCTCATGCCCCACCATGCTATTGGCGTAGCTATGACAAGGGCCACCAGTACCAGCTTTACAAAATCCTTTGATAACAACTGCACAATGCCCGTTACACTGGCGCCAAGAACCTTGCGTACACCAATCTCCTTGCTCCGCTGCTCGGCGCTGAAGGCTGCCAGACCAAACAAACCAAGGCATGAGATCACGATGGCCATTAATGTAAAGGCATTGATAATTTGCGACAGGGTGACTTCAGTTTCATATTGCTTTTGTACTTCCGTATCTAAAAACGAATATTCAAAAGGAGCATCGGCAATGTCCTTACGCCAAAGTGCCTCCATTTTGCTCAATAGTGATTTATAGTTTTTACTATCGGTTGATACTACCATTGCATTAAACTGCCGCGGATCGTTACGGTAAACCAGCATAAAGGGCTTAACATCTGTGTGCAGGGAATTGTAATTAAAATCCTTCATTACACCGGCTATTTCAACAAAACTTACCGGATCGGGAGCATATTGAGTGTAAAGCCTGGTTCCGGGAGCAGCCTGCGGAGTTATTCCCAGGCGTTTACATAAAGTTTCATTGATAAGCACACGGGTGGTATCGCCTATCCGGAAATCCCTGCCTGCAATTATGTTAATGCCGTTGGCTTTGGCAAAAAACTCATCGGTATTGATATTTTGTGCATCAATAGCGGTAGCCATATTGCCGCCAGCAGTATAAACCCCATGATCGTGTGGTACAAACTGGCTCAGGTAATTATCGGCGTTGCTTACCGTTTTAACTTCGGCCAGTTGCCTCAAATCATTTGCAAAATTTTTCATTTTGCCTTGTGTAGTTTCGGTATAAAAATTGAAGATGAGTTTTTGATTCTGATCGAAACCGAGGTCTTTGTTTTTTACAAAATTAAGCTGGCTGTATATCACGATGATCCCCGTTATCAACACTATCGATAGCACAAACTGAAAAACCACCAATGATTTACGAATCCCTGCTGCCGAAATATGATTAGTAAAATTCCCCTTGATCACCTTAATGGCTTTAAACGCCGACAGGTAAAAGGCCGGATAGCTCCCCGCCACAAAACCGGTAACCACCACCATTCCCACCAGCATTACCCAAAGTTTATAGTTGGTAAAAAATGACAAATGAATATCGGTATGAGTTACCTGGTTTAAATAAGGAAGCAGGACTATCAGCAATGGTAACGCTACAGCAACACCTATGAAGGCCAGCATAAATGATTCGCCCAGGAATTGCTTCATCAAATCACCCTGACCTGCACCAATTACCTTGCGTACACCAACTTCTTTGGCCCGTTTTGATGCCCGCGCGGTTGAAAGGTTCATGAAGTTGATGCAGGCCACAACCTGTATCAGTACTGCCACCAGTATCATAATATAAAGGAACGACGGATCGAGCGTTTTGCTAAGTTCATGCTCGTGCCCCGGCGTTGTGTGAATGGTAGTTATCGGTTGCAGGTGCAGCACCTTTTTCATGCCGATGGCCTTGAGCTGGTCGGCACCGTATTTGTTTAAAAACTCCGGAAGCTTTTTCTCCAGCGCGGCTGCGCTTGCATTGGGTCGCAGTTTTACATAGGCGTATAAAAAGTTATTACCTGCCCAGGTATTATTTTGCCTTACATACTGCCCTAACCCACCGCTATTCATGGCCATGAACATACTGGCTTTAATATGCGACTGCCCGGCACTTTCGTCAATAACCCCGGTAACCTTAAAATCATGCTTACCAAATGAATTATCGATAGAGATCATTTTCCCCACAGCATTTTCACTGCCGAAAAGCTTATCAGCAACCGGCTTTAGCAATACGATGGTATAAGGTTCGGCCAGTACCTTATTGGCATTGCCGCTAACGAAATGGAAATTGAACACATCAAAAAAGGTAGAATCTACATACGCCGCATTTTGCTGATAGAATGATTTTTCCTTATACTTCAACAGGTGCTGTTTAGCCCCAAAACCCTCGGTAGTTACCAGGCGGGTAAACTGCAATACCTCGCCAAAATCACTTTTCATGGCCGGTGTAATAGGCGGCGAACTTGTTGAGCTATTATGCTTGTCGCCGGTTAACTCAAGCGAAGTGGTGATACGGTAAATGTCATTAACATCCTTATGCTGTTTATCATAACTATACTGATCCTGCACGTACAACAAAATATAAAGGCAGCACAATGTACCTGTTGCCAGCCCTATTATGTTAATCAAACTAAAGGTTTTGTTTTTCAACAAAAACCGCCATGCTGTTTTTAAATAACTTTTTAACATCTTAATTAGTTGTTCAATGGTTCATTATATCTGCTACGTGTCATTGTGAGCGAAGCGTGGCAACCGCATGCTATACAGAGCGGCCCTGCATTGCATAGCATGCGATTGCTTCGTCGTTCCTCCTCGCAATGACATATTTTGACATTTCAATATTTATAAATTCCGAAATCGAAACTCCGAAATCCGAAATCAAATTATTCCGCCTTCAAACTTTTTACCGGGTTCATCAATGCGGCTTTAATGCTTTGATAGCTTACTGTTAGCAGCGCTATCATAATTGCCGCGATTCCGGCAAGGGCAAACATCCACCAGCTTAATGGCACGCGATAGGTAAAATCCTGCAGCCATTTGGTCATTGCGTAATAGGCTATCGGCGTTGCAATCACAATGGCTATGAATACAAGCTTTACAAAATTTATAGATAGCATAGTGGTGATGTTACCAATGGTAGCGCCAAGAACCTTGCGGATACCTATTTCCTTGCTCCGCTGCTCGGCCATAAATGCAGCTAAAGCAAACAGGCCAAGACAGGCTATCATAACCGCCAATACCGCAAAACTGGTAAAGATGCGCCCCATACGCTGTACATCGGCATACATGCTGGCAAAACGCTCATCCATAAAAGTATACCTGATGGGCTGATTGGGCGCGAACTGTTTCCAGGTGGCGGTAATTTGATCAAGAGCGGTTTTCACGTCGCCAGCTTTTATTTTTACCGATACAATTGATTCACTCGGACTTAAATGAAGCACCATCGGTTCGATACCATCACGCATAGATTCAAAATTAAAATCCTGCACCACGCCAATAATAATTTTACCCGGGCCATAATTGACGATCTTTTTGCCTATCGGATTTTTAAGGCCCAGTCTTTTAACCATGGTTTGGTTAATGATCACCGCCTGCGAGTCGGTTTTCATATCCGGGTTAAAATTGCGGCCTGCTACCAATTTAATGCCCAGTGTTTTCAGATAATCATGATCAACATCCCAAAACTGGCCGCCCACACCCGCTTCTTCCTTTTCCTTACCTTCGTTATGAAACTCGTTACCGTTGCGTTTGGTGCCAGAAACCGGCAGAAAATCGCTGATAGAAGCACTTTTTACTGTGGGAAGTTTTACCAATTCGTTTTTAAATGTCTTCACCTGGTTATCAAGTGTATTGGTGCCCTGGATCATCACCACCTGGTCTTTTTCAAAACCTACCTTTTTATTGAGGATGAACTGCATTTGGTTATAAATAACCACTGTACTTATGATCAGGATAATGGATGTTGTAAACTGGAAGACCACCAGCGCGTTCCTGAGTACCGAGCTTTTGCTACCGACACTTAATTTACCTTTAAGCACATCGGCAGGTTTAAAGCCCGACAGATAAAACGCGGGATAAATACCGGCCACAATACCAATCAGAAAAGCCGAAGCTAATATTACCGGCACCAGCCACCATTGCGTCCATGGCATACTGAGCGATTTGGATGCCAGCGTATTAAAATATGGCAACAAGATCCAGGCTAATATTAGCCCTAAAACAAAAGAGAAAAAGCTGTATAATAATGATTCGGACAAAAACTGCTGAATGAGCCCGCTGCGCTGCGAGCCGACCACTTTGCGCAAACCCACCTCCTTGGCCCTGTTGGCCGATTTTGCAGTTGAAAGATTGATAAAGTTGATACAGGCAATCAACAAAATAAAGCCCGCCACCGCGCCGAAAAGCCAGATAAACCGCATATCCCCGTGCGACATGCCATCATGAATATCATAGGAGCGCAAATTGATATCCTGTACATTCTGCACTTTCATGCTAAATACATCCATTACCCGGCTTGCCCTCTTATCGCCATTGCGGGTCATGTTGGGCACATAATAGTTTTTAAGAATGTTATTACTAACCTTTTTTTCAAACTGTGGTATGTTGGTGCCAGGTTTCAGCGCCATATAAATGTGATAGTTGTTGGCATCCCAGGTTGCTTGTTCGCCATTCCAAAATTCGACGCCGGCAAGGGTTATCAAAAACTTAAAATCATGCAGGTGCGAGTTATGCGGCAGATCCTGCATTACGGCAGCTATTTTAAAGGGCTTAGTTTTGTTGTTATTCAAAAACATCACCTTACCCACCGGGTTTTGGCCGGGAAAATATTTGTCTGCTTTACTTTTTGAAATCACCATACTCAAAGGTTCGGTGAGCGCGTGTTTGGCATCGCCGTAAACCATGGGTACATTTAATATATCGATAAGGCCCTGATCGGCGTAAGCAAAACCTTCTTCGTGCGTATTATCGGTCTGGTCGGCACGTTTTAGCTCATTACTGCCTGCTCCCCAAAATAATGAATTAGGCATCAACCTACCTGATTTTTCCACCTCCGGAAAATCTTGCTTGATCACTTTCCCCATAACTGAAGGCCAGTCAACGCCTTTTTCACGCGAGGCACCGTCATGATAATCTCCAATTAAACGGTAAATGTTATTGGCGTTGGGGTAGCTTTTATCGAAGCTCAACTCATCACTAATATACAGGGCAATTAGAAGACAGGCAGCAATACTAAAGGCGAAGCCGCCAATTTTAATGGCGGCATACATTTTTTGCTTGCGCAGCTGCCTCAAAGCGATCTTTAAATAATTTTTGATCATAGTGGTGCTGTTTAAAAAAGGGTTATGTTGTCCTAATTTCTTACTACTTTTATAATCTGGCTGCCGGTTCGTCACTTGTTTAACAATTGGTGGTTCTTCGGCGTTAGCCTTAGTTGGGTTTGTACTTCCCTCAATATCTTTGATCTTCGCCTGGATCCTGCCAAACAAAGCCCCACTATCACTCTTAGGCTTTTCTTCTCCGTCATCCCACCATTTCGACATCAATTTAAGCTGACTATGCAGCTCAGGATTTTCAGCCAGCAAAGCCTCTAACTCCCGCAGCTCGGTTGTCGAAGCTTCGTTAGCTAATTTCTTTGAAGCCAGGTTCCAAACTTGGTCATCTAAGCCCATATCTCAAACAGGTTTTAGTTTATCAAAAGGCAGTACACTACTGTTAGTGTTGAATAAAACATGTGCCATTTATCAAACCAGCACATTATCAGCAACTTAAATAAAATCCACACTTATTACTGTACGATAGCGTACATCTGGTGTTCGGTTTTATGAGGTGGGATTAGTCATCTTGACTTAATACTCAGCCTGTTCCGTTTTTTTTCGCAATATTATGCAGTGGCCGAAGCCGGGCTTAGTTGTGCCTTCCTCTCTGGATATCTCAAAAATCAGCATCCTTATACGTAACATAATCCCCGCTCATGCGTCATAGGTGATTTACGCATAAAACATTTTAGCTTCCGGGATGTATATTTGAAAATTAACTATCCTCAATAGCTTGTAAAAAGCAAACTTTTTGTACTATATATGACTGATCGCAAATTACTTACAAAACTCATGCTGTCGTGTGTGCTTACCACCGCTATGGCAACTGCTTACGGGCAGCAAACCCCTCCCCCCGAAAACCCGGCTTTGAAAATTTACCGGGCTGTACCAACCAAGATCAACGACCTCATCCACACCAAACTTGATGTTCGTTTCGACTACAAAAAACGCTACCTGTATGGTAAAGAATGGGTTACGCTGAAACCTCATTTTTACCCAACCGACAGCTTAAGGCTTGATGCTAAAGGCATGGACCTTAAAAACATTTCGGTAGTAAAAAATGGTAAAAACCTTCCGTTGAAATTTACTTACCAGGACAGCCTTTCGGTAGCCATTAAACTGGATAAGGTTTATCGCAATAACGAAAGCTATACCATTTATATCGATTATACTGCAAAACCAAACGAGCTGAAGGAAAAAGGCAGCGCGGCAATTAACGATGCTAAAGGCTTATATTTCATTAACCCCGATGGTACTGAAAAAGATAAACCAACACAGATCTGGACACAAGGCGAAACTGAAAGCTCGTCGGCCTGGTTCCCTACCATTGACAAGCCAAGTCAAAAAACTACCGAAGTGATCACCATGACCGTACCGGCAAAGTACGTAACCTTATCAAACGGTAAACTAACCGCTCAGAAAACAAATGCCGACGGCACACGTACAGATACCTGGAAACAGGAACTCCCACATTCACCGTACCTGTTTATGATGGCCGTTGGTGATTTCAAGATCTATAAAGACAAATGGAAAGATAAAGAAGTAAGCTATTACCTTGAACCAAAATACGCTCCTTACGCTAAAGAGATCTTTAGTTTTACGCCTGAGGCGATCGATTTTTACTCAAAAACCTTAGGTGTTGATTATCCATGGGTTAAATACTCACAAATTGTGGTACGCGATTATGTGAGCGGCGCTATGGAAAATACATCGGCTACCCTGCACGGCGATTATGTACAGGCTACCCACCGCGAACTGATAGATGCTAACTACAACAACGGCCGCAGCACTATCGTTCACGAATTGTTTCACCAATGGTTTGGCGATTATGTTACTGCCGAAAGCTGGAGCAACCTTACAGTAAACGAATCGTTCGCCAACTTTAGCGAAACCATCTGGGCCGAGCATAAATATGGTAAAGATGAGGGTGATGCCCACAATTATGCAGATATGCAAAGTTACTTGCGCTCGCCTGGCGCTAACACTAAAAACCTGGTACGTTTTTATTATGCCGATAAAGAAGATGTTTTTGATGCAGTAACTTATCAAAAAGGCGGCCGCATCCTGAACATGCTTCGCAATTATTTAGGTGATGCCGCATTTTACAAAGGCCTTAACATCTACCTTAAAACAAACGCCTTCAAAAATGGTGAAGCTCAGCAGCTGAGATTAGCATTTGAAGAAGCAAGTGGCCAAGACCTTAACTGGTACTTTAACCAGTGGTATTATGGTGCAGGTCACCCGATATTGAACATCAGCTATAAATGGGATGACGCAACTAAAACCGAAACTGTTTACCTGAAACAAACCCAGGATGGCCAAACCTTTAAACTGCCAATAGCCATTGACGTTTACCAGGGCGGCAAAAAAGTACGCCATAAAGAATGGATGAATGATAAGGTTGATTCTATCAGCTACCAACTGGCCGGCAAACCGGATTTGATGAACGTTGATGCCGATAAGATCCTACTTACTAAGAAAACTGACAATAAAACTATTGATGAGTTTTCATTCCAATATTTTAATGCTCCTAATTACCTTGACCGTTACGAAGCTATAGAAGCTGCCGCATCAGATCAAACCCGTCCGCAAGCACAAAAAATACTTATAGCTGCTTTAAAAGACAAATATTACGGTTTGCGTGTAAAAACCATCAAGGCATTAAATCTTACCAAAGATGATGTGCGCAATGCAGCTCAGCCAATACTGATCTCATTGGCTCAAACCGATGGTAATACCCTGGTTAGGGCGGCTGCTATTACCGCGTTAGGTAAATTAAAAGCAAGCGGCAATATGACCTTGTTCACGCAATCAATGTCAAGCGAATCATATGCTGTACAGGGTGCTGCTTTAAACGCTATTGCCTTGCTTGACCCGGCCAAAGCATTAAGCTTAGCCAAAGGCCTTGAAAAAGATAACAAAGGCGCGCTAACTGCCGCTATCATGACTTTATATACAACCAACGGCAATGATACCGAATGGCCATTTGTTTACCATGCCTTTGTTGAAGCAGGCATCCAGGAAAAATTTAACTCACTTAAAAACTTTGCCGATATGACTGCTAAGGTTAATAAGCCTGAATATGCCCAGCAAGGTATTGGCCAGTTAAAAGAGGCAGGGATTAAATTTAAAGTTTACGGGGCAGCACCTTTTGTAGTTACCCAACTGGAAGGCATCAAAGCCTCACGTACAACTATAAAAGATGAAGCATCAGCGAAAGCAGCTGATGATGCCATCAAAGCTGTTAATGACGCCAAATAAATAAGCATCTTAAAATACGAAAGGCCGCCTTGTACAAGGCGGCCTTTCGTATTTAAGCTTAAAGCCTAAAGCTAAAGGCTGAAAGCTTTTTGGCATTAGTTTTTTTAGCTTTAAGCTTTTGGCATTCAGCTTTTAGCTATTTTTAATAGCCTTCGGCTTTCAGCTTTAAAATTACTTTACCAGCGTACCGATATCTTCGCCTTTGGCAATTTTCATGAAGTTGCCTTCTTTGTTCATATCAAATACGATGATAGGCAGCTTGTTTTCCTGGCAAAGAGTAATGGCAGTCATGTCCATTACATTAAGGCCTTTGTCATATACTTCCTGGAAAGTGATTTCGTCATAACGGGTTGCAGTAGGATCTTTTTCCGGGTCGGCAGTGTAGATGCCATCAACGCGGGTACCTTTCAATACTACGTCGGCTTTAATTTCAATAGCGCGTAATGAAGCAGCAGTATCGGTAGTGAAATATGGGTTACCGGTACCGGCACCAAAGATCACGATCTTGCCCATTTCCAGATGGTGCATAGCACGGCGGCGGATGTAAGGCTCGCAGATCTGCTCCATTTTAATGGCAGATTGCAGGCGGGTTTCTACACCAATGCTTTCTAATGCATTTTGCAGCGCCATACAGTTAATAACTGTTGCAAGCATCCCCATATAGTCTGCCTGCGCACGTTCCATGCCTGATTTTTCGGCACTCAATCCCCTGAAAATATTACCGCCTCCAACAACTACCGCAATTTCGATACCGGCATCATAAACGTTTTTAATGTCATGGGCATACTGCAAAACCTGGTTATTATCAATACCATATTGCCTTGTGCCCATCAGCGATTCGCCCGAAAGTTTCAGTAATATTCTTTTGTATTTCATTTGGTGTGATTTGCTAATAATAGAAATAGATGAAACCTGCTTTTGTTTATATCAAGAATTGATAAAGCTCTGTTCATATGGGAGTAGTTCGCCAAAAATAGCGAATAAATTGCAGTGTTAAAATTTTATGTTGTCTTTGTTAAAAAATCGCCCTTTAATATAGTTTCAAGTACTTCAAAATCAGCGTTAAAAATAACAAGGTCGGCATCAAAGCCTTTTTCAATTTTACCCTTTTTTGTTTGCAATGCAAGCTCGGCAGGATATAATGATGCCATATTCACAGCCTCCGCCAGGTCTATCCCCACTAATTTAACGCAGTTTTCTACCGCTTTAAGCATGGTAAGGCATGAGCCTGAAAGTGTACCATCGGGCATAGTATACCTATCACCCCTAAGCTCATGCTGGTAAGCGCCTTCTTTAGTTGAAGTAACCGCATCGGTGATCAGAAAAAGTTTATCACCCAATTCGCGTTTAGCCAAACGCACCATGGCAAAATCAACGTGGATGCCGTCGGCCACAATACTGGTATACGGACGCTCTTCAAAAATAGCTGGAATATAACCAGGCTCGCGGTGATGCATGGATGGCATGGCGTTAAACAAATGCGTAACTGCCTGTACCGGTTTCTTCAAAAATGATTTACCTTCGGCATAAGTAGCGTTGCTATGGCCTGATGATATGATAACACCCTGCTCATATAAATAATCAATCACTTCCTGATCCTGTAGCTCGGGCGCAATAGTGATCATTTTAATAACACCGTCAGCTTTTTCAAGCCAACCTTTAACTTCAGCAAGGGTAGCCTTTTTTATAAATTTTTCAGGGTGGGCACCTTTCTTGGCGGGGTTTAAATATGGGCCTTCCAGATGTAATCCCCAGAAAGCACCTTTGCTTTTTTCACGGTAGATCTTAGCGGCCTCAATACCAGCTTCCACAATATCATTCGTATTGGTACCAATAGTGGCAAACACGCCTGTAGTGCCCTGGTTTAGCAGGTCATTTTCCAGTTGTTCAAGCGCTTCAACAGCAGGTGTACCGGCAAAAAGCTTCCCGCCACTACCGTAGATCTGCAGATCGATAAACCCCGGGGCAAGGTATGCGCCATTCAGGTCTTTCTTTACAGCATCTGTTGGGATGGCAGCTTCATCAATAATATCAGTGATGATACCGTTTGAGATTAAAACGGCTTTTCCTTCGGCAATAGTGCCGGAAGAGATGAGTTTAAGGTTGTGAAGGGCGAGGATAGACATGATTCTTCGTTTTACGTCATTGCGAGGTACGAAGCAATCGCGAACTCTACAGAGTGGCTCTGCATATCGGGGATTGCTTCGTACCTCGCAATGACGGGGTTCATTAAAAACAAAAAGGGCAAAAAAAATCCCCCGATTTTCATCGGGGGATAATATGATTAAGCTCCTAAAGCTACCCGCTTAAAGGCGGTTACTGTAAGGCCTTTTTCAACCGAGTCAAGGAATTGTGAAATGCTTTTAGAAGAATCTTTCACAAACTCCTGGTTTAACAGGGTTGAGTCTTTGTAGAATTTATTCAGTTTACCGGCAGCAATTTTTTCAACCATTGCTTCTGGTTTACCTTCTGCACGGATCTGCTCTTTAGCAATTTCAAGCTCACGCTCAATTACTGAAGCATCAACACCGTCTTTATCCAAAGCGATAGGGTTCATAGCGGCAATTTGCATTGCTACGTCTTTACCGGCATCTTCGGCACCTGCACCATCAGCGCTTAAAGCAACCAATACACCTAAACGGAAGTTACCGTGGATGTAAGCAACAACTTTTTCACCGCTAACTACTTCATATTTAGATACACCGATTTTTTCACCGATTTTACCTGTTTTTTCGATGATAGCATCACCAATTTTAACACCACCAAGTTCAAGGGCGTAAAGCTCTTCAATTGAAGCTGGTTTTGCTTCAACTGCTTTATCAGCAATTTCACCTGCAAAAGCAACGAACTCAGCATTTTTAGCTACGAAGTCAGTTTCGCAGTTAAGCTCGATGATAACACCGGTTTTAAAATCAGCCGAAGTACGTGCAATAACAACACCTTCGTTTGATTCCCTGTCCTGACGGCTTGCTGCAACTTTAGCACCTTTTTTCCTTAAAAAATCGATAGCTGCTTCAAAATCACCGTTAGTTTCGGTTAATGCTTTTTTGCAATCCATCATACCGGCACCGGTTTGCTGGCGCAGTTTGTTTACGTCGGCTGCAGAAATTTGTACTGTAGACATGTTTTTTTGAGTTTTAAGATTTTTTTTATCGGGTTACAAGTTACCGTTATGGTGTTATGCTACTGTAACCCGCAACTATTTTTAATATTAAAAATCTCCCACCCCTTGTTGAGGTGAGAGAATTAATATAATTTTTTGTGTATCCCAGGGGGATTAACAAGGAAGATTATTCTTCTGTTTCAGCAGCTGGAGTTTCAGCTTCGCCTTCAGCAGCTACTTCAGCAACTTTACGGGTTCTTTTACCGCCTTCGTTAACTTCAGGAGCATCAGCTTTGGTTTTTGCAGCTACTGCTTCTTTTTCTGCTTCGTCTTCTTTCTCGCGTTTACGCTCATCTAAACCTTCTTCGATAGCTTTGATGATGATGCTGGTGATCAATGAAATTGATTTTGTAGCGTCGTCATTCGCAGGGATCGGGAAGTCGATGTTTGAAGGATCAGAGTTGGTATCAACCATAGCAAATGTAGGGATGTTCAACTTCAATGCTTCTGAAACCGCGATGTGCTCTTTCTTAACGTCGATCAGGAATAACGCAGCCGGTAAACGGTTCAAATCAGAGATACCACCTAAAAGGGTTTCTAATTTTATACGCTCACGCTGAATCATCAGACGCTCTTTTTTAGAAAGGTTGCTGTAAGTACCGTCTTTAGTCAATTTATCGATGTTTGACATCTTTTTGATCGACTTACGTACAGTAGCAAAGTTGGTTAACATACCACCTAACCAACGCTCGGTGATGTATGGCATGTTTACGCTTTTTGCATAATCGGCAACGATATCTTTCGCTTGTTTCTTTGTAGCTACGAATAATACCTTACGGCCTGATTTTACAATTTGTTTTATAGCTGCAGCAGCTTCTTCAACCTTAGTTAAGGTTTTATTTAAATCGATAATGTGGATACCGTTACGCTCCATGAAAATGTACTGTGACATTTTCGGATCCCATTTGCGGGTAAGGTGACCAAAGTGTACACCAGCGTCCAGTAAATCCTGATAAGTTGTTCTTGCCATTTTGTTGTCCTCCTGTGATTAACGTTTACTGAATTGGAATCTCTTACGTGCTTTTCTGCGACCTGGTTTCTTACGCTCAACCATACGGTCATCGCGGGTCATTAAGCCTTTAGCACGTAACGCTGGTTTCTTTTCAGCATCAAGTTCAACAATAGCTTTAGCGATAGCTAAACGAACGGCTTCTGCCTGTCCTTTTACACCACCACCTGCAACGTTTGCTTTAACATCAAATTTTCCGGTGCTACCAGAAACCTCAGTGCTCTGAGTAACGATGTATTGCAATGGCAAAGTAGGGAAATACTCTTTGTAATCTTTACCGTTAACGATGATCGCACCATTTCCTTCTGTAAGGTAGATGCGGGCAACGGCTGTTTTTCTTCTGCCTGAAGTGTTAGTTGTTGGCATTTTTTTTCTCCTTAAAAATTAAAAATTAAATGGCTGTTGGGTTTTGCGCAGCATGAGGATGCTCAGCACCTGCATATACATGCAAATTGCCGAATAATGCTTTGCCCAAACGATTTTTAGGTAACATACCACGTACCGCTTTCTCAATGATGCGCGTTGGATGTTTCGCCAATAACTCCTTAGGAGAAATAAAACGCTGACCACCTGGATATCCAGTGTAACGAACATAAACCTTGTCGCTTAGTTTGTTTCCGGTCAGTTTTACCTTGTCTGCGTTGATAACGATCACATTATCACCACAGTCTACGTTTGGGGTAAAATCAGGCTTGGTTTTACCACGGATGATCATTGCGATCTTAGTGGACAAGCGCCCCAAAATCTCGCCTTCCGCGTCAACAACAACCCATTGTTTGTTAACGGTTTTTTTGTTGGCTGAGACAGTTTTGTAACTTAACGTATTCACTTGCTTTAAATTAAATTGTTTAAACGTTTATTATACCCCGTATTTTCGGGACTGCAAAGATAGGGTTAATTATCTTATTAGCAAATAGATTTTAAGGAAAATATTACAGATTGTCTGAACCGGGATTTGGAGGGATTTAAGGATGGGCTGGATTTTATTTGTCTTACCTCTTTAACTAAAACAGCGACACCATTATTACGACCTAAAATAATAAACTATCGCCTTTAATTCCCCCCTTGCTCAATCGTCGGTAATTAATGTTACCTGTGCATATTTATAAGGGTACTTTTTGATCTTGCTTAATTGATCCGGCGGTACAGCTATTTTGCAAACTCTATGATTCTTTGCTTTTTGAAGCCCGGTCCAGTATATATCTGGATTGCCTGAAATTTCTTTTCTCAGTCGCGTATCAAGAATTATAACAGTATCGCCTAAAATCGAATCGCGTTTAAATGACTTGCAAACGTATACATCTGCACATGGAATAGAATCATCCTTTGAACCGCCCTTTATTTCACATAAATAGGCAGATATAAAGCTCGGACCCATAGAGGAGTCAATAATACTATCATCAGCTTCAGTCATTTCCGCAGTGTTTAAATGTACTATTTCGCTTACTTTTCCTCTTTTGGTGTACACGAGGTTAAAAATACACCAACAGCCAAAACAACTAACAGCAATGTTCTTGAAATAAATTTTAACCACTGTCTCATTCCTGCTTTTTATTTAATACCAAACTTGTTCAAAAAGTAACCTTTAAAAAGAAATAATGGTGTTGCCTGCGGCCGGGCTATCCGCTCATACGCCTGCAGGCATTACGCTCGTGGCCGGTATCCGCTACTATCCCTAACACAGATTAAGGTTCTATTATACGAGCGTTTTATTTTGTAATAAGTTTTTTACATTCAGATGATATAAATATCTTAGCAGGAACGCTAATAAACCCCTAACTATTGGTCCCCGCTGTTTACCGGCTTACCTTAACCTTGTTTGTACTTTTATGTACCGGCAATCTCTTTGCCCAAACCCTGGCCGATCCGGTTGATTCTTTGCAATCACAAGTAGATGCCAACGGCATCTTAGCTTCTATATTCAGTGGTAAAAGCAGTAAATCAGCAACAACAACTACTCAGCCACAAAGCCATACTTACTGGTCGATATTGCCATCGGCCGCCTATAATCCGAGTGTGGGATTCGCGGCAGGGGTAATTTCATCGGGAGGGAAATATTTTGGCGATCCATCAAACACAACGCTATCGGTAATCAATGCAGGCTTTTACCTGTCAACAGGCGGGCTGTCCACTTTTGAATTTAAACAAAACGCTTTCTCGGCCGGGAACAAGTGGAACCTACAGGGTACCATACAAATAGGTAAAACTGTTGCTATGGATAATGGCCTTGGTACCGGCAGGCGCAGCTTTGGCGAGGGCAGCTTTTTCATGAACAATACTCACTTTGAAAATAATCCCGATGCTTTCCCTATCAGGTATGTTTATATCAAAGCCAATGAACGTATTTACCGTAAACTGGCCAATAGCATATACGTTGGCGCTGGACTAAGCTTCAACTACTACAGCCATATTGATGATGACCGTAAGGATATTCCCATCAGCCAAACCCATAATTACCGGTATAGCATTCGTAATGGATTCCCGGTAAACTCTTACCAGGCCAACGGCTTGCTTTTAAATTTCCAGTTCAATACCCGCGACCAGCCTAACCGCGCTTTCAGGGGTATTTATGCCGATATTGTTTTGCGCAGCAACCAAACCTGGCTGGGCAGCAACCGTGATGCTATGCAAATTAAATTGGAGTTCAGAAAATACTGGAGCCTTTCGAAAACTAACCCCGAGCATGTTTTCGCAATATGGCACTGGTCAAACTACCTGCTTAGCGGCTCACTCCCCTATCTCGAACTGCCCGGCACCGGCAGCGATGCCTACGGACGCATAGGACGGGCATTTATAATAGGTCGCTTTAAAGGCATGTCGTTTGTATATAACGAGGCCGAATACCGGTTTCCGTTAACAGACAATAAGTTGCTTAGTGGCGTTGCGTTTATTAATGCAGAAACAGCCAATAACCAGCAACGTATAAAACTATTCAGATATTGGGAACCCGGCGGAGGCGCAGGCTTGAGGCTGTTGTTTAATAAATACACCCGCTCAAATCTTTGTATAGATTATGGCAGGGGTGCGTACGGCTCAAGCGGTTTCTTTCTTGGGCTAAACGAGGTGTTTTAGCTGTATTTGAACCGAACTGCCTGCTCAAACGTTATAACTGGTGTCATTTTTGTGATTAAAGCTTTTAAAGGATTAATTTATCACAAATGCGCACTCCGTTAACCTCACAGCTACTTGGCGATCTGATTGAAAAAGGCTATGAATATGTACTGGTAAAAGTAACTGTAAACCAGCAGACCGAAGAAATTATCGACATCACCCTTGTACCGGTTAAAGCCAAACCCGAACTTAATAATTTGCCTTCGGGCTACGAAACATTTTATCGTATTACCCGCGAACCGATGCAGCTTGTATGCGGCGTTGACAAAACCACTATTTTTATCGAATACCAAACTTTCGATGACGCCATAACCGGCCAGGACCTTTTCGACGATACTTATTTTAGAATGAGCGAGGATTTTTTCAGACAGGTACTGGACAGCCTGGAAGATTACGCGGTTATCACCACCGATAAGAACGGAGACATTAACAGTTGGAATATCGGCGCTCAAAAGGTGCTTGGTTATACCGAACAAGAAGTTTTAGGTCTGAACGCCCGGATTTTTTTTACCTCCGAAGATGTTGCCGAAGGCAAACCCGAAATCGAATTAAAAAAAGCGCTGAGTCTGGGGCGCGCAATTGATGAACGCTATCACGTACGCAAGGATAGCACACGTTTTTGGGGCAGCGGACTTGTTTTCCCTTTATTTGATGAGGAACATAACCATCGGGGCTTTACAAAAATCATGCGCAATCAGCGCGAAGAGCAACAAGCCAAAGAGCTTGGCATATAAAACAAAAGAGGCGCTCGTATTGAGCGCCTCTTTTGTTTTATATCTTTTTAAGAAAAAGGATTAAGCGTTATAGCTTACACCATGATCTTCTTCAACCTGAGGGTTAATAAACGGCGAGCCTTTGGTAAAGCAGCCTACAATTAAAAGGTATGCGCCAAAAATCAATTGCGGAGCAACCAGTTTAGGTGAAAAAGCATAAACCCATGGCGAGCAAAATAAAAATGAACCCATAATTACGTCACCTACATTGTGCATAACCATAGGAAACTGTTTGATAAAGCCCATTTCGTTTTTAGCGAAGATAGCCATGATCAGTTGTAACCAGCCAATTATTAACGGCAGGAACAAAGCTGCGCCGCCAACATGAAGTGTATCAAAAGTCCATAATGATGAGATCATTAACAGGGCAACAACATAGTTTAAAAATCCGTAAGTTTTTGTTGAGATGAAGCCTTTCATTTTTAGCTTATTTTATAAAGTATGGTATAAATAGTTTGTATCAAAAATTTATCGCAAAGCTAAGCATTTATGCGTGCAGCGCTACATTAAATTTTATATAATATAAATCGCTGTTTCTTTACGGGTTATGTGCTTTAAAACCCATACCTTTAATTCAAACGCATTAATAATACGTGTAAAGATATACGTTTTAAAATTAAAGCGATCCGTTTCCCTCCTCACCACCGGGCAGTATATACCGTCCGTTTCATTTCGTCCTGCCGCTATCACTATTAACGGATACAAATATCAATAATCCGCTAAGAAATCAAACATTAAAATAAAAATCATGAGCAAGAACAAACAATCTACCAAAGAAAAAAAGAAACCTGCCGCCGAAGGCAACAGCAAAGCCCCTTCCGATTATCAATCAGGTAAAAAAGACGTTGTAAAACCGATCATCACACCGGCTAAGAAAAAATAATTATTTTAACACGAATGACTTGCAGTCCTTTTACAATTAAAGCGAATTACACGAATTTTTTTTCAAATTAAGAATTTGTGTAATTCGCTTTAATTCGAAAAAATTAGTGCTTATTTTATTATGCTGTTACAATATCGCGGAACAACTGGATATGCCAGCTATCCTTAAACGGCACTTCCCATTTGGTTTCGAGCTCGGTTAAATTTTGTACCAAGTTATTGTAAACTATGGTTTGTTTATTGATGCTTCCGTCTTTCAATTTATCCTCAAAGCCATGACGGGGCAATGAAAGTACTTCCTCACCATCACGGTAAGCCAAATTAAACCTGTCGAAAAGGTTGATACCCAAATGCTGCTGCACCTGCTGCATAAAATGAACCGATTTATCGATAGAGCATCCGCTGGCACCTGCCTGGCTTTCATCAACTATCAATATAAAGAAACGATTATATCTGATCTCGCCCTTCGCTTGTAACTGGTTGTTGTGGGCTGTCCAATTAGTGGTAAACCTGTCCAGCTCGGGCTGTATTTGCTGTACTTCCTGATCGCTCAATTTCCTGTCCGACTGATAGATCCAAACTCTTGACTGTGGAGAAAATTTCATTTACAAAAATATCAATTTATTAACTTCGGGTTACATTTTGTTGTCATGAAAACATCAATTATTCCGGCAATCGGGAAAACAGCGCTCATTACATCAATTTTTGCCCTTATTGCGCTAAATTATGGTTTTAAAACCGAAATGAGCGAACAGGAATGGCTAAACTGGAGCAATAAATGCCTCAGTAACTCATTCAACCCAACGCCCGATATCAATCTGAAAAAGTGGGAGATAACCCTCACCGGTGATTATTTTTTACGTTTGAGGAAAACTTATCAACAGGGTAAACAGGAGTATTTTTCTTTTAACCTGCATCGCTTAACCAATGTTGATTACCTGGGCAGCGACACAACGGGTACACTCAAATTTAATACCCAAACAGATGATATCATTGTGCAAACCTACGAAGACCCTGCAGGCAATATCGATTCGATGGCTACTTCACTTGGTTTACCGGTACACAATATGAATACCACGAGATTTGATAGCCTGAAGATCGCATTAAATTATTTCAGGATGAAAAGTCTATAGCAATCTAATTCCTATGCTTCTTTCTGAATTTTGCTAAGGATATGAAATCGCCGGATGCCCCATCCAAAACTTTTAAAAAAGGTTCAATACTGACCTTATTAACATCGACATTCTTTATTTTGAACATGTAACTCGTTTCATACCGGTCAGGCCCGTTGTAACCTGCTGAAACTTCATAATAAGGATTTTCAACAGTCGGCGATGCCCACACTATCAACGAAGCGTTTGCTTTGTATTTCTTCAACTCTTTATCGAGTCTTTTTACCTCGACTAATTTGAATAGTTTATCTAATAACCGCTCCTCTTCCGGAGTACTTTTGTTTGTTTGACAAATCAGAACATCGCCCTTCGCCACAGTGCTGAAAGCTGTCACCAGAAATAGCAAAATATAACAAAGTAGTTTTTTCGATAACATATTTATAAACCATTCGCCCTAACCGTTATCTCGGCAATGTCAAGTACCCGGATCTCTTGTTCCTTATCCTGATTTTTTACCCCATCGGTAAGCATGGTCATACAAAACGGGCAGGCAGCAGCTACCACTTGAGCTTGGGTCTCCATAACATCAGCAATACGCTCAATATTGATGTCCTTTTTGCCCGGCTCCGGTTCTTTAAACATTTGCGCACCGCCTGCGCCGCAGCACAAACCATTTGATTTGCAGCGTTTCATCTCTACCAGTTCGGCATCCAATATTTCCAATGCCGCGCGTGGGGCTTCGTAAACATCATTTCCTCGCCCCAAATAACAGGGATCATGATAGGTGATCCTTTTTCCCTTAAAGCTTTCTCCACCCTCAGCTTTGAGCTTACCATCGTTTATCAGCCCCTGAATGAGCTGTGTATGATGGATCACCTCGTAATTTCCACCCAACCCGGGATACTCGTTTTTTATAGTATTGAAACAATGCGGACAGCCGGTAACTATTTTTTTAATGTTATAACCATCCAGCACCTGGATATTCATCATGGCCTGCATCTGGAACAGGAACTCATTTCCTGCCCGCTTGGCAGGGTCGCCGGTGCAGTTTTCTTCAGTACCTAAAACTGCATAGCTAATACCCACGTGCTGCAATATTTTACATATATCACGCGTAATTTTGCGGGCTCGTTCATCAAAACTGCCGGCACATCCAACCCAAAACAATATCTCAGGTTCTTTACCTTGTGCAGCCATTTCGGCCATGGTTGGTATCTTTATTTCACTCATAAATTAGTCATTGGGTCATTTCGTCATTAAGTCATTAGCCACCATACAATGACTTAATGACAAATGACTTAATGAATTTATTCCTCCGCCCAGTTAAACCTGTCGGCCTGGCTGTATTTCCAGGGGGCACCGTTGTTCTCTACATTGCTAAACATATTGTTTAAGCTTGCCGGGGCCTGCGATTCTTCCATCACAATGTAACGGCGCATTTCAGTTATGATCTCCAGCGGATTGATATTTACCGGGCAGGCATCAACACAGGCATTACAACTGGTACAAGCCCAAAGCTCTTCGCGGGTAATGTAGTTATCAAGCAACGATTTATCGTCCTGGTGGTCTTTGCCATGCTTATCAATGTTATTACCGATCTCGGTGATCCGATCGCGGGTATCCATCATGATCTTACGGGGCGAGAGCAGCTTTCCCGTAATATTGGCCGGGCAAACCGAAGTACACCTGCCGCATTCGGTACAGGTATATGCCTCCATCAGGTTTTTCCAGGTAAGGTCGGTTACGTCTTTTGCGCCGAAACGACCGGGCTCGCCGGTATTTTCAGGCACGAAAGAAGGGTCAAGCATGGCTTTCACCTCGTTGGTAACCGATGCCATATTGGTAAATCTACCTTTGGGGTTCAGGTTTGAATAATACGTATTCGGAAACGCCAGCAGGATATGAAAATGCTTTGAATATGGCAGGTAATTTAAAAAACACAAGATCCCCACAATATGGAACCACCAGCAAACCCGTTCGGTAATCACCAATGCCGAAGCGCTATCAGGCAGTAAAGGTGCCAGCAATGAACTCACCGGAAAACTCCCGGCGGTGACGTAGTGACCAAAATGCAGTAATTGCAATTTATAATCGGCCGCGTTCATGGTCAGGAAAGCCGTCATGAGCAGTATCTCGGTAATGAGGATATAGTTAGCGTCAGATTTCGGCCATTGGGTCATTTCTGTACCGGTAAACCTTTTCAAATGCACCACATTACGCCTGCACAAAAAAACGATACATGCCGTAAACACCAGTACCGCAAGGCCTTCAAAACTGCCTATTAAAAAACCATATAAACCACCAAGTGGGCGCGCAAAAATGCGATGAGAGGCAAAAACACCATCAATCATGATCTCCAGCACTTCAAGGTTTATAATGACAAACCCCACATAAATAAAAAAGTGCATGATCGCCGCCACGGGGCGCTTAACCATTTTGGTTTGTCCTAAGGCTACTTTGGCCATTACCTTCCAGCGTAAGGCGGGCTGGTCGTTACGGTCGATCTCCTTACCCAGCAAAATATTGCGCCTTATTTTAGACACATTTTTGCCGAAGAAGTAAACGGCCGCTGCCAGGATGATAATAAATATAAGTTGAGCAATCATTATGCGTGCATAGTAATTTTATCAAAGTTAAATGAATTGTTTAAAGCGCGAAATGTTTTGAGAATGAAAAAATATTTGAAAATTAATTAGCTGATTACCTGTACACTTATTTAAAACAGGCGCATCGAATCAAACTTTTTTCAAAAAAAAGTTTTCAAACATAAAAAAAAGGCTACATTTGCACTCCCCAATCACGGGAACGGTTTGGTACCATAGCTCAGATGGTAGAGCAAAGGACTGAAAATCCTTGTGTCACTGGTTCGATCCCAGTTGGTACCACAGAAACAGAAATCCTCTTAGTTAACGCTAAGGGGATTTTTTGCGTTTAACCGCCTTTCCTGACATGCAACGCTTTTTTTGAGATCAGTCCGAAAATTCACATCGCCCCGTATCTAATTAGATGATTTTTTTGTCTCTAAATAACTCATTAGCAAACTTTTAATAATTCGCTAACAAATTGTTTATGATATATATTATTTGTAAGTTTAGGTAACCAATTGTATTATTTATGGTGGTAAAATTTTAGGCATTTATTTTGTCCTTACTTGGCTCTTTTACTAAGATGATTAAGTTATCAACCGCCAAATAAAAACCTCCACCAGACGAAATAAATTCCTATATCATATTAAACCTTAAGCATTATGAATAAGATTTTGATTTTCGCAGCTTTATTTAGCTTCTTGATTTTTGGATGTAAGAAAAAAGAGAAGTCTTCCGAGGCAGGCCTGTCCGGTGTATATGAACTTGAAAAACAAGTGCTCGATCGAGGAGACAAAGACTCTGTTATTAAACGAACGCAAATTAAAATCTATACAGATCATAACTATTTATATGCCAGTATAGTACCAGACTCGTCTGTTGGGTTTGGTGTGGGTACTTACACACTTGACTCGGCTAACCGACTTAAGGAACATAGTATTTACACCAGCAGAGCGCTCGACTCATCCCTAACTTATAATATTGAGGTTACAAAAAAACCTGGTGGTTATGGCCAGGTAATTCCCGACTTTGCCACAGTAAAAGGTGTAAAATATGCATTGAAAGAAGATTATAAAAAATTCCCGCCAGCGGATAGTTCTGCGCTTGATGGTTTATGGAAAATGGAAAAAACCTATACAATAAAAGGCAAGGACACGATCCCAACTGATGTAACGCAGTATAAAATATTCTGGGGAGGACATTTTATTTTCGTCCACAGGTTCGCTCAGAATAAGGAAAAGACCATCTTTAAAAATGGATTTGGTACTGGAGTATTTACTTTTAGTAATGACACACTTAGGGAAGAAGAGCAAATATCAAATTACCGGCTTCTTCAGGGTAATAAATTTACTGTTAAAGTAACGATGAATGGTCATGACGAATATACCCAGGTGATTAATAGTGCAACAAATGGCCAATCTGTAGAAATATACAAGCGCGTCAAATAAAAATTCCTTATTTAACCTTGTGTCACTGGTTCGATCCCGGTTAGTACCACAGAAACGAAAAGCTTCTTAGAAAAATCTAAGAAGTTTTTTTATGCCTTTAAAATCGCGATTTTAAGCTTAAAAAGTTCGAAATTTGTACAGGCAGGGACAGCTAATGCAAAATTCATCGGCCTTTACCTTTCATCCGCCTTGCGCTTTTGGTGCTAAGGCGATATTCCGGGGCCATTGATCAACGCGTTCCGCAAAATAGTTCAGAGCGTTCCGTTACACTTTGACCATGCTATCTTTCTGAATTAGATATTTGAATTATCTACACGATTCATTGGTCTAATGGGCACGGAATAGAATGGGCAAGCATGCGGAATGTCCAATTTTAAACTGCTATTAAGCATAAGCTGACCAATGTTACTAAGCCGTCATGCCCTCCGGCGATGTGAAATCCCGATTGCCAGATAAGTCCTTTCTGAACAACACTGATATTTTGACACCTTTTCTTATGTTACTGTCAATGTTAACAGTCCCATTAATCTCTTTTGTCAACCCTCTAATCAATTGGAAACCGAGTGAGTTTGGACTGAAATCTTCATCATCTTTCGTCATACCGATGCCATTATCGGAGATCTCAAATTTTACTTTTTCGCCCAGATTCTCCAGTAATATTGATATTTCCCCACGTACATCGCCTGGAAATGCATATTTAATCGAATTAGTTATAGCTTCATTAATAATTAGGGCCAAGGGAATAGCAATTACAGCGTCAAGACTGATCGGGTCGATACGCACCCGAAAGGAGACTTTATAAGAGGCGATATTAAAACTATCTTTTAGATATTGGATTAATTCGGGGATATATAGAGCCATATCGATTGTTTGGATATCTTCTGACTGATATAGCTTTTGATGAATTAGCGACATGGTATAAATTCTGTTCTGGCTGGTTTCAATTGCTTTAAGTGCGTCATTTTCCAAGTATGCTGCCTGCGATTCCAGTAAGCAAATAATGGTTTGTAAGTTGTTCTTGACCCTGTGATGCACTTCTTTGAGCAGCCATTCTTTCTCTTCGACCAAAAACTGGAGTTCGAGATTTTTTTGGTTGATCAGATGATTTTGGCTTAGGGTGGTTTCCTGGGTCTGAAGCATTATTTTATTAATCTTCTGGTTACTTCGGTATTGCTTATAGATAAGGGCAGTGATAATTAAAAGAAAGGAGATAACTGCTATAGTTACATCTTTGATTAATCTGGTTTTAGTTAGCTCCGCTTTTTGGAGCCGGTCACTTGCGGTTAAAAAAAGTATCCGTTGATCTTTTATTTTAATTTCACTTTCTTTTTTTTCGCTCTCATATTGCACCTGTAATTGCTGAATTTGTTTGCTTTTTTTTTCATTAAACAAAGAGTCGTGGATGGCAAAGAATTTTAAAAAGTGCGTATTGGCGTCTTTGTAATTGTGCATTGCGGTATCTACCGCATGCCATAATCGGTAGTTTGCAAGTGTTTGATGCGGGCTTTTTGTAGTTATTTTCTCATTTAATTTCAAATATCTTAATGCCTCGGAGTAATTTTTCGACGCTAAATAAAACTTGGCAAGCTCAGTATTTAAATTACTTTTAAGGCCCGGCTGGAAAGCTTTTCGGTTCAAAAGTTCAATCAATTGATCGCGATAGGTCTTGGCTTCTTTTAAATGATTGAGAGCTATATAAATTTGCATATAGGCTAAAGGAACGAATGAATCAGACTCTTTTCCAGATTGAGCTAAATATTTATGTGGTACACTTTTTGCAAACTTAAGTGCTTCTTTGGGCTTGTTTAATTCAATATAGTTGCTTACGATGTTAGCAAAAAGCGTTTTAATATAATTTTCATCATTATTTATTTCCGCGAATTTTAAAGCTCGAATAAAAAAGGGCATTGCTTTCTCCTTCTGCCCCAATGTGAAATAAATCATTCCTGTAAAATTTTCAATATCACCTCGCTTCATTGTGCTATCCTTAAGCAATTCGGCCGTTCTGAGAGCTATCAACTCATATTTAATGGCTTTTTCTAAATCATTTCGGAGATAGTGTATTAACGCTATCAGATCATAAATCGAATGTATTTGCGAATAATTGACAGACTGGTAGCTTTCCAGGGCCTCCTGCGCTATAGTTAAAGCCCGAGTGTAATCTGGAACTTGTACATACAACTGTGAAAGCTGGTTCAACGCATTCGCTTTTAGCAGGGTATGTTTCTTAGTTTTCGCGGTCTGACGAAAGTATTGAATCCCTTGTTGAATCAGATTTATTCTCTCAAGAAGCTGCTGCGAGTCAAACTGGTTGTAATTCTGCGCAATTTCTATGTAGACTTGTGCCAATAGCAACGAATTGTTTTCCTTTTTTAGCACTCCAGTTGCCTCTCCTGCAAGTGCGATAGCACGAGATCTATGGCCTCTTTCTCTTTCTATACGAGACTTTAAGAGAAGGATTTCCCCGGTAAACTTTTTAAATTTTGATCGATTATTAAGTCGGTTAGCCCGGTCCAGAAAAATAGCAGCGCTATCAATGTCAATATTAGATTTTCCGGATTTATCAAGTTGGTTATATGCCGATTCGAGCAAAATATTAATGCTAGTTGTATCCGCCGTTACAAAAGTTACGACATTAAGGGATGAATCCGCTATTTGTTTAGTCTTGGGTCTCCCGTAAGATGCTATAAATAGTGGAAGGAGCATAACGATAACTAGTAGTTTTTTTTGCATAGTTATGTTTACTAAAATAACAAAAAATCAAAACAAAGAATTGTGTTTCTCAACAATGGAACATTCTACTTCAAGAGTTTATTTTTTTGATAATTCCCTCACGGCAATACAGCAAAAAAAGGCCATTTCTGTACGAAAATGACCCATTACGCTTTTAGGCGTATTTCTTCCCTTAATCATTTGTATGTGCTTTTTACGATTCCATTACCTACGAGCGGATACTACACATAAATTCAAATTAATTTAACATCATTTTTATAACCTTTGTCCAAATTTTAGCAGGTATTGAGGTATGTCGAAAATGATATTTATAAGCATAGGCTGGTTGGGTGTGATTTTTTGTACCCTGGGTTATTTGCTGCTGAGCATGAAGGTATTAAAAGCCGAATCGAGGATATTTCAGGCTCTCAATATTCTTGGGGGCCTTTGCCTGGCAGCCGCTGCCGTTAACGCACAGGACTTGCCCAACGCGGCCGCAAATGTGTTATGGATGTTTATAGGCATGTATGCCCTTGGCCGGCAGTTAAGAAACCGATAAATGAGGTATGCCTAAAAACTCATAGGCCTTCTGTTTATAGTAATTGAGCCTTTCGCTATAGGCCGCTGCGTCATTTTCAAGTGATAGATAAAAATAAGCCCCGTCAACCAATACAAAAATAAAGTCGGCTGCGGTTTGTGGATCCTTTACTGCGGTTAGCCCATTTGCATTGCATTGTTCAATAATAGCCGCCAAACCCTGCCGTAACGAATCGAGGATGATCTTGTATTTCGATTTAATTTTTTCTTCGCGGAAAGCCAAGGCGTAAAAAGTATAAAAAAGCCCGTCGTCAAAAAGCAGGTTCCACTCCTTCGAAAACAGTGCCTCTACTGTATTTTGAAGGTTTTCTATAGTTGTCTGTTCTTTGCCTTTAACCGTATATATTGATAAATAACTTTCCAGGATATGATCGATAAGTGCGTAAGTAAGGTCTTCCTTGGTTTCAAAGTAATGCAAAATGAGGCTCGGATTAACATCCATAACCTTGGCAATTTTTGCTATCGAGGTGTTTTCATAGCCCTCCTTTTTGGCTACTTCATAAAACATTTTAATGATCTCCAGTTGTCTTTCTTCTTTAAGACTTTTGCGGCCCATGGCTTGTAGCGATTTTGCTGCAATACTACTAAAAAGAAATCTGCATCATCAAATTATTAATAAATTGATTGACTGTTCAATCAATTTATTAATCCCCGCTTAACCTCGTATTAATATCGGATAAGGAATTTAGTCGGCGGTTAAAAATGACCCGCGTCTAATTAAAGATTAACTATCAATCAAATGAAAAAAAAGCTACTTTGGATCTTCCTTCTCCTGCTCATTTCGGCCGGTGGCTTTGCTCAGGGAATTACCGTAACGGGTATCGTATCTGATGCAAAAACAAAAGAAACGCTGCCCGGTGTAAACATTAATGTAAAAGGCACAAACGTTCGTATCGCTACCAACAAAAATGGCGCGTACACGCTTAATGATTTGAAACCAGACGCCGTGCTGGTTTTTTCATTTATGGGCTACAAGCCTATAGAAACCCCACTTAACGGGCAAACCAAAATCAACGTTTCCCTATCAGATGATTTTGCCAACCTGAACGAGGTGGTTGTCGTCGGTTTCGGCACCAAGAAAAAGATCAACATTGCCGGTGCTATTGACCAAATTTCAGGAAAACAGCTGGAATCAAGGCCGCTTGCCAATGCCATCCAGGGCTTGCAGGGCCTAAGTCCGGGCTTAAATATCACCTATCCGGGTGGTGCGCCAGGTACTGTGCCTACTATCAATATCAGGGGTTATACATCAATTAACGGCGGTTCACCACTTGTTGTAATAGATAATATCCCGGCGACAAGTTATGATGACCTGCTTCGTTTAACACCTTCGGATATTACTTCGTTTACCGTTTTGCGTGACGCGGCATCGGCTGCTATTTATGGTGCCCGGGCAGCATTTGGTGTGATCCTGGTAACTACCAAGCAAGGTGTTGCAGGCCATAATACCATTAGCTATAATACGTATACATCATGGGCTAAACCAACCTTGTTGCCTAAACCTGTAACCGACCCATACATTTTTTCGAGGGTGCTGGAAACCTCTACTGACAATACACCATGGGATTATGTGAATTATTCGGATGAGTATTACCGCTGGGCCAAAGAAAGATCGGATAACCCTTCAATTGCAGATACCCGCATTAACCCGGCCGACCCAACCAAATGGGAATACATGGGCAGTAATGATTGGTATAAATACTTTTTTAACGATGCCAGTTCATCTCAAAGCCATACCTTAACATTCTCGGGAGGGGCCACCGTAAATAACAAACCCCTTACTTATTACCTGTCAGCAGATTATACTAAAGACAATGGCTTGAACAAATTAACCGATGATTACTGGAGCCGTTACGGTCTGCGGTCAAAGGTTGGTTTTTCGCCGGTATCATGGCTTAAAATCGATAATAACCTGAATATATACCAAACCAAACGCGCGCTACCAAATTCAAGCATTACCGACCTGTATTACCTGATGCCTACCGATGTAGCCACCAACCCTGATGGTACATGGGCTAATACATCAGCAGGCAGGTTGGCTGCCAAACTTACTGATGGCGGCAACAACCTTCAAAACATGTTCGGTTTTCAGAATATTACCAGCGCAACCGCTTTGTTTTTAAATGGCGATTTGCAGGTGAATGCCGATGCTTCATTTAAGCGTGAGCTTTGGAAAACACATACCGATACCAAAAAATATAAAATAGGTTACGGTCCCGGCGATATCCGCGAGGAAGGTGGAACAGGATCGGTAAGCGAAGGCAACGGTTATTTATATAACAACGCCTTTAACGTATACTCAACCTACAAAAAAACACTGGGCGATCATTTTTTCAGCGCCATGGTGGGCTTTAACAGCGAAGATTACAGCTATTCTACCGTAAACGCCGGTAAAGATGTATTGATCTCTTCTTCGCTGCCTTACCTGTCGCTTACCAGCGGTACGGCTACCGCCAGCGGCGGTTACTCTGCTTACGCTACAAACAGTGTATTTTCAAGGCTAAACTATACTTTTAAAAATAGGTATATCCTTGAGGCAACCGGACGTTATGATGGTTCGTCACGTTTTCCGGTTACCAAAAGGTGGGGCTTTTTCCCATCAGCCTCTGCTGCCTGGATTGCAAGCTCTGAAGAATTTTTCAAACCCCTGGCACCTACCATATCTACATTTAAATTACGGGCATCATATGGCGATCTGGGCAACCAAAACGTAGGCGATTTTGGCTATATCCAGTCGCTGGCTACAGGTACATCAGGTTATTTGATTGGCGGTGCCGGTCAAAACCAGATTATTAACGGTGCGCCGGGCCTGAATGTTGATCCGCAAACTTATACATGGGAACGGGTATCAACCCGCAACTTTGGTACCGATATCGGCTTACTGAATGATAAACTGTCCCTTACTTTTGATTACTACATCCGCGATACTAAAGGGATGTTAACCGCGGGCCAGGAGCTTCCGGGCGTATTGGGCACTGGTGTGCCGCGCCAGAATGCTGCCGACCTGCGTACCAAAGGCTGGGAATTTTCTATCTCCTACCGCGATAGGTTTGATCTCGGTTCTAAACCATTCAGCTTTGATGCTAAAATATTCGTTGCCGATTCAAGATCTAAGATCACCAAATTTCAAAACGACCAGGGCCTGTTCTCTAACTACCGCGTAGGGCAGGATATCGGCGAGATTTGGGGATTGGAAAACGACGGCTTGTTCCGCAGCAAAGACGAAATTGCCAAGCTTGATGAGTCTGCCATTATTCCATGGGGCGCTTTATCCATCGTAGAGGGCTGGCCTAAGTATAAGGACCTTGACGGAAACGGTAAGATAGAAACAGGCTTAAGCGCTAAAAATCCTAAAGATTTAAAGGTGATAGGTAACAGTACAGATCGTTACACTGTTGGTGCCAATATCAATATGGATTGGCGTGGTATTGACCTGGCCATATTCCTGCAGGGTGTTTTGAAAAGAGATTTTTATCCTCACCATTACTTGTTCTGGGGCCCATATCAGCAGCCTTATGCCAACGTATACCCATGGAACCTGAACTATTACCGTGGCGCTGCCGATTCGCCCGAGCAAAGGGCTAAACACTCGGCATCTTATATCGCCGCCGGCCTTGCCGATGCCAATACCAATTCAGAATATCCTGTATTGCAATCATGGCTGGCCGATGCCAACTATGGAAGCGGTTTGGATATCCCGCAAACAAAGTATTTGCTGAATGGCGCTTACCTGCGTATTAAAAACGTATCTGTAGGTTATACCATCCCGGCTAAATGGACCAAGAAAGTTGGTATCAGCCGCCTGCGTTTTTACGCCTCCGGCGAGAACCTCTACGAATTTTCGGCCATTAAAAAATATATCGATCCGGAAGCTGTTAACCAGGGGCCAAGTGCCTGGGCGTATCCTTACCAACGCAGGTATGCCTTGGGTTTAAACCTGGACTTTTAACAACCTGGTGTTCATTACATTTCAAATCAAATTAAAATGAAAAAGTATCTATATATATTATTTATTGCGGCGGTAAGTACGCTGGCGGCCTGTAAAAAAGGCGGGCTGGACCGTTTTCCGCAAACCTCAATTTCACCTAACCTTTTCTTCAACACCGAAGAGGACCTGGCTTTATACGTAAACGGCTTGCTGTCCCAACCGGACCGCGGTACTTATCTTAATGACCAGAGCTCGGATAACGTGGCCACTACAGCGGCCGTTGAAGTGAAGAATATTATCTTTGGAAGCGCCAATTCACAAAACATCACTACCGGCTGGGAGTGGACAAGATTGCGCAACATCAATTATTTTCTTGAAAATTACCAAAAGGCACAGGTTACCCCGGCCATCAAAAACCATTATGCAGGGTTGGCCCGTTATTACCGTGCGGGGTTTTACCTGGATAAGATAAAGCGTTTTTCAGACGTGCCCTGGTACTCGGGTACTTTAGACCCTTCAAGCAAGGACCTCTATAAAGGCCGCGACCCGCGCAAACTGGTTGCAGATAGCATGATGGCAGACCTTGACTTTGCTTATAAAAATGTTAGGGAAAGCATTCCGACTGGTACGCCGGGCAAATGGGCAGTTGCCGCCTTATACGCCCGGGCCGCACTGTATGAAGGAACCTACCGCAAATATCATGATGAAATTGGCCTGAAAGAATCTGCCAATTCATTTTTAGAAACTGCTGCGAAGATTGCCGGTGAGATTATTGCCGGTGGCAAATTCGCAATTTACAATACAGGCAAGCCTGATCAGGATTATGGAGTTTTATTTTCAAGCCAGGACCTTACTGGCAATAGCGAAGTGATCCTGACCAATATTTTTGATTTAACCAAGGGCAAAGGCCAAAACGTTAACTCAACGGTGTTTGGCGATTATGAGCAGGCCCCGGCTAAAGATCTCATCCAAACTTACCTGATGAAAGATGGCAGTCGTTTTACCGATGTGCCTAATTACCCTCATAAAGGTTTTGTTGAAGAGTTTAAAAACCGCGACCCTCGCCTGGCGCAAACCATGGTTTATCCAGGCTGGGTAAGGATACCTGATGCAACGCCATACATTCAACGTTTAAATAAAAACTTTACAGGTTACCACCAGCTAAAAGGCTACGTAAACAGCACGGATAACAACACTTTAAATGGTGTGGATTTCCCGGTGTACCGGTATGCCGAGATATTACTTACCTATGCCGAGGCGCTGGCCGAACTGGGTACTTTAACCCAAAGCCAGTTAGACCAATCGGTTAACTTATTAAGAAGGAGGGCAGGTTTGCCTGATCTTAACCTTTTGGCGGCGAACGCTAACCCTGATCCTACTTTGAAATTGCAATACCCGAATGTCACCTCGAACATAGGTGTTATCCTCGAGATCAGGCGCGAACGCAGGGTGGAATTTGCTTTTGAAAATTTCAGGTTTGACGATTTGATGCGCTGGAAAGTTGGCAAATTGCTTGCCAGAAGTCCGGAGGGCATGTACTTTAAAGGTTTGGGTAAATATGACTTGACCGGCGACGGCGTGGATGATATCATTTTGATTGACCGTGCTGCTACTATCCCGGCCGAAGAGCAGAAAGAGAAAAACTCACTGGGCGTTAAACTGGTGTACTATCGTGCTGGCACCATTGGTACCGATGCAACAGTATATCTGAAAGATGGGAACAACGGCGGTAATATTGTAACCGAAAATGTGGTGCGGAATTTTGAAGAACCGAAGTTCTACTATCGCCCTATCCCGCAGCAGCAAATTGTGTTAAACGCTAATTTGAAACAGAATTTTGGTTGGTAATATGACTATGGAAATAAAAAGAAGAACATTATTAAAGGCCGCAGCTGGTATAGCCGCGGGTATGGCAGCCACAGGTGCCGTACCCGCCATGGCCTCATCATCCGGTGAAAAAGCCGGCAAAGGCAAACCTGTATTAACTGTAGCGCATATCACTGATGTGCATATCAGGGCAGGAGATAACGCGCCAGACAGATTTAAACGCTGTTTGAAACAGGTCATCAGTAAACATAAGCCTGATTTCTTTTTAAACGGCGGCGATTCGATCAACGACGCTTCGTATGATAATGTAGTACGTGAACAAGTTACCGAACAGTGGGGGATCTGGGACGATTGCCTGAAACTGTTAAGCCCCTACGAGGTGTATAGCTGCATAGGCAACCACGACCCATGGTGGAAAGCCCCTGCAAAAACGGATGAAATGTTTGGCAAGGATTACGTGGTAAAACGCCTAAAAATCCCAAACCGTTATTATAGCTTCAGTAAAAAGAACTGGCATTTTATTATTTTGGATGGTAATAACAGTAATATCTCGTTAGATGCTGAGCAATACGCCTGGTTGCAGCAGGACCTGGAAAAACTACCGGCCGGTACGCCAACTTTGTTGATGTCGCACTATCCAATCCTGGGCACTACGCAGGTACTGGTAGGTGGCGGGCATTCGGATTGTAAAAAGCTGAAAGACCTGTTTTATAAACATAAAGGTAAAGTAAGGATTTGCCTGAGCGGGCACAACCATCTGTCTGACCATACGGTTTATAACGATGTACTGTATTGCTGTAATGGCGCTATGAGTGGCTTTTGGTGGGGCAAAGGCGATGCAGAATCTTTAGGCCCGGGATATTACCTGGAAACGCCTCCCGGATACGCTATACTGAAACTGTACGCCGATGGCACCGTAGAAAACGAATACTTTCCGCATACATTTTAAACAATTAACAATGATGTTAAGATCAATTATTTGCTTGGCGGCCTGCCTTTCATTATCAACAGCAGGCTTCACCCCATGCCAAAACAGGCATTGAATCAAAACAGAGCAAAGGGCTTAAAATCCTTGTATCACTGGTTTGATCCCAGTTGGTACCACAGCATAAAGGTCATTTTCATTCGAAAATGGCCTTTTTTACTTTAAAAAGGTGTTTTTTTTACGTTACTCTTCTATGTTCGCTTAATCAAGGGATTAGCAGTTAAAACAAATTCTTTGTTGAAACTAAGGCGTATTTAACATTCCTGTTTTTGTTCAGTCCTGTTAAAAACATTTCAATTTAATCTATCTTACTGAAATGATAAAACGGTTAAAGATTTCACCGGGTACTTTTTGTCATCAGCTGTCTAATTTGAATTCATCTATTTTGCGGTATAACGTGGCGGGGCTGATATTAAGCAGTTTCGCCGCCTGCGTTTTGTTATTTTTTGCGTAATGTAGTACCTTTTGGATATGAAGGCGTTCCACACTCGCTAAGTCGAAGGCGGAAATGGCACCGCCCAAATTTGTGGTTTGCTGCTGCATCTCCAACGGGAGATGATCTACATTCAATTCATCGCCCAGGCAAACGATCAACGATCTTTCGATCACGTTGCGTAATTCGCGGATATTGCCACGCCATTGCTGTCTCTGTAACCGCTCAACAAATGCGGTGGTCATACTTTTAATTTGCTGATAGGCATCCCTGGTAAACTTCTTGAAAAAGAAATCCGCCAGTTCGGGTATGTCTTCCTGCCGGTCACGCAGCGGGGGAAGGTTGATCGTAACCAGGTTCAGCCGGTAATACAGGTCCTGCCTGAACTTTCCCTGATTTATTTCCTGTTCTATATTACGATTGGTTGCCGCAATAATGCGGATATTTACCTTAACCTGCCGGGTATCGCCAACCTTAATAAACTCACTTGTTTCCAGTACCCTTAATATTTTTGCCTGCAGGTCTAAAGGCATTTCGCCGATCTCATCTAAAAATAAAGTGCCATCATTGGCTTCTTCTATCAGTCCTTTTTTGTCTTTTGTGGCACCGGTAAATGCACCTGCCTTGTGGCCAAAAAGCTCGCTTTCCAATAATTCTTTGCTGAAGGCACTGCAATTAAGGCCCAAAAAGGTTTGCGTTTTCCGTTTACTGGCAGTATGAATGGCCTGCGCAAATACCTCCTTACCGGTACCGGTTTCGCCTAATAGTAAGACGGGGGCATCCGTTGGGGATACCCTTTGTGCAAGCATCTTAGCCTGGGTAACGGCAACCGAATTACCAATGATAGCGTCAAAATTAACGTAGCGGGCAGTAGCCTCTTTTTCTAACTGGTTTACGCGCTTTTCCAGTTTTACTTTTTCAAGTGCCCGATAAAGCAAGGGTAAGATCCGCTGGTTATCGTTGGCCTTGGTCAGGTAATCGAATGCTCCGTTTTTGATGGCCTGCACACTATCCGGGATATTGCCGTATGCAGTAAGCATGATCACTTCGGCATAGGGCCGGATGCTTTTTATCTTGGTAACGAAATCTACGCCGTTGCCATCAGGGAGTTTTACATCACAAAGCACCAGGTCTATATTTTCGGTTTCAAGCAGCTTTAGGGCGGATTTAAAGTTTTCTGCTTCCACGATAACGAATCCTTCCAGTGAAAGTACCCTTTTTAATAACTGGCGCACATCGGTTTCATCTTCAATGATCAGGATCCGGGCGATGGCGGTATTTGTAGTGGTCATGATTAAGCGTTGATTAAAATATTAAAGCCGAAAGTGCTGCCTTCGCCAAAATTACTGATTATCCATATTTTACCCCCCTGGGCTTCAATAAACTCTTTGGATATGGATAAGCCGAGCCCCGTTCCGGATTTTTCATTGCTGCCAGGCACCTGGAAGTACTTCTCAAATACCCGGGATACATACTGTTCCTCAATACCCCTGCCATGATCTGTAACCGTAAATTGGAGGATTTCATTTTCACGGGTAGCCTTGATGATCACCGTGCTATCTTCGGGCGAGAATTTTATGGCATTATTCAGAAAGTTGATCAATACCCAAACCGTCTTTTCATCATCAAGGGTAACGGGCGGCAGCTCTTTACCGTACATTTCTTTTATGGTGATGTTTTTCTGTATAGCCTGTTGCTTCACCGCCTGAACTGCTTTCACAATAAGGTTTTCCGCAAGTGCCGGTTCCTTCTTGAGTTGAATCTGGCCGGTTTCTATCTGCGATAAATTAAGCAGTTCGCCGGTTATCTTCAATAAACGCTCTGTATTCTTATTGATGGTACCTAATATTTCGGCCTGGTCCTTATTTAAATCGCCGATACGTTTATCTTCCAGTAATTGCGTACTCATGGTTATGGCAAACAACGGTATTTTCAATTCGTGCGATATGGTTGCTATAAAATTGGTTTTTGCGGCATCGAGCTCTTTATAAGGCGTGATATTTCTCAGGATGACCACGCGCCCCCAGGTTATATCATCGGTTTGAATGGCGATAGATTCCTGCGCGAAGAAACTTTCTTTATTATCAAGATAGATCTTCAACTGTTTGCTGGTTTCATTTTGCAACACCGTTCGTAACAGGTCGTTTTGTATGGCTACATCAGCCGCGTACTTTCCTTCAATTTCACTTTCATTCAGATCAAACAGATTTTCGGCGGCCGAATTTAAAAACAGGATCTCGTTACGGTTATTGAAACCAATGATACCATCGTTCATTTTATTAATGATAGCTTCAACGCGCCTTTTTTCGGCCTTTATTTCGGCAAGGTTGCTGTGTTCATATTCGTCCAGCTTCTCAGCCATGCTGTTAAATGTTTTGGCCAGACTGCCAAACTCATCTTGTTGTTCCAGGTGTACCCGGGCACTGTAGTTTTTATTGGCAATCTCCAAAATACCGGCATTTAACTGCTTAACAGGCCTCGATATGATGGCCGGAAATTTTATAATGAATGAGAACGCGGCAAGGCTTAAAACAGTAACAATAGCGGTAAGCCATAATGTAGCTTGTCTGGCTGTCGCCACAGCCCTGGTGTTTTTATGAATAATAGCTATCTCGTTCACGTCATCTATTTTAAAGATAGCCTTATGCATTTCTTTGAATTGCGTAAATGCCGCGGGATCCTTTTTTAACTGCTCAAATAAAGCCCGAACCTGCGCTGTGGCCTGAAACTCGCCGGGTTCGGTTATATTATTTTCTTCCAGCCGGAGGTTTTTCTCAAATACGGCGATCTGGGTACTGTCCTGTTGGATTTGATCGAGCGCCTTGAGCATCTGGCCGCAGTACTCTACACTAATCTGGTTATCTTTCAATATCCTCCCGGCATCGTTGCTCAGTCGGTTTACAAAATAAATACCCAGGCCACCAAAGCTTATAATAACAATGAACAGGAATAGCAGCCCAAACATCAGTTTGGTTTTTATGGTGGTTACCTTCATGATAAAATAACTAAATCAATATCCATCTTTCCCAACGTCCTTAATAATTCGTTAAAGGTAGCAGTCTTCAGGATAATGCTCAACAAGGAAAGATGCGGCTTGCCCATGCAAAGGGTGGTGATCTGCTTATCGGCAGCGGCTTTAATAATGGCGCCCGCCACAACGCGGCTGGAGATGCGCACTACCTCTGCCCCCATTTGTGTAGCCAGCTTGAAATTATTGATCAGGTGCCTTTGGTCGGCCAAACCTATCCTGTCGGCCGATTCTTTGGGGGTTTGAATGTATAGTACAAACCATTTGGCATTGTAATAAGTTGCCAGCCGTGCTGTTTTACGGATGATGAGCTTGGCTGTTTCATTATTGGTACTGATACAGCACATCAGCCTTTCGCGACGTGACTGCATCAGACCAGGCACCTCACTCTGGATCTTTCGTTCAACCTGTGCAGCAACCTCTTTAAGCGCCAGCTCCCGCAACTGCAGGATCTTTTCGCCTTGGAAAAAATTTTGGAGCGCGTTGGCGATCTTGTCATTGGTGTATATTTTACCTTCTTTAAGTCGGGCGATTAACTCATCGGCTGTCAGATCGATGTTAACCACTTCATCTGCCAGGCCAAGCACGCTGTCGGGGATGCGTTCACTTACTTCAATTCCTGTAATTTCTTTAACTTCCTGGTTAAGGCTTTCAATATGCTGGATATTTACAGCTGTTATTACATTGATACCCGCATCCAGCAGCTCCGCAACATCCTGCCACCGTTTCTCATTTTTGCTCCCCTCTATGTTTGAATGCGCCAGTTCATCAACAATTACAATTTCTGGTCGCAACGTAAGGATAGCCTGCAAGTCCATTTCCTCCAGTTGCTTGCCGCGGTAAAATACCTGCCGCCGTGGTATTAAAGGAAGCCCGGCTATCAGCTCATGGGTTTCTTTGCGGTTATGTGTTTCGATGTACCCTATTTTTATATCGATACCGCTGCGGAGCAAAGCATGTGCTTCCTGCAGCATACGGAAAGTTTTGCCCACGCCGGCGCTCATGCCTATGTATATTTTGAATTTTCCACGTCTTGACCGTTGTATCAGGTCGAGGAAATGCTGTACATTGTTTTCCTGGTTATTTTCCATGATGTTCTTAAAAAAAGAAATTGCACCCCTGTTTACAGAGGTACAATCCGGGCTCAAAAGCCTTTTTAATTAGGAGGTTTAAAAGTTAAATGCCAATGCCGTTGTTAAAAAGAAATCGTTATCAACCGGCCGGTTCTGATGGTTGACAAATATGTTGTCCCGGCTGTTCAAACTCCTGGCTTCTATACGCCATAAAAGGTTATCAAGTATCCGGTAATCCAGGTTAGCCGAATATCCCCAGGTACGCAAACCTCCAGCGCCGGTGGCTACAATTACGCCATTAGGGTCATGATAATATTCTGCCCGTGCGGCAATGGCCACCTTTGAGGATGCAGCATACCGGATGATCAGATCTGGAGTATACCAGGTATAAAAGTGTGATGATCCTTTATCTTTTTGTTCGGCACCGAGATCGAAACCAAGCGTGGCCGACCATTTATCACTGAATTGAAAAGCACTGTAAAAATCATGAAAGTAACGCATCCTGCGCAGGCTATCGGGTTTATCGTTACCGATAAACGTGCTGCTGTTCAGCGTTATTTTGGCTGATGGTTTGAAGGTAACCTGTGTACCAAAGGCAGGTGTGGTATTACCATCTGGGCGTTGGATACGCTGCCAGCCATTGAGTACCATAGCGCTCAAATACCATTTGCCGCTGGGCGATGTATAGCCCAATTTTGCCCCCGTTTCAAAATATGGCGAATTTTCGGCAGCTATGCTACGACTTAGTGTGGGGTTATCTTTACCAATGGCGCTTTCCCAGCCAATGTGCGATGGCAGGATACCGGCATCAAACCATAGGTTATTTTTTGAGGATAGCCTGAAGCCGATATTAGCCTGGTAAATATTTTTCAGCACGCCGCTTTCGGCTGCATAATTCGAATTCATATAGGTACCGGCAGCGAGGGCAAAATTTGCGCGCACGCGATCTGTATTATAAGCCGCCTGTATCAGGCCAAGATTCAGGTTAAACTCATTGGCCCGGTTGAAATTATAAAGGAAGGCGGGAACCGTATTATTAACGGGGCGGTTAAAATCAAAATTATAATACGTTTCCAGGTAGCCGCTGATATTCAGGGGCGGCGTTTTAGTATCCTGGGCAAAAGCCGGCAGCGCGGCTGTCATCAATAGTGCTGCAAGTATCTTTTTCATTTATCGTTATCCTTATTTATTTTTCAATTCATCAAGTGCTACGTTCAGTTCAAGCACATTTACTTTTGGAGGGCCAAACAAGCCTAACAGTGGTGCCTGTATATGCTGGTCTACCAGTTTTTGTACGTCTTTAATGTCCATGCCCCGTACGCGGGCGATGCGGGCCGCCTGTATCCTGGCGCCATCGGGAGAAAGGTCGGGATCCAGCCCGCTGCCGGAAGCTGTCACCAGTTCGGCAGGTACCTGCACGCGGTTTACACCGGGATTGTGTTTTAAGAAAGTATCGATGCGTACCTGTACCTGTTTCAGGTAATCAGTGTTTGAAGGGCCTTTATTGGAACCGCCAGAACCGGCGGCATTATAATCGACTGCTGATGGGCGCGACCAGAAATACTCGTCCTTAATAAATTTTTGCCCTTCATTGGCATAGCCAACTACCCGGCCTTTGTAAGTAACGGTTTCGCCGTCACCCTTACCCGGAGTAAACTTACCAATTCCGGCTATGGCTAAGGGATACAGACCGGCTAACAACACTACGAGTATCAGGGTAAGCTTAATCGATGGCAATAAATATGTTTTCATTGTCTTAATTTTAAAAAGATGAGTTTTGGAAACGTGGGGCTTGTTACGGATGGTAATTAAAGCTTATCTGTCGCCCTAAATCCATACCCCACGTTCCCCGCTCATTTTGTTTTAGATGAATAATGCTACAACTATGTCAATCAGTTTAATACCGATGAACGGTATAATTATACCGCCCAAACCATAAATAAGCAGGTTGCGGCGCAACAGGGCGCTTGCACCTATCGGCTTATATTCCACACCACGCAAGGCCAGCGGTATCAGCAACGGGATAATGATGGCGTTAAAGATCACCGCCGAAAGTATGGCGCTCTGCGGGCTGTGCAGATCCATAATATTCAGGGCTTTTAGCGCAGGAATTGATACCATAAAAAGCGCCGGAACAATGGCGAAATATTTAGCTACATCGTTAGCAATACTGAAAGTAGTAAGCGTACCCCGGGTCATGAGTAATTGCTTGCCTATCTCAACGATCTCTATCAGCTTGGTGGGGTCATTATCCAGGTCAACCATGTTTCCGGCTTCCTTGGCAGCCTGGGTACCGCTGTTCATGGCTACGCCAACATCAGCCTGGGCCAGTGCGGGAGCATCATTTGTACCGTCGCCCATCATCGCTACCAGTTTGCCGCCCTGCTGTTCCATCTTGATATAGTTCATTTTATCTTCGGGCTTAGCCTCGGCAATAAAATCATCCACACCTGCTTTTTCGGCAATAAATTTGGCAGTAAGCGGATTATCGCCGGTAACCATTACAGTTTTTACCCCCATTTTGCGCAGGCGCTCAAAACGTTCGGTTATGCCCGGTTTGATGATATCCTGCAATTCAATAACACCCATGATACGCTCATTTTCTGAAACAACAAGCGGGGTACCGCCGTTCGATGCGATCTGCCTCACACGGTCTTCTATTTCTGGCTGTATTTTATTGCCAGCTTTTAAAGCCATATCGCGGATAGAGTCAAACGCGCCCTTGCGGATCCGTAAACCATCGGGAGTATCCAGGCCACTGGAGCGTGTTTCGGCCGTAAACTTGATGAATACTGAGTTTTGTGGTGCCGATATTACTGTTGTACCTGCACCCTGCGCAGCCAGCTCCACAATGGATTTACCTTCAGGCGTTTCGTCGGCAAGCGAACTTAATACGCAGGCTTTCACCAGTTCATGGTCGGCAACACCATTGGCCGGCCAAAAATTGGTGGCTTTCCGGTTACCTATGGTTATCGTACCTGTTTTGTCCAGTAACAGGGTATCCAGGTCACCCGCTGTTTCAACGGCCTTGCCCGATTTGGTGATTACGTTGGCCCGTAGCGCCCTGTCCATTCCCGCTATACCGATGGCAGATAAAAGCCCGCCGATGGTAGTTGGTATCAAACACACAAAAAGTGAAATAAACGCGGCGATAGTGATTGGCGTATTGGCGTAATCGCCAAAAGGTTTCAGCGTAATACAAACGATCACAAATATGAGCGTAAAGCTAGCCAGCAAAATAGTCAGTGCTATTTCATTGGGCGTTTTTTGACGCGAAGCGCCTTCAACCAGGGCAATCATCTTATCCAGGAAACTTTCGCCGGGCTGGGTGGTTACCTGTACGATGATCCTGTCTGAGAGCACCTTTGTACCACCTGTCACCGAGGATTTATCGCCGCCGGATTCGCGGATCACCGGTGCCGATTCACCTGTAATTGCCGATTCATCGATGGTTGCGATCCCTTCAATGATCTCGCCATCCGACGGGATATGGTCGCCCGTTTCGCATATAAAAACATCTCCTTTTTTTAGTTGAGACGACATGATGTGCTGCTCTTTACCATTCACCATCAAACGGGCTGGGGTTTCTTCACGTGTTTTGCGCAAGCTTTCTGCCTGAGCCTTACCCCTTGCCTCAGCAATTGCTTCGGCAAAGTTGGCAAACAGAACGGTAAGAAAAAGGATCAGAAATATGGTAAAGTTGTAGCCGAAACTACCCTGATCATGATTGGTGAGCGAGTAGATGCTCACCACCAACATAATGGCTGTACCGATCTCCACCGTAAACATCACCGGGTTGCGGAAAAGGATACGCGGATTAAGTTTTATAAAAGACTGGCCAAGCGCGTTTCTAACCTGGTCGCCCTGAAATAATGTATTTTGAGTTTTCATTTTATTTTAAAGAAAAATGTTCTGCAATTGGGCCAAGCGCCAATGACGGGAAAAAGGAAAGCGCGGCAACGATCACTATCACAGCAAAAACCATAAGGCCAAAGGTGCCAGTATCGCTCTTTAAAGTACCTGCCGATTCGGGGATATATTTCTTTTTAGCAAGCAATCCCGCTATAGCTACAGGCCCGATAATAGGCAAAAACCGCCCGAGGATAAGCACAAAGCCCGCACTCACATTCCAGAAGATATTGTTGTCTCCAAGTCCCTCAAAACCGGATCCGTTATTAGCTGCGCAGGATGTATATTGGTAAAGCATCTCCGAAAAGCCATGAAAACCGGGGTTATTGAGCCATGCAGATGGCTTGACGGCCCAATTAGCATCAGGCATGTGCACAAGTACGTAACAGGATATGGCCGTACCCACCAGGATGATGAACGGGTGCAGCAGCGCGATAATGGAGGCGATCTTCATTTCCCGCGCTTCTATCTTTCGCCCGAAAAATTCTGGTGTCCGCCCTACCATCAGCCCCGAAATAAACACGGCGATAATGATAAAAATATAGAAGTTGAGGATACCTACCCCACAGCCACCGTAAAAGCAGTTGATCATCATTCCCATCATCATCATAAAACCAGATACAGGCATGGCGCTGTCATGCATAGAGTTGATGGAGCCGGTAGAGATGATAGTGGTCATGATACTCCAGTAACCCGTTGCAGCCGGGCCGAAGCGCACTTCCTTACCTTCCATCGCCCCGGTAGCCTGGCTGATACCCAATTTAGTTATCGCGGGGTTTCCGCCCATCTCGGCCTGCATGGTGGGGATCAGTAAAAGCAGCATACCAAGCGTCATCACACCAAAAATCACATAGGCAAACTTCTTTTTATTGAGATAAAAGCCCAGCGCAAATATCAAAGCTACGGGGATGATCACCTGTGCCGCTATCTCCACGATATTGGTAAGGTAATTGGGGTTTTCCAACGGGTGGGCCGAATTCGCACCAAACCAGCCTCCGCCGTTGGTTCCCAAATGTTTAATAGCTATCATGGCAGCAGCAGGCCCGCGTGATACGTGAATAGTATCACCCTGCAAGCCTATAAGCGTATCTTTTCCTTTGTAGCTTGTCGGCGTACCGTTGAAAGCCAGGATAATCGCCATCACTACCGATAAAGGTAAAAGGATACGGGTAATGGATTTAACAAAGAAATCCCAGAAGTTGCCCAACTTGTCGGTCACCTGATCACGGAATGCTTTAAACAGGATAAATAACGCGGCGATCCCTGTAGCTGCCGACACAAACTGCAGGAACATGATCACAAAATGCTGTGTAAAATATGTAGCACCTGTTTCGCCCGAATAATCTTGCAGGTTGCAGTTTACCAGGAAGCTGATGGCCGAATTAAAGGCCAGATCAGGGGTTTGGCTGGGGTTACCGTCGGGATTAAGCGGCAGGTGTCCTTGAAACAGGAATGCAAAAAAGGCATAAAATAACCATAACGCGTTAATGGTAAGCAACGCGATGAGGTGTTGTTTCCAATTCATTTCCCTCCTGGGGTCAATGCCGGAAAAACGGAAAACCAATCGCTCAAGGGGGGCCATAAAATCCGACCACGTTTTATCGCCCCTGAACATTCGGGCTATATAGATGCCAAAGGGGATGGCAATAACGAGGGTAATCAGATAACTAAAAATTACCCCCAGGATCTCAGTATTCATATTGAATTAAAATTTTTCGGGTTTAAGCAGTACATAAACCATGTATACAAACACGGCTACGGATACAAGAAATAATGCAAACATGATTTTCAGATGTTTTCAAAATAGTTAACAGATTTAAAGAAAAGCCAGAAGCAAAAGAGCCCGGCCGCTACAAGCATAAGTGTGAGCATAGTTATAAGATTAATGATGCAGGTATTTAATTTTCAGGTATAAGGCATATACCAGTGCAGCCGCAATAAGCCAGGCTGTGATGATGACAAGAATGTCTTTGACGGTGTACCTGCGTTTATCGTTCGGCATTACCCCAGGTGGTGTCATGAATGGTTTGGACATAATTTTTAATGTTGTTTGACCGGGCATGCCAAAACAAAAGCCAAACTGAACCTAATTTAAATCATTTAACCACATCACTGTTTCACAACCACTTACACACATACCAGAACGATATTATAAAAAGCAGAACACAATAAAACTGACTTAAAATGAGAGAGTGTTTCAATATTGGTTACTGGGTTTCAAGCGGCAGATGGCCATTTAGCAAGTTTGGGGACAGTACTTTACGCCAGGCAAAAGGATACCCACACATTGGAGAATCAAATAAAATGTTATAATAAAGGGTGCTATACAATTATTTACCTAATTTGAACCATTTCAATTTAGGTTCAGATATCCCGGTATTTTCAAATCATGAAAGAAATGGTTTGTTACAACTAAAATCTGCACTACATAAAAAAAGCTTCTTAGTTAAAACTAAGAAGCTTTTTTTATGCCTTTAAACTGCTATCAGGGGTTAAAAATACATAATAAAAAGCAGCCTTTAAGGCTGCTTTTTATTAACCGTCCATTCAGCCATCTGGAGATCACGACTGCCATTATTGGTTTTAATGCTTATCCTATAAAATTTATAAGCTACATTATTGTTAAAATGATATAAAATCCGTTGAAATCGGTTGGCAAAAACTTCGTTGTTTTTGCTGTGCAGGTTTATCCAGCGTATTCCATCTTCAGAGCCCTGAAGTATCCATCCTTTCGGATCACGATCAGGCGAGTCATTTGCAGATGTCATGGTATAAGCTCCCGCAACAGCAGGGGTTTTAAGTTCATATTTCATTACGAGGTCTCCGGAGAACCCCGATTGGAAAAATTTGGTATTCGGATCACCGTCAACCACTTTTAGTGAACCTTCGCCTGAATTTGGGCCGCCGCCATTATCACGTGATACGGTAAATGTACCACCTATCGTAGCAAAATAGCTTTCACCAACCTTGCTTCTGTCAAAGTTAGGATCGGCAACGTTCAATATTATTTCCCGGGCAGCCGAATATCCCTGCGAATTTCTGGCCGTTAATGTTACATGGTATAAACCATCAAAAGCATACCTGTGCTTGGGCGCCTTTTCTGTAGATGTGCTATCATCGCCAAACTGCCACAGGATATCTTTGTAGTTGACGGCTGTACTGCTGAACTGATAGCTTAAAAAATCAACACTATCTGTTCGCGCCGCCGTAAAACCAACTACAGGTTTTGGCTCGTCCGGTTGAGGCTGCGGCACCGGCTTATCTTTTTTACACCCGGCAAACAACATAGCTGCTGTTGAAAATACCGATATAATATGCAAAATCTTTTTCATGTCCTTATTTTTCATTGATCTGTTTTGGCTTAGGGGGCCGGAAATAATTGGCTTTGCGGTATTATCCTTCTGCCATTGATGCTGGCCGATGGTACTTCAAAAGTTAACCGGGCGCGTTGGCCACCTACGTTTTCGCGATGATCAGCTTCTATTTTATAGCGTTTCCCGCGCTCTAAGAATATTTTGGCTGTACGACTGTCCTTGTCCCACTCGGTGGTGAAATCATTAATAATGGCCTTGCCGTCAATATATAATCTTGATCCGTCGTCCCATTCATTCTGCCAGAATACATACTCGCCCCGAACGGGCGCAAGAAACTCGCCAGTCCACCTGGTGGAGAAATTATCATGACTTATAGTTGGTATCGCGGCCTGCCAAACGCCATCGTTGGGCCAATCAATAGTGGGTTCTATTTGTACAAGATCGGGTTTTCTGCCGTCAAAATCAAGTAGTTGATTATTTGAAAAGTACTCTGCTTTTAAACCTGTTCCGTTACCGGTTATGTATGAATTGTTATCAAGGTTAACCTCTGGCTGTACTAAAACGATCAGCTTGCTGGTTGTTGGATGCAAGATGTGTTTTGTTGGATTGACCAAACTCACCACAAAGCCAAAACGTTTATTGGCAGCTATGTTTGCATCAAAAACAGGCCAGCCTATTGATAAGCGTATCTGTGCTGTACTGGCATTAGAATTTACCCTGATCAGGGTATCAATGTCAAACTGATCGGGATTAAGCGCGATGGTGTTCGCTGGCAATACTTTTTTGCTTACCAAATCGGCTATCGTATCCATATTCAATTTCACATTAACATTAAATGCGCCGGCCGGTACTCCTGCCAGGTTTATAGTTATCGGAATTGTTATACCTGCCGGCGATGTAGTATAGTTTTTTTGATAGTCAACATTCATAATGCCGCCGCCATTCAAAAGCGACAGGTAATGAATGTTACTTTCTTTTATAAGCTTTTTGGTATCAAGTACCACCAGGATATTTGATTGCGATCCTTTAATCTGGTTCCCTTTGCCCGGATCAGTAAGTTTAAATGCAAAAGCAACGTTTTTGCCATAATTAGCTTCCAGGGTTGATAGCCTGACACTGGCAACTGAGGTTGCTGTATCTGCCCCGAATAATACATTGATCACACCGGCGTAATCAATTGCCCCCGCAGGCAATATCACTGTATTTTTAAGGGTTCCATTAGCAATCAGTTTGGTTACAGTATCATTATTAAGTGTAATACCTACCTGAAATGCTTTAGTTGCCGGGCCCGACAAGGATATTTTAAACGGCACTTTAACTATTTCGTTACCGGCGGTTATACCGTCAGTATTTGCCCCCGCGCCGGAAATATTTCTGTCTGTGTTTTGAATTGGCTTCAAATCATCAAGATTATTTTGCCTGCAGGCTCCTGCTATCAGAATGATTAATCCGATAAACAAAACATATCTGTATTTTTTCATCATCAAATAATTTAGTTTGTAATAGTTAACTTTTACTGATCGAGCCAAACGCGGCCATCAAGCCCCCAGGCCTGCCTGTTAGGTATTCTAAACCAGTTTATTATTTGTGCAGGGATATCTGCCGTTTGCGGAACGAACATGGCAAGCGCCCCTGCCGGCGGCGGGCAGATCAGATCATTAAAATCTTCCCATTGGTAATTGCCTTTTAATTGAAAATCGCGGGCCTGCGGACCGATATCCCTGATCTTATCGCCCTGGCCATCTGTACCCGGCCAGTAGGCGGCTAAGAAAGTATAGTAGGGGTGACTTTCGCTAATGGATGTTTCGCAGGCATAATTTCCGATCACAGCGTCGGGCACGTCAACCTTGAAAAATCTGATATCGGTTACGTACACATCAGGTGTACCGTGCCCGTTACCTTTCAAGTAACCTAATTTCAGCGGGCTGTGGTTGGCGAGACTACCCGATTCGGTTATTTCCAATTCATTGTTAAAAACTCCGTTGGTGTAGGTTCTGATATATCGCTTGCCCGCACGTATTTCGCATTTAACAGAAAGGTTTTGCCATAGCCCCTTTTGCAGGTCGCCGCCACGGCATTGGTGATAATCGCCATCCTTGGTGCCACGATATTCAAAGTACCAGTAAGCATCTTCCAGGTAAATTACCCAACCAACTCCCGGATGGCCTGACGACCACTCTGGTCGCTTACCTAAAATGCTTGGCCAAAAGAATTTGTCCTCATTCTTTTTAACCTTTAGTTCAATGGTAAACTTGGTAGTATCATCAATGTTAAAAATATCAGCAGTATCAATCTCTGCTCTTATGCCCGTATCCTTCAAACGCACGGTACGCCCCAAATACCTGTTGCCGGTAAAAGGTTTACCTATTACCCTTTGCTTATATTTTGGATTATAATAAATAGTAAATGTATTGGCAGCAGTGTTGCTGAAAACTGTATTATCATTCTCGTTAGCCGGGATATTAAACTTTCCACCGCCGCTCGACGCAATCACCACCAGCCAATCCTCATTGGCATAATTTTTCCTCTTTTTCAGGGCACTAACTATTTCGCCTACATATCCGTCAAATTTTTCAATAGAGGCTTTATACTGCGATGATGAATTATCATAGCCATATTTGGCGCCGGCTTCCTTGATATCATCAAAATGACCGAGTATCAATTGTGCTGTGTCTGTATTCAGGCTATTAACTACAGCAGTTTTGATCTGCTCATCGGTACTAAATAATTCGCTTGTTGTAGCACCCTGTGTTAACTTATTTTTTAAAACAGCCGAAGACGAAAAAGAAACGATTTTTGCATTGGGCTTCTCTTCTTTTATCCTTTCAAAAAACACGGGATAGGTTGCCAGGTTGTTCCCGGCAAAATCATCCGACAATACCTTGTGCTTTTCTTTCTTTACACCGGTTAACATATTGGCCCAATTACTTACATCCCGGGTTGAATCCGGATCGCTCAAGGCAACCCAGCTATAAATTGAGCTGGGAAGTATTGCTTTAATATTGGGGACATTGGCGCTGTTTACAGATGAGCCCCTCGCTCCGTCAACGATCAGGTACAAAACCTTGCGTTCACCAAACGATGCTTTGGCGGTATCTGTATAATTTTTATCGGGCAGGGTACGCACAAAATCTTTATTACAAGATATTGTTGCGACGGCCAATGCACAAATAATTGAAAAAATGATCTGTTTATATTTTTTCCTGTTCTGCATTTCTTTATAAATTATAGGTTCTCTTAAAATTTATTCGATGGTTATGCGTATGATATTGCTAACCTGGATATTATCAAAGCGATTAAAACCGCCTATCAGCAATAATGCCCGTTTACCATCAGTCGATTTGGTTTCAACGATATCAGACAAGAAACCTGAAAAAGGGCCGGTGGTATTGTAATTCCCGGCAAGTTCACCCTTGTTGTTTAATACCATGAAACCATTGCGGGTTACATTGTTATATTTTTTAAAGCTACCGCTAACTACTATTAAACCATCATTAAGCTGGCGGGCAAAACCCGGGTATCCCCCTTCAAATGTCTTTGCCGCAAAGGTTTGATCAAGCGTACCATCCAGGTTAACCAGCGCCATGCTTATGGCCGGTTTGCCATCGTATGTTCTGAAAATGCCTGTTATCAAATATTTTTTTGTTACCGGATTGTATGTTAAGGACGAGATACTGTTATCGGTACCTGTACCGGTTTTAAATGAGTCGTCAATAATTCCGTTGGCACTTAAGCGAACCAGCCGACCTGCGGCCTTGGAGTCAAACGTGGTAAAGCTTCCAAACAACACCAGTTTTTCCAGCTGATCAGCGTCGGTATGCATGTACGAGTCAACAGGACCGTTTGCAGAAGGCAGGCCTTTATTGGTTGCTATGTTAAAGCGATACGCTTTGTCCAGTGAGCCATCCAGGTTAAAGCGTGCCACCTGCCGTATCTCTGTACTATCCAGTATCACGGTGTCACGCGTAAAATCATGATTATGCTCAGTATAAACCCGTTTTACATAGTATCTGAAACTTCCTGTTGCCAGTATTTTGTTCTGATGTTTGTATATTTTAGATATATACTCGTTAGTGCCACCGTTAAACCGCGGAAAATACTTGGTTGTATCTGTTTGCGACGGACGCCTGTAAGTTTTTATACCAACGGTATCAATACTGCCGTCAACATTTAAAGTGGTGATATTGCTGATATTCTCAGTACGTTGATTGTAGCCGCTGAAGCCCCCGGCGATAACGTATTTTCCGCCAAGCTCAATAACCCTTGATAATGAGCCGTTTGCTGCCTTACCTGTTCTGAAAGTACGGTCAAACTCGCCATCGGCCGATGTTCTCACGATCCGGTTAAGTGGCGTAATGATACCTTTATTATCATAATTGGTAAACCATCCCAGTACCAGGTTTCTTCCGTCAGCAAGTGGATACACCTGGTTTACAGAGTTATTCGCTCCTGCTGTAGCCCTGAAAGACGGATCAATATTAATTAATCCGGACACCTTAAACAGAGGTCCGAGCACCAACTGATCATCAATAGCGATTGATGTAATACCTGTGCTGCCAAATGCCGGTACCTTCACCTTAATACTTGACTCCGTTACTTCGGTAACCTGACCGGCTTCGCCGTTAAACATAAACTTTATTTTATCCTTATAAGGGATCAGCCCGGTGGCTTTAAATGTTACTTCGGTGCCCACCACCCCAACTGCCGGTGCAGGTACAGCATCACGGCTTAGGGTAACGCCTAACAGCGGCTTTCCATCCTCATAAGGGTCGGAGTAAATTGCTTTATCCTTTTTGCAAGCCTCCATTGTTAGTAGAAGCAGGATAAATGTGATGATATGGTTAATTCTTCTCATATTTCAATTGATTACCATTGAAAGAATATTGTTAATAATGTTTTACTCAGAATGGTGAAGGCCCGCGAAGTATATTTCCTGATAAAAGTCGTCCTGACTAAATCCGAAGTATGCCTCATTATACTGTAGGGTATGCACTACTCCGTTCTTAGGTTTTATATCTGAAGAGGAGACTTTATTACGAAAAACCGCGTTTTGCGCGTTGTTAATGTCGTAGATATAACTGATTTGCAGTGTACGCGGGCCAATATATTTGATATTATTGGCATCTCCATATATTACGCCAATGTTTACCACGTCACCACTGTAAGAATAATAAAGCGCTCCCGGATACTGATTTTGCAGGTTAATATCTATTTGCGGATAATCTTTAAGTCGGTTAATGCCTTTGAACATATACCGTTGCAGGTATTTTCTCCATATCGCAGAATCAATATCCGACAGCTTTTTCACGGTATCGCGACCTTCAAAAAACAAAAATTGATTTAAAGATCCTCTTGTTTTAATGGTACCTATGGTTCTTTTTATAACATCATCGTCCGGTGCAAAAAAAGTAAAATCAGTTTTGCGGAATGTATCTTCCATGCCGGCCAGTTTTACGATCTGGGCAATGGTATCAAACGGCACTGCTTTATCCTGCAAATATTGAAACATATCGGCAGGGTAATCGGCTTGGGCTTTGCCTCCGTCTTTATAGTACTCATCGCGTTTACAGCCGGCAAGCACCAGTAAAAACCCGGCAAAAACAATAATTATATTTTTCATATTTCTTATTATTACTTTTTAGGAATAGGTTAATTACCTCCGTTAACCCAGTACATGTTTAATGACATAAAAGGGTTATTGGCGAGCGCGTTACTATTAATGGGCCAGGTCCAGGCGCCGCGGTTAAATTTGTCTAAAGTCAATACATTATATGACCACTCGCTGTTCATGATCCTTCGGGTACGTACCAAATCAAAATAATGGTGCCCCTCGCCCATCAGTTCCCGCGATCTCTCCAGGAAAATGAAGTCTTTAAGATCCTGCCCGCCGCCGCCGGTATAACGCGATGCTTCGGCCCGGTCCCTTACTTTATTCAACAGAGCCATAGCCTGGTCATCCTGCCCCAGTTCGGCCAGCGCCTCCGCGCATAGCAGTATTTCACCGGCATACCTGAATATCATAAAGGTGTTGTCAGGATTGGCGTCTTCGTCTCCGGTTGCGAAAGCATTCTGAGCAAATTTGAGCATCATGAATTTTCCGTTATCTGCGTATATATCGGAGTTAAACCATATAGTAGCGCGCTTATCGGAAGCGCCCGGATATAGTTTTTGCATGTACTCGGCCCTGAAATAGGCAAAGCTTATCCTATGCGTATATTCGGGCCTTTTATAAGGATAGTGCAGAAACATATCGCCTATCGGCGCAACGTTGGTGTTCTGGTCGCCATAGTTTATACTGCGGTAAAATTCAAAAAGGCTCTCGTCCGATCGACCTTTGATAACAGTAGCCCATTCATTTATGGGCAGCAGCCTGTAAGCATTACTTTTAACAAGCTCTTGTCCAAGATCCGCGGTTTCCTGGTAGTATTTGTTTGCATTGGGTTTATCGAAGCCGGCATTCCACATGTTCATGTTCATGATGAGCGCGATAAGGCTGCCCTTGCTCGCTCTTACGCCTTTTAAAGCAGGATCGGCATAGGTCCAGGGTAAACCATCCTTGTATTTTTTAAGATCGGCGATACTTTTGTTTAAAACAGATACCATGTTTTCACGAGGTAAGGCTGTTGAATGGAATGCATCGGTATAATAGGGTACATCACCATAAAGCCTCACCATAAAGAAATATGCAAGCCCGCGTATAAAAGCCGCTTCGCCTTCAAATTGCTTCTTTTCAGTATCTGTAACACCAGGTACGCCTGCTTCGAGCTTTGAAATAAGGATATTGGCGCTTTGTATCACCTGGTAATAGCCGGTCCAGTCGGTAATACGATCAAAGTTGTAGAAATTCCAGGGCGGGTTTCCGTTGATAAGCCCAAGCAGGTCATTCCGACCTAATACTTCTACATATGCACGCGCGGGCCCATTGTCTGACTGCGGTTCATATAAAACCTCGCCCGAGCGATATTCGCCTGTTGCGCCAATAAAATGTGTTTCGTTGATCTTGCCAAAAAAGGTTCTTGACATATCGTAAATATTGGCCACAACGTCATCTTTTGACTGGTAAAAGTTATTACCTGTTAATTTATCAATGGGCTGTACGTTCAGAAACTTTTTACAGGATGGTAAACACAAGCTTGCTGCCGCTGCTAAAATGTATATAACACTTTTTTTCATGATCTTGAGTTTTATTTACTTGTATTGAGTTCGATATTTAAACCTAAATTATAAGTGCGCGGAACCGGGTACCCGCTTGATATATCCCGCCCCAGAGAGGTTACGTTTTCAGGGTTGGGGCCATTGTATCCTGAAAATGTGATCAGGTTATTGGTTGAGAAATAAACCCTTACGTTGTTGAATCCAAACTGCCGCACAAATTTGCGGTCAAACATATAGGACAGCGTAATCGTGTTGATCTTCAGGTATGATCCTTCTTCCTGCCACAAACTTTGATCAGAGCGAAGCGGCCTTATCTGGTTGAACCTTGAAAACGAATAAGGGTTAGGATACTTGGCATGATCACCCGGCTTCCGCCATATGTCCAGGTCATCCAAAGGAACAGCTGCAAGCAGAGCATAGGGATCCTTCATGATCGACAGCCTGTCGGAGAGGGCATTATTTAATATCGTTCTCTTGGCGGTATATGTGGCATAAACATTTAATCCGAAATTTTTATAATTGATATTCGTCGACATACCACCCGTAATCAAAGGTTGAGAGTTACCGGTTATTTCGTAATCCCGGTCATCAAGGATATAATCGCCGTTAACATCTTTAAAAATCGGGTCCCCGCCCTTAAAGGCAAGCCCGTTTGTTTGATATTTTTTACCCGTTACCGGATCTACAGGCACATTGGCATCGCTTGGATAAACACCCTGGTTAACGAGCAAATAGTTTGACAAGGTATTTTTACCCACCCTGAAAACGATATGCTGATAGTTATTATAATCAAATTTGATGTATTGCCCGTTGTACTCGGCAGGCAACCTCAGCAGGTAATCGCGGTTAATAGCGCCGTTAAATGAAACCGTCCAGTTAAAATCTTTAGCGGTTAGCGGCCTTAACGTTACCATCAGCTCATAGCCATAATCGGCAATGGATACATCATTACTTGATTTTTTCTGAAAGCCTGTACTGTTAGGTAAAAACCTGTCAAACAACAAATTATCTACCTTTTTGTAATAGGTATCAAAACTCAGGTCAACTTTGCCTTGCAAAATCGTCATGTCAAACCCAAGGTTATACTGCGTAGTAGTAGTAGGTTTTAATGCAGGATTGGGTACAAATTCATAGTTAATGCCAATGGTTGGATTGTTGTTAAAATTGCCGTTCAGGTTATACAAACCATAAATGCTTTGTAAACTGCCGGTTGGTACAATGTTCTGGCCCCAGGTTAACCTTAAACCTCCCGAAGTAAGCCAGTCCCAGTTCTTAAACCAGTTTTCCTTGTAGTAGTTCCACCTGAAACCGGCCGCAGGGTTTTTAGAATACGGATTTTCCAGGCCGTTTGAGGATGTACCATCTAACCGGTAAGACAACTCCAGTACGTATTTCTTTTTATAATCATAGTTAAAGGAGCCCGCAAATGAGGCAATAGTGGCATTTTTGAAATTTGATAACACGCCACCGCCCCTTGAATTGTAAGAGTCAGAACCTACAGGCCCCTGCAATTGATCATTAGGTATACGGCTTTGCCTGATGATACCGCTTTGGCCCCCTTGCTTATATATTTCATTAAAAGTATTGACGAATATGGTATGATCTGCGCCGAATGTTTGGGCATAAGTAAGCGCATTACGATTATACAGGGTATAATTACGGCCTTCATAATCATATACCTGTGCAAACTGGGCGTTGGCGGCGGCAGGTGTAAACGTTGATTCGGCATCTGAAGTATAATCATAACTGATGCTTGAGGACAAGGCCAGTCCTTTGATAAACTCATAACGACCATCAACGTTAGTACGGATATTCCTTGTACTGTTGCTGTTTTGAGTTTGCAAAGCAGATGTAACACCATCGGGCGAAAGATAAAAGGATGGAGGCGGCAACAGAGTTGAAGCCTGCCCGTTTTCGGCCACGCCTTGCTGCAGTAACCCGACGCCGTTGCCTTTAGCCTGGCTTCCCAACGAACCGAATAATGAGCCAAAGAACCTGAATTTATCATTCGGTTTAAACTCCATGTTCATGTTCAGGTTGTACCTGTCAAAACCGGTGTTTTTGATCACCCCTTTTTCCGAATAGTACCCCATGTTCACTTTATAGTTAAAGCGCTCATTTCCGCCATCTAATGCTACGTTGTGGCTCTGATTATGCGTTGTGCCATAAAAAATGGACTGCCAGTTTGTTGAGTTATTCCAATATGCATTCAAACTATCAGCCAGGAAGCCGGTTTGCCCTAACTTCCTCAGCTCATCAATAATGGTAGCATTGGATAAGATTTGCTGAATTTTTGCCTTGCGTTCTGAGTTACCTCCCATCGTTGAACGCAGTTGTGGGGTAGCGTTAACAAAGAAGTTACCGGTGTACCTTACCCGGGGTACTTTGGAGTTTCCGCGTTTGGTTGTTATGATAATTACACCATAAGCACCTCTCGACCCATACATGGAGGTTGCCTGCGCATCCTTCATTACCTGGATGCTCTGGATATCCTCTACAGGTATCAATGATAAAGGACTCACCCCCGGCCCCTGCGTTTGAAAGCCAAACTCAGCCGCTTTATCGGCATCCAATGGTACCCCATCAATAATATACAGGGGAGATGTGGGTTGCAGGAACGATTCGCTGCCGCTACCGGATACGCTCAGTGTTGATAAACCACGCACCTGAACCGATCCTCTGAAACCAGGAGCGCCGGTATTGTTTTGAACGTTTAGGCCTGCTACTTTACCTTGCAACAAGTTTTCGACGTTTGAGGTTGGCACATCCTGGATATCCTTGGCTGTGATGGTGACGGAAGCCCCCGGAGTTGATTCTTTATTCCTGTTTTGATAGGCTACAATGATCACCTCATTAAGACCTTTCTTGTCTTCAGTTAACATTACTGTTATGTTCTTTTGCCCGGGTTCAAGTTTTACTTTCTCCGTAACAAAGCCCACAAACGTAAAAGTAAGTGTAGCGTTTGCCGGTACAGTGACAGTAAACTTGCCTTTATAATCGGTTTGAATCAGGCCTTTATTGCCCATATATATGTTTACACCGGGTAAAATTTTATTGGTTGCTTTTTCAAGCACCGTACCGGTAACCGTTATATTTTGTGCCTGTGCATGAATATCTGTGCAGGAGAAGATCATGCAAACAGCAAGCACTATATAAAATAGTATGTGTTTTTTCATCGTGATAAGTTTTAATTCGGTTATTCGTCTTCAAACTTTGGATTGTCTTTCAAAAAATGGAATACGATCTCCCAGTCGCCTTTTTTGTATATCGCGAAATCTATCCCGAAACTTGCCACTACCCGGCCGCCGCCAAAACCAATTCGTGAATATTTAAATTCGGCATGGTCCCGGGTTGCTCCGGGCGCATAAACAGTTGGGACCTCCACTAAAGGAATAGGATATGCGACATCGTATTGCACGTAGGTTGTGGTTTTTTGCATGTTAAACCCATGCACTATTTTATCCCAGGTTGTTTCATTAAATAAAGCCGGGTTCATCTCTACCGAATCTTTATTCAGAAACTTGAACCTTAATGAATTGCCTGTGCCACCACTAAATGGGCGGATATAAACTACCACATCTTTTTTGTCGTCATTGCTCTGCAGCGGAATGTCGGTAATGGCACCTATTACCCCATTTAAAAACGGCCTGATATAGTTTCGACTGGCTGGATTATATGGGGTTTTAGGGTGAGGCGCCGGCTTACCCGAATAAATGTTAAAGTCATCAGAAGGCTCATAAGGGCGTTCGCGAAATGGCCGCACCTGCAGGTCCCGAATTACCGTACTACCGCCTGTATTAGTTATCTTGACATCAAAATAACGCGTATCCTGCGGAAAATTGGTACTATCGGCAGGTCGCGGTTTGATCAAATCATTGGAGGAAGAGGCCCACATAACAAACTCACCCGATGAACGCATTTCAAATAATGGATGATCTTCCAGTTTGCGTTTGGCCTCAATCTCGGCCAGGCTTTTTTCAAGCCCGTTATATGGGGCTGTCCATACATAAGTAGGCTTTTTTTGAAAAAGATCGGTAACCGGCCTACCATCACCAAAACGCGCGTTGATGATCTCAAACTTTAACGGCTGGGTTGAATTATCTCCATTAAAACCTCCCATTAAAGAGGTTCGGCCTAAAATTGGTTCAAAAACTTTATTGGCGTAGTTTACATTGTTACTCAGATAATCTTTCTCATCCGGAATCCCATACATCTTTTTACAACTACTCAGCGCGGCTGCAGCAAATAGCAGAGCCATAGATCCTATTTTTATAAATGCTCGCATGTCTTTTCGTTTTTTTATCGCATTAATATTTTGATCTTCCATACCTTACTTTACTTTATTGATAGTCCATTCGGCCAGTTGGAAAAGGCCTCCGTCGCGCAGCTCGGTGATATCTACCCTGTAAAATTTGTAGGCTGTGGTATTCGGGCATCTAAAAACTTTTGTCTGGTATCGTTCCTCGAAAAAGAAGTTGCTCCTGCGGTCTAACTCGGTCCATATTTTGCCGTCATTTGAGCCTTCGTAAGTCCAGGCCCTGGGGTCACGTTCCGGGGCATCATTGGCAGATGTAAGCGTGTAAACCCCTGATACTGCAGGCTCATTCAGTTCAAACTGCATCCATAGCCGTCCCTGAAGATCAGCCAGGAATTTGGTATGGTCATCGCCATCAATTACTTTTTTAGAGCCTTCGCCATTATCCGGACCACCATTATTATCTCTTAAAACGGTAAGCTTACCACCTATCAGGGTCATGAGGTTTGGCGGCGGCGGAACAAAAGTTAAGCGCGATACAAATTCATCAAACCCGAAAATGTGATCGGGGCTTACCACATGAACAATACCATTTTTGGTACTGATATTATTAGAACCAGTTGTAGTGGTTGACCAGTTTCTGACGAACTTGCTGCGTTTGGTATTGCTAAATTCAATAACATCAGGGCCGCCACCGGTAAGGCCGGAGGCTGATATTTTAGAAACCTTGCCGTGCATAGGATATCCAAAACGTACGCCGGAGAGATCAAGCCCATCCTGCAGCAGCAGGGAATCGGTAGTACGTTTACCCCTGATAATATAGTATGAAACCATAGTATCAAGCTGTACACCATCAACCTTTGCCAAAAACAGCGGATCCTTGTCGCTTTGCCTTCTTAATGTATTCAGGTTATTAATTGCCAGCTGAAAGCTTGGATTTGTAACCGCAAAAAGGGTAACGTTACTATCCATGAGCGTTTGTTGCAGGCCCATCCTGTTTATTACAGCAAGCAATGAATCATATACGCCGGGTTTGCTTTTCAAATACTCATAGGTATTACCGGCAAATTTTGAGTTTGTGCCTGTTGCGTCATGATAACCGCCATCCTTTTTACAGGCGGTTTGCAACAGGGCTGCAATCAACACCGGCGCTAAAGCACTCATATATTTTATTAATTTTTTCATATATGATCAGTTTATTTCCAAAATGGGTTTTGAGTTAACAGGTTATTCTGTGTGATAAGCTTACGTGATACCGGCCAGTAGATCCCCTGTGAATTGATGAGTTTGATGAATGCCGGGTTGTTTTGCTTGATCTTATTATATCGTACCAGATCATACCACCGTTGACCCTCGCCCATAAGTTCGCGGTGGCGCTCCTTAAATATTACATCAATAATATCCTGGTTGGCGTCAATCGTGAGGTCTGTTATCCCCCGGCGGGTCATTATATTAAATACTTCGTTTATAGCACCGTTCACATCTCCCAAAACAGCTAATGCCTCAGCCCGGAGTAATACGATATCCTCTATCCTTGTAAAAACCAGGGCGCTGGTAAAGTATCGGAATGTTGGATCTGAAACGCCTCCCTGTATCACCTTTATTTTGCTGAAAATCGGGTACTTGCCATTGATATTGGTAAAGTATCTTTCGGTACGGGGCTGGCCAAGCGTATCAATACTAAAGCGTTCATCTTTAGGCATATCAAATATTTTAAGGATAGTATCCTTAGGCATGTAGATATCCGGAACTTTTTTATTCACCACGGGTTCGGCCAGGGTTAACTCTTCCAGGTGGCCGGTTACAGATCCGTCAATATGTCCCCAGTCGGAATTGAAACCGAACATCTGGCTGTTATTTTTATTGAAAAAGAACCCGTTTGATTTGGTAAGGTCTTCGGTACTTTGAAAATTGATACCGCTTTTGCCATAGTTATCTTCTACAAACTTAGCGTAAGTAGCTACATCGGTATAGTTGCCCTGCCAGGCGGCCAAATGGGCCAACACCGCGTAAGCCGAGTTTTTTGTAGCTAAAGCCCCACCCCAGCGGGTAGCATCTTCATTATAATAATTGCCAGGCTGCTGTACATCGTTGGCGCTATAAATAAATGGCAGATCGGCAGCTGCCTTAAGCATTTCCTGCTGGGCCCATACTAATATTTTGCCGCTGCTCTCGCGGGGCTGATTTTCAAACTTACCATCGTGTGATGTCGTGATGAAGGGAACATCCCCCCAGATCCTTACCATATAGAAATAGGTAAAGGCCCTCAAAAAACGAACCTGGGCAACATCAACTATCATATAGTTTTCTGTATAGCGTTTATCAGCAGCTTTTACATCGCCAATACGTTCAAGAAAAATATTTGCGGCATTAACTATGGCGTAAAATCTTGTCCAGTCGCTCAAGGCATCAACAGTTGGGTATGACGCGTTGAGCTGATTACTTGAAATTGCTTTCAGATCCTGCCGGTTAGGACTAACAAATTCGCCCGTGCGTACATCGCCGTAAAGCCAGTAACTATCGTTGTCAGATAAAGCGGCACGGGTAAGCGCATAAACTCCTAATAAGCCTGCACGGGCGTCTTCAAGTTTATTCCACATATTTTTTTCGCCCACAACCCTTGTTGAATCAATATCAAGTGTTTTATTACAGCTTGTGATTGCAGCAGTAAACAGGATCAGGACGATACATAATGTCTTTTTCATTTTTACAACATGATTTTTGTGATCGTTTTTCATATCATAATTCCATTTTTACACCCAGGGTATATGTTCTTGGTATAGGCAGGCCATAGCCTGTATCATAACCATCGTAGTTTACCAATTCAGGATCCTGACCGGTGTAAGGTGTTATGGTAAACACATTATTTGCTGTGGCATATACATAAAACCTGGTCAGTTTGATTTTCTTTAAGCGCATGGCTTTGGTGAGGTCATACCCAATGGAAACCGTTCTTAATTTCAGGAATGAAGCATTTTCAAGAAAAAGGTCCTGATCAACTCGATACGGAATAACAGTGCTCCATGGGTTATAAAGCGGGTATTTGTTATAGTCCCCTCGTTTTTCCCAGAATGTGATCTCCTTAACAGAATTTACATCGCTGTTACCTTCGCGGTTAATAAAATCAAATCGGTTGGCCATTTCCTGGTGTATCAGGTCGCGCCCCAGGTTGAAATAGAGGTTGACACTTAAATTCCAATTGCCATACCTGAAATTATTGTCATATCCGCCCGAAATTTTCGGTAACGAATGTCCCTTTAATACCTTATCATTATTATCAACTACATTGTCGCCGTTGATATCGCGCCATTTCGGATCGCCGGCATGCAGGGCGATACCATTGTACTTAAGCGGCTGCCCATTCACAACAGGTACTTCGCTTTCTGATTTATAAATGCCATCGTTTATCAATAGCCAATACTGATCAACCGGGTTGCCTACCTTTAAAAGCCTGTTATCAACAATGATTTGATTTAAGCCCCTTGGCAATGCTTTTAGCTTATTGGCATTATGATTTAGATTTAGGGAAGATGTCCATCCGAATTTTGTGTGCTGAATGATATTGGCTGATACAGATACATCTATACCTGTATTATTTACGGCCATACCGCTCTCGATCGACTGTTTATAGCCATACTCGGCAAAAGCAGGGATCCCTATCAGCAAATTCTTTTCCTGTTTCAGGTACCAATCAACCGAAAGATGCAGGCGGTTATTAAGAAAGCCAGCATCTGTGCCTATATTGAGTTGATTAGAGTACGACCATGGAATGCCATAACCCACCCACCCGGTTGAATAAGGTCTGGTAAGTACGCCAAACGCGTTATAGCCAGGTACTGTTAAGTTTCCGGTATAACCTACCGACGCGATATATTGAGGGCCCTGCGCGTAATTATCAAACGAGTTAAGGCGACCTAACCTACCTGCGCTTGCCCGTAAGATAAGATCGTTTATGATAGTGCTATTATTTAACAGCTCTTTCTTGATGTTCCAGGCTGCAGATACTACCGGCGAATAAAACCAGCGGCTGGTAGGCTGGGCATTTGATGACCCGTCGGCGCGCACCGTTGCGGACAGGAAGTATTTTTCTTTGAATGAATAATCGGTCTTTGCATAAAACGAAACCAGGTTATGCTTGATCTTATCCAGAAAACGGAAAGTTAATTCGCGCGGAAAGGCGGTAGGATTGAGGTAATTGGGGTTATCAGACCCGTCCGGGTTTTTAGGGTTTGAGTCCAGAAGGTCAATCTTAATATAGTCATTCACCCCTTTGTATGCATAGGCGTTGCTATACTTATAAATATCCCATTGTGTTGATTGGCCCAGTTCAAAATGAAAATCGTTTACCTTATTTATTGTCAGGTCATAAGTTGCCCTGTTATCTGCCATTATCCTTTGGCTAAAACCAAAGTAATTGGAAGCATAGCTATTGCCCTGTAAAAGCGTACGCGCATAAAACACGTCGCGATAGCCTTCGTTATAATCTAAATTAAAGGTGGTCACGAATTTAAATTTCCCAAAATCGAGGCCTATTTTGGCGTAACCATCAACAATATTGGTTTTATTATTATCAAACCCTTTTTTATACTGCGCCAGGTAATCGGCATAAAACTCTTTGTTGGGCGGCAATGGGGCACTGAGATCAGGGAAGTAATTGATCTGCGCAAATCTGTCGCGGAGATATTTGTTTCGTTGGCGGTCAAGCCGGTTGGCATTTACCATCGCCGAAAAAAGCAGCCATTTAAGCGGTTTCATGTTGATATTGAACATGGCGCTATATCGGTTTAGCACAGTTCCATCAGCAATGCCATTATTTTTCAGATCACCCAGGGAGAAACGGAAGTTTGCACGATCTGTTCCGCCGGAAATACCAAAGTTTATGCCGTAAACTACCGCGTTGCGATAGTAAAGATCGCTCCAGTCTGATTTTCCGCTGTAAACATTATTTAATGAGTCGCTCAGGTAAATGGGATAGTTCTCATCATCAGAGTATCTGCCATTGGTTGTATAAAGGTCGTAAAAACGCTGTCTGAAAGCGTTTTCATACTTGCCGTTTATTGTAGTTATATGTGGGCGCTGCGCCAAACCTATATATGAATCAAAAGTGACACTTTTGGCGGCCACCGGAGTTTTAGAGGTTAAAACGATAACACCATTAACTGCACGCGGCCCGTAAACCGCTGTAGCCGACAGGTCTTTTAATACCTCAACCGAGGCAATATTATTCATGTCGATACCAGCAAACGGGTTAGTAGCTGTTCCCATTCTGTTATAGTCATATAACTGTATATCATATGCAAACGGATGTTCTGTCACAAGTGGAATACCATCCAACACAACCAGGGGCTGTGATTGGTAAACATCCCGTGGAGAAAGAAGCGGCATGGGTACCCCTCTTATAAACATATTTTGCATGGAGCCAGGCTCGCCCGACGGCTCCTGTACATAAAGTCCCGCAAATTGCCCTTTTAAAAGTTGCTGTAGGGAAACAGCAGGGAACCTGGATAGATCGTAAGGCTTTTTAGTAACACTATCTGCCAGTTTATTATAAAGGGTACGCCTGATAATAATATTTATACTGTCTTTTAATAATGAATCTTTTGCCGTTGTATCCCGAGGGATATGAGGCCTATAAAAAACAGGACGTTTTACTTTGCTTTTTTTACCCTCATTCCCCTTAGCTAAGCCTGTAAGTGCATTTGTGGTTATTGCTGCGAAAACCACAAAGCACAGCCATAAGTATCGCATAATGAATGGATCTTTTAGTTTGTGAAATAAATTTGATTTGACGGGCGATATGCTGCTATCCCTGCAAATGAGTTATGCAGATAGCATATGCCGTTACATTAAGTGGAATGTAATTCTCTTTTCATAGTGCTGATTTTCAAGCGAAAAGAACAGGAAGCCAAAAATAATCTGCAGGAATATTCTTGACAGCGGCGCATAGTTATACACCCCCGGGTTTGCCATCAAAAATGAGCATACCCAAGTGTTCTTTTCACTTTTGGTGATTAGGTTAATTAATAAAAGTCTTGATGCCTAAAATCTCAGCCGGAGATTTTTAATGGCGCAGCCTTATCAGATGATAGGTTTCTGAAAGATGAGGTACAGGTAAATCAGGTTTTTCATGTTAGTGATATTGGTTAATATATTTAATTACATAAATCTCGAAGCAAGTAGGTCAGGTAGCTTAAACGATTAAGTAGTAACGTATTTTTATAACTGGTTTTAACAAATATAATTAACAAAAACGTTTTACCAAGTAATATCAGAAAAATAATAAACTTTTATTATTTCAAACAACAACAATCGATAGTAATTGAAAAAATGTCAAAAAAACCGATCAAACAATGCACTTTTTTAACAATATATTATCAACCGCGTACGATCAAACTCTAACGGAATGATAAAATAATGCTCCGATCAATTAAAATCTGTCATAAAATGTAAAAATTACATTTTTAGTTGAAACAAGTCCGAGGTTGCCATTCCTGTCATGGATAAAGTAGCAATCTTTACGATAAAGAAGTATCGGGGACAGGCATGGATTAAGTCCTCAAAACTCGCGACGGCGGTATTAGGTATAAGGTTAGGCAGTTTCACTGAAGCATTCCCAATTTACAACGGAATGCTTCAGGTGGTATCATTAGCATGTGATGTATAGCCAGGAAGCTATCCTACGTTATAATCGTCCGTCCAAAGCATTGGTTTTTTGCCATAAAGCGCCGCGTTCGCCATGTGTACGCTGATGGCGGTTCGCGCTCCTGTAAACACGTTGCTGTCGGGCAAACTTTGGGTTTGTACGCTTTTATAAAACTCATTAAAAGCATACCAGGTACCGTCTTTGGTACGTTCCGGTAAAATAGAGGTGCCGCCTTCCTTGTTCCATACTATACGGGTGGCCCCGGTAACACCATCAACCAGTTCCTTATTGTTTAATAATTTCTTCTCCGGATAAAATATTCCTTCATCTGTAAGCAGCGATACTGTACCCAGTGTTCCTTTTATCTTAAACAGGTAACCATCGTGCGCGTTACCGCAGGTTGCGCCAAAGTTACCAACCATGCTGTGTTTGCCTTCATACCGCAACAGCACCTGCACGTTATCAAAAGTTTCACGCCCATCATTAAAAACGTCGATACCCCCGGTGGCAAATACTTCCTGCGGATGGGTATCAAAAGCCCAGTTGATAAAATCAATCTGATGAGAGAGCAGCTCGGCAACCAGGCCGCCCGAATATTCTTTATACATCCGCCAGTTGATCTGGCGCTCCAATGATGGATCAGGTACAGGCCGGCGCCAGTTGCCATTGCGGTCCCAACGGCAGTCTATCTGGCTGATATCGCCCAGGTACCCTTTTGCTATCATCTCTTTCACCCGGTAATACAGTGGCGAGTACCGGTACTGATGTCCTATTTGTACCACCTGGCGGGGGCGGTCCTTTGCCAGCTTAACCAGTTCTAATGCCTGCGGAATGCTATAGGTCATGGTTTTTTCCAGGTACAGGTGTTTACCGGCTTTCAGCACGTCAATGGCTACGGCATAATGCATGTTAAGAGGCACAGCAACTACCACCGCATCTATATTTTTATCATCCAGTAACTGCCGGTGATCAGCGTATGACCGGTAGGGGTCGCCTTTACTTAAACTCCGGGCTTCGGTTAAACGAAAGTCCAGCACATCGCAAACAGCGGTGATCTTAAATTTATCAGGCAGCTGATTGAGCAACTGCATAATGCCTTTGCCCCTGTCGCCACATCCTACTACGCCTATCTTTATTACGCCAGCCTCGGCTTTAGCTGCAAACGCATCTAAATTGGTAAGTAACGCTCCTCCCGCCAGTAATCCGGCGCTTTTTACAAAATTCCTTCTTTCCATCTTTATTAATTGGGGTGATACCCTTTAAATCCATTGGTAACGGTGTCGGCAATAGCGCCGTCTGCTTTTTTATAGATGATGTAAGCCCCCATGTCGGTCCTCCGGGCTAAAAACAATAGGGTTTGCTTTAACCCCATGGTCATAAAGCCATTATCATAGCCATCGGCCGTTATAGCATCTTTAGCCCAAACGGTAACGCTTATCATTTCGTTTTGAATGGGATAACCTGTTTTGGGATCCATGATATGCGAGATCTGCTTACCCCCGGCTTCAAGGTGTTTACGGTAATTGCCCGATGTGGTAACAGCGCCATCGCCCGGCGTAATTGTTTTGCGCAAGGGTGACGGCATAATATCATTTCCGTCAACAGCCTCGATACCTACTTTAAAAGGATCTCCATTCGGTTTATGGCCGCGGATACGCAACTCGCCGCCGATCTCGGTCATGTAGTTGTAGATGCGCCGGCTCTCCAGCAAATTACCAAGCAGGTCTGCGGCGTAACCCTGGGCTATGCCATTAAGATCTATTTGTACCTGCGGATATTTTTTATGCAGAAAATGGCCTTGCAGCCAGATCTTATCGGGGCCAACATTTTTCAAGATACTTTTCACGCGGGCCGCATCAGGAAAGCTATCGGGCTTCTTAACACCAAAGCCCCAGGCATCAACCAGGGGTTTTACGGTTATATCCACGCATCCGTTGGTGTTGCGGTTAACCTCCATCGCTTTTTTTACAAGCATCAAAAACGGTTCATCAATTGCTATCCCGCTGGCAGATCTGTTAAATTGACATATGAGTGATGTTGGCAGATACAATGACACCGACCTGTCCAGGCTGGCCAGCAAACTGTCGGTTTGTTTCTGGCTAACAATGCTATCCGCGGCATAATAGGTTACCTGGTAGGTGGTGCCCTGTGAATAACCGTTTATGATGAATTTCCTCAAGTCAGCGCGCGGCCTGATCATGGTTGAATTGATCCCGGTTAATGCCAGCGAAAACAAAAAGGATAAAAACAGCCATCGGGATAGTTTCCGTTTGTTAATTGTTACCGCTTCTTTTAAGTTGTTTCTCATTTAAATTAGCGCCAGCATTATACAACGTGCAGCGTGGTTTATATAGATGCTATATTAAGATAGATGCAAATATTTGAATGCAGAGCCGGATTATGCCCCTGCATCCAAATCAAATGTAAACAGCTTCTAAGGTATTGAAATTTCAGTTTTTCAACATTCTTAAAAGCCGTTTTATTCAAAACTTATTGCTTTTTATCGGTAAATTTTTTGATACGATAAGGCGTACCATCAACTCTAAACACTTCCTGAAAGCATACTTTAGGTTTCCCCCGTCTGCCATGGAGCTATCTCCTGCGTATTTATCTGTCGAAACGCTGCTGAAAATTTGATTTGCGTTGGATATCTTTATAACTAAGCCGGATTTGATTAACTTTGGTACTTAGGCCCAATTCCAATAATTAAACTTTGAGTATCCGAAACCATATCATATGCATTATTATGTTTTGCCTGCTTTTACCGGCAACACAGGCTTTGGCATCTGATAATGTGGACAGCCTTCAAAAAGTACTTAAACAGGTGCTCGAAAACCGAGCAAAGTATGATGCGCAAAAGCAGGAGGAGATCAAAAAACTCAAAGCCGATCTTCAGCAAAACTATTCGTCACTTAACGACAGGTATAATAATTGCCAGCGGCTGTTCAACGCTTATAAATCATTCATCCATGATTCGGCTTACGTTTATTGTAAAAAGCTGAATGCCTGCGCCTACCAGCTTAAGGATCAGAACAAGATAAACTACGCCCGTGTCAATATGGGTTTTGTGCTGGTATCAGCCGGCATGTTTAAAGAAGGACTTGATACGCTGGGCAAAGTAAATATCAAATTTCTGACTGATAAGCAGCGGTATGAGTACCTGTTTTTACAAGTTCGCAGTTATTTTGACCTGGCTGATTTTGACCGGATAGGTGATTATTATGATCAATACAGTAAAGCAGGTTTACTGTATTGCGATTCGATCATGCATCAAAATAAACCCGACTCGTACGAATACCTTTCGGCATTCGGGTTAAAGGCTTTGCGCACTCATAATTACAAAGCTGCCGTTGAACCTTATCAAAAGCTTTTGCGGTTTGAGCAAACTTACCAGGATAGCGCTATTAATTATAGCTGTTTAAGCTTTGTCTACCATGCCCTTAGCCAGGATGACCTGAGTTTACCACTGCTCATCAAATCGGCCATTATTGATAATACCCATTCAACCAAGGAGTCCGTCGCGCTGACCAATCTTGCCGACAGGATCAAGAATAATGATATAGAAACAGCTTACAATTACATTAATAAGGCTATTGATGATGCCGTTTTTTACGGGGCAAGGCACCGCGAAGCGCAGATCAGCATCATTATGCCCATCATTGAAAGTGAGCAAATCAACGGCATCGAAAAGCAAAAGCGCTCGTTGATGATCTATGCCTCTATTATTACATTGCTGGTTGTTATCGTGATCATATTTGCGTTCATCGTATCCAAGCAGCTCAAAAAGCTCCGTATTGCCGATCAGGTCATCATTAATAAAAACAACGACCTAAACGAAGCTAACACCTCATTGATAAAAGCAAATAACCATCTGGATAACGCCAACCGTAAGCTTTCGCAGTTCAACGTTAAACTGGATGAGGCCAACATGATCAAGGATGAATATATCGGCTATTTCTTTAATATCCACTCCGATTATATCGAAAAGATCGACCGGCTTAAGCGTTCTATTGAGAAAAAGGTAAAGGAGAAGCGCTATGAAGAAGTGCTGATGACCCTGAACCGCCTTAACCCGGGTTCGGAGAGGGAAAACCTATCGCACAGTTTTGATAAGGTGTTCCTGAATATCTTTCCCGGTTTTGTGCAGGATTTTAATGCTCTGTTTGATGAAGCCCTCCAGGTGCATCTAAACGAAGGACAATTGCTGAACAGCGAGCTCCGCATTTTTGCCCTGATCCGTTTAGGCATTCATGACAATGAAAGCATCGGTAAGATTTTAAATTATTCGGTCAATACTATCTATACCTACAAAACCAAGGTCAAGAACAAATCATTTGTACCCAATGATGAATTTGAAGACCGGATCATGCTGATCAAAGCAGTGAAAGAAGTGCCGGATCTGGCGTAGGGTTATTCCCATTTGTCATTAAAAAAATATGTCATTGCGAGCGCAGCCTGTGGTCGGTGTTTTCACCGTACCACAAGATTAAAAGAAGTTACACTAATTGAAACGACAACACCATACCCTGAAAGTGGTGCGGTGAAAACACCGACCACAGGCTGGAATTTTCTCCGACGCCAAGTATTACTAAAGTCATATCATTTCTTTAGCTCAAGTTTTGCGGGATGGCAAAAGAGGGTTGGGTAACTTGGGCTTGCGGAATCACAAGTCAGCCTCAGTGGAATTAACGCGCCCTGTTCTACCAGTACGTCATTGCGAGGCACGAAGCAATCCCCAACTATACAGGGCAGATTTGCTAATCGGGGATTGCTTCGTGCCTCGCAATGACGAGATGGAGAGGTAATTATCCTTTTTCTTATCAATATTCCCATCCATAAAAATCTATATATCCCCCGCTTGCAATCCGACATAAATAATTTATTACCAACCACTTACAACAATCAATCTCTCCGTATTTTTAATATCGCCTTTCATATTCGTTGTTTTTGGGTTTAAAGCGCTTTTACTTTGATGAAAGCAATCGGCACCCAGCCGGTGGTTTTAAACAAACCAATTAAACCCAATTATATGAACAAAGTTTACTTATTTAAGTATGGCTTAACCATGCTGTTTTTAATCTCCGTAATCACAGCCTTCGCACAAAAAAGTCCATTTACCGGTAAGGTTGTTGACGAGTTGAACGGCCCGCTACCGGGCGCTACAATCCGCATCAAGGGAACTAATACATCAACTGTTACCGACAACAACGGTGTATTTTCCATTCAGCAAAACGGCGTGCAATCGGTAACTGTTACCATCACTTTTGTTGGTTACGAAACCGTTGAAAAAGTTATCAATGCTAACCAGCCATTAACGGTTAAGCTGGCACCTAACTCAAAATCGCTGGCCGATGTGGTGGTGATTGGTTATGGATCGGTACGTAAAACGGATTTAACAGGCGCTGTTACCAACCTTGGCGCTAAAGACCTTAATCCAGGCCCAATTACCAACCCTTTGCAGCAGCTAACGGGTAAGGCTGCCGGCGTAAATGTTACCCAAACCGGCAGTGAGCCCGGTACTGCACCAAGCGTGCGGATCCGTGGTATCACCTCACTTATCGGCGGTAATGATCCGCTGGTGGTGGTTGACGGGATCCAGGGTAATATGGACCTGTTGAAACAAGTTCCCCCTTCCGAAATTGAATCGGTAGATGTTTTGAAAGATGCATCTGCTACGGCTATCTACGGCTCACGCGGTGCGCCGGGTGTTATCATCATCACCACTAAAAAGAATAAAAACGGCACCAGCACGGTAGAGTATAATGAAAACTCTTCGCTCGATGTGATCTCCAAAAAGCTACAAACGCTTAATGCCGACCAATGGTGGCAGCAGGCCCAGCTTTACGGCGTACCGGCATCTGCCAATCATGGTTCCAATACCGATTGGTATAACCTGCTTACCCGTAATGGCGTTACACAAAATCATACGCTGTCTTTCGGTGGCGGTGCCAATGGGTTTAATTACAGGGCTTCTATCAGTGCTATTTTGCAAAATGGTATCGTGATCAAGTCGAACTACAAGAACTATATAGGTCGCATCCAGGCTACCCAAAAGGCGCTTGATGATAAGCTTACGCTTACCATGAACCTGAACAGCGGTATTGATAATGCCAATTACAGTCCGCCGAGTATTGGCCGCGCGGCGTTTACATCCAACCTGTTCAGCAATATTTATGTAACCCGCCCAACTGACCCGGTTTACAATACCGACGGTACTTACTATACCGATCCAAATGTATTCCAATACATTAACCCGTATGCAGTAGCTCAAACAATTGTTAACAATGTTAAAAACAACAACCTGTTTGGCAGTTTGCGGGCTGATCTTGAACTAACCAAAGGCTTAACCGCCGGTTGGTTTGGCAGCTGGCGTAAGGTTGACGGCAATACAGGTTATTACTTACCTGCCGAATCTACCGTGGCTACCGCTATTGATAACCAGGGGATCGCCAATATCAGCAATTACCACCAGGATGAGCGCCTGATGGATATCAGCCTGAACTACAAAAAAGATTTTGGCGCACATCACCTTGATGCTATCGCGGTGTATGAGTGGCAGGGGCAAACCTATAACGGCAATTTTGCACAGGCTAAAGGTTTCATCAATGATATTGCAACCTACAACGCACTGCAACTGGGTGATTTGAGCAAAGTTACCCCCGGTGACATGTCATCTTACAAAAACGACAGGAAGCTGGTTTCGTACTTAGGCCGTGTAAACTATTCCTTCCAAAACAAATACTTGTTTACCGCCAGCTACAGGCGTGACGGATCATCGGTTTTTGGGGTGAATAATAAATGGGGTAATTTCCCTTCGGCATCAGTTGCCTGGAGATTGACCGAAGAGTCCTTCCTGAAAGATCAGCACGTGTTCAGTAACCTGAAACTCCGTGGTGGTTGGGGTATTACCGGTAATCAGCAAGGCCTGGCCCCGCAAAATTCTTTGCAACTGGTGGGTTATGCCGGTGTTACCTACTTCGGCGGTCAGCAGATCACCAACTTTGTGATCAGCCAGAATGCCAACCCTGATCTGAAATGGGAAACCCGCAAGCAAACCAATATCGGTATTGATTTCACTACACTTAACGACCGTTTAAACGGCTCTATCGATGCTTACACCGCTACAACCGATAACCTGTTGTTCAACTATACTGTGCCTCAGCCACCGTACCCCTACCCAAGCATAGCCGCCAACGTAGGCAGTTTGCTTAACCGCGGTTTAGAGTTAACGCTGAGTTACCAGGTTATCAAAACCAAAAACACATCGTTAATACTCGCCGGTAATGGCTCGCTGCTCAAAAATAAAGTGCTTAACCTGAGTGGTTCAATAAACGGCGTTCCATTGAATACGGATTATGTTAGCTGGGGATCAAACTCCTACCTCATTAAAGGTAAACCCATCGGCACCTTTTATATCCTGAAACATGCGGGCAAAGATGCTTCCAATGCTGAAACCGTGGTTGACCAAAATAAAGATGGCGTTATTGACCAGGGCAACCAGAGTGCCGACAGGGTTTACGAAGGCCAGGCTACCCCAAAATACACCTATGCCTTTACCCCAAGCTTCAGCTATAAAAACTTTGATGCCTCCATGGTTTGGCGTGGTTCGGGCGGTAATAAGATCTATAATCAGATCCGCTCACAATTAAGCTATTTCGAAAATTTAGGTAAAGCAAATGTACTTCAAAGCGCCGTGCCATTGGGTTTATATACCTCACAATATGGCTCGGATCAGTGGCTGGAGAGCGGCTCGTTCCTTCGATGGGAAAACCTTTCGTTCGGTTACCGGATCAACACAGCCCATATCAAATACATCAGCTCATTGCGCGTATCGCTTACCGGTACCAACCTGCTGGTTATCACCAAATACACAGGTATCGACCCCGAGCTTAATGTAAGTGGTGGTAATGGCTCAGGTGGCGATTATGGTATTTACCCGCGCACACGCACCTTTTCCCTTGGTTTAAATGTAGTGTTGAAATAATTATTTGAGGAAAGAGAAGACATGAAAAAGATATTAACAAGCATTTTAATTATTGGCCTGGGTGCTGCAAGCTGCACCAAGGTTAATGAAAATGTATACGATAAATACCCTGCCGATCAGTTTTATGGCTCGGCCAAAGGCGCTGATGTGGCACTTGCCGGCGTTTACTCGCAGGTGGGTGGTAACTGGAATGGTGTTGGCTATGCAGGTGCCGATAATGGCTGGTACGATTTGAACTCCTTTTCGTCGGACGAGCAGGTGATCCCGCATCGCAACACCGGCGACTGGCAGCTTGATTTTGCGCGCCTTTACCAGCGCCAATGGTTGCCAAGCGATTTAATCATCGGCAACACCTGGAGCTGGCTTTACAAATCGGTTTATACAGCCAACCTCGCTATCGACCAGTTAACACAGGCTAAGGCCGATGAATCAAAAATTGCAGAGGCTAAAGTATTGCGCGCCTGGTTTTACTATTTGCTGATAGATGATTTTGGTGATGTGCCCTTTTACACCGATAACAATGTAACGGTTGATAAAATCCCACAGGCAAAACGTAAGGATGTTTATGATTTCATCGTAAAGGAATTGACCGAAAACGTTGACAAGCTATCTGAAACCAAGGGCGGCGTTTATTATGGCCGTTTCAACAAATGGGCAGGCTACACTTTATTGGCTAAAGTTTACCTAAATGCCGAAGTATACACAGGCACCCCAAAATGGAACGAATGCCTTGCTGCCTGTAACAAAGTAGCTTCTGGTGGTTATTCGCTGCACCCAGGTGCAGCAAACGCTGCAAGCCCCGTAGGTTATCAATATTATGAGCTTTTTGGCGATAAACTGCCCGATGATGAAACCATCCTGGCTATCTATGTTACCGAAAATATTGTTTCGCGCAATATATACACTATCAGGAGTTTGAACAGCGCTAATGGTGTGGCTTTGATTGGTTTCGCCGGATGGAATGGTACCATCGTCCCTAAAGAGTATTATGATAAGTTTGATGCAAATGATATCCGCAGGAAACAATTTTTAGTTGGTTCGCAGGCGGGTGGTGTTACTTATACTGCTGATGTGACTTCGCTGGATAATCCCGGCGCAGGCCCCAATGAAGGGATCCGCGATATCAAATTCTTCCCGGTTAAACCGGCCGATGGCAGCGGCGAATCAAACGATTTCCCGATCTACCGTTATGCCGATATCCTGTTAATGCAGGCCGAATGTAATGTGCGTTTAGGAAATGTAGTAGCAGCCAAACCATTTATTGACCAGTTGAGGGTACGCGCAGGTTTAAGTGCCTTATCGGCCAGTCCTACGCTTGATAATGTTTATGACGAGCGTGGTTTTGAACTGAACTGGGAAGGCCACCGCAGGCAGGATATGATCAGGTTTAACAAGTTTACCCTGGCTCATGGTTTTGTACCTGCCGTAGGCGATTTCAGGAAACTGTTCCCGATACCTACCAGTGCGCTTAATGCAAATCCCGGCTTAAAACAAAATCCAGGCTACTAAATCCTATCACATTATGAAAAAATTAATCAATTTCAGCATAATACTGGTATCCTGCATGGCATTTGCCTGTAAAAAGGATGCCAAATTAACCGTACTCCAACCTGTAGGTTTTGATTCATCCATCAAGGCATCAACCGGTACTGTGGCGCTTTCGGCCGCTACTGATGATGCTTCGGTAATTACCTTTTCATGGCCGGCGGTTGTTTACCCCATCAAGGCTTCGGTAACCTATACTTTACAGGTCGATATCCCGGCTGATACCGTGGGCACCACTGCCTGGGCGAATGCCAAAAACATAGTTGTGGGCGATGATGTCCTTTCTAAATCATACAAAGGTTCGGATCTGAACACACTGGCCATCTCTATGGGTATCGAGGCTAATACAACAGGAAAACTGGTATTCAGGATCCAGGCTACACAGGACAGGAATGCTTACACTAAAGGCCTTGCTGTAACCATAAGCCCTTACCAGATATTTACCGGTTTCCCGGCATTATATGTTCCGGGCGATTACCAGGGCTGGTCGCCAGGTACCGCGCCTTCAATCGTGGCACTGCAATCCAACAAAATTTATGAGGGATATGTGTACTTCCCGGCAGGCGGCACTTATCACTTCAAATTTACAAGTGATAAAGACTGGAACCATATAAACTATGGTTATGCCGGCGATGGCAAACTCTCAACAGATGGTTTAGCAGGCGATTTGGTATTGCCGGAAGCTGGCTATTACGAACTATCGGCCAATACCAATAACCTCACCTGGACATATACCAAAACCACCTGGAGTATTTTGGGGGATGCTTCGCCGGGAGGCTGGAGTACCGACACCCAAATGACCTATGATGCAAGCAAACAGGTTTGGACATTAACCTGCGACATGTTATCATCAGGTTCATTCAAGTTCAGGGCTAACAATGCCTGGAATATCGATTTCGGTATCACCAAAGATACCGGGAAGCTAACCTATGCCGATAGCCCGGTGTATGGCTACAATGGTAATTTGGATAACCTGAGCGTGCCATCGAGTGGCAATTATACCATCACGCTCGATCTGCACGATCCTAATAATTACAAGTACACTTTACATAAAAACTAATCATGGTAAGGCAGCACCGCAGGGTGCTGCCTTACTTTAATTTCTGATGAGATGAAATTTAAACCCACACGTACTATGATGATCAATGCCCTGCTTATTTGCCTTGTTTCGTTGTTGAGTTTTTGTAAAAAAGATAACAACAGCACTCCGGTAAACAGTACACCCTATACACAATATGGTACTCCCTTCGCCAATGTGCCCAGTCCGCAGGATGCCATTATTTACCAGGTGAATATCCGGGCTTTCAGCAACGATGCCTCATTGAAAGGTGTTACTGCCCGTTTGGATTCAATTAAAGCGTTAGGCGTAAACGTGGTTTACCTGATGCCGGTTACCCCGGTTGGTGTACTGAAATCGGCCGGGGGCCTGGGTTCGCCTTATGCCGTAAAAGACTATAAAGCAGTAAACGCCGAGTTTGGCAACATGGATGACCTGAAAGCATTGGTAGACGCCGCGCATAATAAAAACATGGCTGTAATATTGGATTGGGTTGCCGACCATACCTCATGGGATAATGCCTGGATCAGCAACAAAAGCTGGTACAAGCAGGATGCAAGCGGTAATATCATTCCGCCTCCCGGTACCAACTGGACAGATGTTGCCGCCCTTAACTATGATAACCAGGATATGCGCAAAGCCATGATCGATGCTATGCAATACTGGGTTTACAATGCCAATATCGACGGTTTCCGTTGCGATGCTGCCGATTTTGTTCCTTTTGATTTTTGGAAGCAGGCCAACGATGCTCTTAAAACCATCGCCACCCACAAACTGCTGATGTTTGCCGAAGGTACCCGTAATGATCATTTCAAAGCTGGTTTTCAATTGGAGTACGGCATGGCTTGGTACGGTGGTTTGGAAAACAAGATTTATGGTAATAATGGATCGGTTACGCAGCTTTCGGCTTTAAACACCAGCGAGTATTCGGGCGCTTTTGCAGGTTCGCAGGTGGTAAGGTATATTACTAATCATGACGTGTACAACAGCGATGGAAACCCCATAGCACTGTATGGTGGCAAAACCGGCTCTATGGCTGCATTTTTAGTGAGTGCCTACATGAAAGGCGTACCGATGATATACAACGGGCAGGAAGTGGGTTGCACCCGCGGTATTGATTTCTTTTACCATACGCCGATTGACTGGAGCACCAACCCGGATCTGACAGCCGAATATAAAAAGATCATCAATTTCCGTAAAAACAGCGATGCGGTAAGGAACGGCGATCTGGCCACGTACAGCAGCGATGATGTTGCAGTATTCACTAAATCAACCAGTAAAGAGAAAGTATTGGTGATATCCAACTTAAAAAACAGCAACGAAACCTATACTTTACCTGCCGGGTTAAACGCAACCTTATGGAAAAACGCCTTTACCGGAGCCGCGATTTCATTGAACAATACAATAACCCTGCTACCATATCAGCATATGGTTTTAACACAATAAAACTTCTCTAAATTTATACATGAAATTCAAAAAGATCACCATAATAATTGGTTGTGTCATGAGCTTCTCGCAACTCATGGCGCAATCGCCGGTGTCGACGCCGGGTAATGTGCAAAGCGTTACCGCTAACGAGCAGGATGTGACTTTTCAAGCAGGCACCATCTTCGGGAAAGTTATCGTTTACAGTCCCTCGGTTATCAGGGTGAGGTTGGATAAAAAACCCCTGGGGCGCGATTTTTCGTATGCTGTTATCGCGCAGCCTCAAAAAACAAAAACGAGCATCACTCAAAATGAAGAAAGCATTACTGTGCTTACAGATTCGTTGAAGGCAGTTATCCATAAAAAACCTTTCGCGATAGCTTATTATACACCGGGTGGGCAACTGATCAACCAGGACGAACCCGGCCTGACCACCAGTTGGGTTGGCGAAGAAGTAACCAGTTACAAAACCATGATGCCCGATGAGCGTTTCATTGGCCTTGGCGAAAAAACGGGTAATCTTGACCGCAAAGGAAATGCTTATACCAACTGGAACTCCGACACCTATGGCTACCAGGTTGACCAGGACCCTATTTACTCAACCATTCCGTTTTATATAGGTATCCACCATAGCCTCAACTACGGCATTTTTATGGATAACACGTATCAAAGCGACTTTAACTTTGGTGCGAGTAATAACCGTTTCTCATCATTTGGTGCACATGGAGGTGAGATGAACTATTATTTCATCTACAACAAAAACATAGCAGGCATTATTCAGTCATACACCGGGTTAACCGGTCGCATGAAAATGCCGCCTTTATGGAGTTTGGGATACCAGCAAAACAGATATAGTTATTATCCCGATACCGAGGTACTACTCATAGCCCAAACCCTGCGTGAAAAAAAGATCCCGAGCGATGGGATCACACTGGATATCCATTACATGGACCGTTACCAGTTGTTTACGTGGGATAAAAAGCGTTTTCCCGACCCGCCGCAATTGACTGCAAAGCTCAATAAGCTTGGTTTTAAGCTCACCGTTATTGTTGACCCGGGTATTAAGGTTGAAAAAGGCGCACCTGCCTATGAAAGCGGCGCAAAGGACAGTGTGTTTATTCAATATCCCGATAAAACATTCTACACCGGGCAGGTATGGCCGGGCTGGTGCAACTTCACCGATTTTACCAGCGAAAAAGGCCGTGCCTGGTGGCGCAAACAGGTTAAGTTTTTTGCCGATAATGGGGTAAGCGGCATCTGGAATGATATGAACGAGATTTCAACCTGGGGCCAGAAAATGCCATCGAACGTATTGTTTGATTTTGATGGTGCCAAAACCACGCACTTGCAGGCACACAATGTTTACGCGCTGGAAATGATCCGCTCAAGCTATGAGGGTGCAAGGGAGCATTTTAAAGAGCGTCCGTTTATTTTAACCCGCTCGGGCTATGCCGGTTTGCAGCGTTATTCGGCCATCTGGACTGGTGATAACCGTGCCGAAGATAACCACATGCTGCTTGGCGTACGCCTGATGAACAGCCTCGGTTTAAGCGGGGTTTCATTTACAGCCATGGATATTGGCGGATTTACAGGCGGCGCAAGTACAGCCCTTTTTACCCGCTGGATGCAGATCGGGGCCTTCATCCCCTACTATCGAAACCATACAGCACTCAATACCAAAGCATCCGAGCCCTGGGCTTACGGTGAAGACGCACTGGAGATCAGCCGTAACTTTATTAATTTCAGGTATAAACTGATGCCTTACATGTACTCCAATTTTTATGAATCTACCCAAAGCGGTATGCCTGTAATGCGTTCGCTGGCTATCAATAATACTTTTGATGCAAAGATTTACGACCCTGCTTTCCAAAACCAGTATTTGTTTGGAGGTGCATTTATGGTAGCACCTTTTGAGAGTACTAAGGAGTACGGTAAAATTTATTTACCGCAGGGTACCTGGTATAATCTATACAGCGATGAGCAATTACAGGGCAAGGCAGAGATCATTCAGCCGCTTAACATGAGCCACTTGCCGGTGTTTGTGAAAGAAAGCAGCATTATCCCGATGCAATCATTAGTACAAACAACTGCCGAAGCGCCAACAGATACGCTTACCCTTCATATTTACAACGGAAAATCAGCAAACACTTTTGTACTGTATGAAGATGACGGCAAATCATACAACTATGAAAACAATGAGTTTAATAAGCGATCTATAAACTTTGATCCCACAGCGCGGAAATTAACCATTGGGGAAACCGCCGGTAATTTTACCAGCAAATTCCATGAGGTTAAACTGGTGCTGCATGGTTTTACTAACATTGGTAAGATCAAACTAAACAGTAAAATCCTGAACGGCCATTCGGCATATTATACTATGATAGATCCGGTTAATAATATCGACCCGCAAGGAGCTGATGGCGGAAGAAGAGATGCCGCTCCTGTTTATGAATTGAGTTTTGGCCTATCCAATCAAAAACAAGTACTTGACTACGAATTAAAATAGTGTTTTAGTATGGCCGATAGCGGAGATTAAAGTCTGAATGCAAGGTCATGGATATGCAAAAGCCGGATGAACCATACATCCGGCTTTTTTTATGTGAACAATAGCTAATAATACGATGGCCGATCACGTCCTGAAAACCAGGAAAGATCACTATAGCTGTAGTTTCTCCAGCTGGTCGAAGTTTAGTGATAGCGTAACTTCCTCTTAAAACAGGTTGAGCTTATGAGATACACCTGCATTAGCGTGGGGGTAAATCTTTTCTTTGAATAGATCAAAACATGAATTTTGCCGCTTGATTTATTAGGTTTGTAGTTATGAGAAGAAAAAATAAATGTCATTATTGGGGATTATTGGCAGCCTTTATTTTAGGAACAGCATGCTTGTCATGCAATTCACATGATCACAAAGTAGCAGCGGAACATAGTACCGGACTTCCAGATTCTGAAGCCAAAATCCTTAATGGTTTGACCCGGGATTTTTTTAATAAATACAAAACCGAGGGCGCTGATAAGTCGCTCGATTATATTTTTTCATCAACTAAATCGGTCAGTGGCATCGAGAATTTAAAGGTGAAACTTGATTCCGTTAGGTTGCAAATTGGTGAGTTTACAGGTTATAGTCAGGTTGCTCAAAAATCCGTTGGAGATGGTATGGTGTTGCTTAGTTATTTAGTTAAACACAAAAATGATCCACTACGATTTACATTTATCTATTATAAACCTGAAGATCACTGGGTACTATATAAATTTTATTTTGACACAGATTTAGTTGAAGAACTTGAATATTCGGGCAAGCTTTATTTTATTAATGAAGGGGTGCAATAATCTTTTGTAATGAGGGCTAAAGACCGAAGGGACATTGCATTGATTGCAAGAAACAACCTCATCAGCAGAAAGAATAATCAATAAGGACACGCGATAGCGAGAAAATGGGAACTGACAGTATTTTGTCAGTGTTCATTTTTTAAAAACCGGGTGTTCAACTTCTGAAAACCAATACCCACAACTCATTGACTATCAACACCAACCTGTTCAAGTTAGCTTTTAATACATCTTCAACAAATTATATCCCACTGATTATCAATGATATTAATTTAAGAAAAGAGAACAAATGTTCACACTTTTAAAAATTGAACACTTGTAAATCCAACCGTCATTTTTACCTGGCACGTTCAACACAGGCAGATAATACCTGTTCAAGCACCGGCCTTGAAACCGGCTTGCTAAAGAAGCCCGTGACTGAACTATAGCTAAGCGCACGCTCGCGGTCTGTCGGATCAATTGATGATGAAAATACATAGAGCAGCGGTTTAACCGGCAGTGCCGAGTGCAGGTCCCTAAAACCCTCAAGAAAGTCCCAGCCGTCAAAACGGGGCATCCTGATATCCAGAAAAATAACGTCGGGGTGATCTGCAGGATCATCTGAAAATGTCTTCAACGCCTCTTCCCCGTCGTAACTATGTACCACAGGGTGAAAATCTTTGATCCCGGAAATAAGCTTATCCAGTATAATATGGTCAAGTTTACTGTCATCAATAAAGAGTAATCGAAACATGATTGGCAATTATGATATTGCCGCATAAGTTAAGATATATTATCGGCTTTTTAAAAAATTGGATAGTATTACTACGGTCAGACTAATAAGTGAGAAAACTATAGGGGTATTATTTCATTTATAATGACGCGTGCTTTTAATTTAAAGTAACAACTAAAAGGGTATGTATTTCGCTCTTATGCAATTACATACCCTTTTTAGTCTAATAAACCAGGAATATCATCGGTACCGGAGAAGCAGACTTATATAATTGGACTGAATTTATAATGTAGCGCTTTTTTCAACAATTACGTTCCTGGCGCTCATGTAGGTGGCTCCGGTAGGGCCCGGCGATCCTGATGAACCTTCCATTTGGTAATCAATAATGATATTCAGATTTTTTCCAACAAAGTTAGCCCCTGTTTGCGTACTTTTTAAAGCCCCATCTATCCAGTATTCGATTGATACATCAGTTGCATTGGTCTTGGTCATGTAAACCGAATAAGTGTGCCAGCTTCCGGGACTGGAAATAGCAGTACCAACACTTGACCAGCCCCCGCTGGCATTTTTGTAAGTATTTGTCCAGCAGGTGGCGCTGCCTTTAAATTCCATAAAATCGCTTTCAGGCGGCCATGAATCAGCACCTGTTACCCAAAACGCAGGCCATGTCCCGGTTTGCGACTCGCATTGAAATTCTCCTTTGAAATGCCACTTCGGCCAGGAATCAGTTACCACAGGTATGGTCTTGGCATAAATTGTCCCTGAATAATAGTGGATCGGTAAATATGGGTCTTTGTTGCTGTTACCAACGCTTCCGCTGGGGGCACTCGTTAATGTAAGCACACCTCCGGAAACTGAAATATTTTGAGAGCGCATACGGGCAGATCCATTATGATCAGATCCCCATGGATATAAGTCGTTCCAATAGGTGCTGTATGAGCTAAAAGATGTAGCAGGAATCACATTTACCCACGATACGGTGTTTGTTGACAGGCGGTCAGCAGGAGTATTTGCCGCAGAATTGGCTGTAGCCGTAGTATCTTTTCTACATGCAAAAAATGAGGAAGCTGCAATAAATACAAATAAAACAAGAGTTAATTTTTTCATAATAAAGATTTTTTAGGTTAATAGATGTTCTTCTCCCGATATTTAATGAGAGCTCTGGTTAATTGGTGAAACAAATTAACAGACTTAAAATCCTTTTGACGGGGGACAAAACTGGATTTTATAGGGGTTATTTATACTATTGATTTAGTGCGATTTAACGGCATTGTCCGAAAATATGCCTAAAAACAGAAAGGTTGCTTTTTTTTCGAAAACAACCTTTTTTTGATTTTGGTACTAAATGAGGTACAATCAATTAGCTTTCAATGCTGAATTTTGATATTCTCACTTTGCATTCATTTTCTTATTTCGTAACACAGTTCTACCATTCCGCTTTTGTGAGCTGTTACATCCTTGAGGTGCAAGGTTTGCTCCTGCCCAATCTCATCAAAAAAAGGTATTCCTTCGCCCAGAATAACCGGCAGGATCGACTGCCTTATTTCATCCGCTAAGTTTAAACAGATGAAATCTTTAGTGAGCTTGGCACCGCCTACAAGCCAAACATTCTTGTAGTTTGGTTTTAGTTGTTCGTTCACCAATTTGTGCAGATCGCCTGAATAAATTTTGATATTTGGCCTTTCAACCGATAGTTTTCTGTGAGTTAATACAATGGTCGGCACATCCCCATAAACCCAGCCATATAATTTGGAAAGTTCCAAAGCATGTTCATACGTCCGGGAACCCATTATATAACAGTCTATTTTTTTAAGAAATTCCTTTGCATCCTGGTCTGTAACGCTAATTCCTTTCTCGTAATTGTCGGATGTTTCGAACCATGAAATGCTATTATCCTTTTTGGCAATATAGCCATCAAGGCTTGAAACCATATGTATGGTTATCTTAAATGTATCCGCCGCCATTTGTATATTTTATGTAGAAATGAGTATTACCGGTGTTGCTATTGAATTGCCAAGTGCTACCCCTTTTTTTTAAATTGGAGAAGGACTACCCAACACAAATTCAGTAAAAAAAAACCATTGATGTTCCTCTACTAATCCACCTGCTCAATTGGAAGTTCGGTTACTGTTGTTGCCTGTTCGTGAAAATTTCTGGTTAGCCCGGTGATTTGCTTTTTAAGCCTGGTTGCCTGCCTCTTTAATTTGATAATTGTTCCGTTATTATTCTCCGTCTTCCATGCCAAAAGCAGTGTGATGGTCAGTTGGTTATCGTGCCAATTGCCGATAGCTTCCTGCACCCTGTCAATATAAGCTTGATTGAAAGGTATATTCAGTTCCCCGCTGATAAGAGGGTAATTATAGAGCAGTATCTTCAATTGTTTACGACAGGTATGTAAGTCCTCGTCAAAGCGGAGTTGATTTAAAGTTTGGGCAATAATTTCAAGTTGTTGCCGGTAATACAAAGTGAGGTGTAACTTGCTGATTGGCCTGATCCGCTTCAGGAGCCTGCGCCGTGTTTTCCGGAGCCAGGCCCGGTGCTGCTCACCGCCAGCGTTAAATGCCAGGGTAGCACTATTCATAACATCTTGTTGTTCCTGGATAAAATCACCGTTTTCGCCAACTGCTTTGCCCAATTCCTGGTTTACATAAGCATCCCTGATCACCCCGGCCTGCTTAAATATTTTACGAACAGGTTTAAAATGCTTCTCCAGCGCGGAATCCTGTGCGGCACTGTCTGCAAGGATCAAAAGAGCGCGCATTTTTTTTACCCCGGTGCGAAAACGGTGCAGCTCTTCCTGTTCGCCGTTTTTCACGAAAGAACGGAGATGGCGTTTCATAGCCAGCCATACTTTACCTAAATACTTACGTTCCGTCTTCTTTTTCATGCAGGATGGCTTGTTATTGTTTGGGCTTTTGCCGATATCAGAAATTCATAAAAAATAAAACACTACTGCAGATTTTTTTCAATTCAAAAAGTCAACTGCCACATCTCCTGATCAAATGACAATAAAAATCTTAATATAAAAATACAATTAAAAAATAAAAATCAGGGTCACGTTGCTACCCGGCATAAACGAGAATGCAACGGTTAACAAACTGCCACCTAAAATATTGGTAGCGGTTGTTAAGCGCCGTGATTTGCTACGCTAACGTTGGTCTTGGCAATCGTTTAAAATTACTTACCGATGTCTGGAAATCATCCCGATAAAAAGAATCTTATCCAGTAATGAGTATAATAAAATCCAGTGAGTGTCTTTATGATGACCGGGCGGATAAAGCTGGTCATCACACTAAGTCATAAACCTAAAAATTTAAAAACTATGAGTTTTTTTTACCAAAAAAAGTATTCGGCACGGTGCCTTTTAGTTTTTTTGCTGCTGATAGGCATAAGCTTTCATGCTGCGGCGCAGAGCCGCCAGATCAGCGGTACTGTTACAGATTCTGTCTCCAGGGATCCCCTGCCTGGTGTAACTGTGCAGGTTATTGGCACTACCAATGGCATTCAAACTGATGTAAATGGCAAGTACAGGTTAACTGTTAGTCCCGGTGCAAAATTATCGTTTGCGTTTGTAGGTTATAACACGCGCAAAATAAGCGTTGGCGACGATGCTATCATCAACATTCAATTGTCAAACAAAAGAAGCGACCTTGAAGAGGTTGTTGTGGTTGGTTATGGAACACAAAAAAAACCGTCGGTAGTGGGCGCCATTGCAACAGTGAGTGCTAAAGTATTTGACGACCGCGGACCGACCAACAACCCAATTGCCAATTTACAGGGCCAGGTTCCGGGCATGGTTGTAACAAGAAGCTCAGCCCAGCCGGGCCGTGAAAACTGGAATTTCCAGATCCGCGGTGCAACTTCAGTTAACGGCCAGGACCCTTTGGTGATTTTGGACGGGGTTGCCCTCAACAATAACAATGAACTGAACTCTATCAATCCCAATGACATTGATAATATTTCGGTTTTAAAAGATGGCTCGGCTTCCATCTATGGTGCCCGTGCCGCTTATGGTGTTGTACTGATCACCACTAAGAAAGGCAAAGCGGGTAAAATGCAGATCCAGTATGATCCTTCTGTATCTGAGAAATTTTTAGGCCTTCAGCCCAAAATGACAAATATTGATCAATGGGCAAATGGCCTCCTCCAGGCCAAAACCAATGATAATTATGGGGTAGCTCCAACAACGGACCTCTGGTACCAGATGGCCAACTTTGCCCTGGCCAATAAGGGTAACGTAATATTAGCCTCACAAATTCCGGGAAACACCACAGGGGGCATCACTGCAAATTCGTTCTATAACGGTTTACCTGTACCCGCATTTCTTGACGTAAAGGAACTCGATTTTATAGATGTATCATTACAACAGTATTTATGGGGAAGGGCAACTTCAACACAGCATAATCTTGCCGTATCTGGCGGAACTGAGAAAAATACTTATCGCGTTTCGTTGGGCTATTTGAATGACGGCAGCCAGCTTCAGATCGGCAACAACGGCAATCAACGATACAACCTCAGGCTGAATAATAGTTATAAATTTAGCGACAGGGTGCAATTGGAAACCAACATTGCTCTTGAACAAAATAACATTCAGCAGCCAACCATGTATACTACGGGGAGCTACAGCGCACTCGGAAATGGATTCCAGGTTGGTTTGCCTATGTATACGCAGTCTGGAAAACCTTATCAGTGGGGCGGCGTTGCAAGCCCGGCAGGCTTGCTGAGGGATGGCGGCGACAACCTGGAGAATAACAGCCGGGCGCTATTAAATTCAACGCTTACTTACAATTTCATGAAACACCTCACATTTACCGGAACGGCTGGATATAATGTTTGGTGGCAGGATGACCGTGTGCAAACCAAAACAGTGCGCCTTTATTCATACGATGATAAATACCTGACCGGGACCACTGCACCATCAGGCGGCTCAACAGGAGGAAGTGAAAATTATTTCCGCGCTAATATCAATGATAAATATTATAACCTGATAGGCCGTGTTACCTATGCTAATACTTTTAACAGGGTACACGATGTATCGTTAATGGTAGGCAGTTCATACGAAAGGGATGAGTATGATATGTTCAATACCCGTACTTACAATTTGGGGAGCGATGATGTGCCGTCATTAAATTTGGGGGTGAGCAGCACATTGGCCGGCTTTGTAACCAATGATGAACAGCGTAACCATTACGCCCTGGGTTCATATTTCGCAAGGGCTACTTACGCGTATAAAGGCAAGTATCTTTTTGAAGGAACAGGCCGGTATGATGGATCTTCGAAATTCATTGCCGATAAACGCTGGAAACCTTTCTACAGCCTTATGGCGGGCTGGCGTTTAGGCGAGGAAAGCTTCATCAAAAACACAAATATTTTTACTGAATTAAAACTGCGTGCATCTTACGCTACATCGGGCAGTCAGGGAGGGATCGGTCTTTATGATTACCTGCAATCACTGAACGTAAGTAATAGCGGTAACCTTTTAGGAACAGCACTTGCAACTGCAACCACAACAACAGGGAATCTTGTTTCGCTCAACCGCACCTGGGAAACGGTGATCAAACGTAATCTTGGTATTGATTTTGGCCTTCTCAACGGTCACCTAAACGGAACTTTTGAGGTATTCCGCAATCAAAATAAAAACATGCTGGTAAGCGTTACCTACCCTGCAACATTGGGAATTGGCGCGCCTCAGTCAAATAACGGCGACCTGAAAACCTGGGGCTGGGAAGGGCAGCTAACCTGGAAAGACCACGTTGGACAGGTAACATATACTATTTCGGGTAATATAACCGACAGCCAAAACAAGTTAGTTTATTTTAATGGCGTTCCGGCACTGGGTGCCGGTTATAACGGTACTGTAGAGGGCTACCCGCTCGGCTCATATTTTGGCCTCAAGTATGGTGGCCGTTTCCAGACACAGTCGCAGGTTGATACCTATAACACCACCTATTATGCCCCTGGAGGAGTGATCAATACCATTGGTATCCCTGCCGCCACACCACTAACCAATTTACCGGGCCAAAACTCAGGCTTACGTCCGGGCGATAATTATTTTGTTGATGTTAACGGTGATGGTAAGCTCACAACAGGTACATCAGCAAAAGATATGGGCGACCTCGTTTATTTAGGCAGCGATGTTCCGCGCTATACCTTTGGTTTAACGTTGGGCCTGCAATGGAAAGGCTTTGATTTTACAAGCATTTTTCAAGGCGTAGGGAAAAGAACTATATTCAGGGCTAATGGCGGCGCAAACAACTGGCGTGTCCCTTTTGCCGCACTTGGCCAGGCACAAACTACACAATGGGTTGGCAACACCTGGACGCCCGAAAACACCAATGCATTTTATCCAAACCTTCACAGCAATGGAATTAACGGTTATAACTACCAGATTTCCAGCTGGTCCGTTGAGAACGGAGCTTATGTACGCCTCAAGAACCTTGTCATCGGTTATACCCTACCCAAAGCATTACTGGAGCGTACCAAAGCAATCAGCCGTTTAAGATTTTACATTTCGGGAAGTGACCTGTGGGAAATTAGCGGAGTTCATGATGGCTGGGACCCCGAAATAACCAGGACCACGGCAGGAAACGAGCGTTATCCCTTTTACAGGTATGTAACCATAGGCGCAAACATTACTTTTTAATTGAAATGATTATGAAAAATATATACCGAAGGATCTTCAGTATCCTGTCAATCATTATTATTATAGGCTTTTCCGGATGCAACAAGTCACTTAACCTTAATCCACAGGATCAGCTCTCGGAAGCAGCGTACTTTAAATCGGCCGGGGATTTCAAGACCTTTGCCAACCAGTATTACGGCTATCTTCGCAATTTCAATAATTCGTTTGCAGATAACGCGCATTATGATGGACGTGCCGATGTGTTTGGCGGAGGTGGTACTTATGGTGCAGGTATCAATACAGTACCGGCAAGTGATGCTTACTGGACTAATAATTATTCAAGAATCAGGAACTGTAACTATCTACTTGAAAAGGCAGCCACTTTCTCCGATCAGGCCGGCATTAGTCAGTTTGTTGCCGAAGCTAAATTTTTCAGGGCTTACTGCTATTTTGAATTACTGCAGCTTTATGGCGGTGTTCCGCTGATCACCAAAACCCTGAACCTTGATTCGCCCGAGCTTTATGGCAGCAGGGCATCACGCGATCAGATAGTTGACCTTGTCATTGCCGACCTGGAAGCAGCTATTCCGAACCTGCCTGCATCAATCTTAGCAAATTCGGCAGACTTCGGCCGGGTGAGCAAGCCCGCTGCACAAGCATTTTTGGGCAGGGTTGCGTTATATGAAGGTACATGGCTAAAATTCAGGAACGGCGATGCTTCCCGTTATAATATGCTGCTTGATAAATCAGCTACGGCTTCAAACGCAGTAATAACCAGCAACCTGTTTGCACTTTTCGGTACAGCAGCGTCAAATGCGCTGGGCGGCAACAGCACCATATTAGGCGATTCTGCACAGAAGTATCTTTTTATCCTCGAAAACCCCAAATCAAACCCAGCTTCCGTTACTAAAACTGCAAATCACGAATACATTTTATCTTATCGTTATGATGACGTGAGTAAAACAATCGGAACAAATATCAGCAGGCAGGGAACGCAAATTGGCCCTCAGCATAAATACGTTAACGCATTTTTGTGCCAGGATGGGTTACCTATCGAAAAGTCGCCATTGTTCCAGGGTTTTGAAACCTATGGCTCGGAATTTTTAAACCGCGACAACCGCTTAAAATATACCATCAAAATAAACAATATGTATTACTGGTATGGTAATGCCAATTATCGGGTAACCTGGTTAAATGATGCCGCCGATATTGCCTTATCTACCGGGAAAGTTGTTCAGATCTCTGGTTATGGAAATCAAAAATGGGTAACCGAACGTAACTGCCCGGACACCAAAGAATCTGAAGATTACCCGGTGATCCGTTATGCCGAAGTATTGTTAAACTATGCCGAAGCTGTTTATGAGCGCGACGGGGCCATCACAGATGCTGATCTTAACAAATCGCTCAACCTGGTACGCTTGCGGGCCAATAAGAATATGCCGCCATTAACAAACGGATTTGCAGGCGCTAACGGCTTAGATCTGCGCACAGAGATCCGCAGGGAACGTTTTATTGAGCTTTATTATGAAAACTTCAGGTTTGACGATATCAAGCGCTGGCATAGTGCCGCAACCGATCTGGTTACCAACACCGGAGGTACTGCTTATGGAAACATCAGTGCTTTTGTTAGCCCATGGCCGGTAGGTATTAAATTTAAAGGCACCCAGGCCGACATTGGGCCAAACCCTTTAAAACCAGCTCCAACTAACGCGTTAGATGCCAATGGTCAACTGATCATTGACAATACAGCACGTAACTTTTCAGAAAAAAATTATTTATACCCCATTCCGGCTCAACAAATCACCCTTAATCCCGCGTTAACACAAAATGCGGGATGGTAAAACCATTTGTGTTTATTTAATTAAAAAAGAGGCTGTATAATTATACAGCCTCTTTTTTTTGTCCCTTTCATCGTATCAGGGGGACGTGACGTGATTGCGCGTTATTCAACTGTCTGTAGTTGTTAATTCACAACGCTTTCAGATATAAAAGAATTTTAAATAAGGAGGTAGAATCATAAAATTTATTATATTCAGCTATGATAAATCCGAAATGGACCGCCACTAAAAAAGAGGTTACCATTAATGCAGAAGGTAATGAAATACCTGAAAAAATCACTTATGAGAAAGTCCAAAAAAATTGGCTGGATTTAGTTATAAAAATCATTGGCGCTTTTGCGATTTTCATTCCCCTATTGCTCATCTACCTTCAAAAAAACAATGAAATCGAACTTGAAACAGCGAGAAATCGCTCGGACTTATACACTGCTATTTTAACCGACCTACAAATAATAACTGATAATTATGACTATTCAAAAAAATTCGAATCAGCAATTGAAAATATTCAATTTAAATATACCACCAAAGTGCATCTTATAAAAGACGATAGACTAAATGCTGTTTATATTGATATTGTCCACTCTGCTCAATTACAAGATTTCCTCTTGAGTTATGTAAATCTTTGTAGGCAATTATTTAAAGACAGGACGGACAATATAGATAACGCGATTGAAATTAGGAGATATATTTCCAGGCATAACGATAAAAAAACAGACAAAGCTATTGTCGAAACAAAAAAGTGTAAGGACGTACTTATAAAAGAAATCAATGAATTAATTTCAGGTGTTAGAAAATTGCAAGATTATGGCTGGGATGACAGAAAGCGTTCGGGCATCAAATTCTATCGTGACACTTTAATGGAAATTTCTAACCGTTCAATAGTTGAAATGTCTTATTTAAAGGACTGTTTAGAGTTAAATGATGAGAAATCGATAAATAAATATATAGAAATTCGTTACCCTGTTAAACCGCTCCCTGATATAGGTGATTTGATTTACCCTATTAGTTTACAGGCGAGAAATAACGCTAATAAAATTGACGATTTCAAAAAGAAATTTGAGGAACGTTTACTGGAATTGTTATAATTCCGATTCAAAACAAAAGTCAATTTTCAGTCCCGCCGGGTACTCTGCGAGTTTAAGTTAACCCATAAAACTTACCAACCTTAATTTCCCCAGGAGGCACCGTCGCAAAAAAGCACTTCTTTAGGTATATAAACATGTGACCCGGCCGAGACTGGCAATGTTTTATAATAGTTAGTATACCTGACCTGCCATTCGGTCTCAGAGAGGCATCATGTTTATAGACAAAATTTGAAAATAGTGGACTCTGGAAAACCCTCCTAATTGCAAACTTGGTTAACAGGCGCTGTTTTGTGCATATTTTGATTTATAGGTTAACTTAAATCTGCGAGAGATCCTGATGGGAGAGTGAATTAATTACTCACCACCATAGGCCCGCTGCAGGGTTACGATGTCAACTTTCTTCATCGTCATAAAAACTTGTGTAACCCGCTCAATCTGTTCAGGGCTGCCATTTTTAAGCGCATCGAGCATGACGGTGGAGGCCACCTGCCATGATACGCCGTATTTATCCTTTAACCAACCGCTTTGCCTTGCTTCGCCACCTGCCGAAAGTGCCGACCAGTAGTAATCGATCTCTTCCTGGGTTTCACAAGGGATCAATAACGACACAGCATCATTAAAATTGAAACCATGCTGGTGCGCACTATCCATAGCGGCAAGCCAGGTTTTATCAATGTAAAAATCAGCGAACATAAGTGTACCTGCTTTATCCGGCCCCATATCTTCCGGGCGGGGTGCCGTGTTGCCGCGTTGGCTATCTTTAAACACAGAACAATAAAAATCGATCGCCTCATCGGCTTTACCCGCCATAGGCTCAGTAAACAACAACGAAGGAACAATCACAGGCCTGTCCTCACCAGTAGGATCGGTCAGGATGAGCTGCCAGGATACGCAGTATTTGTCTTCAACCCAGCCGTAACGTTTGCTGAAAGGATAACTATCCAATGGCATCATTACTTTCCCTTTTTCGATTAGCTTATTCCAAATTTCGTCGATATTTTGGGCTGCATCCGGATTTCGCGAGGGATCAAAATTGATCATAAAGGAAATGGATGGATTGATACCAAGCTTATGCCCGGAACTGATCCCGAAGAACGGCTGGCCGGCTATAGTAAAATCTACTACTTCACATTGGCCACCGGCCATTGGGAAGTGATTGGCATAATTGATGGCAGAATCAGGCATGAATGATGTGTAGAATTCAGCTGCTTGTTTTGCATCCTGGTCGAACCCGAGGTGTGGTTTGATGGGTAACATAGGTAAATAATTTTGGTGTTGGATATAAAGTTAAAACTCGTAAGCGTTAATTGTTTTATAGTATATCAATTAACTACCTCAAAATTAAAGAGGTTTTTGATGCAGCGTAGTGGCATTCGGGACATTTTAAGGGGTGTATTTGCGACAGGATTTAACACGCTATATCCTTCATTCAGGATTTCCGGGTAATTTTAGCTAACTCGTAAATCTGTCAACCTGAATTTCAATAGAGCCGCTACTGAGCCAAAACGTACTTCATAGGGCCCTGTCCCGCTGGGATCAACAATATTTTATAATATGATAGGTGTTGCTGTCATACATCCGGCCCGAAGATGCAACATGTTTATAGATAAGATTTAAGAAATAGTGGCTCTATCGTAATTTCCTGATCAATAGTCCGCTTTTCGAGCGCTGCTTAGCGAATATTTAGATTTATTGGTAGATTAAATCTGTGACAAATCCTGATGGAACGGGAGTATTATTTATGAAAGCACTAACTCCCTTGTGTCTATCTTATTGTTTTCTGAAAGTTTAACACGCAATTGATTAATTCCCCGGTGCACGTGATTAACTACAGATTGGTATTGTAAACCCGTTACCTCGGCAATCTGGTCATAATTCCAGTTATCGAAATACCTTAAAAAGATCATCTCTTTTTGACGTCTTGGCAATGTATTCAGCGCAATCGCAAGCATCCGTTTCACTTCTATCCCGGTTTCTTCCGAAACAAGCACATCTTCTCTCGAAAAAACAATATCAATATCGTGACTTGCAGATAAGCCTACAAATTCGGGCCGGGAAGCTTTTAAAAAATTGATGGCAAGTGAGCGTGCTGATTTAAAGAAATAGTATTTAACATTCTTGATGGGCCCTAATGTTATCCTGCGCTCCCACAATTTAATAAAAAGCTCCTGCAAAACATCCTGGGCAGTGTCCTCATCTTTGATTATTTTATAGAGGTAGAAATACAAACCGGAATACAATTCATCATGTATTCTGCCAAAAGATTTGACATTTCCATCAAGGGCTTCATCCCACCATTTAGTTAGCTGGTTGCAATTGTTCATATTGGCTTTTAAAACTGGTTTATCGTTGATCCTGGTCGTTACCGACTTTAGGAACCCAGGGCATAAAGACCGATTTACATAATCGATTAAGTAAGTTTGCCCGTGGTTCTTATAATTGGTTTATAAAAGCTAATATGAACAGATTTTATTCAGCAGATGGGACTCAAACTGGTCATTTATGCGGTGCAAATTCGGCATTCCATCAATTTACTCAATTGATTAAGCAAGAATAAATAAAATACAAATAACTAATTATCAATTAATTATATTATTTCTTTTCTTAAACACAGGCCTTTTTTGCTTAAGAAAATCTGAAGGGTTAGCGCCGAACAGTTTGTAAAACTGATCGCGGAAGTATTTGATGCTGTTAAAGCCCGTTTCAATGGCTACTTCGTTTACGTTCATATCCGATTGGATCAGTAGCTCAGCTGCCTTTCTGAGGCGGATGTAGCGTATGAAACTGTTAACCGTGTGTCCAGACAGGGACTTAATTTTACGGTAAAGATTTGAATGGCTCATGCCTATTTCTGAGGCCAGTACTTTGATGGTGAAGTTCTCATCGGTAATGTGCTGCTCAACAATCTGGATACATTTTTCCAAAAAGAGCTTATACTCATCCGAAATAGTAACGTTAACCGATTTCAGGGTAATTGTATTATAAAAATAGCTTTGAAGGTTACTCCTGTTTTGCAGCAGATTGGCAATGCGGGCAACCAGCACACCCTTATCAAATGGCTTGGAAATATAATCATCGGCACCGCTTTCCAGCCCTTTGATCTTGTTTTCGGCTGATGAGCTGGCTGTTAGCAAAATCATCGGGATATAACTCAATTGCTGATCCTGTTTAATGGTTGAGCAAAGCTCAATACCATTTAACCCCGGCATCATAACATCGCAAATAATAAGATCCGGTTGTTTTTCTTTTGCTTTCTGTAAACCGGCTAAACCATTTTCTGCCTCGTAAACCCTGTAGCGGCTTTCAAGGATTGAACAAATGTAAGCGCGGATCTCGCTATCATCATCAATGATCAGGATCCTTTGCTTGTCGGTAAAAATTTGCTCTGCTTCAAAATCAATATCACTAATTAGTGGAGTTTCAGGTAGCATCGGCTGCTCTTCTACCATTTCGCGGAGCAGGGGCGATAGATCAGAAGCATCAGCAGCAACCATATCAGGTGGATAATGAGCTGTACCCTTTAACAGGGTTAAACAAAAATCAGAGCCTTTACCCGGCTCACTTTCAAACAATAATGAACCGCCGTGATCATTGGTAAACTGTCGGGCCAGGAATAAGCCGATCCCAAACCCTCCTTTTGCCGCCAGGCCCTGAGCATTTGCCCTGTAAAACTTTTCGAAGATATGCTTACTTATTTCGGGAGGTATTCCCGGCCCCCTGTCAATCACATTGATCATCACCACGTTTGGTTCCGATCTCAGGCCAACGCAAACAGCCTTCCCGGCTGGTGTATATTTAATTGCATTGGATATGAGGTTAAATAAGATGATTTCAATCTTTTCCCTGTCTCCGTAAATCAATACCGGTTCTTCAGGCATGTTTAGTTCAAAGCTGATACCCGAAAGCCTGGCCTGCTGTACAAAACAAAGAAACACCTCCCGGCAAACAAGGGTAATGTCCATTGGCGCGATTTGGAGGGCCCCGGAGCCTGCATCTGCCTTACGAAACAAGAGCAACTGATCAACAAGACTTAACAGGCGCCTTGAATTGCGATAAACAATATTAAGCTCGGCCCGGTTTTCGGGACTGATTTTTGCGAGCAAATCCCTTAGTGGATTAATGATCAGCGAAAGGGGGGTACGAAATTCGTGCGAAACGCCTGTAAAAAACTCAACACGCCGGTCATTCAGCTCTCGTTCTTTTTCCTGCAGATCGCGCTGATGTGCGGCGGCGGCGTTAGCCAGTTGTACCTCATATTTAAGTCGAGTTTCCCGGAATTTATAACGCAGGTACCAGTAAACAACGCCTGCAAGTAGCATCGTATAAATCAGATATGCCCAAATGGTACCATACCAGGGAGGCAAAATAACGATATGAAGATGGATTTCCCGGCTGATCCATTGTCCCTCGGCATTGGTGCAGTTAATTTTCAATGTATATGTACCGGGGGATAAACGCGTGTAAAGCGCATTACGCTGCCGTCCTGCATTGATCCAGCCCCTGTCCCAACCCTGAAGCATATAACGGTAACCGATCCTGTCCTGCGCGGTAAACTCAATAGCGGCGAAACTGAAGGCTATCGATGCCTGATCGTAAGGAATCTCAAGCGATTGAATAGTATTACCCTCACCGGTTTTAACGTACTTCGGATAGTTGCTTACTGGTTTATTGTTGATTTTAATATCGGTTATGACCATATTGGGCTCATCATGCAAGGGCAGGATCGCCTGCGGATGAAACAAGGTAAGGCCATTGATCCCCCCAAACGCAAGCTGGCCGTTATGAAGTCCCAATGCCGCATTAAAATTAAATTCGTTACTTGCCAGGCCATCACTTTCAAAAAAATTAGTAAAACTGGTGGTTTTAGGGTCAAAACGGCAAAGCCCATTGTAGGTGCTCAGCCACAAACGCCTGTGCTGATCTTGAAGAATAGCCAACACAGTATTATTACTAAGACCACTACTGGTGGTATAGCGACGGGTTACTTTTTCCTTTGATGCTGAAAAATACAACAGCCCGGCTTCCGTACCCAGCCACATGTCTCCATTATTAGCTTTGTATATTGATCGTACTGCTTTACCTGCCGGATAAAATTTACGTGTGTTGTTCTTCAGTTCAATTTTGTAAACGCCCTCAAAATTTCCTGCCCAAAGGTTTCCAAAATGATCTTCACCCATCGACAGGATGTTGGTAAGTGCTGCATCATATAACCGGAACTGGTTGCTACGCTTATCGTACAGAAACAATCCGTCCTGTAATCCGCTGGCCCAAAGGTTTCCTGAATGATCCGGGTACAGGCACCAAAATACAATACGGCTGGCAACTCCTCTCCTGTCAATGCCCCTAAATACGGTAAATGTATTGGAGCCTGGCTGATAAAGGTCAATACCACCGCCATATGTTGCAATCCAGATCCTGCCGTCTTTGTCACCCGTAATGCTGGTTACAAAATTTGAGCTCAATGTACCGGGATGTGAGGCATCATGACGAAAATTAGTAAAGCGATTTGCCCTCCTGTCCCAAATGCTCAACCCGCCACCGTCTGTGCCTATCCAAAGTCTGCCATCGGGGGCCTCATATAACGACTTAACAAAGTTGCTGATAAGACTATTTGTATTCAGGTTGTCATGCCTTACATTTATAAAACGTTCCTTCACTTCATCAATTACATTCACCCCTCCCCGCAGCGTCCCTATCCACTTTCTGCCGTCACGGTCTAAAAACAAAGCGTAAACCGCATCACTTGAAAGCGAGTGATCATCGCTCCCCGCAGGCAGATAGCTGATCTTGTCGCGTCTTTTATCCAGGATCTGGATGCCGCCGCCGTCTGTACTTACCCAAAGAGTACTATCAGGCATTATTTGCAGGCTTGTTATCCTGCCCGATTTGAAAGGCCCGTTAAATTCATCCAAAAGGCGGTCATATTGGTTCAATCGGAGATCATAATGGTGCAAGCCCAGGGTTGTGCCTATCCACAAACCGTTATCTTCGGGGTAGATACACGTAGCGCCGGTAACCGAAGCATTTAGCAATTTCAAACTTCCGGCTGCAATATCATAAGTAAAAAGGCCCGTACCACCAATGAGCAGGTAAACCTGATTATCCTGGCCAACATACAAAGCGTTAACGTTGTAGTTCCATATAGCTTTGCCATTAGTATGGTATGGTATAACACGGCCTGTCCGTTTGCCCTTATCCATAACAATGAGGCCATTGCTTAGGGTAGCAATAAAAATATGGCCCGCACGGTCTTTTTTTATATCCCCGATAAAAGAAGTGACCGGTGTTGCCTTATTACCGGACCAGGTTGCATATGCCGGAGAAAACTCCTCTGTTACCGGGTTTAGGATACTTACGCCCTGGCGGGTACCAACCCATAAATTATTGGCGGCATCCTCTGCAATGCAGTTAATGAAATTATGAATAATTGAATGTTGTTTTTCGGGCTGGTTCCGGTAAATACGGAAATCATAGCCGTCAAAGCGGTTCAGGCCGTCATACGTACCAAACCACATATAGCCTGAATGATCCTGGAAAACACATCGTACCTCGCTGTTGGAAAGCCCTTCCTTTAAGCCGATCCGCTGAATTTTGGGTAGTGCTGACGTTGTGCCGCTGCTATATAATATAAGCACCGCTATAATAATTACGCAGCACCAGGGCGCAACTGCTTTAAATGGCTGCATAAACAAGGGGGCCGGTTGTTGAATATTGCTCAATTTGATTATATATGCGGCGAAGCATTGGGTTAGCGCCGAAAAGCCAGCCCCATAGGGCTTATTTTATTATTCCTGACGCTTCTTTTTAGGTTGCTGGTTTATTTTTTGAACAATTGAATCCCAACTTTTTTTGATGGTTTGTTCGTCTATTTCCGGTTTTTTTATCTGAAATAGCTCTGAGGGTTCCGCTTCGTTCCGCTTTTTTTTCATAAATCGATATACTATCATTTCTGCGCCCTGTAGCATTTTATTCAAAACAAAAATATAACTATCTAACAATTAATGAACATGTAATATAATTGTACTTCAACCATGTAATATAATTGTACTTCAACCAATCAACCCTCCAATTTAACTGCGATCTTTTCCTTAACAAAAAGGGCTTCCTTTCAGAAGCCTTATTATAACCAACTTAATTAAAACCGAACGGTTTATTAGGGGAGAGTTACAACAAAGACACTATTCGGTGCATTTTAATACTCATCTTCCCGGCATTTTTTTTCAGATAAACTATACCGGCAACCTTGCCGACGAATCCCTGATGATCAACCTCGTTTTCAATAATATATTTTGCGAATCGATCATATGATTATCCTGAAGTTCTTCCAATAAGATCTTTGTAACCCTGAGCCCGATCTCTTTAATGGGTTGGGCAACGGCGGTTATAGCCGGATTAAAGAGTGCAAAATTATTAATATCGTCAAACACAGCAACGCCAATATCTTTGGCAATTATCAAACCCAGTTCCTTCAGGGCCTGCAGGCCGCTTAATGCAAGATAGTTGGTTGAAAAAAAAATGGCGTCTATATCCCTTTTGCTTTTCAGCAAATTTTTAAGGCCTTGTATTGTTTTTTGAGCATCTTCATTATAGATAATTTCCTTTAGCGTTGGCGGCAACCCATGTTTTTGGAGAGCTGCCATGTAACCGTTAACCCTTTCGTTCATCTGATCCTGCCCGGCTGTAAGTGTAACCATGGCAATGTTCCGAAAGCCGTTATCTATCAAATGCAAAACAGCGGCCTCGCTACCTCGAAAGTTATCGACAAGTACTTTGGAGCACTGCAAATCAGGCGGAGCGCGGTCGAATACTACAACCGGATAACCTTCATTTATAAGTTGGTTAATATCTTCTTCCAAACCGGCGGTGGGCGCCAGGATGTAACCATCTACCTGGTAATTTCTAAAGGTTTGCAGCAAATCCCGGGCAATAACAGTGGAGTTTTCAGAACTGCCATAAATAACGCGGTAGTTTTCTTTGTAGATATGCTCTTCCACAACCCTGGCAATGGCCGAAAAAAAAGGATCACTGATATCTTCCACAATCATCCCTACCGTTTTGCTTTTCCCTGTCCGCAGACTGGCCGCCAGCCGGTTAGGTTGATAACCAACCTTTTCAACAAACCTCAGTATTTTATTTTCCAGCGCCACGCTGATGCCATACTGCCTAGCCTTGCCGTTAAGAACATAGGAAACAGATGCTTCTGACACATTTAATGCACCGGCAATATCTTTTAATGCCAATTTTTTTGCCATCATTACTTTTCCTCAGGTCTTAAAATAACGGCCTGGCCTCCCTTCGCGTCCAAACCGACAACAAAAGGATCGTTACGTTTGAGTTTAAATTGTTTTACCTGTATGCCGCCCTGCCCGTCATCTTCATAAATAGTAGTAATATATATTTGATCTTTTTCCAGGAAATCGAGTTTGAAGGCCCCTCCCCATTTGCGAAGGCCGGCAGCACTGCCCAGGTACCAGGTACGTCCTTTACGGCGGGCTACAGTAATGCCCTCACCTATTTCGCCCTGTACATATTTGCTTTCATCCCATACCGTGGGTACATATTTAAAAAAATCAATATCTGCCTCATCCTGATAATCCTGCGACTGGCCATACCAGAAAATTGCCTGAAGCGGATCAAAATATACTATAGTCAGGGCCATTTGCTGGGCTTTACTTACCAGGACGTTTTTGCCATAATTATTCACCTTATTGGGATAGCAGAAAGTAAAGTCTGCAGGGCCGGCCAGGTAGCGTGTAAATGGCAATACTGTATTATGAAAAGCATCAGGACTGTTCTCATCGCCCCTGATCCCTTCCTGGCTAAGCACATATGGGTACCGGCGACTCAAACCTGTAGGTTTATAATGATCGTGAATGTTAAGCAACATACCATAATCATTTACTTTTTTCATGGCCGAATCAAGCCAGGCAAGGCCTTTCTGCGTACCACCATCAACAAAGCCGAATTTCAGCCCGCTAACGCCCCACTTTTTGTAAAGCGGCAATATCGTATCTAACTTAGCTTTGAGCCCTACATAATTAACATATAAAATTACGCCAATACCTTTTTGCTTGGCATGAGCAATAATATCAGGTAAATGAAAATCCGGTAAGTATTTGGTTGGATCAGAAATAGTCCTGAATTCGGCACCGTACCAACCTGCATCAACCAAAATGTATTGAAAATTCATTTTTCCAGCAAAATCAATTCCATTCAAGGCCCCCTGCGTGTTGATAGGTACCCGGAACACTTTTCCGGGTTTTACATAATTGGGAACTTCATTACTGAGTGGTTTAACCAGCTTAAGATTAAGCTGACTAAAAGCATGCAAACCAATAGCGGTACTGCTGCAGCTGATAGTTCGCCATGGAGTATTGAGGCTATCCGGGAACTGGATCAATGTATCCTTGCGAATGGCCTGTGCTCGGTGGTCCCGGTATATGGTATCTGTATAAAATTGCAATGCCAAACTATTGGGCAGGTTGCCCCTAACCAATACACATTTGGTATAACTGCGGTTATCGGCTTCCCCGATACTTACATAAGATCCTGTTGCGGTCAGCGTTGAAGGCAGGTCGCTGGTTCCGGGCAATGAATCTACCCTAAGCGGTCGGAAAACAGATTCTTCATGATACTGGTAAATACGATAACTTTCTGCAAGGTTAAACTCGGTAAGCTCCAACTTAAGCTGTGCAATACGATCTCCAAGCTTGTTACAGGCATATCTGAACGCCAGGCTCCCGTTATATACCCTTGCAATTACATCATAATTACCACTCTCTGAGGTACAATGAAGTGTGAGCTCGTTACAGTGGTTTACCAAACTGGCGTCTTCTCCAAGTGGCCACAAAACTTTTTCGTTGATTTCTTTTGGGGTGGTTGTCTTTACGGTAATCCCTTCAACCAATGAATAACCAGTAGTTTCAATACCCAAACGCGACCAGTTAATAATAAGCCGTGTATCGAAAATTAACCGGTAATAAAGCCGCCCCCGCTCATCCAATGAAAATTGCGCCCGGGTATGGCCATCCGGCGAATAAAGCAGAGCAACAACTTTTTGTTTTGCAAGCGCAGCATTACAATTAAGGAAAACAAAGGCTAAAAAAAAGATAAAAAAAAGGTATTTCTTCTTCATTGTTCAGAATCGGGGATAACTACAGTAATAAAGACAACTAATACTATTAAATATACTCAAAGGGACAAACGATTTGCATAAATGATTAAAGGACCCAATATAAATCCTCACGATATCCAACAAACGCACTTATTTTTTCAGTATAGTTTTTGAGTATGGCTGCCCGTCTTCATTGTCTTACACTATACATTATAAAAACCTCTATGAACAAATTCCTGGTAATGGCATGTGCAATCGTATTTCTACTAAAAACAGTTAAAGCAGAAATCATAACCTATAAAGCGCCCGAAAGTAGTTTAGTCAATCATTCGATTAAAGTAGATTTACGACAGGGCAAAGGCAACTGGATTCCGTTAGGTGTATACCAAGCCGATGTTGCAGCCCGTTTTGACGCGCAGCGCGCTATTAAAAAAACCACCTTTACTTATTTTGATTGCTCCGGTTCAGTAAGGCTGCGGGTTAAACTAAACCAGGGGGCCATCAAAGATGTGAGGATCAGGCCGACAGCTTACGGCATCAGGCCCGAGGTTAAGGATAACGTCATTGAATTTGAGCTAAGCCCCTCACAATATGTTTCATTGGAGATAAACGGAAATATTTTTGAAAACCTGCAGGTTTTTGCAAATTCCATAGAAACCAGCCATCCCGTAAAAAGCGATGCTCAAACAGTTTACTTTGGCCCTGGTGTCCATAAAATTGGCCGGATGCTGGTCCCTTCTGGTAAAACTGTTTATATAGCCGGTGGTGCTATTGTTGAAGGTTCATTTGTAATAGATCATGCGGAGAATGTTAAGATCCGCGGCCGCGGCATTCTTACACAGCACTCTGTACAAAACGACAGCAGCCCACTCAATAAACCTGCTGATACGCTGTCCAAATTCAGGAATGACCATTTGATCATTCAATACAGTAATAATATAAGTGTTGATGGCATCATAGAGATACCAACGGGTTATTCTATTTTGATGGGTGAATCAAAACATGTAAGCATAAGTAACTTCAAAGCTTTTAGTGCTACCGGCAACGCCGACGGTATCGATATATTTTGCAGCCAGGATATTAAGCTCGATCACATATACATGCGAAATTCTGACGATTGTATCGCTATCTATGGCCATCGCTGGAACTACTATGGAAATACATCCGATATTACAATCAATAATGCCATTTTATGGGCAGATGTAGCCCACCCGGTACTTATAGGCACACATGGCGATACCGACCATCCTGACACTTTACAGAATATCCGGGTTCAAAATATGACGGTGATGGACCACCATGAAAACCAACTTGATTACCAGGGCTGCATAGCACTTAATGCCGGCGACAGCAACCTGATCAGGAACACCAGTTTTGAGAATGTGGAGATCGAAGACATCCGCAAGGGGCAATTGTTTAATTTAAGAGTTATGTATAACCGGAAATATAACACCTCTCCGGGGATGGGAATCGAGAATATATTGTTCAAAAATGTTAATTATAACGGAAAGCAGGCAAATATGTCTGTTATAGCAGGTTACGATGATAAGCACATGATCAGGAACATTATATTTGAAAACTTGAAGATAAACGGTACGCTGATTTTTGATAACATGCCAGGCAAACCCGGCTTTTATAAAACAGGCGATATGGCCAATATCTTTGTCGGCGAACATGTGGAGGGAATACAATTCGTACAAAAGGATTGAGCAGGATCAAATTGCCCCCCTATCATCAAAGCATTGGTTAGATAATTATGGAAATGAAATTAAAAACTGTAGTTGCAAAATACCTGACATTGTTCTTGTTTGGCTGTTTAATATTTGAAGGTGCGTTTGCCCAACACAATCAGGGAATACCCGCCCCTAAGCCTTTATTTCGTGACCCTTTGTATGACGGGGCTGCCGATCCAACCATAATCTGGAACCGCAGTGAAAAGAAATGGTTTATGTTTTATACCAATCGCCGGGCTAATGACACCACTATTCACGGTGTGGCCTGGGTGCACGGCACACGCATCGGCATTGCCGAATCTGAAGATGGTGCCAACTGGAAATACCGTGACACCGCCGATATTAGCTACCGCCCCGATGCGGGCTACACCTTTTGGGCACCGGAAGTGGTAGATCATAAAGGGTTGTACCACATGTACCTCACCTATGTTCCGGGAATATTTACCGATTGGAACCATCCGCGCATCATTATCCATCTTACCAGCAAAAACCTGGTAAACTGGAAATATGAGTCGACACTAAAACTGGTGAACGAAAAGGTAATAGACCCTTGCGTAATGCAATTGCCTGACGGTACCTGGCGCATGTGGTATAATAATGAAGTTGACCATAAATCGATCTATTTTGCTGATAGCCCCGACCTTTACCACTGGACCGATGGGGCTAAAGCCGTGTTCGATCAGCCCGGCGAGGGGCCTAAAGTTTTCAGGTGGAAAAACAAATATTGGATGATCACCGATGTTTGGAAGGGGCTTGCAGTTTATTCTTCAGCCAATTTGAAAAACTGGGACAGGCAACAGGGCGGTAATCTTCTTGCAATACCAGGTAACGGTAAGGACGATGGCGCCATTGGTCAACATTGTGATGTAATTATAACACCTAAGGACCGCGCCTATATTTTTTACTTTGTACATCCCATCCATGGCGATGGTGCCGGTAATATCACCAGGCATGACAAGCAACGCAGCAGCTTACAAGTAGCCGAACTAAGGTTAGCTGACGGTAAACTAACTTGCAACAGAAATGAAACAGCTAATGTTGATTTGAGGTAGAATGTAAAACAAAATTTGCGTCTGTTGTACTGATCTTCTCCCCGGCGGCCATAGCCTTAACTTAAGGAATAAAAAAGGGATTATGCAATTCTCTCTTGAGTTGGGCTAAAGACCTATCCATCTTCCCATAATACCCACCTGCATAAAGCAGCTTATTCCAAGCACTTTAGGCCAAAAACTTCAACACAAAAATTAAAAAAATCACGGGTTACTGTGAGTATCATTTGCAGTAGTCATTGTCTTTGGTGTGTCCGATTATAAAACTGTTCATTCCTCGTCCTGATAAGATTTCCAAAAAATACCGGGGTACGGCAGTTAACATGCACACCTAAACAATTAAACCATGAAAAAACTTTTTACGCTTTGTAATTACTTAACAGGTAAGCGCCGCCGGATAAGGTTGCTATTGCTTGCACTATTGGCATTTTTGGCGATGAACGTCAGCGCCCAAACGTTTGTTCATCCCGGAGTAGCCTTTAACCGGGCCGATCTGGATCAATTGAAAGCGAACATCAGTCGCGAACCCTGGCTATCCGGTTATAATGCATTAAAAAACGACTCGCATTCGCAACTGGGTTATGGGCAAAAGGGGCCCTTCGCAACAGTTACAAGGGCACCCAACCTAAACAACAGCGCCTGGATTGACGATATGCAGGCTATTCACAACCTGGCCTGGATGTGGTGGTTTACAGGCGATTCTACTTATGCCCGTAAAGCTACCAACATGCTTGATGCCTGGGCGGTAACCAATACAACCTGGGGCGGCGGAGAATCTATGCTGGATATAGGCGACTATGCACAATATTGGGGCGTAGGTGCTGAAATCCTTCGTTCTACTTTTCCCGGTTGGACCGCAGCTAATACACAGCACGTAAAAAATTATTTTGCCAATGTTTTATTTCCTACTTCCTGGGTACCTGGCCCCTTGCGCGACGCGAACAAAGGAGCTCTTCAGTTAAAAATAGCCCTTGCCGCATCGGTGTTCTGTGATGATGCCGCCCGGTTTAACCAGGCTGTGGAAGTGTACAGGATGGATGCCGGAGGAGGTATGCGCAACTCGCTGGGCAATGGTGAAGTAGGAGATTCAGGACGCGACGACCATTGGCGCGTGCAGGCAGCAGCACTGGCCTGGGGCGCGGAAGTTGCCTACAAGCAGGGAGTAGATATGTTTGCCGAGCTGGACAACCGGGTATTGGCTATCGGTGAGCTGTATCATAAATACGCCTTTGACGGAGCAAACATGACCTATATCCCGTTGGGAGGATATGCAAGTTATTGGACCAGCTGGGGGATTCAGCCTGGAGCAAGGTCCGGCGATATGACTAACCTTATTTATAGTGCTTATAATGTGCGTAAGGGGATACCTACCCCTAATACCGACAGGATGCGGGCTGCTTTGGGCGCTGCCGGTGGCAATTTCTTATATCTGAAATCATCGGATACATCTACCGCGGTTAAGTTACCCCAGGTATATTACCCTGCCGATCATGTGCAGCCGGTTAGCAACCTCACCAATATAGATATCGGTAACACCGGATTAGCGGGCAGCGCCTCCTACAATAACGGGGTTTGGACTCTTAACAGTGCCGGAACATCCACCAGTAATGCGTTCAGCTTCAATTTTAAGAAAGTTGGCGGCGATGCCGGCCTGGTAGTAAAAGTTGAGAATATGTCGCTGAATACTGGTGGTTGCGGCGTCATGATGCGCGAATCGCTGGCGCCTAGTTCAGCTTTTTATGATATTTTCCTCAAAGCGACAGGCGGTGCAGGAAACCACTGGCAACCCAAAGCCCCCTGGTGGCTAAAAATTGAGCGTGTAGGCACCCGCATATTTACGTACCATTCGCAGGATGGTATTAATTGGACCAATCTTGGTTGCTGGTATTCTGCAACAGGTTTCCCAACTAATTTGTACGCCGGATTTTATACCCTCTCCAGTAATAACTCAGCATTGAATATCGCCACCTTCAGTAATGTGGCCTATAGTCAATCCGCACCTGCCGGATCCCCGGAGATCAGCAGTGCTACCACAGCAACGGCTACCAGTGGTACACCGTTCAGTTATAGCATTATTGCCAGTGCTAATCCATCTTCCTATAGTGCCAGCGGCTTGCCGGCAGGGCTTAGCCTTGATGCGGCTACCGGTATTATCTCGGGCACACCTACCACCTTAGGACAAAGCGAAGTTGCCATAGCTGCTACTAATGCCAGCGGCACCGGTACGGCAACCCTGATGCTGAATGTGGTCAATAACCAGGCGCCGGCAGCGCCAGCTTCGGCTGCGGCAGCGGTTGTTAACGCTACACAAATTAATCTTACCTGGGTAGCTTCAGCCAACGCTACCAGCTATTCGGTAAAACGGTCGCTGTCATCCGCCGGACCGTTTACCACTATACAATCAGGTGTAACCAGGACATCCTATATTGATGCCAGCCCGGTACCCGAAGTGAACAATTATTATGTTGTTACCGCACTTGCCGGAACATTGGAAAGCGGAAATTCAAATGTTATTTTTTCATCTGTACCGCCTGCGGCCCCGGCACAACCCATTGTGGTTAATAAAAACAATGAGGTTGATCTGAGCTGGAACAGCGCTTCCGGAGCAGCTACTTATAATGTAAAACGCGCCACAATAAGCGGAGGCCCTTATACAACAGTTGCCAACCTTGCAGCTACCAGCTTTGCCGATCTTAACGTAAGTAATGGAAGCCCATATTATTATGTGGTTTCAGCCATGGGCCAAACCAAAGAAAGCTCCAATTCGGCCGAATCATTTGGTGTGCCCGGGTCAAGCACTTCAACCTGGAGCCCGCAACCCGAGTCTGACTCGCTTACCCTGGCCAGAAACTGGCAGGAAAACGCGGTACCAGTTAATCCCGCGATCATTACTTTTCAGGCCACTGCCGACAGTACCCTGACCAACGATATTCAGAACCTCGTCGCTTCCAGGATTCAGTTCAATGCAGGCGCCAATAATTATTCGATAGGTGGAGCCGCGATTCATTTGCGAAATGACCTCGTTAATAACAGCACGGCATATCAAACCCTAAGCATGCCAATTACGCTGGATACATTGCTTAATGTAAATACCCCCGGCGTGAATGGAACTGTAGCACTGACAGGCCAGATTACGGGCACCGGGAGCCTGCTTAAAAATGGTATTGGGTTTGCTTACGTGGGTGGCAGCAACACCTACTCGGGCGGTACTACACTCAACGGAAACGGGCAAAGCTGGCCTCCGGTTTATGGAATGGAAATATCAGGACCGAGTACAGGAACGCCTTCTGCGCCAACATCAGGTCCACTCGGAACCGGAAAAATAACCATGAACGGCGGGGCGCTTTTTTCGGTTAACGCTGATGCTACTTTATACAACGATATTGAAATCACGGCCGGAAAAACCAGTTATTTCTACCAAACCAGCTATGCTTTAAACCTTTATGGCCGACTTACCGGAAGCGGAACAATTATTCAGGATGGTAACGTATACGCCGGGCTGCATTTGTTTGCCGATAACAGCAGCTTTACAGGGTACTTTGTTTCCAAGCTGCGCAGCGGCAACTCACGTACCCGTTTTGAAGTGCCGCAATCAGGCAGTGCAAATGCATCATGGAACCTTGACGCCAACGGTAATGATTGCCAGGGGATCATGTTCCCCACCGGCACCATTAGTTTTGGCTCGTTAACCGGCAGGGGCGCTATTCGTACAGATGGCGGCGGCAGCCCAATCATCAGCATCGGCGCATTAAATATTAGCACCAGCTACGGTGGCACCATGACCGGTACCATGAACGTAGAAAAAGTTGGCACAGCAGTTCTGACCTTTACGGGTAACCAGGCTTATTCAGGAACAACAACGATAAAAAACGGAACTTATTTGCTCAATAATGATCCTAACAGCGGCACATTCACAAGTCCGGTAATCGCTTCGGCCGGCACCTTTGGCGGTACTGGGCAAAGCTCGTCAACAGTTACCATCGGTACAGGTTCAGGTACCGGCGCCATACTTGCACCAGGCAACCAGGCTGTCGGCACCCTAAAAGTGGGCTCCCTTACCATGAATGCCGACGCTACTTATAAAGTGGAGTTAAGCACAAGCTTGGCTACCAGCGATAAGGCAAGCGCGGGTATTGTTAACTTAGCGAACCAGCCTAAATTACAGATCGCGGCTATCGACTCAACAAGCCTGGCCCAGGGAGTATCATTTACTATTATCGACAATACAGGAAGCGCCGCGATAGCCGGTACTTTTAAAGGATTGCCAGAGCTTGCTCCGTTAACAGTTGGTAATTTCACACTCCGCATCAGCTATAAAGGCGGCACCGGTAATGATGTTGTGCTCCTGGATGACCGACCATTACCGGTAATTATCACCAGCGCGCCAACGGATACTATACTGATAGGCCGGCCTATGACGTATACCATAACCGGGATTAAATCGCCCAATCATTTTTCGGCGAGCGGATTACCTGCCGGATTACAAATTGATTCTTTATCGGGCAAAATCTCGGGCACACCAACCGAAGCAGGTACTTTTAACGTTAGCCTGACAGCAGGCAATGGCAGCACAACAGGAACTTCGACACTTGTGCTTGCGGTACTTGGCAGCGCTGTAAACTCATTGATGGTTGCCGCGGGCGATGCAAAAAATATACTTGAATGGCAATCACTTCCCGGATATAGTTACAATGTTAAACGTTCAACAACTTCCGGAGGGCCCTACACCGCCCTTGGCCCGGTAAACAACCTTAGCTTCACCGACAGCAACGTAAGCAATGGCGCTACCTATTTTTATGCAATAGCCCCTATAGATAGCACCGGCGAAGGTGCAAAAAGCTTAGAAGCAGTTGCCAAACCCAACATCGGCCAGCGTGGGTTTTATCAATTTGATGAAGCCAGTGGAACAAAAGGCAGGGATGCCTGGGGCGCCAATCATGCTGTGCTCGCGGCAACGGCAAACCGCGCCACAGGTAAATATGGCAAATCCCTGCTGCTTGACGGCTCGGCAAACGCTTACGCGACGCTGCCTGCCGGTATTTTTAGCACACTTAACGATTTTACCATATCTGCCTGGGTACGAATCGACGCTATCAGTACCTGGATGCGTGTTTTTGACTTCGGCTCAAGCACTACCCAATACATGTTTCTTAGCGTGCAGGCGGGTGTAGTAAACGGCCAATCGACCATTCGTTATGCCACCAAGAACGGCTCAGCTGCAGAACAGAATATCAATTATAACTACACATTCCCCCTAAATACATGGACCTACCTGGCTGTAACCCGCGCCGGCAATACTACTACGCTTTATGTAAATGGCTCGGCGGCGGCATCGTCAACAAATATTACCATAAAACCGTCGGCACTTGGCAATACAACACAAAACTACCTGGGCAAATCGCAGTTTAACGATCCGATGTTCAAAGGCTCTATCGATAATTTTAAGATCTATGGCAGGGCATTAAGCAGCACAGAAATAGCTGCCGATGTATTAGGCGACCAAACAATAACCTTCGCATCCGTCCCTGATAAAACCTTTGGCGATACGGATTTTGTACCTGCTGCAACGGTTTCATCAGGTTTGGCGGTTTCTTACGCCAGTACAGATACTATTGTTGCCAGCGTGATCAGTGGTGCAATTCATATTAAGGCAGCAGGAAGCACCACTATTACGGCATCGCAGTCCGGGAACAGCAGCTTCAAAGCAGCTACCCCGATCAATCAAAGCCTTACCGTCAGTAAAAAAACACAAATCATCACGTTTAATCCAATACCTGCAAAAACACTTGCCGACAGTGATTTCGTAGCCGGAGCAACAACCAGTTCGGGTCTGGCAGTAAACTATAGCAGCTCCGACAGAACGGTAGTTCAAATAACCAGTGGAAAACTGCATATTACCGGTTCAGGTACTGCTATAATCACGGCTTCGCAGAATGGAAATGCTTATTATCTTCCGGCTTTAGCGGTTACACAAACGCTTACCGTTAACAAACTAAGCCAAAGCATTAGCTTTACCGCGTTGCCGTTAAGCAGACCAGGGGATGCAGATGTTAGCCTGAGCGCATCATCTACCTCCGGTCTTCCTGTTGTTTACACCAGTTCAAACTTAAATGTAGCTACAGTAGTTAATAATAAATTACATATCATAGGTTCGGGCAGCAGTGCTATCACAGCACAACAGGGTGGTAATACCCGTTTTGACACAACAGCTTCAAGCAAAACCTTCACTGTATTACCATATAATGTTCAGGTACAATCATCTGACGGAGATAACAACCAGCCCTCAAACAATGTCATCAAACCATACCTGAAAATTCTTAACCAGGATTCTGTCGCCATTAATTTCAACGAGCTTACCATGAGGTATTGGTTTACAGCCGAAAATTATACAGGAATTAATTCATGGATTGATTACGCCCAAATGGGGAACAGTAACGTTACAATGAAATATGTTCAGTTACCCTCACCGTATACCGGAGCCCTGGGTTATATAGAATATGGGTTCACGACAAACAGTCAACTCAATCCGGGCACCAATTCCGGGGTAATTCAGTCAAGGTTTGCCAACCAGGATTGGTCAAACTTTTCGGAGACTGATGATTATTCATACCTGCCTTATACCGGGAACTATGCGGCTAACAATCATATCACTCTTTACCGGAACGGGCAATTGATTTATGGTACGGAGCCAACCGCAATTCCCGCCACCACGGCCTTTACTGTATCTTACCAAAATCAAAACCAGGGTACTTCGGGTAATGCCATCAGTACCTACCTGGCGCTTAACAATACCGGGAACATGCCTGTTAATTACAGCGATCTCTCTGTTCGCTATTGGTTTAGCCGCGAAGGCACAGCCGGACTGAACTTTTCTGTCGGTTACGCCAAACTGGGCAACAGTAAAATTAGCAGCCGGTTTGTTAGTTTAACCCCCGCTTTAAACGGCGCAGATACCTATCTCGAATTAACCATCGATCCATCGGCCGGCACGCTTTACCCCTTAAGTAATACGGGTAACATTCAATACCAGGTCAATAAAACAGACTGGTCTGCCTTTAACGAAGCAAATGATTATTCATTCGCTCCCAAAGGCGCTATGGCGCTCAACAACCATATCACTGTTTATTATAAAGATCAATTGGTTTACGGCACCGAGCCCTCATTGCTCAGCAGCAATTCGCTGGCTTCAAACCTTGGTCAAAAAACAGGCATTGTACAGGATAATAATGCACCCATCGGCACAGTGCAGAATAATGTTATCTATCCAAATCCGGTAGCTTCACGCAGCTTCAACATTAAGCTAACGCCCGATCTGGATCAGAAAGAGATTAACCTGGTTATCAGGGATAATTTTGGTAAGGTTATGCAAAGCGGCAGGTACCGGGGCTTTGGCGGTAACCTGGGGGTTCAATTAACCCGATCATATATGACAGGGGTTTATTTTGTTCAAATCAATAACCTGGCACCATTGCGTATGATAGTGAGCCCCTGATTTATATAAAGCTAAAAGCCGAATGCACAAAACTTAAAGCTAAGGTTTTATAAAACTTAAACGTAAAAAGGGACAGCAGTTTTGCCGTCCCTTTTGCTTGTTAAACTTATCTTACCCGAAGGCAAAGCAAATTAATACTCAGTAGCCCCGATATCAAAAGCAGTACCCGAAGGGCGCGCAGCTCTGTAAAAATCTAAGTTTATCCCGTAAGATAAAACGTTGGCCCCTTTATTAATAAGCGGCGATGTTGATTGCAAATGAAAATTATCGGCTCCATAATTTACAAACTTACAGGTGTTTACATCTGTACTTACATAATTATTTGAAGCTGTTAATTTAACACCGGTGCTTTTTCTTATTATTGACTGTACTGATGCTGCTTGTATTAATACGTTATTAATAACGGTATTCATTGGGATAGTTTCTGAATTTAACTTTATTCCCCCTAACACAGAGCCAATAATGGTATTATTGATGAACTGAAAATTCTTTCCTGGCGTATACCTCGAATCAGCAAATATGCCGTAGGATTTTGAGTTGATAATGCAATTATTGAACACTATATTGTCACCAAATCCTAAAACGATAATACCATCCCCAGGGGCATTTTTTACCAGGTTATTATAACATTTACCGCCAGTGCCCTCACCTATTTGTATGCCATTGTCCTGGTATGCAGAAAAGGGGCTTCTTCCCGGATTTTTAACTGTATTACTATAAACTTCACAGCCAGAAGTAGCACTGCCAACCTGGATCCCTTCAGAACCGGTTGAATCAATCAGGTTCCAATAAATCTTGGTGTTAACTACATCATGAGGCAAAACGGTACCACACGATGTTGAAACTCCGTCTTCGTAAAATGAATTTCCTATATAAAGCCCTTCTCCGCCTGTTTTGTGAACATAATTATCGTGAATCGATACGTTTTTCATGACAAACCTGCCCCGTTGAGTCGCAGGATCACATGTTGGGTCTGTTTTAGCCATGATACCGGCAAAACCGCTGTTGTGCACTTCAACACCTGCAATTTCAAAATCAGTGCTCAGATCATCCATGGTCATGCCGATGTTACCTCCGTTTACATCAAACCCGAATTTAATGGTTGACACACCATTGCCAAGCACCTTGAAATACTGGCAATTCTGGGTTTTAAATGCGTATGAAGCTGTGGTTGCTGTTGTAAATGACACCCTGCCACCCTGATTTACAATTAAGATAGGAGCGGCAGCCGTTCCTTTAAAGTTTTTAAGCAATAATGCTCCTCTTTTACCCGCGGGGATATATATTTTAGCTCCTGCGGGGATCTTTGTACCGTCAATCATCCATTCGGTAGGTTTAACGGTGTATGTATAGGTAGAAACTGCTGCAGTTGCTAAACTTTGTTCCGAATTAACCTGCTCCGGAATTGAAGTTGCCGGTTTTTCAATTTTATTTACACTTTTTGAACACCTTGCGAAACATGATATAACCAGCACCCCGGCAATCATGCGTATTAAGTAATTGTTATTTCCCATTTATGAATCTAAAAGAACCCTGATTATATTGAATTTAAATAGTTTTGATAGCCCACTTATTCTTACTGCACAGAACCGGTTGTTTTACGTTACTTCTTTAAATATTGTTACTGCACAACTAAGCTACTGGCAGATAGTATCTTATACAGAAGAACTATAAAAATAGATTGTTTTTATTGTCGGAAAGAAAGGTTCCGGCAATACAGTAATCTTGAAACCATGTTAAAACAACAAAAAAATATTTGTATGAACATTTAGTTCTACGAATCGCAAAAAGTAAATGACAAGCACATTAACTACCAATAAACCTGCTAATAAAAACAATTAAACATAGTTTCAGTCAATACTGTATATAATGTATTAAAATTATATTTCGCGCACTAAAAAACACCGGTTCAATTCATGTAAGTACATAAGTAAGCTTTTTACTATCTTTACTGTCATTAAGGTTCGTAAAACCAATATGAAATTATCCATTGATCATAAAAGCCATATTCCGCTTCATATACAGGCAGAGCAACTGCTTCGCGAACTGATTAAAGACCCTGCATATCAGGCAGGTAAATTATTGCCTAATGAAGTTGAGCTGGCCAAAAAGTTGGCAATATCGCGCACAACATTACGCCAGGCTATCAATAAACTGGTTTATGAAGAGCTGCTGATTCGCAAGAAAGGTTTCGGTACCAAAGTTGCCCATTCAAAAATCAGTTCAAAATCAATGAACTGGCTTAGCTTTTCACAGGAAATGAAAGCAAGGGGTATTAGTGTAAAAAATTATGAGCTGCACGTAAGCTGGGTATTCCCCGATGAAAGTACGGCCAGCTTTTTCGATATCGGCACAGAAAAAAAAATTGTAAAAATGGAACGGCTGCGCGGCAGCAGCGACAATCCTTTTGTCTATTTCATCTCCTATTTTCACCCCCGGGTAGGACTTACCGGCGAAGAAGACTTTAAACGCCCGCTTTACGAAATGCTTGAAGATGAATATTCTACTATAGCAAATCTATCAAAAGAAGAGATCAGTGCGCTTGAAGCTAATAAGTTCATAGCCGATAAGCTTGAAATTGAAACCGGCAGCCCCGTATTATTCAGGAAAAGATTTGTTTATGACCAGGGAGAGCGCCCCATGGAATATAACCTTGGATACTACAAAGCCGAAAGCTTTGTTTACACCGTTGAAAGCCGCAGAACCTGATCCATAAGTAAATTGACCGATAAAACTCCGACGCAAACAAGGCTATTTAAGATGACCGTCATTGCGAGGTACGAAGCAATCGCGAACTATACAGAGCGGCTCTACTGATCGGGGCAAAAGCATACCATACTTTGAAAACATTGCAATTCGTTGCCAATTATCTATAAAATAATTATCATTTATAAAAAAATACCAATAAAAGTAAAATTTCCATACTAAGATGACAATAAATGTAAGGATTACACGTATATTTGTAACATCATGTGAATAGCTGACAGGCAGCGAGACTGGTTCGAGTCCAGGTTTACATCTCTTCTCATAATTTAGGTTTATAATTGGTTAGAACGCATTCCTGCCCATCAGGAGTGCTTCTTTTTTTTAAAGCCTTTTTTTGGCCAAACGCTTTTAAGCTTGCCACCATTGTTCTTGATTACCCCTTATAATAATATCAGGAAAATATTAAAGTAGCTTTCGGGTAACTTGTGCCGGATTATTGCCATGCTTAACATCCTGCACACATCTAAACCCAACATGGTTTGTTGCCGAACGATATTCGCCTTTGCCTCTTGAGCCTACCATATACCGCGTACAGTATTGATCGGTACACAAAAACGAGCCGCCTCTTTGCACTTTCTTTTTCTGCCCGGGCTCCTGCGGGTCTAAAGAAGCAGACGGGCCTTTCGGATTGCGCGCAACAGTATTAGGATCGAAACTATTGTAATAATCATTGCGGTACCAATCGGCACACCACTCCCAGGCATTACCGGCCATATCATACAAACCGTAAGCATTCGCCGGATATTCTTTTACAGGGCCAAGGCCGGTTTCTCCGTCTTCAGCATTATCATGATCAGGAAAAGATCCCTGGAATGTGTTGGCCATCCAGCGCCCATCCTGTTTTAACTGGTTTCCCCAGGGATATAGGTCGCCTGCTTTACCCCCTCTTGCAGCAAATTCCCATTCGGCCTCTGTTGGCAGGCGTTTACCCGCCCATTGGGCATAGGCGGCAGCATCCTCCCAACACACTTGTACAACCGGGTAATTCTCTTTTCCCGTTAAATCCGAGCCCGGGCCAAGCGGATGTTTCCAGTCGGCTCCTTTTTGGTATGACCACCATTGTGAAAGGTCATTTAGCTGCACTTTATGATCCGGCGGAGTAAAAACAACCGATCCGGCAACCAGTTCTTCGGGTCGTGCACCCGGAAACTCTGTTGCTGTAGGTTTCTGTTCGGCCACTGTAACATAACCTGTAGCTTTTACAAAGTTGGCAAACTGGGCATTGGTAACCTCTGTTTTGTCCATGTAAAAACCATCAACAAATACCCGGTGAACAGGCCGGGCATCATCCATGGCTTCCATGCCGCCATCAGTCATACCTGTTGGATTGATCCCGCCCATGCTGAATGTCCCCCCAGGAATCCAGGCCATATCTGCATTGGGGGTACCTGTTGCTACATTAATTACTGTTGGTTGAAATGCCTCGCCTCCCTGGTGCATGTATAAAATGCTATCCTGTTTAATCATCCCATTTTTGGTACATGAAATAGCGGCTTTTATTTTAAAACCGGCTGCTGAGGCGTTTGCTACAGGCCGGGACGTTGTATTATCAGCTTCATTATAATCTTTGTTTTCATGATCAGAAGTATAACAGCCCTCAAAAACGAAGGATAATAGCAACAAGACAGATGCTGCAAGTAATGTGGTTTTGATAAATGGTATAAGCCTAATTTTCATCAAATTCAAACTTAGTGATCTTTATGCAAAGACAAGCCCGGGTTGTGTAAAGATTACAGGAGAATCTCCTTTATTATCTAACGTTAAACAACCTATTAATTACCTTGTTTTTCATACTTTTATCAACCGCGTTGCATTAAAATGCTACAGGTATAAAAATGAACCGAAAACGCTTCATCTCCTCCTTAGTAACTGCCGGGGCCGCATTATCAACATCAGGGGCATGGGCAACCGCGGCTGAAAACACTTACGTTAATACACGTCATAAAATTCCTCCTTATTTAAAAGCGGGTGACACCATAGGCATTATCAGTCCATCGGGGTATATCAGTTTAGCCGATATTATCCCATCTGTACAGCTCATACAAAGCTGGGGTTTTAAGGTAGAGATTGGCGACAACACCGGCAAAAAAGATTTTATATATGGAGGAACGGATGAAGAACGGGCGGCAGACTTACAGCAAATGCTGGATAACCCGGAGATCAAAGCCATTATGTGTGCGAGGGGCGGCTATGGATTAGTAAGGATCATTGACCAGCTCAATTTCAAGCAGTTTAAGAAGAACCTTAAATGGATCATTGGCTTCAGCGATATTACTGCTTTGCATTGCCATATCAACCGCAATTTTGGTATAGCAACCATCCATTCAAAAATGTGTAATAGTTTCCCTGATGATTGGGCGAAAGCCGATGCTATGCAAATAGCGACCATTCAATCCATCAGGCAGGCCCTTACGGGTGAAAGCCTCAGTTATTCGTCGCCTGCTGTTGCGCAAAACCGCCCGGGCAAAGCCGAAGCCCCCTTGGTTGGCGGAAACCTGAGTTTGATTGCGACACTTTCGGGCACTCCGTCTGATCTGGATACTAATGGAAAGATCTTATTTGTTGAAGATACCCACGAGTATCTTTACAATATCGACCGCATGTTCTGGAACCTGAAACAAAGCGGTAAACTTTCCCGGTTAGCGGGATTAATTATCGGCGGCTTCCAATTAAAACCCGATATTGAAGGCGAAGAATTTGGCCGGACCATTTATGATATCGTTACCGAAAAAGTAATTGAATATACCTATCCCGTTTGCTTCAATTTTCCGGTGGGGCATCAAAAAAACAATTTCGCACTTAAATGTGGCATACCACACACACTTGAGGTTGCGGCAACTGGAAGCACCCTTAAGTCACTTTGATCATTATTTCAGATTTTCATCAAAATCAACAAACACATCGGCCTTGTCATTATCATAAATACCGCCAGCTATAATGCTTTGCCCTGTTATTCCCGGATTGTTACCATGCCCCAACGGCCATGAGCCTTTTGAATTGGTAACTCCAAAACCGGCGCACGAGGCTGCCTGCAATGCAAAATCGGTACAGTTATTTTTAGATAGATGATACTCTAATCCATCATACAGGCGGGTTAGCTTCAGGATCCGCTTAAACCGGCGTTCGGTTATAAACTTACCCATTACCTCGTCCCACCGGTGCGCGGCGTCATTTTTGAATATGCCGGAAGTTTCAGGTTCCCATGGAGTAGCCGAAAATATATTGTCTTTTTTAGGATAAAATCCGAAGGAAACGGAAACCGAAGTCGAATCGGTATTATACTTGATGAGCGTGATAAAAGTATGACCGGTATTAGCCCTCACAAACACAGTCGGCTTACCGGGTTTTGGTTGCTTTACATGAAACAGCAAGGCATAAGCGGCAGCTTTTTTTCCATCGTTAAAAGTATTCAGGATCCGGTCATACGTGATAGATTTGCTCTTCTTTTCCTTTTTATCCTTCAACTGAACCGGCGTGTTTACAAATACCGAATCGTCATTAGCGTTGATAGCCAACAGACCGCTGTTTAAATGCAACAACCTCCCTGTAGTATCTGAAGTCAGGGAATCCGGAACAGCGGGAACAGGATTATTGCTGCCCTTTTTAAAAGCCATTGCCTTAAAAAAACACTTCATGGCCAGGGGGTACAAATGCAGCTTGGCAAACACATTAGCAAGCTTGTAGTATGATTTAACCTTTGCCTGGTTGTAATTAGCTTCATTGGTGTTGCTTGCTGAAAGCTCTTTTAGATATCCCAATAGCTTTTTGCGGCCCGCGTGGGTATCCAACTCACTTTCCAGATCACTTTCAAAGCCTGCATCTGTTTTATCAACAACGGGTTTGTTTGATGTCCCCACAGTCAATTTGGCCGAATAATTATCATCAAATACGCTATGAGCAGAAGTATCGGGCAACAGCATAGGCTTATACCTTACCGCAGCCGATAGCTGGGCTGATGAGGGATGCGCGACCGATATAAAAATTATGATTACAAAAGCGCTGAATAAATGCTTTATATAATGAGTAGTCATGATCAATTTTTAAGCTTGTGATAATTTGTTGTTCGATATAATAACAAAGGGGGAGCGGCTAATGTTTACCGGCAACAACAACAATAACCTGGCTGGTTATAGCTAAAAAAACTAAAACATGGCGGTGCGCTGTTCATATCTACACAAACGTAATAACATTTTAAATAGTCTACAAGTTTAGTAGATTATTTTTATTTAAACTTGCATGCCGATATATTTTATACAACGATGGATCAATACGCTTTAATTACGGGGGCCGGCAAGGGCATTGGACGGTCAATGGCTATATTGCTGGCTCAAAAAGGATATAACCTATTGTTGATTTCCCGGTCGGAAAGTGACCTCATTGCAGTATCCGGTCAAATAAAAACCGATTATCACGTTAAGACTGATTACCTGGCGATTGATCTTTCAAAAACAGGCGCTGCCCTCCAGGTATTTAACTGGGTTAAAAGCTTAAATGTTCCGGTATCCATATTGATAAATAATGCCGGGCATGGCCTGTGGGGTAATTTTGATGAGCTGGACTTAACTGCGCAAACCGGCATGATGCAGGTTAATATGAATGCGGTTGCCGAACTCTCCTATCATTTTATTCCGCTTTTAAAATTGCAGCGGCAGGCTTTCATCCTCAATGTATCCAGCACTGCGGCTTATCAGGCTGTACCAACGCTGGCGGTATATGCGGCTACCAAAACATTTGTTTTATCATTTAGCCGGGCATTAAAATACGAGCTTAAGGATTCGTGTATATCAGTAAGTTGTTTATGCCCCGGCCCTACCGATACAGGTTTTGCCCACCGTGCGGGAATGGACGCTTTAGCCGAACTGGCCGCAAAATTTAATATGAAAGCCGACGAAGTTGCTGCCATAGGCATAAAAGGAATGTTTAATAAAAAGGCCGAAATAGTACCCGGATTTTTAAACAAGCTCTCGGCAGTAGCTGCAACCCATAGCCCTAAAAGCCTGATTGAAAGGGTAACTGCGGGACTTTACAAGCACTAAAAAATATTTTCATAAATATTTGGAGTGATTAACAATTTGTTTACATTTGCAATAGTCTACAAAAAAGATAGATTTAATATACATTGAACAATACGCACCACATACTATTTGCATGCCCAATGCGAATGCCCTTGATGAAAAGGGTCATGTGCAGCTGTTGTTGTTAATTTTCCCTTAAAGGACCAGCTCCTTTCCTACATACCGCATAGGCGGTGCCCAGTGTTTACAGTTCATTTTTCCAGGTACATAAATATCTTTCCACCACATGTCAACGTCATATCAAAAATTCACTTTAGGCTCAACTATTACGCCCGAACAACAAGCTTTTTTTAACCAGCACGGCTTTATCCACTTTAAAAATTTCATTAAGCCCGAAACGGTTACCGACATCATAAACGCATCAAAACAGGTTGAAAATACCTGGATCAGCACTAAAACCGAAAAGGTGAACGGAGTGCCCATCAAATACGGTAAAGACATTGACGGCTCGCCTATTGTACAGCGTTTTGCTTTTATTAACCAGCACCATAGCCTGTTAGATGAATTTACTAAAGACCCTCGTTTCCAGGTATTGCTTAACCTGATAGGTGAAGGCTCACGCTTAGGCACCGATGAAAAGGACGGCATGGTTTTTAACCACTATGTAAACGGTCCCGAAAGCAGCTTTACTAAAATGGGTTGGCATACCGATGGCCTGCGCGATATTTTTCACGGACAGAAATTGAACCCGATGCTTAATGTTGGCATCCACCTGAGCACGCTAAAACCAGAGAATGGCGGTTTGCGGATCCTGCCCGGCACACATAAGCAAAACCTTTACCAGATGCTTTTCCGTAAAAAGTATTTCCTTGATCATGATACCGACGAAAATGAGGTAGCTATTATCCCCACCGCCGGCGATCTGACCATACATGATGGCCGCTTGTGGCACCGCGTAGCGCAGTCAACCGTTATAGGTGAAGCGAGCCGCCGCAGGGTAATATACATCCCTATCATCGCCGGTAAATACGAGCCGAAGCACGCCGACAGCCCTACCGCCTTTTATCAACGTTTTGCAGGTATTGTTAAATAAAATTTATGTTAATTGCCTTATTCATCAGCTATCTCATCCGCACCGGGAAAATCACAGCCCTAAAAAATTTCTTTACCGAAAGGGCACTGGTTAAAGTCCCCGTAAAATACACGCCGAAATATTTAAGAAGAACTACAGCGGTTCAGGTGTAAACTGTACCTGAACCGCATATATATAATTTTACCAACCTACTTAACCCAAACTGTCTGCGTAAAAGCACCATCAACAGCGGCATCCCAAACTTCCAGGCGCACCCACTTGAGGCCTTTCATGTTCAATACCTTATTAAATGTTTTTGTGCCGAAAGCCTGGGTTGAGGTAAGATCAATCCGCTCGCGGTAAACCTGTTTTCCATCCCCCGAAATGATCTCAGCAAAATTGAGCGGGAACGTCCAGTTGGTTTTAAAACTGACAGTGCATTTGCCATCGGCAGGCAAAGTGCTCGTTTCGCCGGATGAATGGCCGTTTACTGTGAAGTCTTCGATTAATACTTCACCAGTAGTTGAAAAGAATTTGCCCTGCTCCAGCACATCAAGCACCGGCTGCCAGCCGCTTTTATATTCCGGCTGTTTGGCAAGCTTCAGGTAATTTACATTAAGATGTGCATACATTTCGTTTTCAGGTTCGATGCTGAACAGATCGGCCTCGGAGAGCACTTTCTTTTTCAGGCCCCAGTTGTTCATATCGTCCATCAGGTCGAACACCCGGTTACCCAAACGAGGCTCTGAAAGATCAGCGGGCAAAGCCTTCCATGCGGCCCCCAAGAACCTGTCGGATAAATAGAAATCCTCTTTTTTATAAGCATCCGGGAAACCGGTGGAGCCTTTAGTGCGGGCGTGCGCTGTCCAAGCCAAACCGTTTTCGGCTTTCAGCAGGTTCAGCATATCTGTTTTATCCCCAATATGATAAACTTTACCATGCTCGGCATCGGTACTTTCAAAAGGCGTACCCGACTTGCGTGACATGATCCAGTAAACCGGCTTTGGAAAAAATGCAAGCCAATGACCACCGAAAAATTCGTTAGGCTCTTCGCCCGGCAGCAGTAAAAAGTTTCTATCAGATAGGCGGCTACATTGGTCAAACAATGCTTTCAGTTCTTTAAGCCGCTGCTCATCCGGTCCTTTGGGGTGCGCAGTATAGTGGAACTCTGCTAAATGAACAATATTAATCCCCTGTCTTTTCAGCACTTTTACAAACGATGGACTATCGGGCACAGCCTTACCGGCCAGCACCACGCTCATGATAAACTCGTTATGAAAATGGCTGGCCATAGTTTTATAACCCGGCAAGGGTTTATAACTGTCATCGTGGGTGAACTTCTTTACGTTGTCCAAAAGAGCCCCTGCCCCATTGGTACCCAGCAGACAGAAAAAGTTAAGCCGCTGTTTAGTACCTGGAGGAGCGTTAAACCAGGGCACATAACGTTTGTCACCTTGTAGTTCCTGCCTGATACCAAGGCCGTAACCCGGAAGCAGATTGCGGTAATTATTGCCGTACCACACAAATTTCAAATTAAAAGCTTCATCCAAAGGATAAAAATATTGGTGAGGTGCAGGAAACACAGCAATACCAGCTTTATCATTTGCGCCAATAATGGTACGATATTTTACGGCAAGGTTTTTAGCCGTATCAGGCTTGCTGATATCATCTGTTTGCAGGTGTTCATAAACATCACTATAACTTACAGCTTTAACCGGTTGAGATTTCGCCACTAAGCCTGCATCATACAATATAGCAGTTGAATCGATGGGAGTTGATATCACTGCAGCCACATTAAACAAGGGTTGACCATTGTAAAGCGTAATCTCCAGATCACCTTTAAAATTGGGAGCTTCTAATCCCGGTATGGTAACAATAGTGCGTGAGCCTTTGCTATTTACACTGATAGTCTTCTTATGAAAATCTACCTTATAAGAATGGTGGGGCTTAAGCGGTACTTTATCAAAAAAGATGTTCCAACCGTTTTGAGAAATGAGGTCGCGTTTGCCTTCTGTAAGGATAAATTGCGGATCGACGTTTTTAATTACCTGCTGATAAATCCCTCTCTTACTTAACTGCACACTGCTGAAAAGTGGCTCATCATTTTTTAAATCCAAAACAAGCCGGCCATTGCTGTTAGTACCGGCGGGCCAGGTTACCGTGATGGTTGAAGCGTTTGCCTTTACACTTACCCCGATTGCGGGTTTAAAGCTTTTATTAACCGATTCCTGCGCCTCAACATTTAAAAATGCCAGCGATAGGAATCCACAAAGTACAAGATGTTTTAATTGACGAACCATGTTGTTTATTATTTAGTTACCAGCGGCCAGCCATTTTGATATTTGACAGGGCTGATACACATCACCCTGCCTTTTTCCTTATGAGCTATTTCGATAGCATGATAGGCTATAAATTTATTGCCCTTTTCATCAGTAAAAATAGAATTATGACCGGGAGCAGTATAAACGGCATCTTTAATCAGGATGGCACTGTTCAGCGTTTGATTGCGCTCTCCTAATCTTACAAACGGACCAAGAGGATTATCGGCCTTAGCAATCATTACCGCATAATTTGCCCCTGCACCACAGCAATTATCGCCCGAATAATACAGGTAATACGTGCCATTATCATAGTCGAGCCATGAACCTTCAATCAAATTGCTGTAGCTTTTATCTTTACCAGGCTCCACAACCACTGTAGCTTGCGAATCCTCTTTAAAATCCGACCAGTCATCCTTCATCTTTCTTACCCGCAATGGTTGAAAATCCGATCCCCAGTAAAGGAAATGCTTCCCGGTTTTAGGATCGGTAAAAGCTTTAGGATCGATACATTGAAAGCTTGGGCCTTTCATCAATGGTGTACCCCTGTCAGTAAACGGCCCGAGCGGATTATCGGCATAAGCTATGCCCATCCATTTACCGCTGAGCTCATTTGGATCGGCAGAAAAGAACATTACAAACTTTTTGAGTTTGGCATCAAAGAATACGTCGGGCGCCCAGAAGCTTTGCGTATTGGATGCCCATGAAGGTTTTTGCGGCAGAGCATCTCCGGCATAAGTCCAATGCTCGTGGTCTGTTGACCAGGCCACCTGGATATTGATCATACGGCCATCTGCTCCGGGTGCTTGTGTTGCATAGGCATAGTATTTTCCCCCGTAACTGATAACCGTTGGGTCAGGAAAATCCCTGTCGAGCACAACATGGAGAAGGCCATTATAAGGTGCCACTTGTTTAACAGGCGCTGCCTGCTGTGCATGGCTGCTACAGGCACTTAGCGTGCTGAACAGACCTAACATCAGGTAGATCAATGTTTTTTTCATAGGTATAATTGGTTTAAACGCAGATAAACTAAAACGTCATTGCTGTAAGGGTACGAAGCAATCCCCGATTAGCAGGTCTGCCCTGTATAGTTCGCGATTGCTTCGTACCTCGCAATGACGTTTTTATTATGCGCTTTTTGCAAAATCAGACCAGACTTACGAAGTTTTGAAAACTTCGTAAGTCTTTTATCAAAATCTACCTTCCGGTCAATTTTTTGATCAGCTCAGTTTCTTCTGTTTTATAAGCTGTACCATCCTGGCGGAAGATATCATGAAACCACAACTTTGGTTCGCTGCCATCAGGTATCGGGGTATCCCAGGCGTAAATAGTATTGGTTTTACCACTTACAAAACCCCAGTTTATAGCACCTACATTTTCTTTTTTAAGCATTGGCAAAACAGTGCTGAACAGACTGTTACGAGGGCGGGCCATATACTCGGTACAAATCAACGGGCGACCGATCATTTTTAAAAACTGCACGGTTTTTAGGTGCTCGTTTTCAGGAGTATAATCATGGTACGTAACAACATCCGAATTGGCTATCTGGAATTTGTTCAGATCTTCCAAATCCCAACGCCATACACCGGCACTAACCGGCTGACTTGGATTCACCTGCCTTGCCCATTTAAATACGCTTTTAAGCAGTGGCAAAGTTCTGTTGCCTTTATCAGAGTTGCCCGGTTCGTTGTACAAATCCCAAAGTAAAATACGCTTATCATTAGCGAAACGCTTTAATACATCCTTTACGTATTTTTCAAGCACAGGAGAGTTAGCCGCATTATCAGAAGCCGGCTGACCAGGATCCTGCATCCAGCCCGAGTTATGGATGCCCGGTTTTGGAGCAGGTTGTTTACCAGTTTTAGGTTCTTTGTTCCAGCAATCGTCAAAAAACACAAACATGGTTTTAACGCCGTGTTTACTTGAAATGGCCAGGTATTCGTCCATGCGTTTTTTAAAACCTTCGGGATCCTGCTCCCAGGCTAAATGGTGCAAAAACACACGAATTACATTCATGCCTATGCCTTGCGCATAGCCTAATTCTCTATCAATAGTTTTTGGGTCGAAAGTATCGGCCTGCCACATCTCTAACTGGTTGATGGCTGTGCTTGGAATAAAATCGGCACCTACCAACCATTGCTGCTGCGCGTACCAGGTTTTTGCTTTTTGCTCAGACCATACCTGCGCCGGTGCTTTCTGCTGCGCCATTACCCTCATCCCCAATGGCATTGCCAACGCAAGGGCCAATACTTTTAATTTTGTTTGCATGTATTTGTGTTTAATAGTTTAATTCTGTTTTATAAATCACCCAAGCCAATTGTCATTTCGACGAATCAGCTTGGGGCATGTGTGGCGGGTTGAGGAGAAATCTTATACACCATGCCTCAAACTGTACATCGTTATCATGCGTGATGTATAAGATTTCTCTTTCGCTCCAACGCCTGGCCCCCCCCGCCGCTCTATCGAAATGACAATTTTTTATAAAAATGGAATCGCTCCCTTTTTATTTCTTCTTAACCAGTCGCCCCTTTATCATCCATACCTCCGTCCTATCTCCAAACGCATTTGTTGAGGTAAGCGCTATTATTGTATCGTCGTTAAGCACACACAATGAGTTCCAAAGTCCCTGTTTATTAAGCGGGATATTGAATGGTGCTGGTACTCCTGTAAAATCCTGAGCATCACCGTTGCCTAACGCCACCTGCATACATGACTGCTCCCAGTTATGACCGCGATTAAATGTACTTTGATATGATAGTATAGTTTCGCCACTATGAAGTTGCCTTAAATAGGGAGCCCCTGCATAAACCGTATCGGGCAATTTAGGTGTTAGAGCATACGTACGTTCAGCATCATCGGCACCTACTGTCTTTTGCCAGTTTTGGTCGATGCTATTACGGATAATTGATGGTTTAAAACTCGCACCCGCATTATCTTCTATCGAAAACACAATTTCGCCTTTTCCTTTAAGGATAATAGGTACCGGCATACCATCCCGGTGACCGGGTCTGAAGGATACTATCTCGGGTTGCTTTGTCCAGCTTAAACCATTATCCTTTGACCGGAATACGGAGATATTCTGCTCGTTTGACTTTGTATAAACACCTTCATTTGAAAAGAACAACTGGATCTCGCCCGAAGGCAGTTGGATCTGCGATGGCTCCCAGCAGCCATCGTCAAAATTATATTGCGCCTCATAAATCAGGCGTTCATCTGTCCAGGTTTTACCTTTATCGTAGCTTTTTTTAGTACGGATGGCAAAATGTTTGGTGGTATCCCAACTGCCGTTAATTTTATAGGGCCTTGGATTGTATGACAGCAAAAGTGAATGATCTTTAAGCTCCAATATTTCGGGCACAGCCATTTCCATCCCCTTAAATGAGGCCGTAACAATCTCCGGCTTTAACCATGTTTTACCGGCATCGTTACTTGTTGTGCACGTTATGCCTGCCCTGCTTTGATAAACGCAAAGCAGGTTACCGTCTGTTAGCTGAATCATGCGGGCATAATTACCATCTTTTTCACTTATCTTTTCCAAAGTAGCCTGATCCCAAACAATGGTTTTATTCTTAACGGCATTGTGTTGCCCCAGAACCATCACCGGGGCAAACACACCCATTAACCAAATGAATACCTGCCGCATAACCAATTATATTCTCTTTATTTCTGTTGATATTTATTTAATGTCTGCAAGCCAGAAACCAAATGGCTTATCCCTGTCGCAAACCAGCGTTTCACCATTAAACTCCAATTCGGCGGCATGGATAGATGTGCGTTTGGTTGTATAGCTGTACGCGCCATCCGCATCAAGCCCACCATCTTCAAAATGTTTTTTGCGACCGGGGTGAGTAAAGTAAATGATATAAGCATGGCCATCACTCACTACTACATCAGCATGAGCTCCTGTTGGCGTATCCTCCGGCCGGTGACCGGGTTTATCCAATACCAAACCCTGATGTTCCCAGGTTTTGGCATCTTTCGAGCGGTAAACCCGCTGCCCCTGCCACTCGTCGGTTATCATCCAGTAATAATCTTTAAACCGGAATATTTTAGGGCCTTCATGTGCACGGCCTTCAATAGCAGGTTTATCTGCTATCTTCCAGTTCACCAGATCATTGCTTTCGGCAGTCATGGTGATGCTGCCCAGCTTTTGATCCTTGTACCACATGTGCCATTTGCCGTCGGGCAGTTTCATGAGTGTTGGGTCGATGATATTATGATCGGGCAAATTTAGCGGACCTTCATATTTCCAGTCCCACAGGTTTTTACTGGTATAATGTACCAGGTGTGAATCACCACCCCATTGGCTGTATACCCCGGGGATATACACCACAAACATGTGATAAACGCCTTTATCAAAAACTACATCGGGGGCCCAAAAAGTGTTTTGCCCGCGTTCATGCTCCAGGTTTAACGCACCCCGGTAAACCCAGGTATGCCCATGATCTTTTGAAGTAGCAACACCAATGGCAGTACCATAACAAAAAGCCACTCCCGGCGATTGTATATTGGCCCGGCGTTGGGTATATAACATAGTCCATTCTTTTTCGGTCTTGTTGTAAACCAGTACCGGGTCGGCGGCGCCATCGTAAATGGGGTCGCGGTATAGCGGTGATGGCGGTTGGTTTTTAACCGCAGCATCCTGGGCTACGGCTGTTAAACCAGCCATCATCAGTAAACCGCATACTATTCCTTTTATCATCGGTACGTTCATTATTCAGTAACCGGGAAAGCCGAGATCCTTAACCTTGCACCACCCATAGGTACCAGCGTAAGTTCCTTCGCGGGTTCCTCTGTTTTTACCGGGCTTTGCGGCAATACACCACACAAACCTGTTTCATCAATTTTCCAGCCCGGGATCTGTTTACCTTTCGCTTTCAACTCAATAGGTGCATTTGTATTGGTAAACGGATTGTTATCCTTTGGCCATGCACGATGAATGACCGTAATTGATTTTTCAGGATGCTGCTCATCTATTTGCAAACCATAGTTCCATGGCGATGCCGCGTAGATGTTATAAGATGGCCATTTTTGAGGATCGGCACCCGGCTGCCAGTGCGAATCGCCCTGGGCATCCTTCAGGTTGTCTCCTTTGGTATACTGCTCCTCAATTTTCAACGAATAAGTAAGCGGGCCGTAGCTAACGCTCACGCTGTTTTTGTTTTTAGCCCATTCCTGCACTTTGAGTTGCATTGGCAATTCCAGGGTTACTTTATCGCCATTTTTCCAGCTTTTAGTCAGGCGGATATAATCACCTGTCGAAGTATTCACCTCAACAGCTACTCCATTCACTTTTACCGACGCGCCTTTGCACCACTCCGGGATGCGCAGGTAAAGCGGAAAATCGACAGCCTTTGCTGTGTTTACCGTGAAACTGATCTGATCCTGGAAAGGGTAATGACTTGTTTCGTTGATACTCACTGCAGTACCATTACCAACTTTCGCATTCACTTTACCTTCGGTATAAAGCAGGGCAGCTATACCATTATCAGGTGTTGCCATCCAGCTGTTTTCGGCATAATAAACCCAGCCCGCGGCGTGGTTATGCTGACAGCAACGGCTGCCGAAAGGGTTCATCATTAAAAATGGGCCTTCATTAGCAATACCAGGGTGGTGATTTTTGCTATCACTTACCACCATGTTTGGAGCAGTTAAATAACGCAGCGCACGGTAATCGGGCATAAAGGCCGCCGGGAAGGTATTAAAAGCAACATCTTCACAATTCTCGGCCCAGAAACGGTCGCCGGTGTTGCCAAGCAACATCTGGTCGGATGTCATTTGCTCTACCAAACCACAGGTTTCTACTGCCTGGCGCGGATCGTCATAACCCTTACGGGCATTTTCGTCGGCACCAAACATACCGCCCGGAACCTGTCCGTAAATATCCCTGACCAGTTTAAAATTGTTGTAAGTAGCGTCCAGGTCTTTTTTATCGTGGCTTTGCAGGTAATAAGTCGCCGGTTCGCGGAAACACTGTGCTACGTTAACATTATGCCAGTTGGGCAGGTTATTGGCCTGACGCCAGTCGGCAGTGTTTTTATCCAACTTAGTAGCCAGGTCAAGCAAAAATTTATCACCGGTGCGGTTGTACAGCCAGTAAACACTCAGCATGTTATCGCCGCCACGGCTATTCTCCCAGTAATCCTTTAAAAATTTACTATCAGGTACTGATAACTCGTATTTGAAGTATCTGGTCATGAAGGGGATTACCCTTGGATCCTTGGTATACTCATAATAAGATTGCAGGCACCAGAGCATCGGCATATTAGTCCACAAATCGCGGTTGCCGTTACGTTCAACCGCCGGGCCAAAATCTCCGTTATCGCGCTGATTGTTTAATACAGCATCAATCCAAAATTTGGTTTCGGCCATCATCTTTTTGTCTTTCAGCATATAGGCTATATCAGCATAGCCTTTTAGCCAGTAAGGCAACTCTTCCCAGCCATATTCGCCTTTACCCTCTTTGTTGAGCCAGGCGTTATTTGTTTTTGAAAGCCATACGCTGATCTCGCCAAGGTTACCGGTTAAACCATCGCGCTGCAGCTCCATCATTTTTTTTAACCAGCCGCCGGCTTCAATGCTACCGGTAGGCAGTTTGGCAAAATATTGCCTTTGCAAAGGGGCGCGGTTATTTACATAAAAAGCATTTGCGCCTTTGTTATCAACTGTCGTAACCGTGGTTGCTTTCACGCCCTGGGCGTTCACAGTTGCAAAGCATGCACATATCATCGCCATAGAAAGACAAACTTCCCTGCGCATTAATTTTATACTGTTTTTGATAGTCATACGTAAAGATATTATTTCACCAACGCAGGATCGTATAGTTTGCTATTGGCTTTTTGTAACAATTCAACAGGCATTTTAATCACTTTGCGATCATAGGTCATGAAACCGTTCACTTCACCCTCAACATCTGTTGTTTGAGTGTATACCGCTGCAGAAAGGCCTGCTTTGATCAGCTCCTGTAACCTGTCTGTAAAGGTTGAGTAACGTTTGAAAAGATCATCGGCATTTTTGAAGGTTTGGTAGCCCCAGTTTTTATTGCTTTGCCAGTTATGTCCATCAACCGGCCAGCCCAAGCCTCCAAACTCACCCAAAACCACAGCTTTTGTTTTGCCGAAGATTTCCGGGCGAGGCATAGCAGGGTGCGGATAGTTGTGCAGATCGACAATGTTACCTGTATCATAGAAGTTGCCACCACTGGCACTGTTCACCAAACGCGACGGATCTTTTTTCTCAGTCCACTCGGTGATCTCGACAGTTTTAAACTGGCCCCAAGCCTCGTTGAATGGGGTCCAAACTACGATACACGGGTAGTTATATAAAGAGTTCATAATAGCATTCCACTCCTTGCGGTAATAACCTTCTGATTCAGGGGTACGTTGCTGATCGGTAGCACGGTCAAGTACGCCAGGGCGGTTTTCCCAATGGTTGCCTAAATCGCCACTTGGCATATCCTGCCAAAGCAGCATCCCTGTTTTATCGCAGTAGGTATAATAACGGGCAGGTTCAACCTTAATGTGCTTACGGATCATGTTAAAGCCCATTTCCTTTAGCTTATCAATATCATAGGTCATGGCCTCATAAGTTGGCGGGGTGTATAAACCATCCGGCCACCAACCCTGATCAAGCGGACCATATTGAAATACGAATTTGTTGTTCAGCAACATACGCTGAATGCCGTTAGCATCAGGCCCAAGCGAAATTTTACGCATGGCAAAGTAGCTGCCTATCTCGTCAACCGCTTTGTTGTTACGGATAACGGCAACTTTCAGATCATATAAAAACGGATCGGTGGTTGACCATAAGTGCTGATCCTTGATATCCAGCACGGCAGTCTCGCCGGCGTCAATAGTTTTTTCGGACACAAGGGTTTTGCCGTCCCAGGCGCTGATCTTCAGCTTATCGCCGGGCTGGCTATTGTTAACTTCGGCCGAAACCGAAAGTGTGTGATCGTCAATGTTGGGGGTTTGTTTGGTGGCTTCAATGTGCGTTTTTGCTGCGCCTTCCAGCCAAACGGTTTGCCAGATACCGGTAACCGGGGTATACCAGATCCCTTCAGGCTTTTTAACCTGTTTGCCACGTGGCTGCGGACCATCATCTGTCGGGTCCCACACGCTCACGGTTATTTCTTGTTTTGAACCACCTTTCAAGTAAGGTGTAATATTAAATGTAAAAGGGTCAAAGCCGCCTTCATGAATGCCTGCGCTTTTGCCATTTACAAATACTTCGGTACGCCAGTCAACCGCGCCAAAATGCAGCAGTACATCTTTACCTTTTAATGTTTTGTTTAAGCTGATGATGGTTTTGTACCACAGCATGCTATCCTTGCCAACAGTTTTACCAACTCCTGATAATGCCGACTCAACCGCGAAAGGCACCAGGATCTTTCCTTCGTATTTGGCAGGCCCGGTTGTTGCTTTAGGTACTATAGCATAGTTCCATAAACCATTCAGATTTTGCCAGTTGCCACGTACCATTTGCGGACGCGGATATTCAGGTAGCGGTGCTTTGGGGTCAACTTTTTCGGCCCATGGGGTGGTGATCCTGTCTTTTATCAAATGCCATTCGCCTTGCTGTGCATTGGCAGATAAATAAGCGGAGATAAAAAGAGACAGGCAAAACGATAGTTTCTTCATCAGTTAAATGAATAGTAAGAGTTATTATGTTGATTAAATTATGCAGGGGAGATAAAAAAGGCCCCGCCAGTTGGCGGGACCTAATTATAAAGGCTTAGTATGTAACTTTCACCACGGGAGAGAAGATCATATCTTCCACACCCGAAACCCTAAGACCTACACGGGCAAAAACATAATTTTGGGTAGGTGTGATAGTAGGAACATTAACATTAATGCTGATATTACTCATGCTTGTTATTGCAGAACCGGCAATTTCCGTAGCAGCAATATTATCACTGCCTGATACAAACTGTGTTTTGTTGATATACAACACAACTGCGCCTATATCTTTGGCATTAGCGTCGGTTATAACTTTCTGTAAATCAAACACTGCATTAACTATTTTATTAGCAGCGGTTATTTTGGCATTTTTAATAAGGTAAAAAGGCGTCACCTCAATATCCAGGGTTTGACTCCCGCTAATAGCTACAGCTAAAGTGTCCCTTTTGCCTGCACTAACCTCCTTCCACATAAAGGGTCCCTGGTTTGCAGGAATGGCGAGTTTGTAGTTACCGTTGAACAGCAGTGCTGAATAGCTGCCATCCTGCTGAAAAGTACCCCTGATAGGTGCATTTTTACCAAAGCCCGGCTGATAAAGTTCAAAAGGCACCTGGTTATATTCAACATTTATGGCTTCACCCTTATAAGTAAGCCTACCGGTGAGTTTTGATGAGGGCGCATCATAGTTGTCTTTCTTGCAACCCGTAGCCGCAAGTAAGAGCCCTAATATGATATGATGAAATTTTATTTTCATGATGGTTAATTTTTTAGTACCTATTGATTTGGTTGTTTTACAATTTTAGGGTTTGCCGATAAAATATCATCACCAATTTGTGAATAATAATTACCTACCTGGAATTTGTTGGCACCTGTTACAGCACTTGGTTTCACCTCCTTAAAGATCCACTTGCCACTATTGGCGTTACCCGGATTGTAATACTTATATGGCCATAAACCAAAAGGCTGAGTATTATGCTTAGTAGCGCTACCAATATTGCTAACCAAATCAGCAACAGACATTTGTGCACCATCCCACACTGTTGTGGCAAGTCTCCAGCGTTTCATATCATACAAGGTATGCCCCTCAAATACAAGTTCAACGCGGCGCTCGTGTACTATCCTGTCAAAGCTAAGCGAAGCTAACGGTGTAGTTAAACCGGCACGTGACCTTACCTGGTTAATATAACCAAGTGCTGTGCCTGTTTGTCCAAGCTCAAAGGCAGCTTCAGCGGCGTTCAGCAATATTTCAGCATAGCGGTAACGGATAAAGTTAACATCACTACCACGACCACGACGGCCAGAGCCTACCGTTGGATCAAGGTATTTACGAATATAGAAACCTGTTTGCGTACGGAATTCCAAACCATTAACCGGACCATCCTGACCTACAACCGGCACACGGCCTAAACCGGGTACTTCTTGAGGTAAAGAGGCATCACTGCTCGTAATTATAGTTCCGTTAGCTAACTGATAGCCAGCCATTACATCGGTACGTTTCCCTTTAAATAAACCATTGGGCAGTAACACGGTTCCGGCAAGCCTGGCATCTCTGCCTGCAAAAATATCCAATTGATTGGTATAATAGATCGGGTTACCAGAGCCATCTTTAGTTGCCAAAGGCGCATAAGTATTATCCAGTTTTTCGAACGCCTCAACAATATTTAATGACGGGTCCAGCCTGCCTGCATCCCCACCCTCATCAGAGTTTGAATATGGCTGGTCATTGGTTGTAAAACCATGAGTTTTACCTGCGTTAGCTTTGAAATCCTCTACAAATATAGCCTCCTGGTTTACACTGCTTTTATCAAGAAATACAGCAGCAAAATTATCACTCAGATCTGGAAGTACTCTATAAAGCTGGTAGCTTCCGGCCGATCCGTTAATGATTTCCTGTGAAGCAGTCAATGCCTTGGTGTAATAACCATTAGCAAGAGTTGAAGGTATCCCTACTTCGTTGCCAGGTAATGAGGCCTGAGGCGTTGTGGCGCCATACTTTGCAATAGACCCTGCGTATAATGCGGCCCTTGATTCCATTGCTAATGCAGCAGCTTTAGTTGCCCTTGACTTTTGATTTACATCGGCAGGAAGTATTGATTTGATAGCTTCAGCCTCACTGATAATAAAATCGTATACTTCTGATTCTTTAGCACGCGGCTTTTGAAGCGGAGTAACGTTGCCCGAATAATCATAAGCCAGCGGATCGGTTATCAATGGAACACCGCCCATACGCTTCACCAGCTCAAAATAATAGTTGGCGCGTAAAAAACGGGCCTCGGCAATAAACCTGGCTTTATCCCCATCGCTAAGCTTGGTTGCTGCAGTTGCACGTTGAATGAAAAGGTTCAGGTCGCGGATGTAACCGTAATCCCATATAGCCCACTCGCCATAGCCCCAGCCCGTACGCTGCACTAAAAAACTGCTGCCATTTTCTGAAGGGAAAGCCTCGCTGAAATCGGCAAAGGTGCGCCATCCGGGCTCCCTGTCACCATTAGGCGGTTGTGGATATTCTCTTGAAGGATAACCATCCAAACTTGAGAAATCACGTTGTCTGTCATAAAGATCGCCAAGGATTGAAAGCACCAGGGCAGGGTCTGAAAATGCCAGATCTGTTGGAAGCACCTGCTTGGGCGGCACATCTAAAAATGAACTATCTTTTCTGCAAGATCCCGCTACTACCGAGATTGCCAGCATTGTTATAATTGAAATCTTTTTCATTGAATTTTAAACTTTAGGAATTAATTAAAAGGTTAAATTAACACCGAAGTTGAGTACCTTACTCTGCGGAAACTGCAAACCATTATCATCGGTAGTTTCCGGATCAACGCCATACTGCTTCAGGTTATCAAATGAAAACATGTTGTACGCGTTAACATAAAATCTCGCTCTCCTTATCTTTACTTTCTTAAGCAAATCAGTTGGTAATGAATACCCAAGTTCCAAAGTTCTGGCCCTTAAATACCTTACGCTATGCAACCAGAATGTTGAGTTACGCTGGCCATTCAGCTCATAATCGGCATGACCAAAACCTGGGTTCACTCTGTTGGCCGGATATTTACCAGGTACCCACTGACTGTTTATATCAAATGGATCCTGACGATGCCACCTATCTTCGAATATAGAGTTGAGGTTACCATTGTTCTGGAATGCCCAGCGGGTTTCATAATTCTGGAACCAGGTATAACCTGCGCCGCCTGAAAAATCAGCATGGAAATCGAAGCCTTTGTAAGCTGCCCCAATTGTAAATCCAAAGTTGATATTAGGCTGCGTACCGTAACCAAAACCTATCGGACGTTCGTCATACTGGTCTATTTTACCATCACCGTTCTGATCTTTATACATCAGGTCGCCAGGTAATAAGGTACGGTTACCTTTGCCATCGTTGTTAATTGCGTAGTTATTGATTTGCTCCTGCGATGTAAACTGACCGACAACCTGGTAACCCCAGTCGATATGCGCGTACCTGTTTACTGATGAGTTACGGTACTGATCCCACGAGTTAAAGAATAATGGGTTGTAGCTTTGCAGGTTTTTTTGACGGGTGTAGCCAAAGTTACCGCCTATGTTATAGGTTGCTTTACCAATTTTACCATTGTAGTTAAGCGAGAATTCAAAACCCTGCTGCGAATCGCTGCTGGCATTTTCCTGAGGTAAAGCATACCCAATTTCAATAGGCACCACAACATCATTCTTGGTACCTAACAAACCGGTACGTTTACGGTAAAAATAATCCACTGTACCACTCAGTTTACTATTAAACAAACTAAAATCTGCAGCTACATCTGTAATCTTACTTTTAAGCCATGAGATACGGTTTACCGCAACACCTTTATCCCTTGATGTAATAACCGCATTACCATCAAAAATATAGGTACCCTGGTTGTAATTATAACCAGTAAGGTAAGCATAAGGAGCAACGATAGGATTAGCTGTATTTGTAGGGTCACGGTCATCACCCAATACACCATATGATCCGCGGAATTTCAAATCGCTAAGGATAGAATTTTCGCCCAGTAGTTTCTTCATGAAACCTTCCTGGGTGATACGCCAACCGGCAGATACACCAGGGAAATAACCTACACGCCTGTCTGGAGCAAACAAATATGATGCATCACGTCTTGCTGAAGCCTCTAAGTAATATTTATTGTCGTAATTGTAATTTACACGACCGATGTAACCAATACGGGTTTCGGTGTTATCACTGTCCTGATACTGATCGGCAGTTGGGAAGTAGATAAGCGGCAGGTTGTTTGAAATTGGCGAAGCATGGATCCAGTTGCGCAGGTGCCTTAACTCAATGCGTTCTGATACAAATATCGCACCTAAGGTATGTTTGCCAAAGGTATTGTTGTAATTGATTTGCCATTGGTAAGTTTTAGCAAACTCTTTGCGTTGCTCACGTTCACGCCATGGGTTGGTACTACCACCTGTCACCTCGTAAACGCCGGTTTCCGGGCGATAAGTGTAAGCATTGTAAGTATACTCCTGGTTGTTAAGCAAATAATCGGCAATATAATATGAATACAAGCCCTTTACATTCAACCCTTTCACACCAGGGATCTGATACTCGGCACCAAAATTACTTTGAAGCACACGCCAGTCGCTGTGATAAAGGCCCGAAAGCTTTTTGTTCAAAAAGGCGTAATTTGATTCAGTATTATTGATTTTATTTAAATAGTCGGGATTATCATTGGCGTAAGGGCGTTCAAGCGGTGTATTTCTTAACACTGCAAAACGGGCCAGGAAATAATCGTCGCCCCCTGGTACACCAGGATTTTCGCGGGTTTCGATACGGCCGTTAATGTCCATACTTACTTTAAGGCCGTTAGCTACTTTAACTGATATGTTAGATTGAATATTCGATCTGTTAAATTTATATTCTTTACCTAACTGCGAGTTTTGGTACAGGTTAGTAGCCGACACATAGTAAGTAACCCTGTCATTGCCACCTGTAAAGTTGGCGTTAACCGAGTTTTGAGGGGCATTATTATTGCTTTTCAAAACATAATCGCGCCAGTTAAAGCTGCGATAAGCCGGGTCTGTACCAGCTTTGTATTTATCCAATTCAGCTTGGGTAATGGGTGTTGAACCATTCGAGTTAACCTGGGCGTCAGCTAAATAACGCATGTAATCGTATGAGTTGGTTAAAACGTTAGGGAACCTATACCAGTTTTGATAACCGGTGTAGGCGTCAATGTTGATGCGCGCATCGCCATTACCTTTTTTTGTAGTTACCACTACAACACCGTTAGCCGCACGCACACCATAAATAGCGGCCGATGCGTCTTTCAGTACAGAGATACTCTCCACGTCGTTAGGGGCAAGGTTATTGAACTGCCCTTCATCCTGCTGAATTCCGTCAATAACATATAAAGGCGTACCCATGTTACGGATCTGGATGCTGGCACTGGCACCCGGACGGCCTTCTGACTGCCTGAAGGTTACACCCGGAATTTTACCTGCCAAACCTGTACTTACCGTCGAACCGGCATGTACACGATCAAGATCTTTACTGGTAACGGTTGAGATAGCGCCGGTTATCGAAGCTTTCTTTTGTGTACCGTAACCAGTAACAACTACCTCTTGTAAGGCCGAATTAGTAGCACGTAAGCGCACTTTCACATTAACCTGTCCGTTTAGCGGCAATTCAAATGAAGTAAAACCGATGTAAGTAAATACTAAAACGCTGTTTGCGGCCGGTACATTAATACTGAAATTACCCTGAGCATCAGTTGTGGTGCCGCCCTGCGTGCCCTGTACACGCACGGCCACGCCCGTAAGCACCTGACCGGTAGTATCAACCACGTTACCCGTCACCTTAATTTTATTTTGCGCCGATGCACGAAATGAAAAAAGGAAAGCGGTCATGATGAAGAAAGCAATTAGTGTTACTTTGGGGCCCCACTTACTGGGTGGCCACTGTACATGAGGACATCCCCCATGCCTGAGTAGTAAAAATTTTCTCATAAATGATCTATTAATTGGTTAAGTTTTGATTTTAAAAAATGTACAATTGACATATCTAAAATCAATGCTTCAAAGAAAAAGGATTTTGGCCCCGGCGATTAACCAAATAATATCAATACTTAGTCAAAAAGTATCAATTTTCAGGAGGGTATAAACGCTGCAACAGATTGGTTATATTTGCGTTAAGCTAATTATTTTGAAATCACTATACTTTTTTTTATTACTTTTTACAGTATCAAGCGGCATTTGTAATGCCCAAACTTACTACTTCAGGCATTACCAGGTTGAACATGGTTTATCGCATAATACAGTTTACTGCAGTCTTCAGGATAGGCGTGGTTTTTTGTGGTTTGGTACTAAAGATGGCCTCAACCGCTTTGACGGATATACCTTTAAAACGTTCAGGCACAACCATGCAGATAAGAGTACCATCTCCAACAACATGGTGCATACCCTATGCCTCGATAAAGAAGGTACCCTTTGGGTAGGTACCGACGAAGGGCTTGATAAATATGATCCGCTATCCGAAACATTTACGCATATAAATTCGGCCAATATTAATGGCGTGCGTAGCATCACATTTGATGAACAAAATAACTGCTGGTTTGTGGCCGGTGCTTCATTAATAAGATACAACCCAAAAACGGCCGAAAAAATTGACTATTGGCCATGGCAGCACTTTGAAGCTACATCTGTAGCTATTATTAACGGTACGGTGTGGGCATCAACTTCATCGGGAATTATGGAGAAGCTGGACCTTGCAAGCCGTACCTTCGCCGCTTACAACTTGTTTAAGCCAACCGATAAGGTTACATCAAAGTTTATCGAAAAGATCTATTATGCAGGTAGCAACAAAATATTTGTAGCTACTAATAGCCATGGTTTTAAGGAGTTTAATGCTGAAACAGGTAGCTATAGGGACTTGCTTAATTATAACCCGGATAAAACGGCTATTTATGTACGCGATTTTTTAAAATATAGCGATACTGAATATTGGATAGCGACAGAATCGGGCGTGTTCATTTATGATTCGGTAAAGGGGACATTTCTGAACCTCAGAAAGCATTTTAATGATCCTTATTCGATATCAGACAATGCTGTTTATTGCCTTTTTAAAGATTCGGAAGGTGGCGTTTGGGTTGGCACCTACTTTGGAGGCCTCAATTATTACCCTAAGCAATATTCAACGTTTGATAAATTTTATCCTGAACCTGAACCAAATTCGCTTAAAGGAAATGTAGTACGTGAAATTAATAAAGACATTTACGGCAACCTTTGGATGGGGACAGAAGATAACGGTCTCAACAAATTAGCACCAGATAAACGCACCTGGACCCATTATTATCCCGGCGGAAGTGCCAGCATATCCAACACTAACATTCATGGCATATTACCAGTTGGCAATGAACTTTTTGTAGGTACTTTTGAAAGGGGCCTGGATATCATGAACATTAAAACCGGCAAAGTTGAACGTGTTTACCTTGCCGGGAACCGAAGCAATGATCTTAAAAGCAACTTCATCATTTGCTTTTGCAAAACCCGCAGCGGGCTCATTTTTGTTGGTACTACACGGGGCATGTACCGTTATAATTTAGCAAGCAAGGATTTTACCCTGATAGATAAATTACCTCCGTATGATTTCATTTACGCTATTACCGAAGACCATAATGGCAGAATATGGATTGGTTCTGTACGGGATGGTATTTACTGCTACGATCCTACTACTAATACGAGTACTAAATTAAACTACCGTTACCCTGTTAAAAATATCCTTAATACAACAACAGTTAACGGTGTTTTTGAGGATAGCGACAACAAATTATGGTTTGCAACCGAGGGCCTGGGTTTATGGAGATACGACCCGGAAAATGATAGCTACAAGTTTTATGACAGTCATAATGGCTTCCCCAGCAATTACATTTTCAGGATTGAGGAGGATAATCATAAAAATCTGTGGATCAGTACTACCCGCGGCCTGGTTTGCTTTAATCTGGCTACTGAAACCATTAAAACTTATACCAAAGCTAATGGACTTCTCAGCGATCAGTTTAACTACAATTCCTCTTTTAAAGATGCCGACGGCACCATGTACTTTGGTTGCGTACGAGGTATGGTTAGCTTTAATCCTGCCAATTTTAAACAAAATCAGTTTATAGCGCCGGTTTATATAACCGGCTTCCAGGTTCATAATAAAGAGATCTCTGTTAACGGCGCCGATTCACTATTAAGCCAATCCATCATCAGCACAAAAAAAATCATCCTAAATCATAACCAGTCTTCATTTAGTATCGATTTCGCGGCGCTAAGTTTTCCATCGCCCGAAATGACCCAATATAAATACATGATGAAAGGTTTGGATAAGGGCTGGACCGAACTTAAACGCAACCGCAAGGTTTACTTTACCCAGCTTCAACCTGGCCATTATACTTTTGTAGTAAAAGCGGCAAACAATAACGGCATCTGGACTCAGAAAGAAACAAGCCTTGAAATTGATATAGCCCCTCCTTTTTGGGAAAGCGTTTGGGCATACATTGCCTATAGTATGCTGTTTTTACTGACAGGTTATTACCTGCTCAGGAGCTATCACCGTAAAACACGCGAAAAAAACAAACGCATTATCGAAACCCTTGAAAATGACAAGGAAAAACAGATCTACAATGCCAAAATTGAATTTTTTACCAATGTGGCCCATGAAATCCGTACACCGTTAACCCTTATTAAAGGGCCCATGGAAAAAGTGATCAGGAAGGCAGAGCATGTTCCGGAGATTCAGAACAACCTGAAGATCATGGAAAAAAACACCAACCGACTCCTTGACCTTACCAACCAGTTGCTTGATTTCCGGAAAACAGAAACCAATGGCTTTAGTCTCAGCTTTGTTAAAACAGATATCATCGACCTGCTTGCCGATACCTTTGTGAGGTTTAAACCCATGGCCGAGCAAAAGAACCTCAGCTATACCTTTAAACATCCGGTCAAAGCTGTTTATGCCTATGTTGATATTGAGGCATTCACTAAAATTGTAAGTAACCTGATCAATAATGCCATCAAATACAGCACCTCTATCGTCGAGATAGAGTTGCTTGAACACCCAGCCAACGATCCAACCTTTACCATCGAAATAAGGAATAACGGGCACCTCATTCCTTTTGAAATGCGTGAAAAGATCTTTGAGCCCTTCTTTAGGATGAAGGAATCGGAAAAGCAAATTGGTACCGGAATAGGACTTTCTTTGTCACGTTCATTAGCCGAACTGCATAAAGGTTTACTGGTGTTGAATAAATCTATTAACGATTTTAATATATTTAACCTTACTTTGCCTGTACACCAGGAAAAAGAATTCGACCTGCATATTACCCCCGATGAATATGAACAGGCAGACCTAAGTAACAGAGAGGAGAATATTGACTTTATGAAACCAGTTATACTTTTAGTGGATGATAACCCGGAAATACTTGATTTTATTTCGGATGATCTGAGCGACAAATATTCGGTTATTAAAGCCCTTAACGGCCAGGAAGCACTGGATATGATAGGCATTGAGAACATCCAGCTTATTATAAGTGACGTTATGATGCCGGGGATAGATGGATTTGAACTGTGCAAAACCATTAAAACCAATTTCGATTACAGCCACATCCCCATCATATTACTCACTGCCAAAAACACCCTGCAAAGTAAAATTGAAGGCCTGGAAGTTGGTGCCGATGCCTATATCGAAAAACCGTTTTCGCCAGAGCATTTGCAGGTGCAGATCGCAAACCTGCTCATTAACCGCAATAAGATCAAAGAGCATTTTGCAAGCTCGCCGTTGGCACATATCAAGTCGATGGCGTATTCAAAGCCCGATGAAAGCTTTTTGGATAAACTGAACGGTGTTATTTACAAAAACATCCAGAATGCAGAGTTGGATGTAGAGCAGATAGCAAACCTCATGAACATGAGCAAACCAACACTATACCGCAAGGTTAAAGCTATATCAAACCTTACCATTAACGAGCTTATCAATATTACCCGCCTTAAAGCCGCAGCGCAGTTACTGGAAGAAGGTGATTATAAGATTTATGAAGTGGCCAACATGGTGGGTTACAGCTCACAATCGCACCTGGGCCGTAACTTTTTGAAACAATTTGGCACTACACCTACCGAGTATCAGCAGGCCAAGCGGAGTAAGGTGAAGCAGGTGTAAGACGCAGGTTCAAGCGTCTGCCCTATAGCGTAAACGAGGAAAATATTTTAAACTCCCCTCTCGAGAGGGGGCGCGAAGGAAAGAGCGGTAGCAGGGGTGTGTTTATGCAATTAGTGTATAAAAGCGGGAACACACCCCTCCACCCCTCTTAAGAGGGGAATCGCACAATCCCCACACTTTTTTATCCGGTGCAAGTTCAATATCTAAATAGATGGTCATTCCTTTATTTCCTCGTATGCAATTTGGTCAAAGCAAACTGCCCTATCCTATCGCCCTCATCTACACCATTGGTAATAGATGGCATATAATGAATGCCGCCATAAAACCTGCTGATGGCCGCTTCTTCGGCCGCGGCTTTAAATGATTTGAAGTTTCGTGCCGGGATAGAAAATTCCATCTCTGTAGAATCTATAAAAGAAAATTCATCGCCAAACAGTTTACTTAATACCGCTGCCGAAGCCGTAGAAACCACACTATGCCCGCTTGTATATTCCGGGAAGGGTGGGGTTTGCAGCAACGGCATCCAGCTTTGGTCAATATACTGGTTGATATAGGTTTCAGGCCTAATCACTTTGCTCCGGTACTTTTCGTCCCAGCAGTTTATAAAACTATCTGCAATAACAACAGCTATACTGGCATAAGCTTCGGAACTCTTCACGTAATCAGCCTTAGCTTTACGGCAGGCCAACGCTGTGATATTGATCCAATGTCCTCCCGGCGAGATCTTTTTAGTGGCAAACATAGTATGCCCGTTGATATTCACTTTAAAAGGGTTATCATCCCAAAAAGTGGCGATGGTGGCTTCATCATCAGTGATATGTTTGCCCGTATCGTATACTTCCATAGCCAACTTGTAAAAATTGCTGCCAGGGATATTACTAAAAGTAAAAGGATGTGATGGCTTAAACTGCTGTGCCGAATCGAGGAGGAAAGGGCGGATCTCGTTCCAATGCGGCTCCACTCCTTTCATGTAAGCGGGAGGTGTGGGTTTCCAGCTGGCATCATCGGTTTGTACATCGTATTTTGATAATGAACGGGTATGTTTATAGTTATCCTTGCCCGCCCATTTAATGATCCTGTCGGCAATGAGCTTGCCATATGCTATTGAGTTATTGTACACACTATCGGGCATACCGGTGTCTTTAAACTCCTGCATAAGCTTATCATGAAAACCCTCTATCCTGCCCTCGCTCATGATCAGGATCTTGCCAACAGTTAAAATAGCATGCGATGCAGATAGTGTAAAACAGTATTTTTTGCCGGCGATGGGTTTCGGCACCGAATCGAGCCCCTTTAATTGCCCTTCAAGCGACTGGTAATGATAATCGCCATTACGCGCAGCTTCGTATGCCGCAACGCTGATATAGGCATAAATACGACTGGCAACCGGCGGCGAATAGATATCATGCCGCACCACATCCGTAACATCTTTTATGGAGCGGTGGATAAAATCCGGATTTTCGGCCGGTTTTTCCCAACTTTTTTTACCGCATGATGAGCAGCTTACAACAACGATAAGGGCAAAGTATAGTCTCTTCATCATGATGAACAGAAGGGTCTTGATCAGTTTTTTAATTGGTTTATCCCTCAAAACAGGGTTCAGACCAAAGCTAACAGTTAATAAATATTTAAGTATAAGCCGATAGTAATTAACTAACTTTTGATACAATTTGCAGAATCATAAATTATAAAAACCATTTTCTTTACATTGGCTTACTATATAATAACCAGTAAGTTAAAGCTTAACCAAAGCATAAACTATCAATCAATAATTAACCATATCTGCATGATAAAAAGTTTACTCAACGCGTTTAAACTATCTACCCTATTGTTACTATTTTTAAGTGCTGGCTGCTCAAAAAAATCTTCGGGGCCAACGCTTTTTAAACTGCTTGATGCATCCCAAACCGGTATTGATTTTAAAAATACCATTAACGAAAGCGACAGCATCAACATACTCAATCACCCCTACCTGTACAATGGTGCAGGCGTTGGTATTGGCGATTTTAACCACGACGGCTTACCCGATATTTACTTTGCCGGAAACATGGTCGCCAATAAACTATATATCAACAAAGGCTCACTTACTTTTAAAGATGCTACCGATGCAGCGGGTGTTGCCGGTAATGACGACTGGTACGCTGGCGTATCTGTAGTGGATATCAACAATGATGGATGGATGGATATTTACGTGTGTTCGTCCTTTAAAAGCGATCCCAACCACCGCAAAAACCTATTATACATTAACCAGGGAAATAACAAAGACGGCATACCCACCTTCAAAGAATCAGCAGCAGCATATGGCCTGCAAGATACCGGCTACAGCACCCAGGCAGTATTTTTCGACTACGATCATGATGGCGACCTTGACATGTACCTGCTCACCAATTTTTTAGGCGAGGAAACACCAGTAGCATATCGCCCTAAATTAACCAATGGGAGCGCCCAGAATAATGACCGGCTATATCGCAATAACGGCAATGGGACATTTACTAACGCAACCAAAGAGGCTGGTATTTTGATAGAAGGCTTCGGCAACTCGGTATCCATATGCGATGTGAATAACGATGGCTGGCCGGATGTTTATGTGGGTAATGACTTTATATCGAATGATGTGCTGTGGGTGAACAATAAAAACGGAACGTTCACCAATCGCGCGGGAGAATATTTTAAACATACGGGCTGGTCGGTAATGGGATCGGATATGGTTGATATTAATAACGATGGCAAGGCCGATCTTGTATCCCTGGAGATGCTGCCTGAAGAGAACGTACGCAAAAAAACCATGCTTGTGGGCGATAATTACATCACTTATATCAACAACACCAAGTTTAAATATGAGCACCAATACATCCGTAATGTGCTGCAGCTTAACCAGGGCCAAACGCCACTTGGTCACCCGCAATACAGCGAAATAGCTTACCAGGCTGGTGTTTATCAAACTGACTGGAGCTGGACTCCCCTTGTGGCCGATTTTGATAACGACGGTTACCGCGATATGATGATCACCAACGGATACCCTCGCGATGTGACAGATCTTGATCATGCCCTTTACAGTAACGACCAGGGCCGTACCGTTAAAGAAAATACCACTTTGGCCGCGGCCGATTCATTCCCCGTAGTGAAAACACCGAGCTATGCTTTCAGAAATGCAGGCGGATATTTGTTTAAAGATCAATCGAAAGACTGGGGTATTGTAAAACCTACTTTTTCGACCGGCGGCGTTTATGCCGACCTGGATAATGACGGTGACCTTGACCTGGTGATCAACAATATTGACGATGATGCCTTTGTTTATGAAAATACCGCCAACAGCAAAACGCAGGTAGCAAAAGATCATAACTACCTTACCGTTGCCTTACAGGGTGACAGCAAAAACGTAGGCGCCATTGGCGCTACCATCCGGATCTATTACAAAGGCAATCAGCAGTTTTATGACCAGCAGCCTTGTCGTGGTTATATGAGTACGGACGATGCACGCGGGCATTTCGGTATCGGCTCATCAACTACGGTTGATTCTTTACGTGTACACTGGCCCGATGGCAAAACCCAGCTACTCACCAATGTAAAAGCCAATCAAACACTTACATTGCAATATAAAAGTGCCACGGGCTATTTCCGGCCTGATGCTCCCGGCAAAATCATTCCCACGTTTCAGAATGCGAACAATTCAACAGGCATAAAATATGTGCACCAGGAAAAAGACGCTATCGACTATAATATTCAGCCTACTCTGCCGCATAAGCTAAGCCAGTATGGCCCAGCCATTGCCGTTGGCGATGTTGACGGCAACGGTTATGACGATCTTTTCGTGGGAGGTTCAGCAGGCAATAAAGGTGTATTTTTCATGCAGGATGCCAGCGGTCATTTTACCATGGATAATAACCGCTTCATGAACGAAGAAATTAAAGATGAGGAAGATATGGGTGCGCTGTTGTTTGATGCCAACGGCGATGGGTTCTCTGATCTGTACATTGCAAGCGGCAGTTACGAATTTCAAAAAGGCCATACCTCAGCTCAGGATAGACTTTATATTAATGATAGAAAAGGCCATTTTACCCGCGACCTCGCCGCCGTGCCCGTTGAATATGATAACGGTTCATGCGTGCGTGCCGCCGATTTTGACGGCGACGGAGACCTCGATCTTTTTGTAGGTTCGAGATCGGTTTCGGGCGCTTACCCTTCATCACCGGTTAGCCATCTGCTTAGGAATGATGGCGGCAAGTTTACAGATGTTACTAACGAGTTTTGCCCGGATCTGATCCATGGCGGTATGATCACCGATGCATTATGGTCGGATTTTGACAAGGACGGTAAAGTTGACTTGGTTGTGGTTGGCGAATGGATGCCCATTACGTTCTTTAAAAACACTGGTAAGGGCTTCAGCAAGATCAAATCGGGCATTGAAGATCACGTAGGCTGGTGGAACAGCATTGTTGCCGGCGATTTTAATAACGACGGCAACATCGATTACGTAGCAGGTAACCTGGGTCAAAACTCCAATTACAAAGCATCATTTGAGCAGCCCATGACCATTATGGGTAAAGACTTGGATGGTAACGGCTCTTTCGACGCCATGATATTTTGTTACCTGAAGGATGAAGACGGTTCACAAAAACCCTTCCCAATGCACACCCGCGATGACCTGATCAGCCAGCTGATCTCCATCCGCAAAAAATATCCAAGCTACCGTGGCTTCGGTCACGCTACTATGAACGACCTATGGGCTGAAAAAGACAAAGAAGGAGCTGTTATCCTGAAAGCTACCGACATGAACACCAGCCTTATCACCGGTAAAAGCACTGGTACTTTTAGTATCAGTGCGCTACCGCAAGATGCGCAGATGGCCCCTGTTTACGGCATGATAGCCAAAGACATTGACCGCGACGGCAACCTCGACCTGGTAATGGTTGGCAACGACTTCGGTATGGAACCTTTCACCGGCAGGCATGATGCCTTTATGGGTTTATACATGAAAGGCAATGGAAAAGGCGGCTTTGCTCCGCTATCTGTAGCCAGTAGCGGCATTTATGTTGCGGGGGATGGTAAAGCGCTCGCAAATATCCAATCAGCCAAAGGTGATTTATTAGTGGCAACCCAAAATCAGGATAGCCTTAAGGTATTCCGCAATACCGGTGTTAACATTGGCAAGCGATACATCAAATTAAAACCTGATGATTTTTATGCTGATATTACCCTTAAAAACGGCAGCAAAAAACGTGTTGAGTTTTATTATGGATCAACGTATTTATCGCAATCATCAAGGGTATTGGAGTTAGATGGCAATGCAGCAGATGTGACGATAACAAGTTATAATGGGAGGAAAAGGAAGGGCTGATAGATGCTATTAAGTATGGGCCTGTCAGTCTGAGCCTGTCGAAGACTCGCGCGCAGAGGCCCCACCACCATGCTTCGACGCGCTCAGCATGACAGCCTACTTTTAGCCTCCCCGCCGCCGCTCGGCTCCAGCCGAGTGGCAATTATTTCCAGGCCTCTGGCCTGCTCCTCCAGCTTCGACGGCCAGAGGCCGCTTGATAGCTACCACTCGGCTGGAGCCAAGCGGTGGCATTAGAAATAGATTAGTAATTAAAAAACAAAMACGCCCGGGTTATGCACCCGGGCGTTTTTCATAATATCTAAACCGATATTATGGTTTCGTTTTGCTCATTGCTGAAATACCGGCATCGATATATTGTCCACCAACGGTTTGGTTACAATGGATAGCTATCACATTTTTGCCATTCAAGCGCAGGGCGTCTTTACTTTCCTTAGTCATTTGGATGATAGCATAGCCTGAAGTATAACCTTCTTTTAGGGCAGCTTTAACACCGTTGATGTAAACTTCACAAGCATCATCATGATGTAATGACAATACCAGGTCATCTTTATTTACACCAGATGTGTTTAACGTAAACTCCTGCCTGAGCCAGATATCCTTGCCATCCCAAACAGTTTTCACTACGGCTCCCGGTGTGTTAGCAGTACCAAAGCCGGCTTCGCCAGATTTCCATGTGTTATCGTCAAACTTTTCGCCAAACCAGCCATCAGCGGGTTTATCAAAAGTATATTTCCAGGTACGTGCTTTATCCTTTGACGATGGCAGCACCTCGCGGATATACTCCTCATCATGAATGATCTTATCATTCGAAGCTTTAATAGTTGCAACCGGGCCTTTTACGATTTCCCTGTCGTAAGTAAGTAAACCGTTCAGCTCAACTTCCACGTCGGTAGTTTCAGTGTATACCGCTGCACTCAGGCCTTCATTGGTTTTGTAGATCACAAGATCATTGGCAAACTCATCATACAGGTTGGTATAAGCCTTTTGGTTATCCATCATGATATAAGTCGGGCCTGTTTTCCAAACATGCCCCGGGATGATGTAACCAATACCGCCATACTCACCGCAAGCCAATACCTGTGTTTTGCTTGAAGGGGATGCAGGCGGCGGATAGCTGTGGATATCCAGGAAGTCGCCCACACCAAAATGATTGCCACCGCTGGCCTGGTTAATCAACCTTGAATTATCCAATTTACGCACCAAGTTAACTAACCCCGGTGTATTATGCTGACCCTGCGCCTCATTGAATACCACCCACGTTACAATAGAAGGCGAGTTCCAGTGTGTTTTAACCATACGGGTAAGTTCTGAAGCATAAGCTGCTGTATCAACCGGCGGCGTATGCTCGGTATATGAATTGGCCGATGGCATATCCTGCCAAATCATCAGTCCCAGTTTATCGGCCCAGTAGTACCAGCGGTATGGCTCAACCTTAATGTGCTTCCGCACCATGTTATAGCCGAAGTTTTTGATCATCTGCAGATCATTCTTGATAGCCGCATCAGTAGGTGCTGTGTAGATCCCATCAGGCCAGAAACCCTGGTCAAGCGGACCAATCTGGAACAGGAATTTATTATTCAGGAACAGCTTTTTGTAACCATCCTGCTCACCTACCGAAATTTTGCGCATGCCTGCATAACTACTCACAGCGTCGACTTTTTTTCCGCCTTTTTCAAGCGTAATATCCAGGTCATACAAAAACGGTGAATCCGGCGACCATAATTTAGCGTTAGGAACAGGTACTGTAAACTCGGCATTAGGCTTGCCCGAAGCAGTGCTAACAACCTTGCTACCGTCTTTTACTTTTACATTAACCGTGTAACCAGCAGCAGTCGCAGCATCTACATTTAGCTTTATTACTGATTGATCAATATCCGGCGTAATCCTGATATCGCTGATATTTACAGCAGGAACCGGCTCCAACCACACAGTTTGCCAGATGCCTGTAGTTGAGGAATACATAATGCCCTGCGGATGCAGGGTTTGTTTACCGCGTGGGAAACCGCCATCGTCCGTTGGGTCATAAACACGTACAGTGATCTCCTGCTCGCCTGCTCCTTTAATAGCAGATGTGATATCATAACTAAATGGATCATAACCGCCTGTATGCTTACCAAAACTTTTGCCATTAACAAATACTTCGCTTTCATAATCAACCGCACCAAAATGCAGCAGGACATGTTCGCCTTTCCATGAAGCAGGAACGGTGAATCTACGACGGTACCAGATCCTGTCGTGCTGTTCCATTACGCCCGACAAGGCCGATTCAACCGGGAATGGCACGAGGATGGTTTTAGATAACTTGCCTTGGGGCACAGCCTCGCCGGCGGTTCCCGGCTGGTATTGCCATAGGCCGTTTAGGTTCATCCATTTTTCGCGTGCCAGCTGCGGACGGGGATACTCGGGCAATACATTTTTCGGGTCGACATCCTTGGCAAAGCGCGTCATTAAAACGGCCTTTTTAGGGTGCCACTCCTGCGCCTGGGCAAAGTATGGAAGCGCGGCAGCAGCGATAACAATAAACTTTTTAATGTTCATAATTTGATGTGGTAAAGCCGGCTAAACAGTTCCGACAAACCATTTAAACCGGCCATATTGGCTTTTTGATTAATTATTTCACATTAAAAATATAGGATAATTTGAAGCGATCTTAACGTTTGGTTACGTTTGATCGGTTTTGAAGAAAAGTTGATACGATTTGTTGCAGGTAACAGTCCATAAAATAAGAAGCAGGGAAGGATAATCCTTTCCTGCTTCTTATTTTCTATTATTTCTTATTGTAGAGACGCATAATTTCGTCTCCCATCAGGGCAAACGCACTTCCCTAATTGATCTGTATACTGGAGACGAAATTATGCGCGCCTCTACAATAAAATCACTTTGCCGGTTTCACACCCTCGCTGGTCATGATCACCCGCTTAATGCTGCCATCTTTATTGTAATACAGATAATCGATACAAACCGAACGGTGAAAACTGCCCGCATCAGGTACCAGCGCTCCATTGTGATATATAAAATACCATTGGCCTTTAAACTCAATTATAGCCTGGTGATTGGTGTTTGAATTTCCGGCAATCTCATTGATGATCCCTTTATACTCCCATGGGCCGTTGATACTCCTGCTCATAGCATAAGCTATCTTTTCTGGAAACTCGTAGGCATATGACAGGTAGTACCAACCGTTACGTTCGTGGATCCACGGCGCTTCGGTATAATGGGGCAACGTGATGGTTTTGATCTCGCCGTCAAGTTCGGTCATGTTGCTTTTGAGTTTGGCATAATAGCAAATGCCGTTGCCCCAAAACAGGTAGGCTTGTCCTTCCTTATCAATAATAACAGTCGGGTCAATATCGTCCCAGGAATGTTTTACTGCTTTGGTCATATCGTTGGTAACCAAAGCGCTGCCACGCGCATCCTTAAACGGCCCCAGCGGACTATCAGATACCGCTACCCCAATGGCTTTGCCATGAATAGTAGCATGTTCGGCAGCCACATACCAGTAAAATTTACCATTCCGTTCAATCACCTGCGATGCCCAGGCATCGTCTTTTGCCCACTTAAATTCTTTAACATTCAGCGGCGAAGGGTGCTCTGTCCAGTTTACCATATCGGTTGAAGTGAAGCAAGTCCAGTCGTGCATGGTATAGCCATTATGTCCCGGCGCAGCCTCATCATGCCCGGTGTACAGGTATACCTTATCCTTATAAACCATAGCCGCCGGATCAGCAGTGTACTTATGCCTGATGATAGGGTTACCATCAGCGCGGAAAGTAGTATCACGGGGAGTAGCATTAACCGAGACTAAACTACCGACAGTTATGGCTAACGCGATTATTTTTTTTGATATTTTCATATTGTTTCTATCGCATGTTCAAGCGTCCACGCTTGAATAATACAAAACATGAGCGTCCACGCTCACGTTATTAGTTATTTCCGGCCGGTAAGCGTGGACGCTTAAACCTGCGGGAGGCTAATAAAAAACGTCATGTTGAACTTGTTTCAACACCTAACTTGCTGGGCAACCATGCTAAGCAACCGTCTGCCTGTCCCGTGGGGTGCCGAAACAAGTTCGGCATGACGTTGAGATTTTTTATTCCCCTTGCCCCTGTCCCCACGGGCAATACCATACAGAAATTACTTCCCTACCACCGGCCATCCATCAACCCAATCCAGCGTCTCCACCCTCAACTTTGAAATCCCCCTATCCGCAGCGTCATACCCGTGGAAGATAATATAATCAACCCCATCAAAAGTGCTTACGCCATTATGGCCTACACCGTACCAATTGGCATCACCGGCCAGCAGGATACTGCCGCCGCCTTTGTTCATAGCGATGCCGTCCTTATCCAGATATGGCCCTTTTAAATTTTTTGAGCGACCGATAATCATTTTATAAGTACTCTTCGGTCCTTTGCAGCAATAATCTATCGAAGCAAACAGGTAAAAGTATTTATCGTGTTTAAAAATAAACGGAGCTTCAATGGCATTACCACCCGCATCAACCGGGTTACCGTCAACAGCCGGAAGATTTTCGGAAATGGCTTTTCTGCGGGTGGCGATAGTTGGGATCTTATCAAGATCTTCTGCAACGCTTAACCTGTCTTTATTCAGTTTCACCAGTTTCAATCCATCCCAAAAGGAGCCAAAAATAAGGTATGGTGTACCATCTTTATCCGTAATTAAATTAGGGTCAATGGCATTCCAGTTGGTTTTACCGGGGATGGATTGGATCACTTTACCGTGATCAATCCATTTATAATTAGGATCATCGGTATGCAGCGTTTTATTGGTAGCCACACCAATAGCCGAAGTATTTTTACCAAAGGCAGATACCGAGTAAAACAGGTAGTAAGTGCCTTTATAAAGTGAAATATCCGGTGCCCAAATGTGGCCTTTAAAGCCGGGGATAGCATCAACAGCCCATTGCGGCGCTGCGGCAAATACTGGCTTCTCGGCCTTCCAATGTACCCTATCAACCGACGACCACATAGCGATACCGTTACCCGTACAGAAGATATAATAAGTACTATCCTGTCGGGTCATTACCGGGTCGTGTACCGATATATCAGTCCTTAGTTCCTGAGCATTACTTATAATGCCCGGGAACAATAAGGATATGATCAGAAAGATCTTTTTCAATTGTTATTTATTTTTAAGCCTCACTATTTTAAACGAGTATGGCTCAATCGCAAGCTTCAAGGTATTGCCAGAAATATCAACCGTACTTTCAACAGGACTAACAGCTGTTGGCGCGGTCAATGAATTTTCAGCGTCTTTACTGTCGGCTTTCAGCGTAGTAACGGCAGCTTGCTTTTGATAGCCTTTTGAACCGGTAATCTTAAAGCTCACGTTTTGTGCCGAAGTGCTGGTATTCACAAACTTGATCACCAGTTCGTTGGTGTTCTTGTCTAAGCTGGCGGTAGCATAGCTGTCATTTTGCCCGGCTACGGCTTCATTGTTTAACGTAAGCGGTACCACATCGGTACCTTTATTTAACGAGAACAATTGCTGCACATAGTAATTTGGTGTGGCGTAGCTCTTCAGGTTATCAAACCAAATGAGGTTTGGTGTCCATTGCCAGCCTTCCACGTGGGCAAAAAGCGGGGCGTATGAAGCCATGTTCACCACATCGGCGTTGCGTTCCAAACCTGTCATGAATGCTGCTTCAGAAAGTGCACACTCCCAATTGTTCTTGTTTTGTGGGCTCACAGTCGCTACACTTTGTGCGGCATATTCGCCAGCGAAGATCTTAGGGCCTTTACGATCATAGTTATCATAGCGGCGGGCATTATCCCTGAACCATTTTGGTGGTGCATAATAATGCTCATCCAAAATATCGGCGCCTAAGCTGCGGAATGTTGTATTCAACAGATCGAACTCTTTCCCATCAGGTGATGGGCCTAAAGCCGATACGATCTTTACATCAGGATACTTAGTTTTAATTGCCTTGGTAAAAATTTTCCAGCGGTCAACATATTGCGGTCCCCATTGCTCATTACCTACACCTATCATTTTTAAATTAAACGGTGCCGGGTGACCAAGGTCTGTACGCAGCTTACCCCATTTGGTACTGGCATCGCCATTGGCAAACTCAATCAGGTCGAGTGCATCCTGCACATAAGGATCAAGCTTATCCAAAGGCACCAGCTCAGCCGTATTAAACTCGCAGGCCATACCACAATTCAGGATTGGCAAGGGCGACGCACCGATATCTTCAGCCGTCATGAAATACTCCATAAAACCCAAACCAAAAGTCTGATAATAATCAGGTGCCGGGCGGTGCTTAAATTCGGTATTCCAGCGGTTAATGATATTCTCGCGTTTATCAACTGCACCTATGGTTTTTTTCCACTGATAGCGGTTGTTCAACTCACGGCCTTCCACAATACACCCACCCGGGAAACGTAAAAAGCCGGGCTTTATATCTGCCAGCTTCTGCACCAGGTCGGCACGTAAACCACCGGGACGGTTTTTCCAGGTATGTTCGGGGAACAGGGAGATCATATCCAGATCAATGACGCCCTTGCCGCTCATCCAAACATATAATTGTGCTTTCGGCGTTGTAGCGCTTGATTTAAATTTTACGCTGTAACGGTTCCATTCTTTATCGGTTGGGGTAAGCTCGGCTTTACCTATAATAGCGTCATTATCGCCGTGCATCTCAATGTTCAACTTTACGTTGGTATCGCCTTCCTGTTTAGCTATCACCGAAAAGCTATACTCTTCACCTTCTTTAACGCCCATTCCCCCGCGGAAACCCTCATTCGAGAATCCGTAAAAGCCGCCGTCACTTGTGATATAGCTTTTTATAAAGTGCGCATTCTCCGGCCGTTCAACAGCACGGTTTATCACTTCTGTACGGCCATCGCCTCCGTCCTTTTTCTGTTCTTTCCATCCCATCAAAGGCATATTGAATTCAAACGAGCGGTTTTTTACCAGTTCGGCATATACACCGCCATCGGCAGCAAGGTTAATATCCTCAAAAAATATCCCATACATGGTAGGCTGAATGTGTGCCTTCACCTTATCAGCCGCAATAGTATATTGTGTTTGCGCATGTACCGCGGTAAAAATACCGGCGGCACACAGCATTAAAAAAGCTTTTTTTAACATAGCTTATTTATTTGGAGAATTTGTAAATGGTAACCGTATGGTAAGTTTGACCCGGCTTTAATACGGTTGAAGCAAACGCAGCCCGGTTTGGCGCATCCGGAAAATGTTGGGTTTCCAAGCAAAATGCCGAGCGGTATGGATAAGCTTTACCGCCTTTACCATCCTTGGTAGCGCCAGTTAAAAAGTTACCTGAGTAAAATTGCAGACCAGGCTCTTCAGTAAATACTTCCAAAGTGATACCTGTAACAGTGCTTTTAACCGTAGCTATCGGGGTAGTAAGGTCATGTTTGTTCAATACAAAGTTGTGATCGTAACCTTTGCCGTTTTTCAATTGCTCATCGGCAGTGCCAATGTCCTTACCAATAGTTTTTGATACAGTAAAATCAAAGGGGGTACCTTTAACCGGTTGTAGCTTGCCGGTTGGGATAAGTGTGGTATCCACGGGCAAAAATGCATCGGCATTTATTTGTAATACGTTATCAGTGATAGTTGGGCTGCCTGCACCATTCAGGTTAAAATAAGCGTGATTAGTTAAATTAACTACGGTAGCTTTATCGGTAGTGGCTTTGTATTCTATTTTTAGCGAGTTATCATCGCCTAAAGTATAAACCACTGTTGCAGTTAAATTACCTGGATAACCACCTTCACCATCTTTTGAAACATAAGTAAGTTCCAGTTGCGAAGCGCTTAATTGTTTAGCCGAAAATACCTTGCCGTAAAAACCATTAAAGCCGCCATGCAGGGTATTTACCCCATCATTAATATCCAGCTGGTAAGCTTTACCATCAAGCGTAAATTTACCTTTGGCTATCCGGTTACCATAACGACCGATGATTGCGCCGAAATAAGGTTCTCCGCGTTTTTGATAACTTTTCAGCGAGTCGTAGCCTAAAATAACATCGGTAGCTTTGCCATCCTTATCAGGGACTAACAAGCTTACCAGCCTGCCGCCATAATTGGTAATTGCCACGGTAGCACCGCTAGTGTTTTTCAGGGTGAAAAGTTTTACTTTTTGTCCCTGCACATCGGCCTCAAAATTGGCCGAATCGGGTATAGACTGGGTTGTTACCGAACTTGAATCTTTCACGGTTGAATCAGTTGTTTTTGGATTACCGTTACAAGCCGCAAAAAGCGCTGCCGAACAGCTTAACATCATTAGTAAATTCTTGTTATTCTTCATAATTTGAGGTTGTTAGCTTGCCTTTTTAAAGCATTGCTGTTTAACTATTATAATTTCCGGAACAAATAATTGGGTTTAACTGATGGTTAGAAATCAGCGAGACCAATGTATAAAAATTTATTTATAATTGTTAAAAAAACACTTAAAATATTTAATTAAAAAAAGCCCGCCTCGCGCGGGACTTTCTTATTCAAAAATCAAATATTTCAACTAATTACCCGCAGCCCTGGCATGGTCGGCCAAGAATTGGGCAAGTCCGTTATCTGTAAGCGGATGTTTTAGCAAAGCAGTAATAGCACTCAGCGGACCGGTGATTACATCGGCCCCAAGCTTAGCGCAATTAACAATGTGCATAGCATGACGTACCGAAGCCGCCAGGATCTGTGTTTCATAACCATAGTTATCATATATCAGCCTGATATCCTCAATCAACTGCAAACCATCAGTTGAGATATCATCTAAACGGCCAATAAATGGCGAAACATAAGTAGCACCCGCTTTAGCAGCCAGCAAGGCCTGCCCTGCCGAAAACACCAACGTACAATTGGTTTTAATACCTTTTTGCTTAAAATACTTTAAAGCTTTAACGCCATCTTTTATCATGGGCAGCTTTACCACAATACGCTCATGAAGGGCAGCCAGCGCTTCACCTTCAGCAACCATCTCATCAAAAGTGGTTGATATTACCTCAGCGCTTACGTCGCCATCAGTAATTTCACAAATGGCTTTGTAGTGGTTAATGATATTTTCGTGCCCGGTAATACCTTCCTTAGCCATCAATGATGGATTGGTGGTAACGCCGTCTAATACACCCAGTTCATGGGCTTCTTTAATTTGTGCCAGGTTGGCTGTGTCAATAAAAAACTTCATTTTATAAATTATTGTGCTTACCAGAATTTAGCATAAAGCATGGTAAGCAGGATAAGCGTAACTACAATTAATGCCATGGTTGATTTTTCAACCTTAAACATACTGCTCGGAATTTCAAATGCTTTAGCATTAACTTTCGGACCAGCTAAGCTGATGGCCACCATCACAATAATGGTGAACATGAACGATAAGCCCATACAGATCAGGAACGGAATTTCATAACCGCCCTTACCATTAGGGAAAGCTGAGTAAAGGAATGTTTCATGCCCGAATAGTGCAGGAGCATAATTATTAAACAATACCGACATTAAAAAGCCTGTTATAATACCTGCAATAGCCGCTGCTCCGGTAGTACGTTTCCAAAAGAAACCTAAAATGAAAATGGCAAAAATCCCCGGGCTGATAAAGCCGGTATATTTCTGGATGAAAGTAAAGCCACCTTCGCCGCCAATACCTAAAAGGTCTTTCCAGGTAAGCATGATAGAGAAGATCAGCGCCGCCAAAATGGTAAGCCTGCCCACATTAACCATGCTCTTTTCACTGGCTTCTTTGCTGATATGTTTTTTGTAAATATCAAGTGTAAAAATGGTAGAGATACTATTTGCTTTACCCGCAAGTGAAGCCACAATAGCAGCCGTTAAAGCCGCAACAGAAAGGCCTTTTAAGCCTGTTGGCAAAAAGCCCAATATAGCCGAGTAAGCATTATCTGAATTGAAGTGACCACCCGATGCCATTTCCTGCTGTAAACCACCGTTTTTGTATAATACGTAAGCGGCAATACCAGGTAATACTACAATCACAGGCATAGCCAGTTTCATTAAACCTGCAAAAAGGATCCCTGTACGTGCAGTCTTCAGGTTAGCGCCCAAAGCCCTTTGGGTGATGTATTGGTTACAGCCCCAGTAGTTAAGGTTCACGATCCACTGACCGGCAAAATACATGGCGATACCCGGTAAAGCAAGGTATTTATTGATCTCGGCCTGCGGCGCGCCGGGTTTAGGTTTAGCCATCATCATTTTGAAGTGATCAGGCGCATCGCTCATCATTTTATTTAAGCCCGCTATGGCATCTTTGCCCAAACCAAAATGCTCGCTCACCAAAGTAAGTGCAATATAAGTGGTAGCCAAACCGCCAACAACCAGTACCAATACCTGTATAACATCGGTAAAGCCAATCACCTTCATACCGCCAAGGGTAATGAATAAGGCAAAAATAGATAGCGCAATGATGATCTCATGCAGGTATCCGCCGCCCATTAAATTATTGATGGCCAAAGCACCCAGGTAAAGTATGGATGTAAGGTTAACCAATACATACAACAACAGCCAGAAAATGGCCATGATAAAACTAACCGTTTCGTTGTACCGCGTATGCAGAAACTGCGGCATGGTGAAGATCTTGTTTTTCAGGTATACCGGTATAAACCATACAGCCACAATAATGAGCGCAATAGCTGCTACCCATTCGTAAGCTGCAACGGCCAAACCAACCTGGAAACCCTGTCCGCTGGTGCCAATAAATTGCTCGGCAGATATGTTTGAGGCAATCAGCGACGCACCAATGGCCCACCAGGTAAGTGAACCCTCGGCCAGGAAAAAGTCGTGACTATCAGATACGCCTTTGACCTTTTTACGGCTGTATACCCAGTACCCGTAGCTCGTAACTACAATAAAATAGATTACGAAGATCACGTAATCGATAGTGGAAAATTTGTTCATTATTTGGTTTAAAATTTAGTTTAGTTTGCTTGTGGTTTAGTTTATATTCTTCTCGTTTTTTTTATTTCATTTAATGATCGTTTATAATCTGAACCTGAATTATAGAATTAAGGAATTAACAGAATGCTAAGCAAATTCTATAAATTCTTTAATTCGTTTAATTCGAGTTCAGAAAATTCCGAAATCGCAAATCCGAAATCTCAAATTCACAATGGCGTTGCCTGCGGCCGGGCTATCCGCTCATACTGCACAGGCCTTAGCCACGGGCCGGTATCCGCTCCTATCCCTAACGCAACTGCGCAAATTTCTTCATCATCACGTCATTGCGAGGTACGAAGCAATCCCCAATATGCAAAGCCCATCTGTAAAGTTTGGGATTGCTTCGTACCTCGCAATGACGGTTTATTAAACTATGTTTCACGCCGCCGCTCGGCTCCAGCCGAGTGGCTATTATCCCCCAGGCCTCTGGCCTGCTACTCCAACCCCGGCGGCCAGAGGCCGCTAAATAGTTGCCACTCGGCCGGAGCCGAGCGGCGGCTATTTTTATTTTATTTTATGTCCCCTCAGGGTCTCTCGTAGAGGACCCTGAGGATCTTTGCTTCGTTACAGCTTATAAGCCGCATCATTCCACCTGATCTCGTTCCTGAACTGATCAAGCTTAGTGTCTTTTTTGTCCCCTCAGGGTCTCTCGTAGAGGACCCTGAGGATCTTTGCTTCGTTACAGCTTGTAAGCCGCATCATTCCACCTGATTTCGTTTCTGAACTGATCAAGTTTAGTGTCTTTACCAATACGTAAAAACTCAATACCGGCCATGTCAGCAAAATCATTAATGAGCTCGGCCGACAGATTTTGGCTGTAAGCAGTGTGGTGTGCACCACCGGCATAGATCCAGGCTGCACAACCGGTTTTCATATCCGGCAGTGGTTTCCAAAGTACCCTTGCAACAGGCAGGTTTGGCAGGTCTTCAACCGGCTCAATAGCTTCAACCTCATTAACGATCAAACGGAAACGGTTACCCATATCCACAATTGATGCATTAAGAGCTGCGCCACCGGCTACGTTAAATACCAAACGTGCAGGATCGGCCTTGCCACCAATACCCAACGGGTGAACTTCTAATGATGCTTTGCCATTGGCTAAGCTGCTGTCAACCTCCAGCATGTGCGAGCCTAAAACCAGCGCATTGTTCGGGTCAAAATGGTAAGTATAATCTTCCATGAAAGCGTTACCGCCCGGCAAGCCGGCACCCATTACTTTAAAGGCACGTACTAAAGCAGCGGTTTTCCAGTCGCCTTCACCGGCAAAACCGTAGCCCTCGGCCATTAAACGCTGTGAGGCAATACCCGGTAACTGGATCATGCCATGCAGGTCTTCAAATGTATCGCTGAAACCTTTAAAACCGCCATCCTGTAAAAACTTACGTAAACCAAGCTCAATTTTAGCTGCATCATAAACCGATGCGTGGCGCGCGCCACCTTTTTTCAGGTCGTCGGCAACATTATAAGTAGTTTCGTATTCATCAATCAGGGTGTTAACCTCGGCATCGGTTATGCTATCGATCACCGCAACCAGGTCGCCAATACCGTAAGTATTTACTGAGAAACCGAATTTCAATTCAGCCTCAACTTTATCGCCATCGGTAACAGCAACAAAGCGCATGTTATCGCCCAAACGGGCAAATTTTGCACCTTGCCAGTCGTACCAGCCGGCAGCAGCACGGGTCCATGATTCAATATCTTTTAATACTTCAGGATCCTGCCAGTGGCCAACAACAACCTTACGGTTGATGCGCATACGTGATACCATGAAGCCGAACTCCCTGTCGCCATGGGCACTTTGGTTCAGGTTCATGAAATCCATATCAATTGAACTCCATGGAATATCACGGTTATATTGGGTATGCAGGTGCAACATCGGTTTTTTAAGGATGCTTAACCCGCGGATCCACATTTTAGCAGGTGAAAAAGTATGCATCCAGGCAATAACACCGATACAGTTTTCGGCAACGTTAGCTTGCTGTAAGGTATTATAAATTTCTTCGGTTGATTTAACAACAGGTTTGTATACCACCCGCACAGGGATGTTGGCCGCTCCATCAATTCCTTTAGCTATTTCCTGTGAGTGCTCGGCAACTTTTTTCAGTGTTTCTTCTCCGTATAAATTCTGGCTCCCGGTAATGAACCATACTTCAAATGTTTTCAGATCGATCATATATGTCAATTAGTGATTTAGCGAATTAGTGATTTATTGAATTGGTTTAGTTTTTGGGTGACAGCCTGAAGAGCGCCGCACCGTGTTTATTTATTTTTTGCTGATAGCCTGAGCTATACTGGCCAACATCATGTTTTTTCCAAAGGTCGCGCACAGTTACTTTACCTTTCAGACCCAGGTCTTTGAAATTCAGGGATACAGATTTGTCATCATCGCCGATATTGAAAAAGGCTGCGTAAATGTCCTTACTACCGGGGATCTGTGAGTACCAGACCATGGCGCCATCTTTTTTGTATAGTTGTTTTGGACTTGAGCCTTTTTGATTTACCGCAATTACCTCGTCGTTGGTAAAAAGATTCAGCTCAAAATCGCGATTTTCGGGCAAGTTACCGCCTATCATCAGTGGCGAACGGAAGATGCTCCAAAAGGTCATATGGGTATATTCTTCATCCTCGGTAAAGCGACTGAAGCGCTCCTGACCTACCGGGCCACGCTTGCTCAGCTTACCGATCTGGATCATATCACAATCGGGCCAGTGACCGGGGCCGCTTACGCCTTCCCAGCTTTTGGCATAATCAAACATATGCAGGATCTCTTTCCAGTTATCCCAAAAATCATCGGCCATGCGCCACATATTGGCATATTTGACAGCATGAGCAGCTTGTGCAACCGGAGTTTCGCCGGGCGAAAGACTTAGCACAACCGGCCTGCCACATTGTTGGATGGCTTTCTGATAACCTTCAACCTCGGCATTGCTGTACGGGCGCGAAAGATCATCCACCTTAATAAAATCAACTCCCCATGAGGCATAAAGCTCCAGCAGCGAGTTCAGGTATTCCTGTGCGCCGGGCTTTTTCATGTCCAGCCCGTACATGTGGTTCATCCATGGACATTTTGAGTTGGTATCGGCCACCATATCGGCAGTGATGCCATTGGTACCTTTTACCGGCGATTTTGACCAAACGGCCTGCCTCGGGATACCGCGCATAACGTGGATGCCAAATTTTAAGCCTTTGCTGTGGATATAATCGCCGAGCGGTTTAAAACCGTCACCGCCAAAAGCCGATGGGAATTTGTTAGGCTGGGGAGTGAGACGGCCCCATTTATCCATAGTAAGCCATGGCACGTATGAACCATCCTGTAAACGTAACTGGAAAGGGTTGCCAATGTTACTGCCCGGAGGATTATCGTACGACCATAAAAAATCCACAACTACATACTCCCAGCCATGTTGCTTGAGATGCTCTGCCATATAATCGGCATTGGCTTTTACTTCATCTTCATGTACTGCCGAACCAAAACAGTTATAACTGTTCCAGCCCATAGGCGGTGTAGCTGCTACCTGTGCCGATAAACGGGTGCAGGCGAAAAAACAAAGCAGCAGGAAAAACAGGTTTATTTTTTTCATCAGGTTTATTGTCCGTAATATGAATCAGGTCCGTGTTTGCGCTCGTAATGTTTTTTGATCAGCGCATCTTTTAAGCGTGGGGCGCTTTTATCAATTTGTTCGGTGAGGTAAGCCATTTGGGCAACAGCTTCCAACACGGCGCTGTTGTAAACCGCTTTTTCGGCAGTTTTACCCCAGGTGAACGGCGCATGGTTACCAACCAATACCATTTCCACCTCTTTATAATCCAGGCCTTTTTCTTCAAAACATTCCATGATCTGGAAACCGGTTTGATACTCGTAATTCCCCTTGATCATTTCATCACTCATGGGAGGGGCACACGGTATATCAACCGTTAAATGATCAGCATGGGTGGTGCCGAAGATGGGAATATCCCGTTGCGACTGCGCCCAGGCTGTTCCGTAGGTGGAGTGCGTATGCACAATACCGTTTATACCGTCCCAATGTTTGTAAAGCACGGCGTGGGTTTTGGTATCGCTTGAGGGGCGCAGGTCACCTTCAACAGTATTGCCGTCAAAATCAACAATCACCATTTTTTCGGGCGATAGGTCTTCATAAGGTACACCGCTTGGTTTAATGGCGAACACGCCCAATTCCCTGTCGGCAGCGCTTACGTTACCAAAGGTGAACAACACCAGGCCCAGTTTGGGCAGCTGCATGTTGGCATTATAGGCACTACGCCTTATATGATCATACTTGCTCATTACTTTATTATGCGTTTTGCAGTTCAGGATTATTTTTCAAAGCAACTTCGGCAGCAACAAATTTGCCCAGTACGCTGTATTGGTTATAACGTTGCTGATATACTTCTTTCAGCGCGATGTTTGGCTCGTATACCACGTCAAAACCGCGGCCCATAGCGGCCATAGCTTCTTCAACAGTTGGATAGATGCCTGCAACCACTGCAGCAAACATAGCTGCACCTAAAGCGCAAGTATGTTTAAACTGGTGGATACGGATAGGCATACCCAAAATATCAGCCATCATTTGCATTACAAATGGTGATTTTTTAGCTACACCGCCAATACCAATGATCCCTTTAACCGGGATGCCTTCGCTGATAAAGCGGTCAACAATGCTTTTGGCACCAAAGCAGGTAGCCTCGGCCAATGCGCGGAACACCCTTGGTGCATCGCTGCCTAAACCTAAACCGGTGATAGCGCCTTTTAATTCCTGGTTGGCATCGGGCGTACGGCGACCGTTAAACCAGTCGATAGCCAGCTCATTGCTTTCTTCTATCGGCAATAAAGCTGCCTGCCTGCTCAATTCAGGGATGATCATTTCAGAAATTTCTTCCTTCAAAGCTTCGGCAGTAGCCGCATCAATTACCTGCGATTGTGAAAGCAGGTTATTTAACGGCCAGGCCAGGATATTTTTAAACCAGGCATAAGTATCGCCAAAAGCCGATTGACCAGCTTCTAAACCTGCCATGCCCGGGATAACAGAGCCGTTAACCTGTCCGCAGATCCCACGTACCAGTTTGCCTTCCATCTCTGATGATGGCGCTACTAAAATATCGCAGGTTGAAGTGCCCATTACCTTACTCAGGTGGTAAGGCTCAATCTGGCCGCCAACAGCACCCATGTGCGCGTCAAAAGCGCCGGTACCTATAACCACATCGGTTGAAAGTCCCAATATCTCCGCCCATTCTGCGCTGAGGTTTCCGGCTGCTTCATCGGCAGTATATGTGTCTTCATATAGCTTATCCCTAAAACCGGCCAACAGCGGATCAAGAGAAACAAAAAATTCTTCAGGAGGCAAGCCATTAAATTCTTCGGCCCAAAGGGCTTTATGCCCTGCAGAGCAGCGGCCGCGTTTAATGGCCTTAACATCATTACCGCCGGTTAACAGGAAGGGGATCCAGTCGCAATGCTCCACCCACGAGGCAGCAGCATCACGTACGCTTTTATCAACCCTTAGCACATGTAGTAACTTGGCCCAAAACCACTCAGATGAGTAGATACCGCCAACATATTTTAAATAATTGGTATCAAATTTTGTAGCATGCTCGTTGATCTGCGCTGCTTCTTTAACTGAGGTGTGATCTTTCCACAATACAAACATGGCATTGGGATTGCTTTCAAAACCAGGAGTTAGGGCAAGTGGTGTACCGGTAGTATCAACCGCAACAGGGGTTGAGCCGGTGGTATCAACAGAAATGCCTTTTATATTTTTTGCGATGGCCTCGCCTCCGGCCTGTGCTATACAATCTTTAATGGTTGCTTTAAGTCCGTCGATATAATCCTGCGGATGCTGGCGGAACTGATTTTCGGCAGGTACGCAATACTTGCCATCGCGCCAGCGGGGATAATTAAATACTGATGATGCTATTTCTTCTCCGTTAGCGGCGTTTACTATCACGGAGCGCACGGAATCGGAACCGTAATCAACCCCGATCACTAATTGGTTATTGCTCATATAAAGATTTATAATTATTGTCGAAATAACACTTAATTTTCGACAAAGAAAAATTTAATTTAAAATTTTATTCAGATAAAATCCATTATTGGCTTAACAAACCAACAACCCTGTAAAAAAGTCACTACAAAAGCAAAACAACCCCGAAAAAGATTGAGAAATAGATTAAACCCGGAGGTAATAATTAGTGTTGTTTTAACAATATAAAAATATCATTTTAAAGCGGATTCGCCGTTTTGGGATGGTAAAACGTTTAATTTACAAAGGTAATATAGATCATTTTATAGAAGATGGGATTTTAAAACCCCTCCCAAATCTCCGCGTCATTGCGAGGTACGAAGCAATCCCCAAATTACCGAGCAGCCATGCAAATTATCCTGTATAGTTCGCAATTGCTTCGTACCTCGCAATGACGGGATTAAGAAATCAATTTCAACAAACCTTCACCGTCTCCACCCCCAACAAATCGCCTAATTTTTTAATTTTTGAAGCGATATGGCCCTTGCCCACCGCACAATGATGCGCAGGACCGTGTGAATTCCAGGTTTCAACAAAAGCCCTTGCCCCTATCGTGAATTTATAACGGCTATTGGTATTACCTATCTCCAATATCGGCCCGGGTACCGATTCAGCTTCGGCTACCAGGAAGATGATCTTGCCTCCCGCAGTTTCCACAACCGAAAGCATGGTAACAGGGCCATGGCTTACCGACATTTCCACCGAAAGTCCGTTGCCAACCTTTCCATGATAAACCTGCAATGGTTTTACTTTTATCTTACCTTGCGCTATGGCAGGATGGCATGGGCCATCATGCCCCATCAGCACAACATCATCGTTAAAATCCATGGCATAGTATTCGGTAAAAGAACCTCCCGCACCGAAGCTATCCATTATTTTCATGGCCTGGGCATTTTTGATCTCGTACTCGCCAGCCACAGGGATGCCCGCGGCAGTGAGCAGCGAATTACCTAAAATCACCGAGCTCATGGTATCCTCGTTAACTGCATTGCCGGTGCCTTTATGGTAATAAGCCATGGAACCAAGGTTATATTTTGCCACCAGTTGATCTAAAGCTACAGCGGTTATTGCTGCACGTTCCAATTCTGCATCCGGGCAATCGGGTTGGATGTCAAAACGTTCATGAAACTCATTTATCTTATTCTGTACCTCAACCGGTTGAACGGTGCTACGTAAACCAGACAGCTCATCCACTTCCATAATCTCGATATGCCCGCCAAATGTGGCGCATTGTAAAGTAAGATCTGAGTAAATATCAAGCATGCCGCCATAGTAATTGCCCATAACACCCAATATATTATGATACATAATATGAGCCACTTTAGCCGCAGCTATCCAGTCTTCCACTTGTTGCCAAACATGCGGGTCGTTATGCAGCATGCCTGTTATTTGATAAAAAGGAATAGCCGCACGCTTGAAAACATTGGCTATTTCGGGCACGGGACAGGCAGCACAATAGGCCAACCATTCGCCGGTCATGGCAGTACGGTTTTTCATTTGGTTAAATGAAGCATAATCAATTGTTGCGCCCGGAGTAAGGTTCAGGATCACCACCGGTACCTTGGCCCTTTTAACAACGGGCAAAACGGTTGACGACAGCGCATAGGTAGTAACATACAGAAAAACCAGATCGACATCTTCCCGCCGAAAACGGCTGCCGGCTTCAAGTGCTTTTTGTGGTGTATCAATCAAACCAAGATTAACAACATCAGCACCAAAAACAGCAAGTCTATCCGCCACTTCATCAACATAACCCGAAAGCCGTTGTTCAAGCCCTTCAAACTGATCCCAATAAGTGTTAAGGCCTATACCGAAAAGCCCTATTTTAAGGTTTGAGGTTATTTGATTGCCGGAGGTATTCATTGTATGTAGTTTATTTATTGGCGATGTATATTTAATTGTTGTTAGAAAAAGTTAAAGATGTATTAATTTAGATTTCAACTACCAACAATCAAATATTGCCATATAAACCCCTGGTAGCAATACACATTTTGATATTTAAGATGTACTTATTGATGCCGGATAACATTGCCACATGATCAATTACTACAAGTACCTGCCCGTAAGTAAGGAAGATGAAAACTGGGGACTGTGCGTTTTAAATACCGGCTGTACACATATTGAGGCCTCCGACTCATATCCGGGTAAAGCACATCCTGCGCATCATTATTTTAACTGGAACACGGGCAGGGTGCTGAACGAGTACCAGGTAATTTATATCACCCGGGGGAAAGGCATTTTTGAATCGGACAGTTGTAAACGGATTGAAGTAAAGGCAGGCAGTGTGATTGTCCTCTTTCCCGGAGAACGGCACCGTTATAAACCCGACGAAAAAACCGGCTGGGACGAATACTGGATTGGCTTTAAAGGCGAGGTAATGGATAACCTGATTAACAAAAGCTTTTTCAAGCCCGAAACACCTTGCCTTAGCATCGGTTTTAATGAAAGTATTTTTAGTTTATTCAACAACATTATTGAAAAAACAAGACAGGAGGATACCGGTTACCAACCCATGATATCGGGAGCAGTGTTACACCTGTTAGGGAGCTTTCATGCAGTAAGTAAACAAAACTCGGTAAGTGATGGCAGGGAAGTATTAATCAATGAAGCGCGGTTGCTGTTCCGTTCAAACATAACTGCCGATTTTTCGCCCGAACAGGCTGCATCCCAGTTGGGTGTGGGCTATTCGTGGTTCAGGAAGGCTTTTAAAAACCATACGGGATTATCGCCGGGCCAGTATTTTATCCAGCTAAAAATTGAACGGGCAAAAGAATTGTTGAATGATCCGTCTATTCCCATTAAAGAAATTGCTTACGACCTGAGGTTTGAATCGTATTTCTATTTTTCCAAACTGTTTAAAGAAAAAACCGGCATTGCCCCTACCGATTACCGAAAGCGGGCCCAGGGCGATGATTCAAACCTACTATCATAAATGATAAACCGAATATCAAAAAGTGTAATCGTTGCTTTCGGATTCATTGATAGATTTGGTTCGATGATATTACCTGTTTTATGCTGAAAAATCAGCGCCTACAGGTTCTGCAATAAACAACACTAATGAAAAAACTTATCCTGCTTAGTCTGTTAGCTCTTATTTTCACTGCCCGGTTTGCATCGGCACAAAGCATCAAAAATTTCGATAAAAACGGCAAACAGGTAACCAAATTTGACAATCTGGGCAACGCGGTTGATGCACATGACGGCGGGATAGCTTTGTTTAACGGTGTATATTACTTGTACGGCACCAGTTATGATTGCGGTTTTGAATGGGGCAACAAATCGGCCCCTTTTTGTGGCTTTAAAACCTATTCATCAACCGATTTGCAGCACTGGACCGACAGGGGTTTTATGTTTGATGCTAAAACACCCGTTTGGCAAACCCGCTGCGATGGTAAAACTTATGGCTGCTTTCGCCCGCATGTTATCTACAATAAAAAAACAAAACGCTACGTACTTTGGATCAACGTTTATGACAACCGGGTGGGCTACCGCGTATTTACAAGCAAAACCCCGGTTGGCCCTTTCGCTGAAGTTAAAGAACCAACCTTGGCTGTGAACAGCGAGATGCCGGTAGCGGGCCTGAACAACGGCGACCATGATACCTTTGTTGATGATGACGGCACTGCCTATTTAGCCTATACCGACTGGCGCACCAAAGGCAGCATCGTAATTGAAAAATTAAGCGCCGACTATTTAACCGGTACCGGACAATACATAAAATCAGTTACCAATGGTAATACCGAAGCCCCTGCCCTGTTCAAACGTAAAGGCAAATATTACCTCATTTATTCCGACCCTAATTGTGGTTATTGTTCAGGCACAGGTGCATCCTATCGCACAGCACCGTCGCCACTGGGGCCATGGTCGGATGGGATAAAGATCAGCGATAACTCCTGCGGCGGACAGCCGTCATTTGTATCAACAATTAAGTTAAATTCAGAAACTATTTTCCTATTTGGCAGTGATTTGTGGAATAACGCTGCAAAAAATGAAGCACTTGCCAATTTTTACTGGGCACCGTTAACCTTTGCCGCCGATGGTTCCATCAACCCGATGCAATGCGAGCAAACAGCAAGTTTCACCAAAAACTCCGCTCCTAATAAACCGGCCGAAGATTTTACAACCGGCTGCGATATCGGTAAAAATATTCAGCGCTCGCAAACTTTTACCGCTGCAAAAAGCGGCACTTTAACCAGGATCCATTTCACCACTTTTCAAACCGGTTATCCTGATGCAGGTCTTTCTATTGAAGTGTTTGAGCTTGACAATGCCGGGCTTCCAACGGGTAGCGCTTTGGCTTCTGTTACTTTGTCTGTCAATTCTATTTCATGGTCGGCCAGGAACGCTTTTGTAAACCCAAACATGCCTGTAACCGCTGGAAAGCGGTATGCCGTTGTCATCAAATCGGCTACAACAAAGGGCTGTTATGGTTTTGCTTACAGCGATTTACTAACGGATCCAAATAATGTGGCATCGATAAGTGATGACAACGGGGTAAGTTTTTCGGCAGAGAAAAACAGGGTGCTTAAATTGCATGTTGCGATCAGGTAGAAACGAGCGTTAAAATAATGAAAGCAAGGGATTGTGCGATTCCCTCCCCTGGCTACTGTGTGTACACATCTTGTCAATAAATAAAACCGAATGTCATTTCGACGAACCAATTTGGGGATGTGCGGGCGCGGTGAGGAGAAACTATCTCTTGAGCGATAGTGAAAAATCTTATACATCACGCTCGGTACCTTGCATACGGCTCTACAAGGCGTATAAGATTTCTCTTTCGCTCCACCACTTGGCCCGCCCCTGCTCAATCGAAATGACATTTTCTTTTAATTAAAAAGATGTGTACACACAGTAGCCCCTGGGAGGGAATTATTTAACCCTTGGCCGTTCACCTCTTCATATAAACCATCAACGAAGCTTTAGCCAATAATTGTTTACCCAGCATAAAACCAGTTAAAGCTGCTGTTGAAGCTTGCGTTGTACCCAGCTTAGCTGTTTTTAAAGCATAAACGGTAATAAGATAACGATGGTCGCCCTCGCCAACACCCGGGCATGGGCCCTGGTATCCGGAAACGCCTACATCGTTAATGCTTTGCAGGCTCCCTTGAGGGGCTATGCCGCTTTTTACGTCGCCGGCACCTTGTTTTAGTTCATTGATATTTGTCGGGATATCCACAATAACCCAATGCCAAAAACCACTACCTGTTGGCGCATCAGCATCATATATAGTAACCGCAAAGCTTTGGGTACCCTCGGGTGCGTTGATCCAGCTTAGTTGCGGCGATTTATTACCGCCACTGCAACCAAAATTACCGGCAACAAATTCATTGCTAAACTGTCCGCCAAGATCGGTGCTTTTTAAAGTAAACGTTTGGGAACATGCAGCCTTCGCTATCAAAAGGCTAACAAATAAGGAGAAGATCATTTTCATCATAAACAGTATTTAATTACATCACAAAGGTGGCTTTGCGGGTATTTATACTGTTATTGCAAACGGTTCAATTAGTAGTGCAGGCGGCTCAAACTGCAATCTGCTGGCCATAAGCCGCGGGGGTTACGCCAAACCTCTTTTTAAAAGCGGTATTAAAATTCGACAGGTTTTCATAGCCGTAAGTGTCATAAAGTTCACTCGCTTTCCGGCCTTTCTTCAGTTCAGCACAAGCCGATTCCAGTTTCCTGTCGCGGATATATTTTTGCGGGGATAGGCCGTACGCCTTTTCAAAATCACGCTTAAATGACGACAGGCTGCGATTGGCCAAAAATGCCAGCTCATCAAGCGTAAGGTTATTGAACAGATTGTTTTCAATCAGTTTTTGCAGTGATAAACCTGTGGTATCTTGCCTATCGCCAAAAAGAGTAATCAACTGTGCCGGGTATAGTTCATAAATAATGAGCAGCAATTCTTCCAGTTTATGAAGTGCTACCGCATATGAAAGTTGTTGCCCCGAATCAACCAAAGCCCTAACTCCCCGTAGATATTCGTTAAGATATGCTGTGTTTGAAAACAGTACATAAGGCGGTGTATCTGCCAATGTATTTTTTGAGTTGATGGCATGTTTGGAAAAGAAATCGGCTATCAGCACCTGTGGAAAAAAGATGATAAAGCTACTGTATAGCTCATCTCTTGACGTACCCTTTACCACATGCTCAGCAATCAGGGTGTTACCTTCGGGAATAAGCAAACCCTGGCCGGGCCTGATGATGGTACAATCGGCATGACGGTAAAGTTCCTTTTGTCCGTTGAGTACAAAACTAATAGCACATTGGTTAAAAACCACCTGGTTTTTGAACAGGTCGCCCCGCTCCCGATAGTATACAAAAGAGATCTCGCCCGCCTTAATTTGCGGTTTATCTTTAACTGCTTCGGGTACGGTTATGGCTTCCATTTGATGATTGTCAGGGGTAAAACTAACAATTATCCAACAAAAAAAGCGGAATGGCCAATCGCCGTTTCCGCTTAAAACTTTAACAAAAACTATATTTTTATTTAACGCTGTTCGCCGCTTCAATAATAACTTTGGCAACAGCCTCGGGTTGGGAAATGAAAATCACGTGGCTGCCTTTAATTTCTGTTATTTTAGCATTGGCACGTTTGTACATAGTACGTTCAACATCAGGTACAATACTTTTATCCTCGGTGGCAACTATGCCATAGCTTGGTTTAGTTTTCCATGCAGCTTCGGCAACAGGGGTTATAAAACACTGAACAGAAGTCGGCCCCTGTGAGGCAAACATAAAGTCGGCTTCGGTCTTGCTTAAATCACCGGCAAAACCACCATGAAATTTGGCTTTATCATAGTAAACAAAACCTTTATCATCGGGAGGCAAAATTCCATTTTCAGGTGCAGGAGGAGCCGATTGCACCCATTTTATGGTGTTTTCACCTTTATCGGGTGCAAAAGCAGCGATATAAACCAACGCTACTACTTTTGAGTTATTCCCGGCTTCGGTAATTACTGTACCACCATAAGAGTGGCCAACCAAAACTGTTGGGCCATCCTGCTTGTCAAGGATCCGGTTAGCAGCATCAACATCATCTTTAAGTGAGGTTAGTGGATTTTGAACTACAGTAACGTTATAACCCTTTTTTGTAAGGATTTCATACACAGCCTTAAAGCCTGAGCCATCGGCAAAAGCGCCATGTACCAAAACAATGTTCTTTACGGGTGTCCCTTGGGCGTTCGCATTGGGAGCAAAGGCAAACAAACTGCCTAATAAAATAACCGCCGCCACTAAATAGGTATTTGTGCGGGCTTTCATAAATTTTGTGTTCATTTTTTGCTGGAGTTTAAGTTTCATAAATAAATACTGTTGACAGCATTATTTCAAAGCTCATTCCAAAATCAAAATCAACTAATAATCAAATAATTACAAAACACAAGCCTCACCAACATTCACGATATATCGGATTTACACGAGGCTGTTATCCGTATATCATAACCAACTATTCGTTAGCCATGACCACAATATCCTTTCCATCCAGGATCCAGCGGCCGGTACCCCTGTTTACAGTATTGATCATTGCCTTACCAACTTCCTCCAGGGTGATAAAACCTTTAGGGTAAATAAGGCGGCCTATAGGATACATCCAGCTGATATATTTGTAAAACGACAACGTATTTTTCGCGCCTTTAAAACTTTTCATAAATCCCGGCCTGAAGTTAAATACTTGCTTAAAGGGCAATTTCATGAGATCGTTTTCGGTTTTTCCTTTTACACGGGCCCACATGCTGCGACCGTTCTCTGTACTGTCGGTACCCGAGCCGGATACATAGCAAAAGGTCATATCAGGATTGATACGGCTCAATATCTCGGCCACATGCATGGTAAGCAGGTAAGTTACTTTGTAATAAGCTTCTTCGCTCATGCCTACAGAGGAAATCCCTAAACAAAAAAAGCAGGCATCATAACCTTGCAACTGATCCTGAATTGGCGTAAGGTTAAAAAAATCGGCATGAATGATTTCCTTAAGCTTAGGATGTGTTATACCGCAGGGCTTACGGTTAATTACCAATACCGCCTCAACCTTATCGCTCAATAAACATTGGTGCAGTACACCTTCGCCTACCATGCCGGTAGCGCCGGTAATTATTGCTTTTATTTTATTAGTTGTTTCCATGATACTGATGTAGCCGATTATACAATTAAAATATTGTATCTTATTGCAGATTTATTTTACCTATTCCTATACCGTGTGTTAATTATATGTTACAATACAAACAATTATATAACCATAACGCTTTAACAATAAATTAGTTGAAATGCCAGGATGGTTAAAGATAACCTTAAAGATCGCCGGTGCGCTCTTAGGTTTAATTATAATTTTGTTTATTGCCCTTACCGTTTATGTGAATTATAATAAACAGAAGGTGCTTGCTATGATCACCTCTGAACTTAATAAAAACCTGAACGGCACGCTAACTATCGGCACTATTGATCCTACTTTATTTAAAGGCTTCCCGGGCGTATCTGTTGAGTTGAAAGATGTGGTATTGAAAGATAACCGCTGGGCCGAACATCATCATACATTACTTACCGCTAAAGATCTTGAAGTATCGGTAAATGCTTCTGCCTTAATTAAGGGCGAAGTAGTGATCAATAAAATAGATATCAGCAATGCCGATATCGACCTGTTTACCGATAGCACGGGCTATAGCAATACATCGATATTTAAAGCGAAGCCTAAAGTTGAAAAAGACCCGAAAGAGAAACAAACAAGCTCATCAACACAGATCAAGAGGTTTTCATTAAACAAGGTAAATTTTGTAGTCGACGACCGTCGCGCCTACAAACTGTTCAAATTTGCGGTAAATGATATCGAAGGCCGCCTTGATTACCCCAATAAGGCATGGAATGCGGATATCGACCTCAATGCTATGGCAAACAGCTTTTCCTTTAATACAAAAAAAGGAAGCTTCATGAAAAACAGGCTTTTAAAAGGGCATTTCGATATCAGCTATAATTATGATTCGCAGGTTATCAATGTAGCACCTAATGATTTGAATATCGGCGATGACACTTTTAACGTTGCCGCTAAATTTGAACTTAAAAAGCCCGAAACCCCTTTTACCATCAACCTTAAGGTTAATGATATTTTGTGGACCAGCGCCGCTAACCTCTTAGCTGCCAACATTACCAAAAGCCTCAAAATGTTTGACCTTACAAAGCCTATCGATGTTACCTGCGACCTGAAAGGGAGCTTTGGCGGCGGCGGGGATCCCTCTATTTATGTTACGGCTAAAGTAAAGGACAATGTATTGAAAACGCAGGGCGGTACTATTGAAAACTGCAGTTTTAGAGGGATTTTCAGCAATAACTATGTTAACGGCAAAGGTTTAAATGATGAAAACTCAGTAATAAAGCTTTATCATTTTAACGGCAGCTATAAGGATATTCCTTTCACTATTGATACCGCGTTTATCAACAACCTGACTACGCCGGTGGCTACAGGAATCTTCCGCTCACGCTTTCCGGTCACCAAACTCAATTCAGTAATTGGTGAGGAAAGCCTTAGATTTACCAAAGGCATTGCCGACCTTAAATTGGCCTACAAGGCTGATATTGTGAACTTCAAATTCGCCAAACCCTATGTTACCGGGAATGTAGATATTAAAAATGCTGACGTAAGTTACCTGCCCCGTGGCCTTGTCTTCAAGAACAACTCCATTGCTTTAAAATTTACCGAAAAAGATCTTTACATCAACAACATACGCCTGCAAAACGGCAGCAGTGTGGTGAACATGCAAGGAAAAGTGAGCAATTTCCTAAACTCATACTACACCGCGCCTGAAAAGATCCTGATAGTTTGGCAGATAACCAGTCCGGAAATTCGCCTGGGCGAGTTTTTAAGTTTTCTGAATAGCCGGGGGGGATCAGAACAAAGTAGCAGTAATAGCAAGGGTATGAGCCGGACAGCAAGCAAAAAGATGACCAGCCAGCTAAACACCGCTTTTGATAAAGGCCAGGCCGAGCTGCACCTTCGCGTAGCAAAGCTATACTACAAAAAGTTTTTAGCTACTGATGTTACAGCCGATATTTTGCTTGCCGATAACGCTATGAAAGTACGTAACGTAAACCTGAAAAGTGCAGGTGGCTCATTAAAAATGGCCGGACTGGTATTGCAAGGGCCAACCAATAACTTTGCAATAAGCACCACTATTGAAAATGTAAATACTAATACTTTTTTCGCATCGTTTAATAACTTCGGACTGAAGGATTTTACAAGTGATAACCTGCGCGGCTTCCTTTCGGCCAGGGCAGATATTAAAGGGGGCATCAATAATGCGGGGAACCTGGTGCCTAAGTCCATAAACGGCACGGCAATGGTTAACCTGAGAGAGGGTGCATTGGTTAATTTTTCGCCGATAAAAAGTGTGGGCAAATTTGCTTTCCCGTTCCGCGATCTGGACAACATAACCTTTGGCGACTTGAAAGCCCAGTTTGATATCAATGGCGATAAGATCAAAATAGCTCCGATGCAAATTAACTCCAGCGTGCTGAACATGGATGTTGAGGGGGTCTATTCTTTGTCTCGCGGAACTAATATTGCTCTCGATGTACCATTACGCAACCCTAAAAATGACAGTAAAATAGCCGACGATAGCGAACGTAATAAGAAGCGGATGCGCGGTATCGTATTACACATATTGGCAACCGACGGCGACGATGGAAAAATAAAGATAAAATGGAATAAAAACCATAAAAAAACAAAGACAGATGATGATGACCAGAAGACAGATGACACCCAACAAACGCCCGAACCTAAACAAGATTAGCTTAACTTCATATTATCGTTACTTTAACCGTTGTTTCATGGTGTTTAAATGACACTACAATAGCAAATAAATGCTTACCTTTGTGCTGTTCAATGTAGAGTAATATGTTGATTAAACATTTATTGGTTAGCACATTATTTTAAAACTTTTAAACCGCTCGCTCCTTACAGCAATAATATCAGTAGCAAACCCTCGTTTTAAATATATAATACTATCCCGGGTTCACAAAAAGAAGGAAGCAAAGTTTAATGTAGTCTGTTTTATTTCCGGTTGTTTAACCCGGCACATGTATCTTATTGAACCGTTTTTAGCTTAATAATCTGTATTAAAAAATGAGACAACTTAAAATATCCCAATCAATCACTAACCGTGAATCAGCATCGCTCGAAAAATACCTGCACGATATCGGCAAGGTAGATTTGATCACTGCTGAAGAGGAAGTGATCCTGGCGCAAAAGATTCGTGAGGGCGACCAGGTAGCGTTAGAACGTTTGACAAAAACAAACCTTCGCTTTGTGGTATCGGTTGCTAAGCAGTACCAAAACCAGGGCTTAACCCTGGGCGACTTAATAAACGAAGGAAACCTTGGTTTAATTAAAGCGGCTAAACGCTTTGACGAAACTAAAGGCTTTAAATTTATTTCATATGCCGTATGGTGGATCCGTCAGTCAATCCTGTCGGCCATTGCCGAGCAATCGCGTATTGTGCGTTTACCTTTGAACCAGATTGGTTCATTGAGCAAAATTCACAAAGCAGCTTCAAAACTGGAGCAGGAATTTGAAAGACAACCAACACCCGAAGAACTTGCAGACAACCTGGAAATTTCGGTTGATAAAATTGCCGATTCAATGAATAATGCAGGTCGCCAGATTTCAATGGACGCACCTTTTATTCAGGGTGAAGAAAATACCTTGCTTGATGTATTGGCCAGCTCTGATGCTGCAACTGATACAGAAGTAATGGCTGATTCATTATCACAGGAAATTAAACGTTCATTAGGCATTTTAGCCGAGCGCGACCGTGAAGTACTGATGTTATTTTTTGGTCTTGGTGGCCATGCACCTCATTCTTTAGAGGAAATAGGTGAAAAATTTGATTTAACCCGCGAGCGTGTTCGCCAGTTGAAAGACAAGGCTTTGATGCGTTTACGTCACAATTCAAAATCAAACCTATTGCAATCATACTTAAACTAATCCAGGATATCCGCCTGAGTTTTTATACCAAAAACGCGAATGAGTAAATCATTCGCGTTTTTTTGTGGGTTGATGTTTTCGAATTCCCTCCTTCGGGGCACTATTATATACCCACATATTAATAAGAAATTGTCATTTCGATTGAGTTGGGGCTGGCCGAGACCTGGAGCGAAAGAGAAATCTTCTACATCAGGTTTACAATTTACCTGTAAAAGCAGGGCGTAGAAGATTTCTCCTCACCTCCGATACACAAACCCGCCCTTGGCTCGTCGAAATGACATTTTTTTTGATCATTTATTCCCAACAAACTCTTTCCCCTTGCGATATTGCGGCAACTCGTACCAAGCCTTAGCAGGTCTATTTGCCGGAAAACCGTATTGTGCCCGGTAAGCTTTTCGCTCAGCAGTAAAATGCCACCAGCTTTTCCCTGTATCACCATGTTTTATATAATAGGTAAGCAACCGGTATGAATCTTCCACACAAGGATCAGCCCAGGCACCCACATGCCGTTCAAATGCATTAAACAGTTCAACAGGATCTCTACCTTTTAATTGTTCTAACGAATAATACCCCTGCTGTATCAGCTCAGTTGCAAAATTGATGCCTAATGACGGAATACTTTGAAATTCAATAAGCGCATTGATCTCCCTGGCACGTTCAGAATCTGCATTTAATATCATTGCTATTTCATCCGGAGCGAAACTTACAAGATCGGCTATTTTTGCTTTTTGAGCACGGAGAATAGCTTTCTCTTCCGCTGTTAAAAGCAGGTTAATTGATTTCTTCATAATTCAGGCAGGTATACAACTAAGTTATAAAGGAATCCTGAAAAATAAAAAAGCCTTTTAAGGTTAATTTAAGCCGATAGTATTTGATTCCACATAAGATTACCGCTTTTATTTATAACCTATAAGTTAATGGTTGTTACCGCCAGTAAGCATTTTTCTTGTCGCTTCATTAACAGCAGTTGGGTCAATTTGATCGGTTACCTTTAAATACTTTTTTGCACTATCTTTTTGTATGAAATAACAATATGCAGCTGTAAGCTGCGAATAAGCTTGAGCATTATGAGGATCCAAACTAATTGACTTTTTTAACACGTATATAGACGAGTCTAAATAAAGCTTATTGTTGGATGAAATAAACAAATTACCATAACTTATAGATTGATCATACCAAACCTTAGCATTACCTGAATTAAGTTTTAACGACCTATTAAAGAAATAAAGAGAAGCTTTAAAATCCTTCCGGCTCCCCAATATATTAGCAAAGCCCCAATAAACATCAGAATTCAAACTATCAAGTAACCACGCCTGATTAAAGCGCATCATTGAAGTATCCAATTGGCCACGATAAAAATACTCCCAACCACGCTTAACCAATTGGCCAGCAGCTACATTTCGGCTTTCGTGCCCATCGTCAAAGTATTTTAAAAATTGCTCATCAACTTCTATTTGCTCCCTGCACTTTTTCAGGTTGCCGTACATTGGCAGTTTGTTAATATCATCCTGGCAATTTTGTACCTGGGAACACCCAAATACCAGGATGCCAATCATTAAAAACATGAGGGATAGCTTCATTGGGCTTGTGATTTCGGTTTAATGTTATGACAATATACAAATAAAAAAGCCTTCCAAACTAAATTGAAAGGCCTTCGAACATCTGCACATTTAAAATCTGCACATCTGTAATTGAATATTATTTCATCAGCTTGATAAAGTCATCAAACAAATATCTTGAATCATGCGGCCCAGGTGATGATTCCGGGTGATATTGTACTGAGAATGCTTTTTTACCTTTCACTCGGATTCCTTCTATCGACTGGTCGTTCAGGTTAACGTGGGTAATTTCCACTTTTTCTGAAGCACGGACAGCATCAGGTACTACACCAAAACCGTGGTTTTGTGAAGTAACCTCGCAATGGTTAATAATGATATTTTTTACCGGATGGTTTAAACCGCGGTGACCGTTAAACATTTTTTGGGTTGGGATGTCGTTAGCCAAAGCCAACAACTGGTGACCTAAACAAATCCCGAACATTGGTTTATCAGCAGCTAAAATTTCTTTTACTGTTTCAACTGCATAAGGCATAGCCGATGGATCGCCGGGGCCATTTGAGATGAAATAACCAGTAGGTGCAAAATCCTTTTCCATTTCGGCATAAGTAGTTTTTGCCGGGAATACTTTGGCATAAACCTCGCGCGAATCAAAATTACGCAGGATGTTTTTCTTTACACCAAGGTCAAGCACCGCTACACGGTAAGGAGCATCCTCGCTGCCAAAAGTATAGGTTTCGGTGGTTGATACCTGAGATGAAAGCTCAAGACCATCCATTGAAGGCACCAGTTCAAGTTTAGCTTTCAGCTCGTCCAGATCCAATATTTCTGAAGAGATAATAGCGTTCATAGCGCCTTTATCGCGGATGTGGCGAACAAGCTGGCGGGTATCGATATCAGAGATACCTACAATGTTTTGTTCCTGGAAATAATCCTGTATTGATTCATCAGCCTGTTTACGGCTGTAGGCGATGTTATAGTTTTTACAAACCAAGCCCGCAATCTGGATCCTGCCCGATTCAACTTCCTCGTTAGCAATACCGTAGTTACCAATGTGCGCATTGGTGGTTACCATAATTTGCCCAAAGTATGAAGGGTCGGTAAAAATTTCCTGGTAGCCGGTCATACCGGTATTAAAACAAATCTCGCCGGTGGTAGTACCCATTTTGCCCGCAGCTTTTCCGTAAAAAACGGTGCCGTCGGCAAGCAGCAATATAGCCGGTAATTTGGTTAAATAGTTCATCGCTTAAAAAAATTGAAAGGGTTAAATGATCGGATCGCCTGGTTCAAAGCCCCGTGAAAACTGATAGAAATAATGAAGTAAGGAACTTCCGGATTCACGGCGCAAAAGTAGAAAATAATTTCGGATTTCGGATGTGAGATTTCGGAATTATTTTGATTTCGAGTTTATTTTTTGATTTCGGATGCGGGATGTGGGATTTCGGATTTAATTAAAGAGTAATTCTTAAGCAAATCAAAAATAGAAAAATCCGAAATCGAAATTCCGAAATCCGAAATTCAATTAATCCGAAATCAAAAAGTACCTTTGCACTGCGATAAAACATTTATCAATGTCTGTAAATAAAGAAATAAAGCGAATCACCACCAATACCATCCAGGAGATGAAGGTTCGTGGCGAAAAGATCTCTATGCTTACCGCATATGATTTTTCAATGGCTACCATAGTCGACGACGCCGGGACGGATATCATCCTCGTTGGCGATTCGGCCTCCAATGTAATGGCCGGCCACGAAACTACGCTGCCTATCACGCTCGATCAGATGATCTACCATGCATCATCGGTAGTACGTGCGGCAAAGCGCGCATTGGTGGTTGTCGATCTGCCTTTTGGATCATACCAGGGCAATTCAAAGGAAGCATTAAACTCAGCTATCCGCATCATGAAGGAAGCCGGTGCGCATGCCGTTAAAATTGAAGGCGGCGTTGAAATAGCCGAATCGGTGAGCAGGATCTTAACAGCCGGGATCCCGGTAATGGGACACCTTGGCCTTACGCCGCAATCGATATATAAATTCGGAACATACACCGTGCGCGCCAAACATGAAGCAGAAGCGCAAAAACTGCGCGAGGACGCCCTTAAGCTGCAAGAGCTTGGCTGCTTTGGCATAGTACTGGAAAAGATCCCGGCTAAACTGGCACAGGAAGTGTCTGAAAGCCTCCAGATCCCGACTATTGGCATTGGTGCCGGCCAGCATTGTGATGGCCAGGTATTGGTAATTCATGACATGCTGGGAATTAACAAAGGCTTTAAGCCACGTTTTTTACGTCAGTACTCCAACATGTATGATATCATGCACGACGCTATCAAAAATTACAACAGCGACGTAAAAAGCAATAGCTTCCCTAACGAGAAGGAACAGTATTAATATGCAGATTATAGATGTGCAAATTTCAGATAATGAATAAATCGGAATTGGCACATCTACAATCGAAAAATAAAGATGCAGGATTTGCAAATCAAAAATTAAATCCGAGATCGAACATCCGCAATCCGAAATAAAAAATGCCTCGTCCTGAATTTAATTATAGCAGTAAAGATATTACCGATAATGATGTTCTTTATGAGGACAATCACCTTATTGGTATAAACAAACGCGCGGGCGATATTGTGCAGGTTGATGAAACCGGTGATGAGCCGCTTGATGAAAAGGTTAAAAAATACATAGCCCAAAAATACAGCAAGCCTAATGGTGCATTTTTAGGTGTAGTGCACCGTTTGGACAGGCCGGTAAGCGGCGTGATCCTCTTTGCTAAAACCAGCAAAGCGCTTGACAGGATTAACAAGATGTTTAAAGCCCGCGAAATGCATAAAACCTATTATGCAGTAGTGCGCAAAAAACCATTTCCCGAAGAAGGCACTCTGGTACATTGGCTGGTAAAAAACTCACAAAAAAACGTAACTAAAGCTCACGACCGTGAAGTGCAGGGCAGCTTACGCTCAGAGTTAAGCTATAAATTGGTTGGTGAGCTAAACGGCTATTATTTAATTGAGGTTGACCCAATAACAGGCCGCCCGCACCAAATCAGAGTGCAGCTTTCAACTCTGGGCTGCCCTATTGTAGGCGATAACAAATACGGTTACCCTCGCGGCAGCCTGCGCAAAAGCATTTGCTTGCATGCCCGTAAACTTACTTTTGTACACCCGGTCAAAAATGAGCCTGTAGCCATTATTGCTCCTGTACCGCATGATGGTTTTTGGGAAAAATTTGAGGGGATGATGGTGGGATGATTTGTGTGGTCTTCTTGCTTTATCACATATTAACCACCTCATTCCAAATCCGCTCATCAACCGGGACACCCTCCTTTAAATTCTTCTCTCTTGTTCTTAAAGTACCTTCTCCGGGATAAGAAATTGAAGCGCCTTCATATTCAGGCAAGCTGGTTTTGGTATACTCAATAATTTCATCGATCAGGCTTTCTGTTTGCTGAGTACTATCTGGCCTGATAGAAATAAACACCTGCGATATGCCTGTTTCATGTTCACTTTTGGTGATCTCTGCGGTTGAGCTTCCTCCGCTTAATATGGTTGCCAATATATCCAGCACCAACGATAACCCTGATCCTTTCCAAAATCCAACAGGCAGCAATCGCTGCGATTTTAATATAGCAGCGGCATCAGTACTAAGCTTTCCCTCATCGTCATAACCACCCGGCAGCGGAAGTGGCTCGTTATTATTTGCCTCATATTGCTTTAATTTACCCACAGCATATTGGGATATGGCCATATCCAAAACAACAGGCCCATTTTTACGGGGCACAGCAATAACCAAAGGATTGTTACCAAGCCGTGGACTAACACCTCCCCAGGGTGGCAGGTTAGCAATGGTATTGGTAAAAGAAATACTGATAAAACCGGCCTCTGCCGCCTGCCAGCCATATGTGCCCCCGCGCATCCAGTGATTGGTGTTTTTTATTGCCACACAACCAATGCCGTTCTCAACTGCGAGCTCCATTGCCCTGTTCATGGCAAAGCGGGCATTTAATATTCCTGGCCCCAGGTTACCATCCCACCGTTCAATGGCCCCGAAGGCAGCTAACTTAACAGGATCGGCGCTAATATTTATAAGACCATCTTTAACATATTTAACAAAAACAGGGAAGCGGTTTAAGCCATGGGTATAAACTCCATCTCTGCTATTTTCGGCAAAAACAGTAGCTATAATTTCAGCTTTCCCTTCAGTAAAAGAAAGTTCTGATAACACCCTTTTAAATTCTGCTTTAAGTTTTTCAAATGGAACGCGCATAGAGTTTGAAATAAATTTAATTTATAACGTTTATTACAGTGTACTGATGCAAGGTAATCAACCATATTTTATAATTTTGCCTTTATATTAAATGAAAAGAACTCCGCTGTTATTTTTCCTGTTTGTAATAAGCCTTGCGCTGATCGTTGATGCATGCAAGAAAGATAACTTAAGCCACATACCCGGATTATTGGCAGGCAACTGGCAACTGGCCTCGATAACTGTTACCAATTATGTTGGTGACGCCCAGGTGTCATTAGATACCCTAAACAAAACTTGCCCTGATATCCAGCTTTTTACTTTCAACGCAGACAACTCCTGCAGTTATACTAACTTTCAATGTAACGCGGATACGGCAAAAGGCCGCTGGTCACTTACGGACAATAAGTTATTTTTAATTTCGGATATAGTTTGTAAGGATACCACCAAAGCATCGGGCGGCACTTCAAAGCCGTTTTCAAACACTAAAATAGTTACCTTAGGCACATATTCGATGGTATTAGAAACGGGGGATGTTGAGCCCAATTATTCGGCAACAAAAAAACGACACATTATGCGTTACGGGTTTGTAAGGCAAAAGGCGGCTGCAACCCAGTAACATAAAATAGTTTTAAATTGTAAAATGGTTTTATTATAATAGTTTCAATACCAAGTAAACAATCAGCCCGATGAAACTATTATAGCTTCATCTCCGTTGAAAAACATATTATCGATGAAAAAACGAATTGCCATTTTCGCTTCAGGTTCCGGCTCAAACGCTCAAAAATTAATGGAGCATTTTAAACGCAATGCCGATGCCGAAGTTGTGCTGATACTCACCAATAACCCGCAAGCTTACGTTTTACAACGTGCCGATAACTTTGAAGTGCCATCACACATTTTTGGCCGCCACGAATTTTATGAAACCGAGGGTGTTATCCGCCTGTTAAAAAACTTACAGGTCGACCTGATTGTACTGGCCGGCTTTTTATGGCTTGTACCACAATCACTATTAAAAGCATTCCCTAATAAGATCATCAACCTGCACCCTGCCCTGTTACCTAAATACGGAGGCAAAGGCATGTACGGCGATAATGTGCACCGCAAAGTACTGGAAGATAAAGAAGAAGAAAGCGGCATAACCATCCACTTTGTAAACGAAAACTTTGACGAAGGCGAGATCATCCACCAGTCAAAATTTAAGATAGAACCGGGAGATACGCTTGAAATAGTAAAATTTAAAGGCCAGCAGTTAGAGCATAATCATTTCCCAAAAGTAGTAGAGGCGCTGCTTAAAAAGATGAAAAGCTGATTTTTATTTACTCAATTTAACAAATTGATCAGTGCAGCCTTCTGTACACATTATCGGACCAGCAGGGCTCATGTTTAGCAAACTGTCTTTTATTTTATACTTGTAATTTTCATATTGTGAATTATCAGCATTTTTTAGCGTCATAGTTACGCTGTCTTTCAACACATATCGCGTAAATTGAGGATATACCGTTCCGCTTACTTTCCCGTTGCTATTGAAAATGATATAGTCATTAGAATTGGCTTCAACCCATTGGCCAGGGCCACCAGTACTTATAAACCTACGGGCTATCTTCCATTTGCCGTTTAAAGATTCGCTTGCAGCTGAGGTGTTTTCTTTTTTGCAGCCCAAATTTTGAATAATAACTATTCCGATTAATAAGGTGATAAGGTGTTTCATTGCATTTGTTTTTCAATAGTTACGCATTCTCGATAGCTAATGCTACAGCAGTGTTAATTTTCTTAAACTTATCTTTATTAACTAACCTCCAATTAACTAAATATCACTACTTTTGCGGCTCAAAAAACAGCGTGTACATGAGTCAGTCAGTTCAAATAAAAAATGCTTTAATTTCTGTTTATTACAAAGATAACTTAGAGCCCATTATTCATGAGTTAAACCGTCTTGGTGTAAATATATATTCAACCGGTGGTACCGAAACTTTTATCCGCGATTTAGGTGTAAATGTGATCCCGGTTGAAGATCTTACTTCATATCCTTCTATCCTTGGTGGCCGTGTTAAAACCCTGCACCCTAAGGTTTTCGGTGGTATTTTAACCCGCAGAGATCATGATGGTGATAAACAGCAAATAGCACAATACGAAATTCCTGAAATTGATTTGGTGATTGTTGATCTGTACCCGTTTGAAGAAACCGTAGCATCAGGTGCCAGCGCCGAAGATATTATCGAAAAGATCGATATCGGCGGTATTTCCTTGATCCGCGCAGCTGCAAAAAACTTTAAAGATGTAGTGATCGTAGCTTCAAAAGATGACTACGCCGGTCTGGAAAATATCCTAAAAACGCAGGATGGTGTTACCACAATCGACCAGCGCCGTTCATTTGCTCAGAAAGCATTCAACATATCGTCGAACTACGATACCCATATTTTTAACTACTTTAACCAGGCCGAACCGCTTCCGGTATTTAAGCAAAGCATCCAAACCAGCCAGGTTTTACGTTACGGCGAAAACCCGCATCAAAAAGGCACTTTTTACGGCAACCTTGATGCCATGTTCAATAAACTGAATGGCAAAGAGCTTTCATACAATAACCTGGTTGACGTTGATGCTGCAGTTGCCATTATCGATGAGTTTACCGAGCCTACCATCGCCATCCTTAAACATACCAATGCTTGTGGTGTGGCTACGCGCTCAAGCATTAAACAAGCCTGGATAGATGCTTTGGCTTGCGACCCGGTTTCTGCTTTTGGTGGTGTAATTATTGCCAATGCCGAGATCGACGCTGAAACAGCAACCGAGATCGACAAATTATTCTATGAAGTGCTGATCGCTCCGGCGTTTACAGATGAGGCTGTAAAAATCCTTTCAGGTAAAAAGAACCGCATCCTGTTGGTTCGTCAACCGGTTGAACTGCCTGTTAAACATTTCAAAACTTTATTGAACGGTGTAATTGAGCAGGATAAAGACGCGGTTATTGAAGGCCCAGCCCAAATGACTACGGTTACTGAGAAAGCACCGACCGAAGCTGAATTGAAAGACTTGTTCTTCGCCAACAAAATTGTAAAGCATACCAAATCAAACACTATCGTGTTTGCTAAAAATAACCAGCTAATGGCAAGCGGCGTAGGTCAAACCTCAAGGGTTGATGCACTTAAGCAAGCCATTATCAAAGCTCAAAGCTTTGGTTTCGATCTGAACGGTGCGGTAATGGCATCTGATGCATTTTTCCCGTTCCCTGATTGCGCCGAACTGGCTGCTGAAGCTGGTATCACCGCCATTTTACAACCGGGCGGATCAATTAATGACAAGCTTTCAGTTGCTATGTGCAATGAAAAAGGTTTGGCTATGGTTACTACCGGGATTCGTCATTTTAAACATTAATTTTAAAGGTTGACAGGGTTGATTAGGTGAGTAGTTTATTAGGTTAAAAACGTTTTATTGAAGAGTAGAGATTGATTTGGTGAAAAGGGAAAATGTTTTTAACCTGTTTTAACTTAATTTACCTGTAAATCCAGTCAACCACTTAATAAATAAGCTCTATCAACCCAACCTCAACACAATAAATGTGATTTTTTAACGCTTAAGATTGCAAAATGCTAATTTATTTAAGCGTATTTTTATAAACTTTGCATAACATACTGAAAGAAATACCAGATGGGTTTATTTAACTTTTTTACACAAGAAATTGCTATCGATTTAGGTACAGCAAATACCCTCATTATACATAACGATAAAGTTGTTGTTGACGAACCCTCGATCGTGGCGTTCGACAGAACAACCAATAAAGTGATCGCTATCGGTCGCCAGGCCATGCAAATGGAAGGTAAAACGCACGATAATATCCGTACCGTGCGCCCGCTTAAAGACGGTGTAATTGCCGACTTTAACGCTGCCGAGCACATGATCCGCGGGATGATCAAAATGATCAACCAGGGCAAAGGATGGTTCTTTCCATCGCTACGTATGGTGATCTGTATCCCTTCGGGTATTACCGAGGTAGAGAAACGCGCTGTGCGTGACTCGGCCGAGATTGCCGGCGCAAAAGAGGTTTACCTGATACATGAGCCAATGGCTGCTGCCGTAGGTATCGGTATCGACGTGGAAGAGCCTATGGGCAACATGATCATCGATATCGGTGGTGGTACTACCGAGATTGCCGTTATCGCTTTATCAGGTATCGTTTGCGACCAGTCTATCCGCGTAGCAGGTGACAACTTTGACTCAGACATTGTTCAATATATCCGTCGTCAGCATAACATCATGATCGGTGACCGTACTGCCGAGAAAATTAAAATTGAGGTTGGCGCTGCCCTTCCTGAGTTGAGCGAGCCGCCGGGCGATTTTGCTGTTCAGGGCCGTGACCTGATGACAGGCGTGCCAAAACAAATCATGGTATCGTACACCGAAATTGCGCATTGTCTTGACAAATCAATCTCAAAGATTGAGGAAGCGATATTGAAAGCATTGGAGATCACTCCACCCGAGCTTTCGGCCGATATTTACCAAACCGGGATCTATTTAACCGGTGGTGGTGCGTTATTGCGCGGTCTGGATAAGCGTGTGGCTGCCAAAACCAAACTTCCCGTTCACGTTGCCGAAGACCCTCTTCGCGCAGTAGTACGCGGAACCGGCACCGCCCTTAAAAACATTGGCAATTTTAAATTTTTAATGCAATAGCTTAGTGAGTGGTGAGTAGAGGATAGTGAGTGGTTAATCGCTCATTCATACAACTACTCACTACTCACCATTCAACAACTTACTGATCAATGCGTAACCTTTGGATATTTATAACTAAGTATAACGCGTTTTTTTTATTCCTGATTTTCGAGATTAGCTCACTGCTTATTTATATCAAATACAACTCGTTTCAAAAAGCGTCTTTTATTAATTCAACCGGTAAGGTAACCGGTACGCTGTATGGCCAGGTTGATGCGTTAAAAGGGTACCTGTCATTAAAAGAAACCAATGATAGCCTTGCCCGCGAAAATGCAAAACTCCGCGGTCAGCTTAAAGCTTCTTTTTATGTGGACAGTGTTGAAAAGCGTAAGGTTAATGATACGGTTTACAAACAGCAGTATAGTTATATTGTAGCCAAAGTCATTAATAACTCTTTCAACAAACGCAGCAACTATATTACTATTGATAGGGGCAGCAGAGACGGGATACAAAAAGATATGGGTGTTATAACCGGAGCCGGCGTAGTGGGCCAGGTTATCGAGGTAACTGATCATTTAGCTATTATCCAATCGGTTTTACATAAAAACACCCGGTTTAGCGCCATGCTGGCAAGTACCAAGGATATAGGCTCCTTTGTATGGGGCAATGACCTTAATCCGCACAAAGGGGTATTGATAGATATCCAAAATAACGCGCAGCCTAAAATTGGCGAATTGGTGGTTACCTCCGGTTATTCGCTTTTCCCTACAGGCATACCATTTGGTAAAATTACCAACCTGCACGCCAGGGGCGGAGGTTTATTGATCAACGTTGAGGTAGCCTTAGCTGTTGATTTTACAAAGCTTCAATACGTTTACGTGGTAAATAACAAATTTGCCGGTGAACAAACGGGACTGGAGGCCGTACAAAACAAAAATGAGTAGGACTATCCTTATCAACCTTGCCAGGTTTATCGTACTGGTTTTCATGCAGGTTTTCCTGTTAAAAAACATAACGTTCTATAACCTCGCTACACCATACTTTTACATACTTTTTATCCTGCTTCTCCCGTTTGAAGTTCCCAATGTGCTATTATTCGCATTGGCTTTTGTTACGGGGCTCACCGTTGATGCTTTTTACGATACACCTGGACTTCATGCTTCGGCTTGTGTTGTACTGGCATTGGTACGTGTGCTATTTATCAGTATAACGGTACAAAAGGATGGTTTTGATAATGAACCGGAGCCTACATTAAGTATCATGGGCTTCCGCTGGTTTTTCACGTACGTTTTGATCCTTACCTTATTCCACCACTTTTTCCTGCTTAATTTAGAGGTTTTTAGTTTTTCTGAAATACAATACACACTAAGCCGTGTTGTTTTAAGTTCATTGTTTACCGTATTTTTAATACTAATTTCGGGCCTGCTATTTTTCAGAAGGAAAGAACGTAAATGAATAAGTTTTTTGAACGCCGCTACGTTGTTACCGGTATCTTTATAGCTATTATTTTTGCCCTGCTGGGAAGGCTTTATTATATCCAGATAGTTGACACAAAATATGAGATTTACGCCAACAGTAATGTAAGGCGTACCACCATACTTTACCCCGCCCGTGGGCCTATCCTTGACCGCAACGGCAAAATCCTTGTACAAAACGAGCCCATTTACGATGTTACCGTTAACCCCAAGGAAGTAAAGCCATTTGATACACTGTTGCTGTGCAAAATGATAGGTATTGACAAAGAGGGCTTTGACAAACGCTTTGCAAAGGCGAAAAAGCAATCGCCCAATACAGCATCGGTATTTGAAAAACAACTTTCAGTTCAACTTTATGCTTCACTACAGGAAAAGCTGTTTGAGTTTCCGGGTTTTGCAATAGTGCCCCGTACTATACGTACCTATCCCGATTCGGTAGCGGCACAGTTTTTAGGTTTTATTGGAGAGGTTACCGACCGGGATATTAAACGCTCCAACAACTACTACCGCCTGGGTGATTATATCGGCGTAACCGGCGTTGAAAAAGCCTATGAAAATGTACTTCGCGGGCAGCGAGGCGTGCAGGTGCAAATGGTTGATTCGCATGGTGTGCCCAAAGGTTCATTTGCTAACGGTGCACTGGATACAGTTCCACGCTCGGGCGAACGCCTCACCTCATCATTAGACGTTGACCTGCAAAGACTTGGCGAAAAGCTCATGCAAAATAAGCTGGGCAGTATTGTGGCCATAGAACCATCAACGGGCGAGATCTTATGCTATGTAAGCAGCCCTACTTATGACCCTAACCTGATGGTAGGCCGTCAGCGCGGTAACAACCTTGCTCAAATGTACAATAATCCGTATAAGCCGTTCTTCATCAGGCCTATACAGGCGCAATACCCACCGGGATCATCATTTAAACCGTTGAGTGCGCTTATTGCTTTGCAAGAAGGCATTATTAACCCAAGTGAAACTTACTATTGCACCGGGCATTACCGGGCAGGCAACAGGCTGGTTCCTTGTAACCACGGCGAAGCACATGGTTCGGTAAATATGAGCAGGGCGGTGGCCGAATCGTGTAACGGTTATTTTTCGATGGTGTTTCAGCGTATAGTTGATCGTTACGGAATAAAACGGACTGAAGCCAACTTTGCAGCATGGCGGGCTAATGTGATGAAATTCGGCCTTGGTGCAAGATTAGATCTTGACATGCCTGCCGAAAGTCGCGGTAACGTTCCTACACCCTTGCATTACGATAACGTTTATCGCAAAGGCGGTTGGCGTTCAAGCACAATCATTTCATTGGCTATTGGGCAGGGTGAGCTTTTGGCAACCCCTTTACAGATGGCAAACCTGGAGTGCACCATAGCTAACCGGGGTTTCTTTTATAAACCCCACCTGATTAAAGCTATAGGCACCGAAAATGTTATTAAAAAGGAATACACTGAAAAAAACTATGTTGGGATAGATTCGGGATATTTTGAACCTGTTATCAATGGTATGCAGGCCGTGGTTGAAGGCGGCACAGCTCGTCGATCAAAAATACCAGATATTATTATGTGCGGTAAAACAGGGACTGCGCAAAATCCACATGGCGAGGATAACTCTGTATTCGTAGCATTTGCGCCACGTGATAATCCTAAAATAGCGATAGCCGTTGTTGTTGAAAACTCTGGCGAGGGTGCGCACTGGGCGGCTCCTATTGCCAGCTTTATAGTTGAAAAATATTTAAAGGGTAAGATCACCCCTCGCGAATCAGGATTTACGGTTGATTATTTTGCTAATGCAAACCGCCTGCCCGATCTTAGTGTTTATGCCCAAGACCTGCAAAAAGAGCGCAGGCGTGACAGTATCAGGGCTGCAAAGGTTGATTCGATCAAAAAGTTCAAAGCGGATTCAATTAAAAAATTCAAAGCGGACTCAATTAAAAAAGAACGGCGCGAAGCGGCTTATAATAAGCCGGCAAACTGGATTAAATCATTAACAGGCAGGAGGAGCAAATCATGAGCACTCAACAGCGCAGTTTCTTTTTTAATGTAGATTGGCTTACAGTTTTACTTTACCTAATACTTTGTACCATAGGCTGGTTCAATATCCACGCAGCAGTTTTTGATGCTAACCATTCCAGCATTGTTGATACTTCAACCAATTACGGCAAGCAATTCATTTACATCTGCGTATCAATTGTTGTTGGCATTGTGATACTCCTGCTCGAAAGCCGGTTTATTGCTGCTTTAGCCCCGGCATTTTACGTTGTAATTGTTTGTTTACTGGTACTGGTATTGATAATAGGAAGAAACGTTGGCGGCAACCAGGCCTGGATAAATATGGGCGGCGGTTTCAGGCTCCAACCCTCCGAGTTTGCCAAGTTTGCTACCTGTTTATTGTTGGCGCGATATTTAAGCGGTACCAATATCCGTGTTACCGATCCCAAGTCATTTTTGATGGCTGCTGCCATTATCGGCTTCCCGATGATGCTGATCATGCTGCAGCCCGATACCGGTTCAACCCTGGTATTTTGCTCACTGATATTTGTTTTATACAGGGAGGGCCTTTCACCTTATTTCCTGATCATTGCGGGGTTATTTATTACCCTTTTTGTTACATCGCTGCTGTATAATCCACTTTATATAATACTGATCCTTGTTGCAATAACCGCGTTTATCATCTTTTTATTTAAACGCAACAGGCAGCTCATTAAAACTGTGGTTATCGGCCTGGCCATTTGTATAGCATTTATATTTAGTGTAAAATTTATCTATTCGCACGTATTAAAGAAACACCAAACAGAACGCATTAACATATTGCTGGGTATTACTACCGATTTAAAGGGCAAAGGCTACAATGTAAACCAGTCCAAAATTGCCATAGGCTCCGGGAAACTTTGGGGCAAAGGTTATTTACACGGTACCCAAACCCAATACTCATTTGTGCCCGAGCAAAGTACTGACTTTATTTTTTGTACTGTTGGTGAAGAATGGGGATTTGCAGGTTCACTGACGGTAATAAGCCTTTTCATGTTCCTGATATTGCGCGTTATTTTAATAGCCGAACGACAGCGATCTCCTTTTACCCGTGTTTACGGTTATGGCGTAGCTTCAGTACTGTTTTTTCACGTGGTGATCAATATCGGTATGACCATCGGCGTAGTACCGGTTATCGGGATCCCTTTACCGTTCATCAGCTACGGTGGCTCATCATTGTTAAGCTTTACCATGCTCCTGTTCACACTCATCAAGCTTGATTCAAACAGAAAATCGAATGTTTAATTTAAGTCAGAAGTATTAAGTTCGGAGCCTAAGTCAACACAAAATTTTAAGTCATTAGTCGACCAATAAGAACTGTTTAAAAGCAGGTTCCAACGCATCTCATCCGAACTTCGACTTTTGACTTAAAACTTATGACTTAAGAAGCAGGATATCTTCTCCGCAGCAACGCATAAAACTTATCGGCTGTTGATGTTTTACTTTCCCAGTTGTTTTTAACAACGTAGTTTGTTTTCAGGAAACGTTCGGCCTCTTCAAAGGTATTGAAGCGGTTCACTATCTCAATGGCCTCACTATAAGCCAGGCTATAGCCATTAAACAGATCTTTTATATAAAGCAGTTTATCATTCAGGTTTATGGCCGATTTAAGATCGGTAACAGGGAGTTCGGCTGTGGTACTTGTCGCACTGCTCGCCTTCTCGGCTTTTTGGGCCATGATCCTTTGATTAAATGTCAGTACCTGCTCACTGTTTGTATCTGCTGCGGGCGCCGTAGCAGTAACAGGCTCTGCCGCGGGTTGTACAGGCTCAATTACTGGCAAAGGCTTAGGCTGTTCAGCTATAGGCGCTATTTCTACCGGCTTTTCGGTAAGCTGCCCGATCAACTCTTCCTGCTCAAACCTGTCGGCTTCGTCATCCCAGGTATCCGCCTCGCTTAAATTAAGCTCAAAGCTATTTCCTTCCGGGATCTCCTGCTGAAACGAGTAGCTGTCAATTTCCTTTTCGGCAGCAATATTTATCTGTGCTTCGGGCGTTTCTTTTATTTCAGGCTCAGGATTGATCACCTCTATTTTTACCGGGTTATTAAATGGTACGGGAGCAACCGGTTCAGCATCATTGGTAAGTTCGATCTTATCAACCGGAACCGGGACATGCTGCTGTACAACCGGCTCAAAAAAGCGTTGCTCATACAGTGCTTCCTGCTTTGCAGGTGGAGATGTTACCGGCGCAGGTAGGGTTACCGGCTTTGGCAGCTCAATTACAGGTTCGGTTTTTTCTGCATGTGGTGCAGGAGTTACCGCACGCTCGTTGATACGGCGCAAAATTTCGGCATGGTCTTTTAAAAAATGGGCGTTGGCTACAAAAAGCTCTAATTCGAGCTCGTTTAGTTCGCTGGGATCAGCTGCAAGGTAGTCGTATTGATCATTAAGCTCTTTTAAAATCCCACCTATCTTTTTAAATACATCCATTTGCTTCATGGCCTCAATGTTAGAAAAATGCTTATCAAAAGTAGGATTAAATTCTGATATTTGCCGACTATAAAAGTCATAAATGGTATATCACGAAGAGGTTTTCAGGCGTAAAAGTGAGTTAGGCGGCAGTATAGAGGTTATCTGCGGATCAATGTTTTCGGGCAAAACCGAAGAGCTGATCAGAAGGCTTAACCGCGCCCGCATAGCCAAACTTAAGGTTGAAATTTTTAGCCCAAAGGCTGATACCCGTTATGGTGAAGAAGCTATCATTTCGCATAATGCAAATAAAATTACCTCTACCCCGGTTGATAGCGCCTCGGCTATTTTACTGTTAGCCAGTGATGCACATGTAATAGGTGTTGATGAAGCCCAATTTTTTGACGATGAGCTCCCCGAGGTGTGTACTGTATTGGCCAACCGTGGCGTACGTGTAATTGTAGCCGGCCTGGATATGGATTTTAAAGGCCGCCCCTTCGGCTCCATGCCAAACATTATGGCCATTGCCGAATCGGTAACCAAGCTGCAGGCCGTTTGCGTAAGATGTGGTAATCCTGCCCAATACTCGTACCGTTTAGTGCATGATAATTCAAAAATATTATTAGGCGAAAAAGAAAGTTATGAGCCCCGCTGTCGCGCGTGCTATAATACCGTTGCCGGCTAAAATTTAACCAATAATATATTTTTTATTTAATACTATAACTAAAACAAATACCGGGTATTTGATTGTTATATACTTAAACAAAGCCGGCTTAAAGGCGGGCATTTTAATAAAGTATTAGCAATCAAACTTATGGCCAAAAAGGTTTTAGTTATAGAGGACGATAAAGATATCCGCGATACCGTGGTGTATGTATTGGAGGAAGAGGGTTATGAAGTAATACAATCTGACAATGCCCGCATCCTGAGCAGCCTTACTACTATTAACCCTGACCTGATATTGCTTGACAACTGGCTTACCGACTGGAGCAGCGACGCCAACGGGCAACAGCTAAGTAAAGGAATAAAAAATGATCCGGCAACCAAACACATTCCCGTGGTTATCATTTCGGCAGTGAGCAATATTAAGGAAATAGCTAAAGCCGGTAATGCTGATGGCTACCTTGCCAAACCGTTTGATTTGACCTCGCTTTCAGAGATCGTAAAAAAACACATTACTAAATAAGCAATCCTTATCAGTATAAATAAAACGGCCTTTCATTAATTTGAAAGGCCGTTTTGTTTACTATAAAAGTCCATTAGAAAAGCTCATACAAAAACTATGATTTTATCAGCCTTTGGCTTTGCGCTTTTGCTTTCATATCTATGTGCTCAGATCTTCACCCCAAAACCAATATTAAACGTACGTCCGTCGGCAGGTAAAATACCCGGACCGGGATACATGTTGATACGGCGTGTAAAATACTTTGCATTAAAAATGTTGTTCACATTAGCTGTCAGGTGATAGTTTTTAAGAAAACTGTAATTGAAAGCCCAATCAAACAAATGATAAGATGGCACAATACCGGTGGCACCGGTAGGGTTAAGCGTAGTATTATTAGCATCACTGAAGCTTTTCCCTACATAGCTGTATTGCAGTGTGCTGCTTACATGACCACTTAAAAACGTTAAACCTGCACGATCAATCCAATCAGGTGTACCTTCAAGATGATTATCCTTTAAGCTTACATTTTTACCGTTTTGGTTTATAGAACCACTGGTATAACGGCCATGCGTATACGACAAGGAATTAAACAAACGGAGATCACTCCCAGCCGATTTATTAAACGAGCGGATCAGTGAAACTTCGGTAAAAGCCTCGATGCCTTTGGCTACGCCATTGCCGATATTGGTCATGTACAGATGAGTTACATTACTGGCGTCGGTTTGGGTTAAGGTACCTGCCCGGTTGCCATAATAAACGTAAAACGCGTTAACATCAAAACTAAACGCTGTGCTGATATGACCGCGGTAACCCAGATCGGCATCATAACCTTTGCTGTCTTTAATATTAGGGTCTATGATGGTCAACTGATCAGCCGGTGTAACAGCTGCATAAATGTAGGGACGGTAAGCCTGCGAAATATTGCCATAAAACTGACTTCCGTTAGCCAGCTGGTATTGTAACCCTGTGCCAAACAGTGGGAAGTTACGTTTGTCCTTATAGCTTACCGGCACCGTACGGTTTACGATAACCCCTGTGTTTGTGGTATTGATCTGCTCAAACCTTACACCCGGTGTAATTGTAAATGCCTGTGTTACCTGGAACATGTTTTCGGCAAAGGCAGCGTAATTTAAAGTATGAAGCCTCAAGTCGATACCATAATCTTTAACCAGGCTCAGGTCAAAATCAGAACCTACGGTACCTGTACCCTTTTGCTTACGTTTGGTAGTTTCTTCAAAATACCTTATACCTGCCGTGAAAGAACTCTTAAGATCGCCCAACTTATAATTATGCAGCAAACGGGCCTCGGTAGTAAAACCGGAGTAATAATCGCGGTCAACCTGGCGTGGGTTAAATGTTTTCAGGCTCGTATTAACCGTGTCCGGGATGTTGGCCGTGTTAATGAATTGTACACTGTTACGCTGGCCAAATAATACATGTGAAGTAACTTCCAACCTGGTATCTTTATCAAACTGGTAATTAAACAGCAATGCAGGGATATTAATTTCCGGGTTAAAAAAATTACGTGTACGAGTTGATTGGCGATTATTGGCGTCAAACTGAGCATCGGTTAAACCTCCTGCTATCTGCTGCCTGTAATCAGACCGTGAAAACTGGAAAGCTAAACTTCCTTTATCATTAAACTGGTATTTGATATTGGCGTAGTAAGCGCGTGAATTAAAAGCAGCGTCGGGCCTCCAGCCGTCGCCGGTGCGGGCGCTGTAAAATGCATAATAACTAACCTTACCCACTTTACCGCCAATAGCGTTGTACGAATTGAAAAATCTGTTTGAACCGGCCGATTGCTCACTTTCAAAACCAAACACTTTGGTGCTATCACCTTCTTTAAGCTTAAAATTAACCATACCGCCAAATTGGCTGCCAAACTGCAATGCCGCCGAACCACGTACAATCTGGATTTCACTTACAGCCTGGAATGGCACATTGTAATGATTTTCGGGATAACCAAACATGTCTGAATTGGTATTGTAGCCATTTTGCCTGATGTTAGTTTCGATAGAGCGGTGGGTATCTGTACCGCGGGTACCAATGTTAAGCTGCAAACCTGCGCCGTCCATTTCCCAGATGTTAACGCCGGGTACTTTGGCAAATGTCATACGGGCATTGTTATTGGCCAGGTTTGCCTTACCAGCATCCAAAAAAATATCAAAGGTTCTTTTCCCGGCAAAAATGTTGGTACCTGATACATTGGGCAAATGTTTAGGCCGGCTTTCTTTAATGATAACGCTGTCAAGCTGCAGGGTATCTTTAACGCTTTTATGCTGCGCCCGGGCAAAGCCCGCACAACAAATAAACAGCGCGGATAATGAAATTTTATAAAGAGTATTCATTTATTCAAATAAAAAAGATTAGGGGGTATGCTGTTCAGGTACAATCATGACCAATGCGTACGCACAGCACATTGCTGTGCAAATAATGCGTGTCATTAAAATTGAAGGAACAGATTAATTATCAGGTAAAAATTCAGGCAAGGGCCATTTCCGGAGGCTGACCGCCTACAGATACAAAGGCATCTGGCATACTGATATAGATAAACGTACCGGGAGGCTGAATAGGCTCTGCCAGTTTTATAAAAGCGTATGAAATTTCGGGGCAGTTATATTTTGCATCGCTGCCCAACTTCTTTTCCGACGATTCATGTGTACGTTTGCTGATGGGAGTGCTATCAAGCTTTTTTGCGCAGATCACATTTTCATTCAGCAGCTTTGTAGTTTCATAATTAGGGATACATTGAATATAAACCGCTTCGCGAGTGACCCTAAGTTTTACATAATTGTATGCTACACCATCAAGCTGTAACTGCCCGGAGATGTTTACATAACTATCCCAATCATGTATAAAAGGCAGATTTTGTTTGATCTTAATTTCAATCAGATCGCGGGAATTATACTTGCCCCTGGCTATTTCCCGGGCTATTATTCCGTTCGACTTGTTAGTAAAATATTGATTGAGCGCCATATACCCAAGTAAATTGAGCATATGAGTAACTAACATTACAATAGCGAAGGTCTTTTTCAATCAATAATCATTCTAAACATAACAATGCTACGTAAAATTTTAACGATATAATAATTTATACATTAAAAAAATTAAACCTGGATAATTAATTCTGGATATATTCTGAATAAATGAATAATTTCAGCAAAACAAAGCTGGTTAAAATGCTATATGTACAATTAATGTTCATTTATGGTGTTTATAATGTATAGTAATCGTGTATAGATATTCAAACATCACGCAGGCTACAATTACTTTTTTATAATTACAACTAAACCGGGATGTCGTTACAGGTAAAAAAGACAGGAGAAACGGTAACTTATATGTTACGATTGTAAATTTTACATCACTGTAACAAAATCGGTACGCATTTTGACCTGCGTCACGTAGATTTATTTTTTTAAAAAATGTCCTGATGATTAATTTAGAGATAAACAATTGGTTTATTTTTTTTGATCACATTAAAAGAATGAATATTGTATAAAACTTTGTCGTTTTAAGTAAAGAGAAATCACTTTAGCACAATTAGCAAATTGCTCAAATTACTCTAAAAGCCGGTTTATCTGGTCAGTTGTTTTCTGTCAATAATTCATTCCTCTGTTTACAGGTCGCAAAGACTTTTAAACAAAGATTTTAATGCACAGCGGCATTAGTTAACCATGACAGATCACGATTTAATGAAAAAGAAAACACCCGGTACGGTTCCCCCCTATCCAACACAATGGGCGTCAGATAAGTTGACAAGTTTTTTTACAGAACACCTTAACAGGATCTATTGTGCCAATGCGCACCTGGCCGAGCGTCTTTTGGAAATTTCAGGTACCAGCAGTTTTAAAGACCTTAACGGTCCAATAAAAGAAACCATTGACGGAACTGAAAAGCACATTGCTATAATGGATGATATCTATGTGCTGCTCCAAAAGCGTTATTCATTTGACAACTGCAGTAGCCTGATCTCCCTGCTTGAAGATGAATTTACAACCATACATCAGCAAGTCGATGAGGAATTACTGCGTGATATGTGTATCCTTTCGTACCTGCAAAACATTGAAAATGTAGAGAAAAATTCAATACTCCTGTTACAATTAACAGCCACAAAAAAACACAGCGAGCCAATAACCCTCTTTTTAGATAAATATTTAAATCACTCAAAGGTTAAGCATACACTTTACAATTTTATTATAGATAAATATAATAACGACCAAAAGACAGCCATTAACTTATAAAGCTGTTCTGTTTTAAAAATATATCAGCACGTAAACCGCTTTCGCTCATCGTTTTCAAGAACATATAATTAATATGCTTGTAAACCCGCTCAGACGGATGTTTAACGGTATGCTGATTTCTTAACAAAAAGGCCAGCATATATACCCTTAATAGCTTATAATCCATTTCGTTAATAATAAGGTTTGCCCACTCTTCAAAAGTATCGTCAGTTAATGAAAGCTGTCTGTTGCTAAAACTCACTATTATCTTAATACAATTATATGATGTGATCATCAGCGGGGTAAAAGCTTCTTCCTTTTGCCTGTAAACTTCATCCAACTCAAAATATAATGACATAGCCTTTTTAATTTGTCCAAGTGCCAGGTATTCCTCTGTTTTTATCCGGTTTAAAAAAAAGTTGTACACACACGCGGCATTGGTAACGGGACGATAATATTTTTCAAGCACTGCAATAAAACGCAGCGTTTTTAAAGGTTCATTGCAAATCCTTAAAGTATGTGCTGCTAACAAAAATACCAGGTCGTTGGCAGCAGAACCTTCAAGCTGCAATGGAGGGCGAAAGTAAAATCGTGTAAGTTCTTTAAAAAACTCCTTATTAACGACGCCGTATTTAAGGTATTGGTAAATTGAGTTAATGCACTTTAAAGGATTAACTGAAAACTCGTAATAGCTTACCACTCCGAAACTGCTCATTAGTTTACAATACTCTTCAAGTTTGTTCATCTCAAGCCCCAGTACACTTATTGTAGCCAGACCAGTGTAAACCAGGATCTTCTTTTTCTCCGAAAGTTCAAACTTAAGCAAGGTATGCAGGGTTTTGGCGTAATCATTGTTAATAAACTCCAAACCAAACAAATAATCAAATAGTTCGTCACCGCAATCCTGCTTAAAATACTGCACCAGTGTTTCTGTATCCTTTAAGGTGCCAAATTCCTTTTCAAGTAAATCACCTAAAAAAATGATCAGGTCAGATTTTTCGTTGGTTGTGAGGCGTGTTTGCGATAAGAGCTGGAAACTTTCCTGCTGCCCGCTTTTGATGGCATAAATAATACTCCATTTCAATATTGATAACTTACGTTCGCCGGTAAAATACCTGTTGATGGTATTGATCAGGTCGATATTAAAAAGACTATCATTTTTATGCAGGAGATACTTGGTTATTGAAAACTCAAAAAAATGATCGTTACTAAATTCGATTGATGTTTTATATTCAAAATCGCGGCTGGAGTTATGCTCGCGAATAAAACCGATACTCAACAATTCAAGGTACGCTTGATTATAATGTTTTATAATATTAATAAGCTCAAGCTTGCTTGCCTCAAATATTCCTTTATCAAAATCCATTTGTTCAACAATGGCCTGGATCAAATATATCTTATCGGCCGAGTACTGGCCCATATAAACCTTGTTTAAAACAAAGTTTGAAATAAGCTCATACACACTTACATGATCAACATCATTGAGCGAAAAATTTTTCTTATGCTGTTTATAGTAAAACTGAAAATATAACGGGTGATTAAAATTTTCTATCACATTTACAGCTATAAAGCTTTTTATAGCAGGATTAATTTTCAGGCAAAGTTCCCTGATTTCCTGGATACTAAACAATGGCACATTTGATGGCTGGTTATGTGTGCTGAAAAACCCCTCAAACCATGGGCTCTGCCCCATTTCAATTATATGATTATAATTCATCCATGTTGATGAACGCATAGTTAAAACCAATTTAAACCATTCATGCGATTGGTAAAACGAAAAAATATCAACCAATTGGTTTATCACCAGCTGAAACTGGTCATTCTTGAACATGTGTTCATCAACGCCATCAACGATCAAAAAAAAGCGGCCTTCCTTTCGTTGCTTTACATCAAGCAGGGCAACAATATCCTCTTCCGTTGAATAGCCAAGCAGACCAAGCATCCAGTCGTTCAAATCGCGTCCGCTTAAAAACACATTCATTAAGGCGCTGCTGCTAAAAAACAGCATAATGTCGTTACTGTTTTGCTGTAGTTTTTCATCAACCCAGTGGCAAAGGGCTACAGTTTTACCAAACCCGGCGGGGGCGGCAATTACGGTAGCTGTATAATTCCCTTGCAAAAAGGCAGCAAAATGATCATCGATAAATTGCCTCCTGATAGTTTGCGGATAAGGGATCCCAGTTTTGTTTTTAATTGCCTGCAGGGTGAAAGAAGTTATTTTACCAGCATTTGCTTTTAAAAGGTCCCAGTCAACAGTAGCACTGCTTTGCTTTGTAGATTCGACCTCCTGCTTTCTGCAAAAATCATCCCAGCCCTCATAATCACAATAGCGAGATAATGTATTGAGTGTAAACATAGATGGATTGAACTTACTATACGCGAAACCATAGATCCGCTTCAACGTTGTTTCGCTAACTCGCTGTTTAGTTTTGTCGAGAATGTAGGCTTCAAGCGTCTTACAATCAGCCGGCGCTATATTTGACACCCCCGCAGTTGTGAGAACAGCATTTTTTAAGCTCTCAGAATAGTATTTAGAAAAACTGGTCATAATTGGCGTTTCAACTCAGCAAAACTTATTATCGTCAAGGGGCACACCAATAATACGCTGAATAATATTTATTGTTTTATATAATTTACCTGTGTAAACACACTTATAGTTTATAAAAAATTTATGCTTAAATATAGTTATTGGCAGGCCAAACTACCAACATGAATAAAATGAATAAAAAATTAAGGGTTGATATATTTCAAACTCCATTAATTTAAGCTCCTAACTGAACAAATGATTTTTAAAATCTACCCTCAAAAGGCGAAATCGTACTATCCCATACCTTTTATCACTTTAAGTTAACGTCCCCTGTTACATATACATGAGTGGTTAAAGCCGCCTGTAGCCCATTTACTTAACTAGTTTGATTGAATTATCAAAAAGCTTTTTTTATTTTTATTTGGATTTATTCTAAATAAGACATTCCTTTGTTGCTGTTAATACATCACAGCAATTAATTTATTCCATTCATGAAAAAAATCTTTTACCTGTTAGTGCTGCTAAGCACTGTTCAGATAAGCGTTAAAGCACAATCAAAATTAGACCAGGACCGTGCTGCCATCCGCGCACTTGGCGGGTTCTACAAAGTGACATTTGACTATGCCGAAACTTTCTCGCCCGATACGGCATACCGCAATCACCCGCAATACCATTCGTGGGGATATGAGTGGGCGGCCGTTGAAGAAGATTCGCCCAAAAAAATAGTTATACAACATTTATTGGTTGTAGGCGACAGCGCCGTAATAAAACACTGGCGCGAAGACTGGGTGTACGAGGAATCTACCCTACTCAACTTTGACCAAAGCAGCACCTGGAAAAAAGGTACCTTAAAAGCAGCGGAAGCCAAAGGTCGCTGGGTGCAAAAAGTTTTCCAGGTTGATGACAGTCCGCGTTATGAAAGTATAGGTACCTGGATCCACGCTGATGGCAAACACTTTTGGCAAAGCGAATGTGATTCGCCCCTGCCGCGCCGCGAGTTTACTAAGCGCAGCGATTACAACGTATTACGCCGTGGAAACCGCATTTACCTAACTCCAAACGGGTGGATGTTTGAACAGGACAATCAAAAAATAATCCGCTCAGCCGGTGGTGATAAACTTCTGGCCCGCGAAAAAGGCTATGAAGAATTTACTAAAGCCGATGAAGCCAAATTTGCTTTTGCAAAAGGCTGGTGGCAAAAACAACAACCCTACTGGACCGCCGTTCGCCTGGTATGGGATGAGGTATATGCGCAAAATATCCTTATCAAACTAAAAGGAAAAGTAGATGGAAAACTGCTTTATGAGCGCCTTTTTGATCTTGCTGATCAATCGGCAAAAGAGAAATGGGATACTCAAAAAAGTAAAACAGAAGCCCGCAAGCTCATTAACACCTATTTGGTTACTAATGCTTAAAATATAAAGTCCTGTTTTGCAGTTTAATCGTTTCAATCAAACGGTTAACCGACAGAGCAGGCACCAATTCAATTTTAAACTACCTGAATTTATGTGCGACGCTAAAATACTCAGCCAAAAGGGAACATCGGTAGTAAGCCGCTGTTCTGAATGCCAATGCATATTTATCTGGCATCATAACCTGATCCTTAGCTTTACACCCGATCAATTTATCCAGTTTAAAAACTTTGCTATCGATCTTGATTTTGGCGACCATTGCTTCCCCTTTCCTGATGGACAGGAACGCGTTGTGATGCGCACGCCAGTCAATGACATCCAACTTACTTTTACCGTTGATGAATGGGAAGATTTTCATGCCTCAATGGATGAAGCTATTTATATGCAGGAGATCTATGCACTGGTTGATGGGAGCAAATAAGCCTTAAATTATTGTAATTAAAACAAAGCCTTTAGCCGGTGACGGGCATCCTCCCGGCTAAAGATTACGTTAACATATCATAAACACCGCAGCTATCCGGCAAATATGAAAGATATACCTGTACACCAGCTAATTGAACGAACCAATTCAGGATTTGAGATCAGGCATTTTGAAAGCGGCGAAGAATCAAAAAAAGGGCCAATGGGGGCCCATAGAGATGATCATTACCTGTTTTTTTTGATTGAAAATGGTACTGCATCATTAATGATCGATTTCAACGAGGTTCAATTTAGTGAAAATACATTTTACTATATCCTGCCGGGCCAGGTACATCACCGGATGCGTAATGAGATTGCAGGAGGCTGGTACGTAGCCATCGATTCACAGCACATTCCAACCGACTTCCGTAATATCTTTGAAAACCAACTTTTTCTGCAACAGCCTTATCAACTTAATGATATTGAATTGAGGCAATACCAGCAGATCCTCTGCTTGTTGCGCGAAAAAAACAGCGAAGATGATAACAACGCCTTCTTTTTACCTGTTTTGCAATCGCTTATCCAATCATTTACCGGTATGGCAGCCGCCACTTTCAGTAACGTTTACACGCCTGAAAAGCAACTTTCAAGGCCGGCACAAATTTCACATCAGTTTAAAAAGCTGTTGTTACGAAATGTGCGTACAGTTAAAGGCCCTTCGGCGTATGCGGGGATGCTTAACGTTTCGGAGTCATATCTTAACGAAGTTTTAAAGAAAACCACAGGGTTCCCGGTAAGTTACTGGATAACTCAGGAAGTGATGCTGGAAGCCAAACGATTGCTGTATTACAGCGGGCTCAACGTAAAAGAAATTGCGCATGCCCTGGGTTATGATGACCATACCTATTTTTCAAGGTTATTTAAAAAATCGGCATGTATTACCCCGCTTGAATTCAGAGACAAACACCGTAAATAATCCAACCTTTACCCCGAAATTACTATTTTATCTGGCTAAAATTCAATGTTTCTTTGTAGTGTTAAAACACTACACCATGGAAACATCCACTCTACATAAATTAAAAAGAAAAGCCGGAAGCTTGTTTGAAAGCCAGCTTTTGCAAAGCGCCAGGGTGCTTGAGGTAAGGCACTGGGAGCCGTCGACCATGATTGAGATCGACCTGCATTTGCCACAGGCCGACATGCAAAACTGGCATGAAGTACCCTATATAAAAGTAAAAGTTGATAACCTCACCTACCGCGATTATACCCCCGCCGGCTGGGATGCAGAAACCAGTACCTGTACCCTTTACATTGATGCAGCCCATAGCGGTCCTGGCAGTAAATGGGCAAAACAATTGCAAACCGGCGATGCTATTCATTATTTCAAGATCCGTTCAACCCGCCACGCGCCGGCAAGCACACCTGCCATCATAGGCCTCGGCGATGAAAGCAGCATGGGGCACCTGCTTGCATTACAACAAATGGTATTACCCGCTACACGTTTTTCTGGTGCCATAGTTATGGCCGATGAAAATCACCGCGGGTTGTTCGCGCAGTATTTTAAATCTCCATTAAAGCCTATTGAGCGCAACGATGTATATGGTCATCACAGCCTGATTCAATGGGTAATGGAACAACAGTATAACCTTGAACATTCGGTATTTTACCTTGCCGGCAACCATACAATGGTAGGCGAACTGCGGAAGTTGTTAAAACTGCAGGGCTATCCTTCAAGCCAGATCAGGGCGCATGGATTTTGGTCGTAAAACTGATTTGACGGTGCTTTTCCTGCGCCGGCAGTCTATTCACCGACATTTTATGCCGTTTCACCTAAAATCACTGTTTAACAAAAAGTTAAGGGCACATATTTGCGGCAAATAAAATTATTATGAAAACATTTTACAATCCGCTTATTGCCGTGATGATCACTTTGCAGGAACATACGGTGACGGTAATCCAGGCATTGGCTAACCTGGTGAGTTGATATACTCATCTATCTATGAAAACCCGAAAGCCGATTTGCTTACCTGCAAATCGGCTTTGTTATTTTATAGTGCCTGTAAATAGCCCCTTCCCATTTTGCAAGGCAGAAATAACTGCATTACTCACTAAAAGTTTTACCGACGATATCAATTTTTCACCGGCATTTCTCCGATGTTTTACCTCCGTTCACCGATAACTGCACTTGCTTCGCCTAATAAACCTAACGGCAGGGTGCCATTTGTGTGCAATTTTGGATCACTAAACAACAACAATAATAAATGCCATGAAAACTCTACTTGCAATTCAATTGATCCATTTGGTTATGAAAGCTGCGGAACATGCCGTATCTATCATTCACGCTATTGGTCATTTAATAAAATAATGCCCGGCACCCCGAGGGACCGTTATTTCATCTTTATTAAATCAATAAGCCACCGTACATGTTATCTTAAAAAAGGGTAGCATATGAAAAAAGGAGATGAAGTAACCTGGAAATGGGGAAAATCAGAAGCTGAAGGCCGTATCGTTAAAAAGTACGATGAGCCGGTAAGCAAAACTATAAAAGGCGCAAAAGTTAAACGCAACGCCAGCAAAGAGGAGCCCGCTTATGAAATTGAACAGAAAAACGGCAGCAAAGTGCTGAAATCAGAAAGTGAAATAAAGGCCCGCTAAACCTTTAAACGAATAAACTTTTGCGAATAATATTACAAGCCCGAGTGTTAAGCATTCGGGCTTTTTTATTTTCATATTCCCTCAGGGTCTCTCGCAGAGGACCCTGAGGTTCGCCGCGTTCTAAACATCTTACCAAGATATGCGCAGAACAGCGAATCTGCATGGCGTATACATCAGGGTCCTCTGCGAGAGACACTGATGGGACGCTAGCGAAGCAATCCCCTATTAGCAAAGCCACTCTGTATAGTTCGCGATTGCTTCGTACCTCGCAATGAGGTTTTACTAAAGTCTTCCCTTTCACCGTAAAAACTTTGTACTTCGCCGAAAAACTCATGGTTATTTCATTAATCTGATGCATTTTTACCCTATGACAAAACAACCTATCATCACTGTAAACAACCTGGTAAAAAACTATGGCGATTTTGCAGCCGTTAAAGGCATTAGTTTTGAAGTTTATGAAGGCGAGATCTTCGGCCTGCTTGGCCCTAACGGTGCCGGGAAAACAACCACCCTCGAAATTATTGAAACCCTTCGTGATAAAACATCCGGCAGCATCATTGTTGATGGCTTCGATATCGAAACCGATGCTGATAACATCAAAAAACTGATTGGCGTACAATTACAGGCTGCCGGCTATTATCCCAACCTCAACCTGTCGGAGCTGATCATTCTGTTTTCGGGCTTGTATGGCATCGATAAAACGCCGATGGAAATGCTGGAAAAAGTAGCCCTTACCGATAAGGCCAAAGCGAAATATAAAGACCTGTCCGGTGGTCAAAAGCAGCGTTTTTCTATCGCCACCACACTGATCAATAACCCAAGGATCATATTTTTGGACGAGCCCACAACCGGCCTCGACCCACAGGCCCGCCGTAACCTTTGGGACCTGATCCGCGAGATCCGCGACCAGGGGACCACAGTAGTGATCACTACCCACTATATGGATGAAGCCGAAGTATTATGCGACCGTGTTGCTTTTGTAGATAACGGCCACATCATCGGCATTGATACCCCCGACCATTTTATCGACGAGCTGGTAGCCTCCGGCTTTGAACGCAAAAAGCAGGTTAAACTCGCCAACCTGGAGGATGTATTCATCAACCTTACAGGTAAAGAATGGCGGGAAGGGTAGATTGCAGTTGGCAGTTTTGAGTTTGCAGTTCGCACCCTACAACGCTCATTGACCTAATGACGCCAACAGCCAAAATAACTCAATGACATAATGACGCCGCAGGCAAAATGATATAATTAGAATGAACCAAAAACCATACAGCAATACAAAAGCAACCCTGGCTATTGCCCGGGCAAGTTTCCGGTCGATATTACGCAGCCCTTCGGCGGTGGTGTTTACGCTGGCTTTCCCGTTAATATTTATCATTGTTTTTGCCAATATTGGCGGTGGCGGTATGTCGATAGATGTGGGCGTTGCCAAAGGCAGCGACACCTCGGCCAATAACCCGGTTTACATGGCGCTGAAAAAAAACAAGATCATGCACCTCATCAATGATCAAACCGCCGATGAGATGAGCAAAAACCTGGCAAAGGGAAATATCGATGCGATTCTCGACCTTAAGCCATTTGCCCCGCCCGCGGCCATGACCGTTCATGTGCAGTACAGCCAGGCATCGGGCGATAAGGGAAGCGTACTAAAATCAGCTCTAAACAATATCTTTTATCGTATTCAATCGGAAGAGCTGAAGCGTATCCAATCATACACCACAGTTCAGGTACCTAAATTAATCGATCTTAAAGAAGAAACCATAAGCGGTCGCCCGTATAAATATATCGACTTTATATTACCGGGTCAGTTAGGGTTTTCATTACTGAGCAGCGGCGTTTTTGGTACAGCTTTCGTATTCCTAAGCTTACGGTTAACATTGGTTATCAAGCGCTTTTTTGCCACACCGGTAAAGCGCTACAGCATTGTTTTGGGCGAGGCTATTGCAAGGCTGGCTTTTTCATTACTGGGTTCACTATTTATTATACTTGTGGGCCATTACATATTTGGTTTCACACTGATTCACGGCATTACAACAGTATTAAACATGCTGGTACTTTCGGCTATTGGATTGATCATTTTTATGGGTTTTGGCTTTACCGTATCGGGCATTGCCAAAAACGAAAGCTCGGTGCCGCCACTTTCCAACATTATCACCTTGCCGCAATTCCTGCTTTCGGGAACATTTTTTTCTATTACCGCGTTTCCTACCTGGCTCCAGTATATTAGTAAAGCATTGCCGCTTACCCATTTAAATGACGCAATGCGTAAAGTAGCATTTGAAGGGGCCGGTTTGGGCGATGTTACCCATCAGCTGCTGATACTCTTTGCCTGGTTTATCGGGATTTACGCTGTGGCGGTGAAAACTTTTAAATGGGAATAGCGGGAAAGATGCAAGACTTTTAGAAACAAGAGTCAAGAATTTGAGATTTGTGCATTGCTCCCTCACGGCCTCTTTGCTTGGTACCTAAGAAAAATTGTAAAATCCAGACCTACGAAGTTTTGAAAACTTCGTAGGTCTTTAGCCTCATCTAAAATAGCATCGCTAGTCATATACTTAACACTATCTTAACATTAAGTATGTTAAGATTAACATTCAGATAACATTTAGGAAATATCTTTGCAGAAACAATCTCTGCAATGATAATCAAACCAGTTAGTTTTACTGCCTTAGTATTCTTTTTGTTAATTTTATGTTCAATTACCGTTAAGGCCCAGGATTCAAAAGTCGGCACCTGGGGTATAGTTACCGTTGTGCTCCCGGGCGACAGCACGCACAAATGGGGCGGCTACACCGAGTTTCAAACCCGTACAAACAATGTATTCAGCCAGTTTCAGTACTATGAAGCAAAGGCGGGTATAAGCTACGATATTGATAAAAACTTTACGGCGCTTTTAGGCACCGGTCATTACAGCACCTTCGATTATATGGATGTTGGCAAAGGCCCAACCATTAATGAAACCCGTTTTTGGGAGCAGATCACCAGTAACCAGTTTTTGTACCGCATAAAACTGGAGCACCGTTACCGGGTAGAACAACGCTGGGTTAACGGCGATTACCGTAACCGCTTCCGTTACAGGCTCAACGTATTTGTGCCACTTAACAATACCAAAATTGTGGCCAAAACCTGGTTTATCTCTGCTTTTGATGAAGTATTCCTGAACAACAAAGTCCCTAACTTTGAGCGCAACCGGGTTTCGGCGGCGTTGGGTTACCAATTTGATAAATCATGGATTGTGCAGGCCGGCTGGATCAACCAGTATAATTATTCGACTGCTGCTCAAAGCGATAAGAATAACATTATGCTGATACTGATGTACCGCATCCAGCGTAAAAATGCAGTACAGCGCGAGCATGTGCCTACTACGAGTGATTAATTTTTCCCCGTTCCACCCCGTTGCCGTGTCCTCACGGCAACCAACCGGCTTCAATATAAATTTACGCATGCTGTCGTGGGGACACGACAGCGGGGATAATTTGTTATTTACCATAAAGCCAGCATTAGCGATAGTAGCGGGTACCGGCCCGTGATTAAGGCCTTGTGCAGTATGAGCGGATAGCGCGGGCCGCAGGCAATGCCAATATATCCCGAACCATGATTTTTAGGATTTAAGGATCTTCATGATTTACGAATATATGATGATACAATCCGGTAATCCCTTAATCCTAAAAATCATGGTTCGGACAAATATTTTTCCCGTTGCAGTGTCCCCACGGCAACCGGTTTCAACGCAGTGCACGCATGCTGTCGTGAGGACACGACAGCGGGGAGATAGCGGGGGATAAAGCAGTAAGGATATTAATCGCCCAACTGAAATTAAACGAGTTACGGAACTTAAGCGGTTTAAAATCCCATATATTCAATAAATTCGTTTAATTCCGGTTAAGACATCATCTCTTTTTGTGAAAAAATCGACCAATCTATATTAAATTCATGTTAAATAACACCACAATCAGCTAATAATCGTTACAAATACAAAATTTCAATTGCGTTTTCCTTATTTACACATTAACTTAGCCGCCGTTATTAATAGTATTCATTCAAACCACACTCTGACAATTCACTATGAGCATAATAATTGATGTGCATGCCCGCCAGATCTTAGATTCGCGCGGTAACCCTACTATTGAGGTAGAAGTTTTAACCGAAAACGGCGCATTCGGTCGCGCTGCTGTACCATCAGGTGCATCAACCGGCGTTCACGAAGCTGTTGAACTTCGCGACAACGACAAATCAAAATACATGGGCAAAGGTGTTTTAAAGGCCGTTGAAAATGTAAATGAAATTTTAGCTCCTGAATTAAAAGGAATCGATGTGTTTGAACAAAATGCTATCGACGCTTTGATGATTGAGATTGACGGTACCGAAAACAAAGGTAAAATTGGTGCTAACGCTATATTAGGTGTTTCATTAGCTGTAGCTAAAGCTGCTGCCCAGGAAAGCCGCCAGCCTTTATACCGCTACATTGGTGGTGTAAACGCTAACACCCTGCCAATCCCGATGATGAACATCGTTAACGGTGGTTCACACTCTGATGCTCCTATCGCTTTCCAGGAATTTATGATCATGCCGGTTGGCGCTCCTTCATTCTCTGAAGCTTTACGTTGGGGTACCGAAGTATTCCACAACCTGAAAAAGATCCTTCATGACCGTGGTTTATCAACTGCAGTAGGTGACGAGGGTGGTTTTGCTCCAACTTTTGAAGGTACTGAAGATGGTGTTGAAACCATTTTAAAAGCTATCGAAAAAGCAGGTTACAAAGCGGGTGAAGATATCTTCATCGCATTTGACTGTGCAGCATCTGAGTTTTACAAAGACGGAAAATACGACTACACTAAATTTGAAGGCGAAAAAGGTGCTATCCGTACCAGCGCTGAGCAAGCTGATTACCTTGCTGAATTAGTAGCTAAATACCCTGTTATCTCTATCGAAGACGGTATGGCTGAAGACGATTGGGAAGGCTGGAAAATCTTAACCGACAAAATCGGTAAAAAAGTACAGTTAGTGGGTGACGATTTATTTGTAACCAACACTAAACGTTTACAAAGAGGTGTTAGCGAAGGCATTGCTAACTCAATCCTGGTAAAAGTAAACCAAATTGGTTCATTAACTGAAACTATCAACGCGGTTACTTTAGCACAAACTAACGGTTTCACCTCAGTAATGAGCCACCGTTCTGGCGAAACCGAAGATTCAACCATTGCAGATCTTGCTGTAGCATTAAATTGCGGTCAGATCAAAACCGGTTCAGCTTCACGTTCAGACAGGATCGCTAAATACAACCAGTTGTTACGTATCGAAGAAGAATTAGGCGCTAACGCTAAATTCATCGGTAAAGATTTTAAATACTTTAAAAAATAATCTTTTGATACTGAAAAGGCCATCTGTGTTATGCAGATGGCCTTTTTTGTTTAAAAGAATCGGGCCGAATAGAGAGGCGTAAACCGCCACGCATTGTCATCCTGAGCGATAGCGAAGGACTTCTTCAATAAGCAAGGCCGCTATACAGGGCGAAGAAGATGCTTCGTTCCTCAGCATGACAATCGTTTTTAACTTTGCCACGGATAACTTAATTTCAGATCTTCCATAAACAGATACTTGCTAACAAGTATTTTTATACCTTTGCCCCCTCAATCAAAGCCATATAATTAAACCAAAGCAGTTACGTTATATTAAATTGTTAAAATAAATTGATGAACAGAAAAGGGATTTTGAGGATATTGGGTATAGTGCTGATATTGGTTGTAAGCATTGGGCTTGACAGGGTTACTAAAATTTACGTAAGGGAGCATATCCACATCAGCGATAACATTTTTGTTATCAAAAACTTTTTCACCATACTGCATGCCGAAAATACCGGAGCTTTTTTAAGCCTCGGCGATTCGCTGCAAAACCCATGGAAATTCATCCTCCTATCATTATTGCCTTTGCTTGCGCTCACCTTTGGTGTTTTTTATGTAATGTTAAAACCTTCCATAGGTAAATTAACCACCACAGGCATTGTTTTGGTTATTGCCGGCGGTGCAGGCAATTTGTATGACAGGATGCTTTACGGCAGTGTAACCGACTTTATGCACATGAATTTCAAGATCTTCCAAACAGGCGTATTCAACGTGGCCGACGTATCGATCATGATAGGCATGGGTCTCATTCTGCTGGAGTCATGGCAAAAAGACCGCGACGTCAAAAGAAAGAAGTTGGCTGCAGATGCTGCAGAAACGTCTCCCGCGTAATTATTTACACGCTAATGCTATCGGCCCAGCAGTGCTCTCCGGGCTTCATAAAGGCTTAAAATTTTCTTAACAATAAAAAGCGTATCTTTGCGGCTAATTACCCGTTCGCTTACGGTTTTGAGCCCAGCAAACTCTTCAGATCCGCTTATGCTTTCGCGTTAGCACATTATATATTACAAAAGATCAAATGTCATTCGAAAATTTAAATTTAATTGAGCCTATCCTCAAGGCTTTAAAAACTGAGGGCTATACCACACCTACTCCAATACAGGCGCAAGCCATTCCTATCATATTACAACACAAGGATTTATTGGGCTGCGCTCAAACCGGTACCGGCAAAACCGCAGCTTTCGCTATTCCTACCCTGCAGTTATTACACCAGGACAGGATAGCCCACAAAGAGCAAAAAACCATTAAAGCTTTGGTTTTAACCCCTACCCGTGAACTTGCCCTGCAAATTGGCGAAAGCTTTACTGCTTACGGCAAACATACAGGACTTAAAAACCTGGTCATATTTGGCGGGGTATCGCAAAACCCGCAGGTTGATGCTTTGCGCCGCGGTGTTGATATTTTAGTAGCAACCCCGGGCCGACTGCTCGACCTCATGAACCAGCGTTATGTTCACCTGGAGCATGTTAAATTCCTGATATTGGATGAGGCCGACCGCATGCTGGACATGGGTTTTGTTAACGATGTTAAAAAAATCATAGCTAAAGTTCCTGCTAAAAGGCAAACGCTGTTTTTTTCGGCTACTATGCCCAAAGAGATCCAGAGCCTGGCCGACAGCATCCTGAATAATCCGGAAAAAGTTGAAGTTACCCCGGTTTCCTCCACTGCCGATACCATACAACAAGCGGTTTATTATGTTGATAAGGGCGATAAAAAGTCGTTACTGATCCATATCCTGAAAGATAAAGACATCAAAACTGCACTGGTATTTACCCGTACTAAACATGGTGCAGATAAAGTAGTTAAAGACCTTACCCGTGTAGGTATCACTGCCGAAGCTATTCATGGTAATAAATCACAAAATGCAAGGCAGCGGGCTTTAACCAACTTTAAAAACCGCACAACCCGTGTATTAATAGCTACAGATATTGCAGCACGTGGTATTGATATTGACGACCTTACCCACGTTATTAACTACGAACTGCCGAACGTACCCGAAACCTATGTACACCGTATTGGCCGTACAGGCCGGGCAGGTGCTAACGGTATAGCACTTTCATTTTGTGATGCCGAAGAACTGGATTTTTTGAAAGATATCCACAAGCTGATAGCTAAGCAGATCCCGGTTGAGGAAGGTCACCCTTACCCGCTTAGTCCGGCGGCAATGGCAGCTAAAGTAAACGAAGCACCTAAAAAAGGTGGTTCAGGCGGCGGTCAGCGCGGTGGCGGCGGTGGTCGTGGCGGCAACCGCAGGTCTGGTGGCAGTGGTAGCGGCAATAGCCGTTCGGCTGGCAATGGTCGTTCAGGCGGCAATAAAAGATCAGGCGGCAGCCGTTCAGAGGCAGGCAGGCCGGGTGGAGCCAGCGGCATGAGTGGAGCTAAGAGAGGTTAAGTATTAAGTTGATTGGGTGAATGGTTGATTAAGTAGAGGTTGATTGGGTGAGTAGTTGATTAGGTGAATGGTTGATTTATTGCAGACAAAACCACTCACCAAATCAACTTAATCAACCATTCTCCAAAAAACAAAACCACTCTCCCAATCACCCCAATCAACTACTCACCAAAAAACATTTCCCTGTTAATAAGTTAATAAGCATATTTGTATCCGTCGAAAAAATTAAATAGCTTTAAATGAAAATCATACAGCCGGTATCAATGAAACGCCTTATAGACCTTTTCAAGAACAAGTTCTTCCTGGTTACCATTTCTTTTGTTGTATGGATGATATTTTTTGACAGGAACGATCTTTTTTCCCAATACCAATACCACCAGCAGGTTAAAAAATTAAGGCTTGAGCGCGATTTCTACAAAGCCCAAACCGACCAGGTAACTAAAGAGCTTAAAGAGCTCACTACCAACCCCCAGCAAATGGAAAAATTTGCCCGCGAAAAATACCTTATGAAAAAAGCTAACGAGGATGTTTACGTGGTGGTGCCGGAAACAAAGGAGAAGTAAGACATCCAAATTCAGGAAATCGATTTCAAATAATTCGATCTGTTTTAATAAATCTTATCTGAATAATTTCCACACGAATGCTTTTCAAACCATTCACAATTAATCGAATTACACTAATTTTTAATTAATTTAAGATTCGTGTAATTCGATTAATACGTAAAAATTAGTGTGAAAATTTTTCATTTATACTTTTTCTATCTGCATGTGTTAAAAGCGATTTTCCTGCATCAAAACTCCCCCTCCGCGTTTTAGCGATTGACCACCTTGCCATTTAAGCAAAACCTTATCTCTAAGCTTTAACGATGGTTTCTCGACAACGTGCCTTAATACCAACGCCCCTGCCACACTACTTATAATACAACACAACATCATGAGGTTGCTGTTTTTATCCATGCCTGCTACCGATAACAGGTTTTGTGTAAGGTGGATCATGAGCTTGTGAATTAAATAAATACCATAGGAGAGCGCAGCAATTTGCGCGGTGATTGCTGACTTAAGCTTATAAAGTACATTACCGGGGCTCACTACTGCAGCCACAACTAAACCATATCCCACAGAAATTAACGGAAAACCCCACATGGTAGTGCTAAACGTGGCCTGCGGTGTAGCTACAAAATAAGACATTATTAAAATTGCAAAACCCGTTAACATCAATACATGGCTGTATTTGCTTGCTTTAGCTTTTATGTGTGGATAGAAAGTATAAATACCGGCTATGCTCACTCCTATGAGCAAGCCATCAAGCCGGTTGTAGGTTGGATAATAAATAAACTCGTTCCACACCGCCCCTATGTCATCCCCGGATAACTGAGGCTCAATAAAATATTGCCAGCCTGCGTACCTTATCACGAAGCCACCAATAAATAACGCAGCAATCAGGTATATGGCTTTTTTGCCGGCTTTAATATAGTTGAATAACCAAAAGGTTAATGGCAGTATTAAGTAAAATTGCTCCTCTACACATAACGACCATGCATGAGTAAACGTGCCTGTTTGATGCAGATCGAGCCCAAAATTGAAAGTGAACGTCAGGTATTTCCACAGTGCTGCAAAATGTTCACGTTCTCGCAAAAATGGTACAAAGGCATATAGGGCAATAACAACGAGATACGGCGGAATGATCCTGAAAAAACGTTTGATAAAAAACTCCTTTATAGCTATGCTTTTACCCCTGGCTATAGTACTGAAAAGCTGCCCGGCAATCAAAAAGCCACTCAAAACAAAAAACAGGTCGACACCAGTCCATCCAAAACTTCCAATTTTATTTTCCCATTCCGGGTGACCGTAAAACTGGTAATGGAATAAAAACACAAACACAATGGCAAAAGCCCGCAAATGATCAAGGCCCGAAAGTTTATGTTTGCCGGAGATATCCAGACCGGCAGCAGATGTAGGGATCGACATTAATGGTGTGGAAATTTATATCGTAATCTATATATTTTTATTTGCTGATCGATATTGATCCGGGTTTATAGTAAGAATATTACGTTATCTCTATTGGGGAAAGGAGGATATAAGGATATATTTAGCTTGTGGTCGGTGTTTTCATCGCACCACTCCTAAACCTTCAAATTTAACATTGGTCAATAACTCATGTGGTACGGTGAAAACACCGACCACAGGCTTAATCGCACTGGGCCATTGCTTTTTTCCTTTCTCTTTTCTTGCCTCTTATATCTTATCGTCTTGACTCCCCTTAAACTTCTCCTTCTCTCTTCCTCAAAAACCACTCTGTTGATAACAGCAGCAGGATCAACCCAAACAGCCATTTCATATCTATCAGGTCGCTGTAATGCTTATCCTCATATACCACCGTTTTGATATTTTCGTTTTTTCGAATCTGTTCGGCAAGTTGGCTTATCTGCGATGGTCTGATCATTTGTCCACCGCTTTGTTTGGCCAGGGCGTTGAGCAATGCGTGATTAGCGGCGCTTTGGCGGGTTTCGAGGTTAAGTGGCTTTATGGTGAACTGACCACTGGCTTTAAACTCCTGTTTCCCGGTTTGTGTTGAGGCGCTATAAGTATATTCGCCTATAGGCAGGGTACCTGCATCCAGCTGGTAACTTTGACCGGTGCGGGTAAATAGGAAGCTATAGTTTTTTCCTGCTGCGCTTTTCAGTTCTATCTTTACATCCGGAGTATTGATCAGTTCAAGGGCGTCGTTATATAACTCGGCATTGAGGATCACGTTTTCGCCCTCATCAAATACGTTACGTGCCGGATAGACGCGGAAACGCTGGCGATTTGTGTTGGCAGTTAAATATTGTACGGTTTGGCTCAGCAGTTCGTCGGTTGCATTTCGGTTGCCATAGTTTTGAAACTCGGACAATTGCCAGCGCCAGATGCCCTCGCCGGTTAATACGGAAATCCGCCTGCCTGCTTCATCACCAAAGGCAAGCAATGGGTATGTGGTAGCTACGGCACCAATTTTTTGCTTCAATAAAACAGAAGTACCTGCAGCCGTTCCATAACTACCAAACGGCGCTATCAATGGTGGGAAGGCAGCAATCTTTTTCCGTGCCGAATCGGACAGTGTAAACGCCGTAAAATCATTTGTTGGCAGCGGCATCACCTCCTGTGTTTCGGCACGGCCGGCACTTATATGAACCACATTTTGCTCGCTGTTGATTAACTGAAGATTACTTTGTGAGCCGATGATATACCAAACCGGCATTTTACTCTTAGCCATAAAGCTTTTCACCGATGGATACTCTCCCGCCGAAAGCTGGTACAAGATCAACAAGCTATAATCTGCAGGTTTAATAGTTACAGCATCAGCGAGGGAACTTGCCTTTACTTCAAAGTTTTTATTGGTTTCGATAGCCTGCTTGACCACCGTTAAATCGGGGTGCGGACCATTATATAACAACAGTACCTTTTGCCTTGCATCCAATACCTCCACATAAATAGTTTCGGTATTGTTTTGGATCGAAAGCTCGTTTTTTACAGGCGCGATGCTAATATTGTATTTTCTCAGTCCTTTCCTGGCAGCGTTCAGTTTTATGGGAATGATCTTTTTAAAATCGGCACCCGTTACCGGGATACTTTGAGCGTAAACTTGTTTACCATCTTCAGTAACTGAAAGATTCATGTTTTCGCCCTTGCTTTGATAGGCTGTGGCAAGCACCTCTATCACAAAATCATTCCCTAAAAAGGCGGTCTTGTTATAGTTTACATTGCCAATGAGCAGATCGCGTTTAGCGGTGGTATCGCCAAGGGCTATGGTGTAGATACTGGTTTTGATATTCCGGGCCTCATATTGCGGATCGTTACCCTGGTTGTATAAACCATCGGTAGCCAATATCAGCGCTCCAATATTCTGATTAGTGAACCTATCATTAAGCTGATGCAGCGCACCTGCTATATCCGTTTGTTCACCGCCGAAGTTTTTTGAAAGACCAGGGTGCAGCTCTTTATCAAAACTAAATTCCTGTACATCGTATTTATCGCCAAGTTCTTGTTTCAGTTTAGCCAGGTCATCAATAAAGGCGGATGGATTAAAACCCGCCGGTTTAAAAGTGTTTATGGATGATGAATTATCCTGTGCAATAAGTACCAGTGGTTTTTGAGGCTCATATTTAACCGATTTCACCAATGGGGAGATGAGCAATACCGTTATAAAAAATACGGTTACCGCACGGATAGCAGCCAGTATATAGCGTAAGTTTTTGCTTAAATCAACCGGCTTGCGGTACATGAGCCAGGCATATGCCAAACCCAGCAATAAGCCGGCAGGCAACCACCATCCCGAAACAGAACCCCATGTAAGTGAAAACATTTGTAGCTATAGTATCATCAGGGCGCAGATCATCCGGCCCAATAAACATTACCTGCAAAATGCGAAATTATTGTGAAATGAGGGGAATAAGTTTTTCCCATTTAACTAAAAACGTCATTGCGAGGCACGAAGCAATCCCCTACTGTACAGGGCGGACCTGCTAATTGGGGATTGCTTCGTACCTCGCAATGACGCGTGGTGAAGATATTTTAGTATTTTATTTCTTACAACATTCCGCCGTCAACAGGGATAACCTGCCCGGTGATGTAAGCGGCCATGTCAGATGCCAGGAATACGCAGGCATTAGCTACGTCTTCAGTTTCGCCGGCACGTTTAAGCGGAATACCTGCTGCCCAGCCTTCAACAACTTTAGGATCCAGTACTTCGGTCATTTCGGTACGGATAAAGCCTGGGGCAACCACATTGGTACGGATATTACGTGAGCCTAACTCTTTAGCTACCGATTTAGAGAAACCAATGATACCTGCTTTTGAAGCAGCATAGTTGGCCTGACCTGCATTACCCTGCACACCAACAACCGAGCTCATGTTAATGAATACACCTTTGCGGTTTTTCATCATGATCTTTGAAGCAGCCTTGGTAACGTTGAATATCGATTTCAGGTTTACGTCAAGCACTTCGTCCCAGTTTTCCTCGGTCATACGCATCAGCAAACCATCTTTGGTGATCCCGGCATTATTAACAACGATATCAAGCGTACCGAAATCAGCAACAATATCGGTGATCAGTTTATCAGCTTCCTCAAATTTGGAAGCATCGGAACGGTAACCTTTTATTTTAGTACCGAAGCTTTGCAGTTCCTGCTCAAGAGCCTGGCCTTTTTCAACTGATGATAAATAAGTGAAAGCTACGTTAGCGCCATGCTCGGCAAATTTTTCGGCAATCTTACGGCCTATTCCTTTTGACGCGCCGGTAACCAACGCGGTTTTTCCTTCTAATAATTTCATAATTAAAGTATATGATTTCAGGGCGGTGAAGTTAGGTATTTAGTTGGAAAGTCTAAAGTGCCGAGTCGGAAGTCTTAAGTTAGAAGTTCAAAGTGTTAAGTCTAAAGTCAGCAAGGAGCAGAACTTAAATTCCCGCAATGATTTCAAGACTTTGTACTTCCGACTCAGGACTTTAGACTTATTTCAAATACTCCGCCGGTATCGGGTTATCTTTACGCTCTCCATCATAAAACCAGGCCAGGATCCAGAAACGGGTACCGTCATTAAACAGTTCAATGCTGTTGATACCCCGTTCGGTTACCGGGCCATCGGCCGTGTTACGTGATTCATAAGTGCTCCAAACGTGATAAATACTTCCAAACTTTTCAACCCGGCGGGCTATCTCCCTCTCATCAAATCCATTTTTTGATAGCGACGGGTCGGCCAGTTTGTGATATTCCATGGATATATGCAGCAGACTGTCACGCTCATAGCTTACTTTTTCGCCTTTTTTAACGGAGACTACACCGTAATAAGCTTTTATGATGCCATCAAGGGTACTTACATTATCGCCGTATTTGGTAATAACCTGCGAATGTGCGGGAAAAGTGACGGCAATACTTATAATAGCAATGAGCAGCGGCAGGATATTCTTTTTCATGATAATTACGGTTTATTAACGATCAGATTTTGATTGAATTAACAAAAAATATCCGGGATAACATAGGATAAAACAACCATTATTATATAAAAGCTAAAAGCAGAATGCACAAAGCTTAAAGCTAATTAATGGACCGTCACCAGATCAAGCGTCCACGCTTGATCCATTCAAAAAGTAAGCGTCCACGCTTCCCTACCGGGAGCGTGGACGCTTAAAATAACAATCATTCAAACGTGGACGTTTGAACGTGCAGTTAAAATTAAAAAGTAGTATTCAACGATACCCCATAAGTACGTGGGTTACCTAAGTGCGTTGCGCCGAAATCATAAGCATAGTCAATATATTTTTTATTGGCGATGTTACTCTCCCAGAAAAACAAGCCGAACCTTTTAGTGCTTACACCTACCCTTGCATTAAACTTGTTGTATCCTTTTTGCTCAATCTGGTTGGCGAGGTCAAAATACTGATCGCCCAGATAGCGCCACTCGCCACGGGCAATCAGCTTTGTTTTCAGCGGACCACCCAGGTCATAAGCATATTGAAGAGCCAGCATGCTGGTAATGTTTGGTGTGTAGATTTGTTTATTGCCTTTCAAGTTCACTTCTTCGCCATTGCTGCCTACCACTAATGTAGTGTAACGCGCATGGGTATAGCCAAAATTGTAATCAAACTCCAGGCCTTTAATTGGAGTGGCGTTAATTTCGGCCTCAATACCTTTGCTGTTTAACTTACCTGCATTTTTAGTGATGGTGATAGCATCGGGCAGCACCAACGTTGGCACCTGTGCATCAGTAACACGGGTATAAAACGCGGTTACATTTACACGCAGGCGGTTATCTAAAAAATCGTTCTTTGAACCTACTTCAAAGTTGTTGCTGTACTCAGGCTTAAAAGAATAAAGCGGCGGAGACGAGGGATCAGAACCTAACTCGGTAATACCACCGGCACGGAAACCACGGCTATAAGTAGCAAACAAATTATTATGTGCCGATACATGGTAAGCCAGGCTCACTTTAGGCGTAAACGCTTTATAGTGCGCTGTTGAAGAAGTATCCGAGCGGGTAACCATTGATTCGCCACCGTTTGGCAGAAACTCGCCCATTATATTTTCTTTTTTGTGCTCGTAATCATAACGCAAACCCGCTGTAACATCAAATTGCTCACTAACAGCATAAGTAGCCTGTCCGTAAACTGCTATACCGTAGTTACGATCAGTATTGGTGTTGATGCTGGTAAAATCACTGATCGGCGAGCCAACTGCGGCTGCGTCATCGCCAAAATAGGTTCCTTGTTTATTTGGTGCATAATGGTAAAAGCCATAAGTACCGGCTGCCCATTTCAGTTTTGAGGTTGATGAAGCAGGAGAGGTAAACCTGAACTCCTGGATAGTGGTTTTCACTTTATTCCATTTACCGCCATAATTATTTACGATAGATACGGCATCAATGGGTGAAAAGTCGCCATCAATAGGCGTGGTATAATACCTGTTATTTACCTGGTAAGAGGTTTGCGAAGTGAAGTTAAAGTCACTGCCGCTGTAATTAGCCGTTAATGACGATTGAAAGGTATTATCAATCATTTTGGTGGTGGCATTCTGGTTAACTTCAAAAGGGTGGCTCAGTGCATCATCAGGCGAGCCGGCTAAAGTGAACGCGCCGTTATTGCGATTGTTGTAGTTTTTAACGTTCAGCGTAAAAGCCAGTTTTGAAGTAGCTAAAAACTTCAGGTAATAGTTGCCTAAAAAATAATGCTGCTTATCAAAATGGGTATTGTTAAATGTATTGGTATAGAAACCATTAAAGCCAGAATAGATTCCGGCTACGCCTAAATACAATTTGTCTTTCACCAATGGCGCCTTAATACCTAAGGTATAACGCTGCTGGTTATAATTACCAACATCAACTCCAGCAAAACCACTCAAGGTATTTGATGGCTGTTTGGTGATCACATTGATAACACCACCGGTAGCATTACGACCATAAAGCGTTCCCTGCGGACCGCGCAAAACCTCTATCCTATCCACATCAAGCAACTGCGGAATATAAGTATCCAGCCCGTACTGGTTTACACCATCAACATAGGTTGCCACGGCAGGATCATACGACGTAGTCACAATACCGCGGATGCCCGTAACAGTACGGCCATCACCGGGTGCACCCGAGTTTAAGTTAGGGACAATAGCGGTGAGGTCTTTCAAATCCCAAAGCCTGTAATCCTGTATTTGCTTGGCCGATAGGGTTGAAATACTGAAAGGTACACGTTGAGCCTGCTCTTCCGTTTTTTGGGCAGATACAGTAACCTCATCTAACTGGTTACTGGCATCATTCAACTGGATGGTTATAGGGCGACTTGTACCGATAATGTTAACCGGGATATTTTTGGCGGCATAACCAATGGCACTGATGTGCAGGGTATATTTTCCGGAAGGAATATTTTTTAAGATAAACTTCCCGCTTCGGTCGGCACTGGTTTGGTAGTTGGTATTGAGCAGGTACACCGAAGCGCCCGCAATGGGCTGGCTTTTACTATCGGTTATGGTGCCCGAAAAATCGCCCGTGGCTTGGCTCCGGGCCGAAAATGCAATGGCAATAAATAGTAATAAAGTAAATAATTTACGCATAAAATTAGGTGTAGTTAAATGTGTACAGATCACACATTGTAATCGATTGCCAATAATAGCAAATGGCTAACAATTAACAGCTATCCTGCATAAAATATTACTTAAATTTTTATCGTTTGAATGTCAATTATTACAAATTACCGCTATATACAGGCCTCTCGGGCCATCGATGGACTCATACTGGTAACTTCTTTTTTATCTATTATTCATTCAGCATAAATTTATCCACTCCATCCGCAGGCTGCCACTTATCAGCAGGTTCAAAATAATGCCACAGCAGGGCCGATACTTTTTTAATCAGTAAACCGGCCTCGTTATTGGGTGTCCAGCTGGTATCGGTATTATGATTGGTGATAATAGAAAATACGTAATCGCCATGCGGGGCGTTAACCAGCACAGTTTCCGACCGCGATTCATCAACTGCCCCCTGTTTGGATATGGTATGCACATACGGCGGGATCTGCGATAGCGCATGCTCATCCCAATAAATGCGCCCCATGTTTCGGTACATCCGCTCACTGGCAGCCGGGCTTACGGCTTTACCTTCCCGGATCATGGTGAACAGGCGGCTCATTTCGCGCGGGGTACTTACCCCCCAGCCGTAAATTTTGCGCATAGCTTCCCTGCCCGGAGCCCTTGAATTTACCCGCATTACTTTAAAACCATTCTGATCGAGCCAATTATTAATATACTCACTGCCCACCAGCTTTTGCAGCCATAGGCTCGCTGTATTATCGCTCATAGTGATCATCAGCATGGCTACTTTACTTAGTTGCACAGTATCTTTATCTTTAAAAGAGCCCAACAGGTCTTCACCGGCATAAAGCAATGAATCGCGGTAAACCAGTTTCTGATTATACTTTAGTTCCCCCTTCTCTATCTTATCCATCACCCCGCACTGAATGCTTACCTTGATCATACTCGCTGTGGGGAACAGGGTATCGGCATTGATCTCGACTGTTTTACCGGTTTTCAGATTATGAACATAGATCCCAACCTGCCCGTGGAAATCCTTTACCGCATCATTCAATTTAGCGATGAGTTTACTATCGGTTTGAGCAAAGGCTGACGTTGCCAATAACAGCGTCAGGAAGGTAAGTTTATGTTTCATGGGATAAGCGATCTGAGAAGATGAAAATACAAATTTTAAAATAACGGGCAACCATCTGTTTCATGTGGAGGTACTATTCAAAATACTACGTTTTTTATATTTGCTAAAAACCCGTTACCTCATGAGCCAGTTTGTTGATATCACCAATCGCAAAGTATTGTATCGCTTATTCCTTAATCTTGATGCGCAGGCTAAGCCGCTTTGGGGTAAAATGACACCTCAACAAATGATCGAGCACCTTGCAACCCAGGTTCAATACACCAACGGCACCAGGATCCCAACCTGGGACGGGCCGCATGAAAATACCGCCGCACGTAAGCAGAACGGTATCTACACCGACAACGAAATGCCCCGCAATATTATTTTGGAAGAGTTGCCCCATACGCTAACGTATCCCGACCTGGAAAAAGCCATTAATCAATTAATGAAAGAGCTGGATACTTTCGACAGGTATTTCAACACGAATGATGTTAAAGTGATCCACGGAGGTTTCGGTCCTTTGGATTATTATGAATGGATCATATGGCATGGCAAACATTTTACGCACCATTTAAAGCAGTTTGGGGTGATAGGCTCGTAGTAAATTGGTATCAAATATTAACTTTGCTGTTCTTCAGAAATTTAAAAGAAGAAAAACGACATTGCGAGGTACGAAGCAATCGCGAACTCTACAGAGCGGACCTGTAATTTGGGATTGCTTCGTACCTCGCAATGACGGGTTGAGAAAAACCATATATGAAATTCCTGCGCTGGCTTTTAATACCCTTTTCGCTGATTTACGGCCTGGTTGTGGGTATCCGTAACTGGTGTTATAACCAGGGAATTTTTAAAAGTACCGGGTTTGATATGCCGGTGATCGTAGTTGGTAATCTGGACGTTGGCGGTGCAGGCAAAAGCCCGATGACCGAATACCTGATCAGGCTACTGAAGAGCAATTATAACATAGCTACACTTAGCCGGGGCTACGGTCGCGCAACCAAGGGCTTTTTACTGGCTACTGCCGAAAGTAAGGCATCAGACATTGGCGATGAGCCAGCCCAGTTCAAACATAAATTTCCGGATGTTGATGTGGCTGTTTGCGAAAAGCGGGTTAATGGTGTTGAGCAGTTAAAGGATAATCATGATATTATTATTTTAGATGATGCCTACCAGCACCGTGCGCTTGAACCTGGTTTCAGCATTTTGCTTTTTGATTACAGCCGGGTTAATGAGCCTCATTTCCTGCTTCCGGCAGGTAACCTACGTGAGTCGTTTGGAGGGCGTAAAAGGGCGGATGTAACCATCATCAGTAAATGCCCCGCTTCGCTAACAGACCTTGAACAGGGGCGGGTGATAAAAAGGATCAAGCCATATCCACATCAGTCACTATTTTTTACGACGATAAACTATCTGCCGGTTCAGGCAATGAACGGCACTACGGTTATAAATGCCATCGACAATCAAACCACTATCTTCTTACTCACAGGTATAGCTAATCCAAAACCATTATTAGCACATCTCAAAAAGCAAACACAGCTGGTTGTTCATCACAATTATCCCGATCATCACCGTTTTAGCTTAAAAAATATCAGTAAACTTGCCGATGAGTTTTCGGCCTGTGCATCACAAAAAAAAGTGATCATCACAACAGAAAAGGATGCGCAGCGTTTAGGGGAACAGGACCTGCTTCCGATGGTTAAAAAACTGCCCGTTTTGGTATTGCCAATAGGTATAAGTTTTTTAAATAACGGGCAACAACAATTTGACGAATTAGTACAAACATATGTTAGACAATATTGAAAGCACCGCCCGGTATATCAAAAACCGCATAGGAGATTTTGAACCCGAAGTGGGTATAATTTTAGGCACTGGCCTTGGCGGCCTTGTCAAAGAAATTGAGGTCGAAAAACAGTTGATGTACTCTAACATACCTGATTTTCCTATCTCAACATTGGAGTTCCACTCGGGCAAGCTTATTTTTGGTACGCTTGCAGGTGTTAAAGTTGTTGCCATGCAGGGTCGCCTGCATTATTACGAGGGCTACAACATGCAGCAGATCACCTTCCCGGTTAGGGTGATGAAATACCTTGGGATAAAAACACTGTACGTATCAAACGCCAGCGGTTCACTTAACCCCGATTTTAAAAAGGGTGACCTGATGATCATTGAAGATCATATTAACCTGCAGCCTCAAAACCCGCTGGTTGGCCGCAATTATGAAGAACTTGGCCCACGCTTTCCGGATATGAGCGAACCTTACCGTCATGATATGATCGAAAAAGGTTTGGCTATTGCCCAAAAGCACAATATAACCTGCCATAAAGGGGTTTACGTAGCCGTAACAGGTCCTAACCTTGAAACCCGTGCCGAGTATAAATACCTGCGCATTATAGGCGGTGATGCCGTTGGTATGAGCACCGTGCCCGAGGTTATTGTTGCCAACCACATGGGCATCCCAACATTTGCAATTTCGGTATTAACAGATGAAGGTTTCCCTGAAATACTGAAGCCGATAACGCTTGAAGAAATCCTTGCTATAGCGCAGGAAGCCGAACCCAAAATGACCCAGATACTTAAAGAATTGATAGCCGGTAATTAATGCGCCAAAAGCTCAAATATTTTTTTTTATTACTGATGTGTATGTCGGTACAGGCTGCTTTTGCGCAGTATGGAAACCGTACCAATCCACGTAACCTGCCTACCCGTGATACCGCACGCCGGCAGGAAAAACAAATGACCGACGATCAGCTCCTGGACAGTTTACGGCGTAAGGAAGAGAACAAAAAGGACTCGGTAGTCTTCAGCTCAAAATTCATCCGTGTTACCAATGAACGTTTGCTGAACGACAGTACACAGATGTTTCCGATTGATACCGGTATCAATAACTTTGAGATCTATAGTCCGCTTATTGATCCGCGCAGTCCACGGATCCATTTAGGCAATATTGGTTTGTCGCAGCGGCCCTTGCTTTTTGAGCCCAGCAGGACCATAGGATTTGATCTGGGTTTACACTCACTGGATATTTACGCGCTGAAGCCCCAGGATATCAATTATTATAACACACGGGTACCATATACCAAGCTTACACTTTACAATGCCTTCGGTGGGTCGGCCATACAGCTGTTCAATATCGTCCATACCCAAAATATAAAGCCCAACTGGAATATCGGTTTTAATCTTAATTTCAACGGATCAAGGGGATTTTACAATTTTAACAATGTATTGGGCCAAAACGTGAGCGATTTAAATGCTTCCATTTTTACCTGGTATGAATCAAAAAGTAAACGGTATAATCTGCTGGCCAACCTGTTGTTCAATAACCTTAAAGCGCCCGAAACCGGCAGTATCCTCAACGATTCGGTATTTACCAGTACCAATGTAAACAACGCCTTTTCAAAAGACAGGGCAGCGGTGCGCCTGCCTTACAGTTATGAAAACTGGAACGATAAGGGACTTTACATTAAACAGTTTTACTATTTAGGCCGGATAGATAGCCTAAATAAAGGCAAGGATAACTCAAAGATCCTGCCTACCCAGCGCGTATCACATACCCTGCATATATCAAACAGCAGGTACCTGTACAAGCAAAGTGGTGTTGATACCTATAATGTGTTCCCCGATTATTATTACAGCAATAACCGGTCGCGGGATTCGACAGTGGTGACGCATATCCAAAATGAGTTTTCGTATAGTTTTTACCTTCGGAGTAAATCGATGAAGTTTGTAAAGAATGAGCTTAAGCTTGATTTGGGCCTTGTGCATGACTTTTACTCCTACAACCAATATGTTAGCGATACTACCCTTAACCAGTATGGCGCAAAATACATTCACCAGGATAAGGTACAGCACAATACTTTCCAGGACATTACGCTGAAGGCTAAACTTGGCTACCGCTTCAGCGACAGGATTGCCCTTGATGCAGATTTCAGGCAGATCGCCCAGGGTCGTGATTTTGGTAATTATCTTTATGATGCCAAACTTACACTGGCCGGTGGCAAAAAAACAGGTAAGATCATTTTAGAGGCCTATTCACAAAACAGCTCGCCGCCATTGGTTTATAACAACTGGATCTCCAATCATTATATTTTCCATAACGATTTCAGCAATCAAAAAACCACCAGTGCATCATTCAACTACATTAACAATGCCCTGCAAATTGATTTAAAAGTTGAATACTTTTTGATCAGCAATTACCTGTATTTTACCGCTCAGGATGGCGGAAGTGATGTACGCCCGGCACAACTTAATAGTTCCATTAACCTGTTAAAAGTAAGTCTCGGTAAAAACTTCACCTACCGGAGCCTGCATTTTGATAACTACGTGGTATATCAAAAAACCGATTATCAAAACACGCTTCGTACGCCCGAAGTTTATGCGTACAGCAATCTTTATGTTAACAGAACATTACTTAATGTACTTCACGCCAGCATGGGCTTAAACGCAAGGTACAATACAGAATACGTTGCACCTTCATATGCTCCGGGATTAGGCCAGTTTTATAATGGCGCCAATGTCACGTTTTCATCATACCCTATATTCGGCGTATTTTTTAAAGCAACGCTGCAACGTACTAATCTGTTTGTTGCTTATGATTATATCAATCAGCGTGCATGGAGCAAAGGTTATTACACAGTTAACCGCTACCCTCAACAGGATGCCATCCTGAAGTTTGGCGTTTCATGGACGTTTTATAATTAAAGAGATAATTAATACAAAAACCTTTGCCATAGTAAACTAATTGGCGACAGGAGGCTCCGCTGGAGCCTTTTTTTTATATAATATTTTTGCCTACAAACATGGCACTCCTCCGGAGTTTGAAAAGTATAGCATACTAAACTCCGGAGGAGTACCATGTTTGTAGTAAACAACAAAAAGGAAGTCGGCTCCGTAGGTGCCTCCTAATTAAAAAGCAATTCTTTGCAATTCTGGTTGAGTTGCTTTATAAAATTCATTTTCTCATAATCATTTCTTCGGGCTTTATAAATAACTCTTTCTTAACAAACAACCTATCCCTTCAATTCCTCACTAAATGTTAATCTGTTGCCAAAAGGATCGTGAACCGTCATGGTGATGGACTTGTCGTTCCACTCAGGTACTTCAAGACCGGGGCGGTTATACTTGTATTTTTTCGCGATGAGATGGGCGTGATAATCCCTTAGCTCTCTAAAATCGTCAATTGCGACGTGACTACCGGGACTGGCATCGCCGTGATGTTCGGAGAGGTAAAGTACTACGTCGCGCAGGGATATTTGTATATATACCGGTACACCTTCGGGCTTGTGTTCCCAATCAGTTTTAAAGCCGAGCCAGGTAATATAAAACTCAATAGCTTTATCGTAATCAAAAATTCGGAGGATAGGTTTAATTATTGCCATAGGTAATGAATTGCTAAACAAATTTAACAGAAATGCTTCCAGTTTGTGCAGCAAACGCGCTTATTTTCAAGCATCTGCCTGCAAATGTTAATAGATGTTAAATATGATTAAAACTGCGTTACAAATTAGGTTTCCACACAACAGATAACTTACTTTCGTCGGCACATTTTGCCCCCTCGTCTATTACATTGAGTGCGGGTTTAAAATGAGGCTACCTTAGCATGATATGTTTAAACGGATAAAACCGGCGCTGATTATAGAAGTTTGTATCCATCTGTTATTTTGGGCACTGATCATATTTACGCCCGTAATTTCCAGGCCGGATATGCGGGGCTTTCCACAGCCTGCTTTTTCATTGGGGCACATTATCAGTTTTAACCTTGTGCTGGCGGCCGAGTTTTACCTGAACGCATTTTTCCTTATTCCGAAGATCTTAAAAAAGAATATCTGGCTTTACTTTTTCGCGTTGCTTGCCTCCTTTGTGGTATTCAATTTAATACTGATGGCTGTACGTCATTATTTCCCAGTGCCTCATTTTCCGTGGATGGGGCAACATCGCCGACCGCAGGGGCCATTCCTGGTTATTTTCCCGTTATTGTCCATTACTGCCGGCAGCTTTGCTTATCACTATCTGGCAGATCAATTTAAGGTCATCAACAAAAAAAAGGATATCGATAATGCTTCATTGATCTCTGAACTGGCATTTTTGCGCTCGCAGATCAGCCCGCATTTTATTTTTAACGTCATTAACAGTGCCGTAGCGCTTTCGCGCTTAAACCCTTCGGCAGTTGAGCCCACGCTCATCCAGCTTTCCAAACTGCTGCGTTACATGCTTTATGTAACCGATGCCGAAAAAGTTACATTGTGCCAGAAAGAAGACTATCTCCGCAGTTACATTGAGCTACAGCAACTCCGTTTCCGCGACCAGGTGAAGATCAGTTTTAGCTCCGATATCAAAGCGCCCGATAAAAGTATCGAACCCATGTTGCTGATCCCATTTGTGGAAAACGCTTTTAAACATGGCACCGGCGATATTGAAGCACCGGCGATAGCCATTACGCTTTTTACCGATGAAAAAAACCTTCGCTTCAGCGTACAAAATGTGTACAACCCGGCCGAGGGAAGTAAAGATAATGCCTCGGGTATTGGCCTGGCCAATGTTAAACGCCGGCTGGAACTGCTGTATCCCGGTAAACACAACCTATATATCAATAAAAACGAGCAGGCTTATATAGTTATGCTGCAATTGGAACTTAAATGATGCGATGTTTAATAATTGACGATGAGCCGCTGGCGCTCGACCTGCTGGAAGATAACCTCAAGCACGTGAACACCATACAGGTGGTAGCACGGTGCCGTAACGCGGGTGAAGCGATCATAGCTATGCAGAAGGAGCAGATCGATCTTATTTTCAGCGACATATACATGCCGGGTATCAACGGGCTACAGCTTATCAGGAGCCTTACTCAAAAGCCTATGGTGATATTTGTAACCGCTTATGAAAAATTTGCGGTAGAGGGCTTTGAGCTTGACGTGGTAGACTACCTGGTTAAACCTGTACCCTTAGATCGTTTTTTGAAGGCCTGCCACAAGGCGCTTGACCTGTATGAACTTCGCCGCAGTTATGTACCGCAGCCCACAACTAAAAATTATTTCTTTTTGCATGCCGATTATAACCTGGTAAAGATCAGCTTTGACCAGGTTGAATACATTGAGGGACTTAAAGATTACATCAAAGTACATCTCATTAATCAGCAAAAACCGGTATTGTCCCGCATCAGCCTCAAAGCTATTGAGCTGCAATTACCCCCCAATCAATTTTTCCGGGTGCATAAATCATATCTTGTTAACCTCGACCATGTATCACAGATGCGTCGCGCCCGCATCAAACTTATCAACACCGAGATCCCGCTAAGCGATGGTTACCGTGATGTGATTAACAGGATGATTGGGAAGGTGTAAGCAAACAGGTCATTGTGAGTGTTTAAATCCCTAGACTCAGAAGTTGAAATGATATCTCCATGCCGTCATGCTGAACTTGTTTCAGCACCCCACAAGAAAGGTAGGCGATTTGCTTAGCATGTGGCTTAGCGAGTGAGGTGTTGAAACAAGTTCAACATGACGATAATTTTTTTATTATATAATTAGGTAGCGCGGTGTGGCAATCGCATACTATACACGGCGGCTCTGCTTCGGTACGATTGCCGCGCTGCTCTCGGCCTTCTTTATAAGCATTTTCCCATATCGCTGCCTCAAAATCTGCCACTGCCACTAATAACTGTCACTTACCCCGATATCCCACCAATCTCCCTACCACACATCCTGCCGTCTTGTCGACACAAAGCCTCTTATGGTCGATTTTATTTGAGCTGCTTCAAAACATGGTGCAATTTCGGCACTGAAGAAAATATATACCCCTACATGAAGAAATTTTCCTTATTGTTATTATCCACCCTTGTTTTGTGCTGTTCGGTGGCTCATAGTCAGCAAACGCAGCAAAAACTCAAAAAGATCGTAGTTAACCATTTTTTCTCATGTCCGCTTGATGAGCTTCTTGATACACTGGCCATGAACTACAAGGTTCGCATCGTGTTTGAACGGGAACCTTTGCATGAAATGGACGTTGTAGAGCATTTTTTCGAAGAACCATTGAAAGAAGTAATTGCCAAAGTTTGTGATGAAAACAACCTGCATTACTGGATAGAGTCAAGCGGCACTATTTACATCCTCCAAAACACCGACGATCTGGCCCGGCTGCAAAAGCTCAATAAACTCTCGTTGCAGGCCGCCAATGCAGTAAAAGCCAAAGAGATTGAGGGGCCCAGGGCTAAGCCCAAACATTTCCTGGTCAGCATTAACGGCCGGGTGATTGACCAGCAAACGGGCGAATCACTCCCATCGGCAACAGTGAAGATCAGGGGAACCGATCTCAACGTAATGACTAACTCCGACGGCTATTTTACCATGTTCAAGGTACCTTCAGATACGTCGGTAGTGGAGGTTTCATATACAGGTTACCAAACCGACTATTTCAGGCTGAGCTCAGAGAAGCTGAATTCGCCGCTGATCTGTGGTTTGTATTCATCACTTAACAGTTTAAACGAGGTTACCATTACAGGTAAAAAAAGCGGCGTTATGAATACAGATAGCAGGCAGGTTGGCGTGTTACAGCTTTCGCCGGCCAATTTGGATAAGCTGCCTACCATGGGTGATAAGGATGTACTACGGGCCTTCCAGTTGATGCCCGGCGTAAGCGGCACCAACGAGTCGTCATCCGGAGCCTATGTGCGCGGCGGTACGCCCGATCAGAATTTGGTTGTGCTGGATGGCTTTACCATTTACCAGGTCGACCACCTGTACGGTTTCTTCAGCGCTTTTAATGCCAGCGCCATTAAAGATGTGCAATTGTATAAAGGCGGCTTTACGGCCAAATACGGCGGCAGGCTTTCGAGTGTTACCGAACTTAATGGTAAGGAAGGGAATAGAAACGAAACCAATATCGGTACCGATTTAAGTTTGCTGAGCGCCAGCGGTTACCTGGAAACGCCGCTGTCGGACAAGTCGACCTTGCTATTAGCTGTAAGGCGTTCATACCAGGGACCGTTTTATAACAAGATCTTTAACCAGTTTAACCAAACTTCAACCACACAGAGCGGCGGTCCGGGTGGTGGTGGCCGGGGAGGCTTTGGAGGCGGTGGCTTTGCCAACCAGATTACGCCAAGCTCATACTTTTATGATTTTGATGCCAAGTACACGTACAGCATCAGTCAAAAAGATAAAGTTTCATGGAGTTTATATACCGGTACCGATAAAACAGATAACAGCCGGCAATTGGGGCTGCCATCATTCCTGTCGTCAGGCAGCAGCGGGATCAATATTACCGACTATACCAAGTACGGCAACCTCGGCAGCAGTATCAAATGGTTCAGGCAATGGAATAAGAAACTATACTCCAACAATTACATTACCTACTCATCCTATTTCAACGACAGGAACAGGAGCACTTCGGGATTTTCACAGATTGATACCAACGGCATTTCGCATACCCTAAGTACCGGCACGCTCGAAACCAACAACCTGAAAGACGTAGGCTACAAATCTGAATGGGAATGGACAGCCAGCAACAAATACAAACTGCTTTTTGGTGGTTTTGCATCCTACAAAAAAATTGATTATGAGTACACTCAAAACGATACCAGCAAACTCATCAATCAGCACAATAATGCCATCCTCGCTGGCTTTTACACCGAGCTGTCTATCGACCCAAACAATAAATTTCATATTCAGCCTGGCTTACGCGCCAGTTATTTTGGACCTACAGCCAAACCGTATTTTGAACCACGGCTGTCAGCAAGTTATAGCCTCACCGATAAGTTTACCATAAAAGGTGCAACCGGGCAGTTTTACCAGTTCGAGAACCAGGTGATCCGGGAGGATATTTTGGGCGGGAACCGAAATTTCTGGGTGTTATCCAACAATAGCAATATCCCTGTTGGTATGTCAAGGCATTTTATATTAGGCTCCAGCTATGAAACCGATGCGTTTTTGTTCAGCATTGAAGGATACTACAAAACACTTAGCGGCCTTACCCAGTACACCGTAAGGCAAACACAGCCTGCAGGCGGCGGTTTCAGGATGGATGCTAATCAAAACCAAACACAAACCGTAACCGAAGATTTTTACCAGGGAACCGGCCGTGCCAAAGGTGTTGAGTTCCTGGTGCAGAAAAAGATGGGCCGTTATACCGGCTGGATCAGCTATACCCTCGCCCAGGCCCAAAACAAGTTCTCGGCTTTTGGCAACGATTATTATGCTGCCGATCAGGATGTACGCCATGAGTTTAAATCCATCAACATGTACCATTACCAGCGCTGGAATTTCGCTGCTACCTTCCTTTTCAGCACCGGGCACCCGTATACGGCTCCCCTATCCAGCTATACCATTAAAACGGTTGATGGCAATAGTATCACTTACCTTAACATCAGCGATAAAAATGCCGAACGGTTGCCTGCTTACCACAGGCTGGACATGTCAGTATCCTACGATCTGCTAAAAATAGACGGACATAAAATAGGCTCGATAGGCTTATCCCTGTTCAACGTTTACAACCATACCAATATCTGGTACCGCGAATACCAAATGCAAAACAACCAGGTTATTACTACCGATGTTAACTACCTCGGCTTTACCCCTAACGTTACATTAAGCTTAAGATGGAAATAAAAACACACCTACGATATATATGCCTTGCATTGATAGCCGGCTCCCTGATGATAGTATCGGCCTGCAAAAAAAATTCATCTGATACAAATGCGGTGAACAAACCGGTTGTTGAAGCTTATCTGGTAGCCGGTCAGCCGCTGTCTGTAAAAGTTTATCAGCAAAAAGGCCTCACAGATACGGCTACTTATGGTTCAGCCTTAACCGGTTTAAGTATCAACGTGAGCAACGGCGCACAAACGGTAAAACTTACTGAAGGAGCAAATGGCACTTACACCTACAGCGATGCTTCATTTATAACTACCGGTAAAACCTATACCATGCAGTTTACCTATAATAATGTGGCTATAAGTGCATCAACGGTGATGCCGGGGAAGCCCGTTGGATTTAAACTGACAGATAGTGTATTCCATGAGCCAAACACGCTTGATCAGGCTTATAACGATAAGGTACTCCAAACCGTGACCTGGACAAACCCCGATTCGCTACAGCATATACTGCTTTTCAAGAATACTGACAGTAACCCTTTTGAGATCATAGCAGTAAGGAGTAACAGAAATCCAAGCTTTGAGATCAATACCGAACGAACTTCGATATATAACATTACCCAAACAACCTTTAAATACTATGGACTATATAAGGTGATATTGCTAAGGGTAAATGACGAATACATCAATGTACTTACCACCAATACCCGCGGCAGTTCGCAAAACTTAGTAAATACCCCCACAAATGTTGTTAACGGCTTAGGCATATTTACCGCCATGCAGGCCGATACTTTAAATTTGAGGGTAACTACGCAGTAAAAGATAAGGCACATTCTCAAGAGAAAATGTGATCTTACCACCGTCATTGCGGGGCAAGAAGCAATCCCAAACTATACAGGGCGAACTTTATAGTCGCTCTGCTAATCCGGGATTGCTTCTTGCCCCGCAATGACGTTTTTTGTTGATAATCCCCCCTTTGTCACACCATTGTAAACACTCGTTTAAACGTTTATTGTAAAATCCACGGTTTACATCATGATAGTGTAACTTATACATTACAAATGCACTAATTGTAAGAAAATAAAAATTCAGCGTGTAACATTTAAGGTAATTTCGCCTCCAATTACCAAAATAACACTAAATGAAACGTTTTTACATACTTATTGCATTATTCTGCTTCGCGTTATCGGCTCAGGCCCAGTTTGGTGTGGGCGGCGGCGGACCCACTACAACAGGCAGAATATCAGGCACTATCATTGATTCGCTTACAAAAAAACCAATGGACTATGCCTCGGTTGGTTTATACCGAAGCGGCGGCAAATCGCCAATTACCGGAGTTGTAACCGATGAAAAAGGTAACTTTAAATTGGACAATATAAAGCCAGGCGTGTATAAGCTCGCTATCTCCTTTATAGGTTACCCAACTAAATTTATTGATCAGGTAACTACTACCCCATCAAAACCAGATGCTAAGCTTGGTCAGGTTCTGTTAGCTCCAAGCTCACACGCGCTTAAAGAAGTTTCGGTAGTTGGCCAGGCTGCACTGATTGAAAACAAGATCGATAAGATAGTTTATAACGCCGAGAAAGACCTTACTTCTGTTGGCGGTAACGCTACCGACGTATTACAGAAAGTGCCATTGGTAGCGGTTGACTTAAATGGCAACGTATCCATCCGCGGCGACCAGAACGTGCGCGTATTGATCAATGGCAAACCATCAGGCGCAACATCGGCCAGCTTATCGGATGTATTGAAAACCATCCCTGCCGACCAGATCAAAAGCATAGAAGTGGTTACTTCACCATCGGCCAAATATGATGCAGAAGGTTCGGCAGGTATCCTGAACATTATTACTAAGCAAAAAAATGTCTCGGGCATCAGCGGTTCAGTTAGCGGTGGTATTGGTACACGCCAAAACAATGGCAATGCCAATATTAACTATAATCATAACAGGTTTAGCTTATCGGCAAATGCCGGTGGTAACGCAACTTGGCCGCAAACTTCGCTCACCTCAAGCGATCAGAACTTCAATTACAACGATCCTACCAAACACTATGAGCAAACATCTACAGGAACCAGCCGCGTTAAACGCCATGGCGTAATAGGTTCGGTTTCGGCTGGTTATGATTTTAACGCGTTCAACAACTTACGTACTTCCGTTCGCTTAAACCAGGGTGGTTTTGACCCGCATTCATTATCAACAACTAACCAAACTTATTATTTTAACCATGCGCTCGATCAGTCATACACATCTGATGGCCGTGGCCACAACAGCTTTGGCGGTTTTGACTGGAACGTTGATTACACACACAAGTTTAAAAAAGAAGGTCATGAACTGGACCTGTCGGCACAATGGAGCCACAGTAAGATTGTAACCGATTATACCAACTTATACTCTGCAGTGTTTGACTCCCTGCAAAATAATATCAATGGTAAAAATAACGAGTATACCATACAAGCAGACTATACCTTGCCTATAAGCAAAGTACTTAAATTGGAAGCTGGTGGTAAAAATATCATCAGAAGGATAAAAAGTATCTCCGATTATTTTGTACCAGACGACAACGGCGGTTTTGTATTCAGCGATCCAAATTCAAACAAGTATAACTATAACCAAACCGTTTGGGCCGGCTATTCAGTGTTAACCTTCACCCTGCCAAAAGGCTACTCCATCATGACCGGTGCAAGGCTTGAAAATACGGATATCCATGGTGAGCCCATCAACAGCGCTCAAAATCTTAGTCCTTTTGATCAAAATTACAATACGTTTATTCCGAGCTTAACTATTCAAAAGGCCCTTACATCTACCCAAACAATTAAACTATCGTATAGCAAGCGCATAACCCGCCCAAGTTTACAGTTTTTGAACCCTTTTGTTAACAGGAGCAATATCACGGCACAAACAGTTGGTAACCCGGATCTGTCTCCCGAAATATCGCAAACTATTGAATTGGGTTACAATACATTTATAAAATCGTCGGTAATTAATCTTTCGGCTTATTATAAACATACATCAGGCCTGATTGAGGGTATAGTTGAAAACCTGCCACCTAACGGTGATCAGAACGCCACTTTAACTACTTATCAAAACATTGGTGTAAACAACTCATACGGCGCAAGCTTTTTTGGTTCGGTAACTCCGTTCAAGATCCTGACCATCCGCGGCCAGATCAACGCTTATACCTATAAGCCAACCGCTATTGATCAATTTACACATCAGCAAACACAAACCAATACATATGTACAGTACAACGCGTTTTTAAGTGCTCAGCTTACGCTGCCAAGCAACTTTATAGCTGAGGCTTTTGCCGTTCAAAACTCGGCACGCCGTACCATTCAGGGCTCTAATCCATCCTTTAGCATTATGGGCTTCGGCTTTAAAAAACAGTTTATGCAAAAGAAACTTGCATTGGGTGTTAATGCGATTGAGCCATTCAACACTTACAAAAACTTTAACACCGATATAACAACGCCAACGTTTACACAAAGCAGCAAATTTGCGTTCCCGTTCCGTTCGTTCGGTATTACGTTTAGCTACAGCTTTGGTAAATTGAGCTTCAGCAACCCTCAACAACAGAAAAAAGGTGTTAACAACGACGACATGAAACAAGGCGATCAGGGTGCCGGCGGCTCACCTACAGGAGGCAGATAGTTTTAGGAGTCAAGACTTTTAGAGTCAGGAATCAAGAAAAACAAAAAAAGCCGGAAGCATAAATGCTTCCGGCTTTTTTTATTGTCTGAACTCGAATTAAACGAATTTGTGGAATTTATTGAATGTTAAAATTCTGTTCATTCACATAATTCAACAAATTCCAGTTCAGACAAACTCTTGTTCAGGCTACTCCGCGTCCACCTCAATCCCAATCTGCTTAAGCAGTAACGAGGCGTTAAACGTTTTGCACTCACCATGTTTGATCTTGTAGTCAAATAGCATTTCGCCACTCACTACCTGGATATCAAAATAAAAGTTGCGCACATAATCAGGGTATTTACTTTCGAGCTGGGCGATTTGCAAATCATGAGTAGCCACCATGCCTACCGCATTTTTGCGGATCAGCTGCTCTATAACTGCTTTTGATCCCAGGTATTTATCAACTGAGTTGGTACCCCGCAGCATCTCATCTATCAGGAAAAATACTTTCGGCTCGTTTTCAACTGCAGCCAACAGCATTTGCAGGCGGTCGAGTTCAGCCTTAAAGGTTGAAGTACTCTCATTGAGCGAATCTTTGATCCGCATATAGCTGATCATGGTAATCACAGAAACCTGCATGCTTTTGGCGCAGACAGGCGCACCACTTAAAGCCAGCACGGTATTAATGCCCACTGTGCGTAAAAAAGTACTTTTGCCGGCCATATTTGATCCGGTGATGATATCGACTTTAAAAGTATTATCCAGCTCATAGTCATTTTCGATACGTTTGGTAGCATCAATAAGCGGGTGGGCAATGGCTTTGGCAGTAAGCGTATAGCCCGGTCTGTCGTCAATAACGGGGAAGCTCCAGTCCGGGTAATTTACCGCTAAACCGGCCAGGCTCACCAGCGATTCAAATTCGGCAATAACATCAAATGCGGCTTCAAGACTGTCCTGGTTTTGGCGCTTCCAGTTTTCAATGGCGATGATCTGGCGGATATCCCATAAAAAAAACAGGTTGAGCACAAAACCTATAATAACGTTAAGGTGATAATTAAGTTTGTTAATGAGTTGCCCAAGCTCTTTTATTTTGGCCGATGTTTTACTGGTTTTTAGCTGCTGCGCTAATGTACTGTTATAGGAGGCCTGCCATTGCTGATCTTCAATACACTTAAACACGTCGGCATAGTTGGCTAAAGTGTCGCCTATTTTACCAGCAATAAGATCGGCTTTGCGGATATAGGCCGCTTTTGAAAATACCACACCCATATTAAACAAGCCAACAACAATTGCCGCCAATTTGGCCAGGGGATAAAAATAAGCCGCTATCAGCAAAGCTGTAAATAGGTAAGGAGCCACTTTGGTATAAGTAGCGAGCCATTTTTCGCCGGGCATATCAAGCGGGATATGCAGGTATTTGAACAGATTTTTAAGCTGGTTCACATCCTGTTTTATAGCAAAAATGAGCCGCGTTTGCAGATCAAGCTTCCAGCTGTTCGTTGCGGCAATTTCCTTAACTGCTTCCTGCCGCTGCAATACAGTTTGCTTGTTTGCCGGGGCATTGAGCCAACTGGCTAATTTGTTATTACCCGGCGTGGTAGCTGTACGGTTGATGAACTGATATAACGACGCGTTGCCGTAGATATCCAGATCGGAAGTGTAAAAGTGTTTATCGTTACCATAACGTGCACCATCATTGTAAATATTGCTGTGGGTTTGGATACTGCTTATTTCGTTTTCATTTACCCGCTGCAGGTCGTCATAGTACTGTTTTTGTTTTTCAAAAGCGCTTTGGCGCGATACCAGCCAGGCAAAGGCAAAAACCAGCAATACAAAAGCGATGGCAATGATGCTGAAATTGTCGTAATGGATGGCGATGCCTATAGTTACAGCTACCATGGCGAAAAGGCCAAGCCGGAGCAGCGAATAGGCATTGGCGAGGCTTTTATATTTTGTGGCTTCGGTAGCGGCGAGGTTTGCCCGTTGGGTATAGTCGGTTATAATTGTTTGTTCCATGTGCAGATAAATTCAACCAAAATAAACACATATATTTTAAATAAACGTTTATTTGTTTCAGATATGAAGATCACGTTCCTTACCGTTGGAAAAACTGAGGATGCCTACCTGAAGGAAGGCATAGATAAATATGTAAAACGGCTAAAACACTACACCAAACTGGAGCTTGCCGAAATCCCCGAGCTTAAAAACACCAAAGCCCTAAGCCCGGAGCAGCAAAAAGCTAAAGAAGCCGAGCTGATCCTGAAAAAAATCACCCAGCTTGATTTTGTGATATTAATGGATGAGAAAGGCTCCGAATTTACCTCAACCCAGTTTGCAGCTTACATTAATAAAAAGGAAGTTACCACGTCGGCCAATTTGATATTCATTATAGGCGGGCCTTATGGCTTTGACAATTCCGTTTATCAGCGGGCTAATGACAAGATCTCCCTTTCGCGCATGACCTTTTCGCACCAAATGGTGCGCTTGTTCTTTGTGGAGCAGCTGTACAGGGCGTATACTATTATGAAGGGGGAGCCTTATCATCATGAATAATCTGAACCATGATTTTTAGGATTTTAGGATTGCCTTGATAGTTCATCCTCAGAACCAAATTTATGAAATCATGAAATTAAGTTAATCAAGGTTCAGAAAATGAATAACAAATGAATCTGCATATCTAAAATCTGCACATCTAAAATCTTTACCTACCTTTGCTAAATGTCAGCAGGTCACGATCATTCACACTCACATTCGCACGGGCATGGGCACCATCACCATGACCATGCCCCCAAGCTCGATCATTTAAATTCGGCTTTTATATGGGGTATTGTGCTTAACTCGGTGTTTGTTGTGGTTGAGGCCATTACAGGCTTCATCACCCACTCTTTATCTTTATTAACTGATGCCGGCCATAACCTGAGCGACGTAGCCTCACTTGCCTTGGCGCTGCTTGCTTTTAAGCTCACCAAAGTAAGCGCTAACAGTCAATATACTTACGGTTACAAACGTTCAACCATTATTGTATCCTTTTTCAATGCGGTAATATTATTCGTTGCTGTTGGCTTCATTATTTATGAGGCGGTAATGCGCTTCATGACCCCCGAAACAGTATCGGGCGGAACAATGGCCTGGGTTGCTTTTATAGGCATTGGCATTAATGCTTTTACGGCCTGGCTATTTGTTAAAGATAAAGATACCGACCTCAACGTAAAAGGCGCTTACCTGCACATGGCTGTTGATGCCATAGTGTCCTTTGGCGTGGTGATATCCGGCCTCATCATATACTTTACCAAACTATACTGGATTGATAGCGTAGTGAGCCTTATAATAGGTTTTGTGATACTGCGGGGCACCTGGAGCCTGCTTACGGCCAGTCTGCGTTTGGAAATGGACGGCGTACCTGCCGAAATGGACCTGGATAAGATCAAAGCCGAGCTTAAAAAAGCCAAAGGTGTAGTTGATGTACACCATATGCACGTTTGGGCGCTCAGCACTACTGAAAATGCCCTCACTGCACACCTGGTGATCAACCCTGAATCAATAGGCGATTTTGACAATATTAAACATGACCTTCGCCACCGTTTAGAACATCTGGATATCAGCCATAGTACTTTTGAGCCTGAGTTTTCCGAAGAGGAATGCAAGCAACCGGAGTGTTTGTAATTTTTAAGTTTGTTGCTCTATTCTATTTCTTAAAAGCCCGGGTTTGTTTATTTTTATGGTAAACATTACCTGAAAATGAGCAAAGCCAAAACTTTAAAAGTACTTTCTGTAATTACCATCCTGGAGATTATCGGGATGGTAGTATGGCCAATTATAACAGGCTGGGGCCAGCTTATTGGTCCTGCCGGACTGCTTTTAGCCGTAATATTCGTATTTCCGTTCATCTATTATATAGCTTTCCTTATATTCCTGTCCCGCTATGCAAAAAGAGAGACGCAGGATCAAAATATCGGCCTCGTGATATTCTTTAATGTGGTACCTATTATTGGGCTTCTTTATGTTTTAGACGTGTTTTGATATGAATATTGAAGATTTGTTGGCCATAAACAAAATTGACGAAAGTTGGGGATTAGATGGCTTTCTGGGTAAATTGAAAGAAGGCATTTTTGATCAGGATAAATATAATGAGCTTAAAACTGCTTTGTCAAAGCTGGATTTCGATAATGACCAGCATATAGATCGGGATATTATAAGGATTCTTTGGTTTATACCGATATTCATGTACCGGTTTAAGGAACACGTGGCCAATTGTCCATCTAATTATGACGCCATGAGAGAAGATATTGAGGAGTGCCTTGCTGATATCTTCGGTTACCCCTAAGGAACTACGTATTGATGATTATTTATAATTTCTTGCTACCTTAAAGGCGATTATTTAACCTCTTATGAAATCAACCAGAAGAAAATTCATAGCCACAACTGCCGCATTGGCTGCTGGCACAGTTACCGCATCAGCAATATCACTGAAGGAGCAAAAAGAAGAATGGCCAATAGTTCACCATGTATTTTTCTGGCTTAAAAACCCAGGCTCAACAGAAGACCGCGACAAACTGGTAGCAGGCGTTAAAACCCTTGCTAAAATTGAAACCGTACGCAAACTACGTGTGGGCATTGTAGCCAGCACCGAAAAACGCGATGTGGTTGATAATTCATGGGCGGTATCCGAACTGATGTTCTTCAGCGACCTGGCCGGACAGGCAACCTATCAAACCCACCCCATCCACCTGGAGTTCATCAAAAATTGCAGCCACCTTTGGGAAAAGGTTATAGTTTATGATGCGATGGATGCCTAAATTAAAGGATCTGTTTGCCACTAAGCCAGTCCGCGCCGACAACATTGCTCAAGAGGAAGCACCATTTTTAAAAATAAAGCCAGCGTCCGGCGCAATAAAAGAAGCGTTGAATCATCCTAATGGTTGGGTGTATGAAATAGATGCCGCCTTTGAGCATGATGCAAACGTGCCGCCACAAGCTATCAAAGGTGCATGGAAGGTGAATTCAAAAGGAGTAATTGAAGGAGATTTTATTCCCAATCCTAATTATTTAGCTACGAAGTAAAAATGGATCACTAAACAAAAAAAGCCGATTATTCGGCTTTCTTTGTTTTATGCTATTCCTATCATTTCGTTATCATTTTCAGCAGATTTTTTGATGATCTGCTCCTTGCGCTGAAGCGCGAAATGCATTGCCATTTTAACAAACTCGTTTAATGTGATATTGTTAATTGCAGCAAATACTGATGCTTCTTTATGCAGGGTTGAAGGGACGCGAACGTTAAATGTGCCTTTGTAAGTTTTATCAGGCAATTTACCAATAGTATTACAAGTATCAATATAATCTTCAACCGCCTCTTCAAATGCAGCTTTAAGCTCTTTTACCGATGAGCCTTCAAAGTTAACCAAATCGCTGATTCCTAAAACTTTACCATAAAACACTTCATCATCAGCGCTAAAATGCACCGATCCGTAGTAGTTCTTATACTGTATGATATCATTCATCTTTTAAATGCCCTTTCAGCTTTAAATGTTCGATAATTTCCTTTATTGCATAACCCTTTACAATATTGGCAGGATGGGGTTTATGAAGCGTTATAATATTCTTATCTCCGTCAACAAACGGCCTTCTTGATCCTCCGGTTTTCCCACCCTTTAACTCTTCGTATCCAAATGAATTTAATACTTTGACCAACTCATCCCACGTAAAATCTTTAGGGACAGATAGTAGACGAACGATTAGTTTTTCTTGTCTTGACATTGTCTTTCGTTAATGCTTTTTTATTTATCATAATAATCCCCTTTCTACATATCTATGGGCAATTCCTTCAACCGTTGAAGTAAAATATAAAGCTAATAATAACGCCGCTTATTTGCAACTAATTTTTAGTTACAAATAAGCGGCGTTATTTCACAAAAAAAGCCGATTATTCGGCTTTTTTTGTGGCTTTTTTAGCTTTTGCTTTTGGAGCAGGTTCGGCTTCCGGTTCAGCAGTTACTGTTTCGGCAACTGGTTCTTCTGCAACCGGAGCAGGTGCCTGGGTTGGATCGRCCTCTTCAAAAATTGGAAGCGGTTTTAATATCTGGAACCAGGCTATTACCTTTTTAATATCTGATGAGTAAACTTTTTCTTCATCATGATCAGGTGCTACTTCGTAAAAGAAAGTGCGTAATGCTTTTCCGTCGGCTTTAACATCAGGTACGTTTGATGCTGTTTTCATGCGTTCAAGCACATCAGTTAACCTGATATCGTCTTCTACACCAAAAATGGTGATCTCGCTTAAAGCTGCTAATTTGGCGGTTGAAAGGTTGGCTATCAGCTTTGTTTTTTGCGCATCTAAACTTTCCAGCACATAGCCGGTTTTGTTTTGTGCCAAAGCTCTCCATAAACCCGGTTTTCCCGATACTGATACAATTCCCTGTAAATTCATATATTTTTATTGGTCAGGTTGATTGAGTGAGTGATCTATCTCATTTAACCGATAAACCACTCACCTCATCAAAATTCACTTAATCCTCTATAACTTCGATACCTAAAATTTTGTCTCCCTGACGGATAGCGTCAACAACGTCAACATTCTCGATCACTTTACCAAAAACGGTATGATTACGGTCAAGGTGAGCAGTATTTGTACGGTTGTGGCAAATGAAAAACTGTGAGCTGCCTGTGTTACGGCCAGCGTGAGCCATTGAAAGCACACCGCGGTCATGATATTGATTGTCGCCGGTTAGCTCGCAATCAATTTTGTAACCAGCGCCACCAGCACCAGTTCCTGTTGGGTCGCCACCCTGAACCATAAAATTAGGGATAACACGGTGAAAGATCACGTTATCGTAAAAGTTTGATTTTGCTAATTTTTTAAAGTTAGCAACGGTATTAGGGGCATCCTGATCGTAAAATTCTACGGTCATGTCACCTTTTTCGGTTTTGATTATTGCTTTGCTCATTTTTTTGTTTTTTTAGAAAACAGTTGGCAAAGGTAATAAAATTGAGGATTAAAGAAAAAGGTAAAAACTGAAAGGTAAAACGCGAAAGGTTTGCAAGAATTATTAATTACCAGGGCGTAAATGTCATGGTAAAAGTCTTTTCTTTAGGCGAGTAACTGATCTCCCCTTTTCTTTTCGAATCAAAGATCTTGATTTCCGTAACTGGTCTTTTATAATCTTTGCCCAATTCGGCCAATTGCGCAAAAAAACAGTCGAGCCCTTCCTGGTCTCCCAATGTATTGGCAAACCAGGCCAGTTTTTGCAGTTCGATGAGATTTACTTTTTCATCAGCCTTGAAAACGTAGGTCCACTTTACAATCATCAGTTCATCAGGCTTACCAATTAGCTGGGCCCGGCTTCCGTTGGCATCAACAGCTACAAAATTAGGCAGCAGGCTAATATCTGTATCTTGTTTAAAAACAAGGTCTTTATCAGCTTCTGTAAGCTTTTTAATTAATACATCCCGATTAAGTCGCATCCCTGCACTACCGCTTTGGGCATGCGCAGGCAAACAGGATATTAACAATACAGACGCAAGGAAAATATTTCTAATGATAACAGATAAGCTCATTTAAGGCCTGGATTTAACAGCAGCATAAAACTAAAACAACCTGCCCGATACCCGAAGCCCTGATGTGTTAAAAATGGTTAAAATACATTAGCTGTTTATTCGTTACATTTGATAACCCGGCAGTAAACAAATCATCAAGGATCGTGGATAATTCATCAGGCAATAACTTTTCACTTGTTACATTTCGTCTTTTAATTATAAAGTTAAAGTTCCTTTTACCTTTCGCCTTTTACCTTTTACCTTTAACATCAAAAGCCGCATCTATCTTAATCCCCATGGATGATGAGCAAAAAGATCATCTCAAATCATACGGAATAGCCTTTTGGGTGCTCAAAAACGGCGAGGAAGTCGACTGGCTGCTCAACTATCGCGGAGGAAGCTTTATGCTGAAATACGGCCAGAAAGTTGAAGAAGAGTGCAAGATCCGCGGGGTAAGCTATGAGGTTATTGCCGATGCCAAAGCGAATGAGATTATTACCGAGGTAAGTGATCCATCGGTAAATATGGACTTGGTTAAACTGGAGAAAGCGCCCCGGATGGCAGTTTACTCGCCCAAAAACAAACTCCCATGGGATGATGCCGTTACCCTTGTTTTAAAATATGCCGAAATTCCGTACGACCTGGTGTACGATGAAGAAGTGATCCATGGCGAACTGCCCAAGTACGATTGGCTACACTTGCACCACGAGGATTTTACCGGCCAGTACAGCAAGTTCTACGGCGCTTTCCGTTACGCACAATGGTATACCGACGATATCAAGATCCAGGAGGCCATGGCCCATAAACTGGGCTTTAGCAAGGTGTCAAAAATGAAACTGGCCGTAGCGCAAAACATTCGTGATTTTTGTGCCGGCGGTGGTTTCCTGTTTGCCATGTGCTCAGGTACCGATACTTTTGATATTGCATTATCCGCCGCAAACACCGACATCTGCGAACGCATGTTCGATGGTGATGCTGCCGACCAGGATGCACAATCCAAACTCGATTTCAGCCAGACTTTCGCCTTTCAGAATTTCACGCTGGATATGAACCCCATATCACATTCATTCAGCAATATTGATGTAACTACTACCCGCCAGGTTGATCGTACACGTGATTTCTTCACACTGTTTGATTTTTCGGCCAAATGGGATGTGGTGCCCAGCATGCTTACGCAGGATCATGACAAGGTGATTAAAGGATTTATGGGCCTAACCACGGCCTACAATAAAAGCATGCTCAAACCCGGTGTTACCATCATGGGCGAAATGAAAACCGCCAACGAAGCCCGCTACATTCACGGTGAATACGGCAAAGGCCAATGGACATTTTACGGCGGTCACGACCCTGAAGATTACCAGCATGCGGTAAATGATCCACCGACAGATTTGAAGCTTCACCCCAATTCACCCGGCTACAGGCTGATATTGAACAATGTGCTTTTCCCGGCCGCTAAAAAGAAAAAACAGAAGACCTGATTTATATAGGAGCTAAAAGCGAAATGCCGAAAGCTTAAAGCTATAAACGCACGTTGCAAACGAGCACAAGTTCAAAAACTATGTCATTTCGAGCGCAGCGTGGCAACCGCACGGAAGCTGAGTCACTCTTGATAACATGCGATTGCCACGTCGCACCCGGGGGCTCATACCCGTTTTGCTCCTCACAATGACATAATTTTATTAGACGTTAAACAAAAAATCCCGGCCAAACCATGACCGGGATTCTCAAATATTATAAAGCTTTTTCTTTCGGCTTTCAGCCTTTAGCTTTAAGCTAACTTAGCCAATTCTTCAGCCATGGCAGCACCAATTTCGGCTGGTGACTCAACCACGCGGATGCCGCACTCGGCCATGATCTTCATTTTGGCAGCAGCAGTATCATCGGCACCGCCAACAATAGCACCTGCGTGGCCCATACGACGACCCGGAGGCGCTGTTTGACCTGCAATAAAGCCAACAACCGGTTTACTACCGTTTGCTTTGATCCAACGGGCAGCGTCAGCTTCCATATTTCCGCCGATTTCGCCAATCATGATGATACCATGAGTATCCGGATCGTTCATTAATAATTCAACAGCTTCTTTGGTTGGCGTACCAATGATCGGGTCGCCACCGATACCGATAGCTGTAGTGATACCCAAACCGGCTTTAACAACCTGGTCAACCGCTTCGTAAGTTAAAGTACCTGATTTTGAAACCACACCAACATTACCCTTTTTGAAGATAAAGCCGGGCATGATACCGATTTTACTTTCATCGGCAGTGATGATACCCGGGCAGTTAGGACCAATCAGGCGTGCATCCTTATCGGTAAGATATTCTTTAACCGCAATCATATCCTTTGTAGGGATACCTTCGGTGATACAAACAATAACCTTGATACCGGCTTCGGCAGCTTCCATAATGGCATCAGCGCCAAAAGCAGGAGGTACAAAAATGATGGATACATCAGCACCTGTTGCAACTACGGCATCTTTAACCGTGTTAAAAACCGGCCTGTCTAAATGGCTTTGGCCACCTTTACCTGGTGTAACACCACCAACTAACTGAGTGCCATAAGCAATCATTTGCTCGGCATGGTATGAACCCTCTTTACCGGTGAAACCTTGTACAATAACTTTTGAATCTTTATTTACGAGTACACTCATTGGTTTTTTCGTTTTAGTACGGCAAAGCTAAAGTTTTTGCCCGAATGTCAAACCCTATTGCAATCTAAATTTATATGTTAACATAAAAGTGACTTTTGACGGGTTGGGGTATGATATCCGGTTGCGTAACGCGAAGGCACGAAGGCGCAAAGATGGTTACTGTCTGAACTCGAATTAAAAGAATTAAGTGAATTAACAGAATGAAAAGCAAATTCAATAAATTTCAAAAATTCGTTTAATTCGAGTTCAGACAAAATCGCTGAATCAAAAATCAACTAATGTAATCCTCAAAAAAAAATCCGAATTCGAAAATCCCAAATCCGAAATCATTCCTGTGGCCTAAACTCCCCCTCGCTCTTCGCTATCACAATTGTTGCCACGCCATTACCTATCACATTGGTTATAGCCCGCGCTTCCGACATAAACCTGTCGACACCTATTAATATCGCCAAACCTTCCACCGGAATAATTTTAATGGCTGTTAGCGTACTGGTAAGCACAATAAAACCGCTGCCGGTTACGCCTGCCGCACCTTTTGAAGTGATCATCAATATGCCGATGATCGTTAGCTCCTGCCCCAGCGAAAGCGGGATATTGAACACCTGTGCCAAAAATATAACACACATGGATAAGTAAATGGTAGTGCCATCCAGATTAAAAGAATACCCCGTAGGGATCACCAAACCCACTACCGATTTAGAACACCCAAACTTCTCCATCTTCTCCATCATGGCCGGCAATGCCGATTCGGACGAGGAGGTGCCCAGCACAATCAATATCTCCTGCCTGATATACTTCAGGTATTCCCAAAGACTAAATTTGAACAACCTGCAAATGATATTCAATACCACAAATATGAACAGGAACATGGTCAAGTAAACCGAACCCATCAGCAGGGCCAGCGGCTTCAATGTTTGGATCCCGTATTTACTTACTGTGAACGCCATCCCGGCAAACGCACCGATTGGTGCTACCTTCATCACTATCTTCATGATGTTAAAAAACACTTTCGAGAGTTTATCAAACAGCACGATAACAGCTTCGCCACTTTTGCCCATGCGGCTTAATCCAAAGCCAAATAGGATCGCAAAAAACAGGATCTGTAAAATATCGCCTTCAGCAAAAGCTTTAAACATATTGGAGGGAACAATATGGGCAATGAAATCGCCCCAGTGCATTTCAGCGGCCGCTTTTTCATATACAGCCAGTTTGCCGGTATCCATTTTAGCGGCATGGTTTTCAAAGCCGGCACCGGGCTTAATGATATTGGCCACAGTAACACCAATGATAAGCGCAAACGTGGTCACGATCTCAAAATACAGCAAAGCCTTGCCGCCTACCCTGCCAACCTTTTTCATATCGCTCATGCCGGCAATGCCCAGCACAATAGTTAAAAATATGATAGGCGCAATCAGCATAGTGATCAGGCTAATGAATGTTTTACTGATGAGCTCAGCAGTGGGGGCAAATCCTTTGACATATAAGCCAGCTACTACCCCAAGGGCTATAGCGATAAGTACCTGGAATGTTAGGTTTGATAAGAGGCGCTTCATGGTTGATCCCCCCAGCCCCCTAAAGGGGGAGCAACAGGTTGGGGCGGCAATATAGCAAGTTGTTATTTCAAACACAAAAAAGCCCCGTACCGGAAACCGGCACGGGGCATAATTTATTGATTGAAAGATCGTGATTAGGCCGGTGTTGCTGTGCCGGTAATTAAATCAATTAAGAATATCTTATTAAGGAAAGTCAGTTTAGCCTTGTGGTTACCAAGGAAAACAATGGTACCGCTGTAATCCCAGCCGCCACCGTTTGTTTTTCCTTCCGAACGGAAAGTAGCTGTACCGCTGGTGATATCAAAGTTATCATCGCCATGCACATAAAGGTTGCTGAACACATAAGTGTTGTGCACCCTGCTAAATGTTTTGTATTTAGTGTATTCGTTATCAACATAGGCTTTCATCGGGCCATCAAGCGAGAAGTTAGAGTTGTTGGTATTAAGTCCGCGTACTTTATACTTCTGCACAATGTTATAAACGAAAGAATAACCCGGGCCGCTGCCTACTGTATTTAATGAATCGACAGAATCGTAACCGATAGTTTTGTTGCCATCACATACAAAATAGTATTTAGTGCCGCCTGTTTTGGTAGCTTTTAAAGTATCGCCCTGGTTAAATACAAGGTTCAGGCTGGTATCAACATAAAAACCGCAATTGTAAGTACTTTGTACTTTAAGTTTTGATGTTGAAGCATTGGTTGATGGGGTAACACCATCTTTAACGCTGGCACCGCCAAATGAACCTGCTAATGATTTTGCAAGGTTATCTGCAATAGATGAGCTGGCTACGTTGTCGCTTGCTTTTGTAGTTGTTGAATCGGATTTTACATTGATCCCTGTTTTTGTACAGGCCGAATAAAGAACAGCTACACCTGCCAATAGAGGTAATATGCTGCGTAGATTTAGTTTCATAAAACGTGATATCAGATTAAAGTTTAGATCTCTTCTACCCCATTTTGCAACAAGTATACCACAGGCGAAATAATTTGGCAAAAAACATCACGATATCTATTTTTAACTCATTTTCTATTTTTGAATAGAATATACCTATGTGTTTATATTCCTAAATACAATATCAAACAGAAGTACCCACAACCATCTTTCCCCGTTTCGAGGAAAACAACGTGGAAAATATTCCCCACATCCACATAGAGCAAGCTCGATATAAAAATCATGCCGCGCTAAATATTATGTTCACTTAAATATGATTTTATAGAATTGGGGGTTGAAAATGCAAAACATAAAAAGCCCTGCATCCGATAAGGGAGCAGGGCTTTTATATATTATTAACTGATGTTAGTTCACCTCTCCGGTGATCAGATCGGCAGTGTAAACTGTACCGTCAATAGTGATCTTAGCTTTGTGACCACCTAAAAATGTTATCGTTCCTTTGTAGTTCCAGCTGTTTTTTCCCATATTTCCTTTACTCGAAAATGTAGCACTTCCGCTTAAAATAAAATCAGGATCTTTTGTAGGATCAACTACTATCGATTTAAAGTTATAGTTAAATGTACCTTCAACATTTGGCTGATCTGTTGTGGGTTTGGTATAAGCAACTTTGGCATAATAATTCACAGGACCATCAAATGAATACTGTGCGTGCTCAACACCCGGGTTAAGGCTTCTCAGCGTCAGGTTTTCGCCCATTTTTAAAGCCATTGTAAAACCGCTGCCTACCATGGTCATGTTTAAGCTGTCGTTAGCAGTAACGCCAGATGGAACGCCATTAGTGCAGGTAAGCTCATACTTCACCTTAGCCCAGATATCAAGCTTAGAAGTATCACTTTGATCCAAATTAAGTGATATCGTTGTATCCATTTTAGCACCGCATTGTGGCCTGGGATCAACAGATTGAACCTTGATTTTACCTTTTTTGTTCAGGGAAAGATCTGTTGGCATACTCAAACCGCTCTTAAAATCAAAGCCTCCGTTTTCGGGGTTAAAAATACCAACAAGGCTTTGTGCAATTTGTACACTCGCTTCTTTTTTGCTTACGGTACTTTGATTGTTAGGTGCCATATTAAGCTTATGGCACGAGGTGTAAATGGCAGTGATGCCGGCAAGCAGCAATACTATAATTTTGTACTTGTGTTTCATGTTTAGGATTTTAATTCCGCGCAAATTTAACTTATTATCAATCAATTAAGAAATTTTGAAATATTTAAGGGTAGAAGGCTATAATCTTGTTTATATCCGCTTTTACGAATGCGGTTAATAAAAAGTTATCCCACTGCCGTCGCCCATTTGCCCCCCTTTGCCTGTTGTTATGCAAATATCCATGGTATGTATCATTAAAGTATGAAAGCTTTTAGCCCGACAATTTATTAATTATTCCTAATCTGTTTTAATTATTATCCGTTGCATCAAACAAGCTTCCATAAACTCGGTTAAGTTTTTTGTAAATTTAACTTAACCTCTGCCGCCGAAATATATATGCTTAAAGCTATAAAAGAACAACGCACCCTTAAACAAAACCTGATGCTGGCCTCGTCGACCGCCTTTGTGGCCGGGGTTACCAATGTGGCGGGGATGCTGGCTTTTTTGGCCTTTACATCTAACATAACCGGCCACGTAGCCAATTTGGCCAAGCACATTGTTGAACAAAACTACCACCAGATGATCATCTTTTTGGTTTGGCTGATGATGTTCTTTGCCGGGGCATTTGTATCCAGCTTTATAGTGCGGTCGTTTGAAGAAAAGAGCCGGTGGCGGGCAAATTCGACCCCCATGATAATTGAAGCCATTATTTTACTGGCAGTTGCTGTGTACGGGCACAACTTTTACCAGGAAACACAATTGGAACGCGAAATTGTGATTAGTGCCATTTTATTTTCAATGGGGCTGCAGAACAGCCTGGTGTCGAATATCTCCGGCGGGCTTATCAAATCAAGCCATTTAACAGGCTTATTTACCGACCTGGGCAGTGAGGTTGCCGAATGGTTCCATCCACGTACCAAAAACACCGAGGCAGCAGGCAACAAGATATTGATCAGATTTACTGTGCTTGGGTTTTACTTATTTGGAGGATTAGCCGGCGGATATTTCTTTAACCTGTATGAGTTTGCCATTTTTTACTTTATCCCCCTTATTTTACTCACTATAATGTATTACGACGTTTCGCCACTTGCATTGCATAAACTAAGCCGTATGTTTGCACCAGGCAAACGCCAAACCGCATCTTAAAACATCAATCTTAAAAAATTATGAGTTCTCAAATTCATGACACCAGTCACATCACCTACGAAGGTTTACTGGAAGGAAACAAAAAGTTTATTGAAGGCGCTTTAGCCGAAGATCCAGAATACTTTGATAAGCTGGCTAACGGCCAAAAACCACCGGTATTATGGATTGGCTGTGCCGATAGCCGCGTACCAGCCAACCAGATCACCAATACTGCTCCGGGCGAGATTTTTGTACACCGTAACATTGCCAACATGGTTATCCACTCGGATATGAACATGCTGAGCGTACTTGACTACGCCGTGAACGTGCTTAAAGTGAAACATGTAATAGTAACCGGCCACTACGGCTGCGGTGGTGTTAACGCCGCTATGGGTAATAACCAGTTCGGGCTTATTGATAACTGGCTGCGCCACATTAAAGACGTTTACCGTTTACACGCCGATGAGCTTGACGCTATTACCGACGAAACAGAACGCAGCAACCGCCTGGTTGAATTGAACGTGATAGAAAATGTGAACAACCTTTGCAAAACATCCATAGTACAAAATGCCTGGGCGAATGGGCAGGAACTTTCTGTTCATGGCTGGGTTTACAGTTTAAGCACCGGCGCTATCAACGATATGAAAGTAAGCACCTCCAGCAATGAAAAGATGGATGCTGTTTTTAAGTTTAAATAGTAGCCCCCCGGGTCCCTAAAGGGGGAGGGACATAGCATAAAAAAGCGATGGGTTGTTACTGGCCATCGCTCTTTTTACTATAAAAAAATGTCATTTCGAAAGAGCAAGGGTGGGATTGAGCGCTGGGGCGAAAGAGAAATCTTGTACGCCGCGCAAGGCGGCCGTTCTTATCGGCTTTGCAAGGCGTACAAGATTTCTCCTCACCCTCGCGCGCTCACCCTCCCGCTGTTCGTCGAAATGACAATAGGTTTTTAAGTTAAACTGCATAAAAAAAGCGATGAGTGAAACCAACTCATCGCTTTTATATTCATCCACCATTCCTCCCCTTTATGGGGCCGTGGGGCTACACTTCTTTCGCCAAAAACGGATACCTGTAATCCTTAGGTGGATCAAAGGTCTCTTTGATGGTGCGTGGCGATACCCAGCGTAACAGGTTGATCATTGAACCGGCTTTATCATTAGTGCCTGATCCTCTTGCGCCGCCAAATGGCTGCTGACCAACTACAGCTCCTGTAGGTTTATCATTTATGTAGAAGTTACCTGCCGCGTTGCGTAAACGGGTGGTAGCCTTTTCAATAGCATACCTGTCTTGAGAGATAATTGAGCCTGTAAGCGCGTAGATTGATGTTTTATCTACAATGTCAAGGATCTCATCAAATTTATCGTCTTCGTAAACGTAAATAGTAAGCACCGGGCCAAAAAGCTCCTCGCACATGGTTACATAATACGGATCTTCAACTTTAAGCACGGTTGGCTCAATGAACCATCCCTGGCTTTTGTCATAGCCACCACCGGCAACAATTTCAACACCTTCGTCGGCTTTTGCCGCATCGATGTATTTGGCCAGTTTATCAAACGATACTTCGGTGATAACAGCGTTCACGAAATTCTCAAAATCCTCTACCGGGCCAATTTTAAACGAAGTGATGTCGCGCTGCATGTTTGCCTTTACCGCAGGCCATAACGAAGCCGGGATATAGGCTCTTGAAGCAGCCGAACATTTTTGTCCCTGGTATTCAAATGCACCGCGAACAAGAGCGGTACTCACCACATCGGCATTGGCGCTTGGGTGGGCAAGCACAAAGTCTTTACCACCGGTTTCGCCCACAATACGCGGGTAAGTTTTGTATTTGTGGATATTGGTGCCAATAGTTTGCCAGATGTTCTGGAATACTTTGGTTGAACCTGTAAAATGGATACCGGCAAAATCAGGATGGTTAAAGATCACCTCGCCTGCAATAGGGCCATCAACATAAATAAGGTTGATAACGCCATCAGGTACACCGGCCTCTTTAAAGATCTTCATGATCACGTTTGCGGCATAGATCTGCGGATAAGCAGGTTTCCAAACTACCACGTTGCCCATCATTGCTGCTGATGCAGGCAGGTTACCGGCAATAGCGGTAAAGTTGAACGGGGTAAGCGCAAACACGAAACCTTCCAGCGGGCGTTGCTCCAGGCGGTTCCAAACACCTTTGCCTGATACAGGCGGCTGTTGTTTGTAGATCTCGGTCATGTATTCTACGTTAAAACGCAGAAAATCGATCAGCTCACATGCCGAATCGATCTCGGCCTGGTAAGCGTTTTTAGACTGACCAAGCATGGTAGCTGCATTAATTTCAGCACGGTATGGGCCGGCTATTAAATCGGCGGCTTTCAGGAATATAGCGGCACGTTGTTCCCATGCCAGGTTTTCCCAGTCGGCTTTAGCTGCAAGGGCAGCGTCAATAGCGGCTGTAACGTGGCTTGCATCGCCTTCACTGAAAGTAGCCAGTAAATGTTTATGATCATGCGGCGGACGGATCTCCAGCTTGGTGCCGGTACGTACTTCTTTGCCGCCAATGTACATAGGTATATCTAATTGTTGGGCACGACCGGCTTCTAAAGCTGCCTTAAGCGCCACACGTTCCAAACTCCGCGGACCGTAATTTAAAACGGGTTCATTTACCGGGGCCGGAACATTAAAAAATCCTTTAAGCATAGATGATAATTTATGTTGCCGCAAAGATAGGGATTTTGCAGGTGAAGGTTGGGTAGGGGAATGTCAAAATAATGGTGGGGTTGGCACATATGTCATTGTGAGTGTTTAAGTCCGTTGGGCTCTGAAGGAGCAATTACATCTCCACCGCGTCATTGCGAGGCACGAAGCAATCCCCGACAGGCAGGTAACGAGCTTTTTCTATGGACTTAAATCGTCGCGCTCTTGGCCGCGCGGGGCCAGATACTTTTGTCTTGACACAAAAGTATCCAAAAAGTCAAGTCAGCAGATAGGCTTCTTTACCGCACAGGCCTTTGCCCTGCAAAGCGGGCAGAACCACGGGCTGCAATTATTTTGCCCCGCTGCGCTCGCGCATCCCCAACGCTTCTGCAAAAACTTGCTATGCCCCTTCTCGCGCTCAAGACCACCATTGTTCTGCCCGCCTTCACCTGAAGCTTACCTGCTGACGGGAACATTCTTTATTTATCATGTCATGCGTAGGAACGAAGCAATGAGATGGAAAAAATGAATTTGATCTCGAGAGTATATGATGTTATCGGTACCAACCGCTATCTTTAAAATATATGACCATGCTCACTCCAATAGATACCTTCTACCTAACTAAAGAGGAACCTAATAAAAGTTGCCTGTTAGCTTTGCGCGATATTATCCTGGCAGAGGATTCAAATATCACTGCAGAGTGGAAGTATAGCATGCCCTTTTTTTGTTATAAAGGAAAGATGTTCTGCTACCTGTGGATGCACTCCAAAAAGCAATGGCCGTTTTTGGGCATGGTTGAGGGCAAGCACCTGCACCACCCCGAATTGACGTTTGAAGATCGTGCCCGAATCAAGATCATGGTTTTTGACCCGATGGAGGATCTGCCGGTCGATACCATCCGTTTTATCCTGAATGAGGCGCTTGATCTGTATAGATCTGGCTTGATCAAATTGCCCAAAAAGAAGCGATAATTTTTTCTGTAGAGACGCATAATTGCGTTTCCGATTATGCAAGATCGTAAACAGTTAATTACTTTGCATCCGGGAGACGCAATTATGCGCCTCTACGGTATTTATAGAAAATAACCATGACCATTGAAACTCTTCAAACCATTTGCCGCAAGCTGCCCGGTGTAACCGAAGATATTAAACTGGGCGAACACCTGTGCTTTAATGTTGGCGGCAAATCATTCCTGTTTACCCATCCGGATGGTGTGCCGCCTTCGGCCTCGTTCAAAGTACCTGCCGAAGATTTTGAGGAGATCATCTCTAAAGAAGACCTGGAACCACAACCTTACATAGCCCGGTACAAATGGGTGCTGGCACGTGATATCAGCAGTTTGAGTGAAAAAGAATGGGAGCATTACATTGGGCAATCGTACAGGCTTATTGCTGATAAGTTGCCAGGGAAGGTAAAAAAAGAACTGGGATTGTAAACAATAAATAAACAGCTTGTCATTTCGACAGAGCGGGGGATGGACATGTGCGTTGGGACGAAAGAGAAATCTCCTACGCCATGCAAATCCGGTAAGCATGGTGGTTTATCCTGACGTATAAGATTTCTCACTCGTTCCTCGTTTCGAAATGACATTTTTATTTTAGGTTTAACAAAAAAGCCCTGAGTTTTGCGTTGCAAAACTCAGGGCTAAATGCTATTCAAAAGTACCCCCCTTTAGGGGGCTGAGGGGGCTAAACCACCATATTCACAATCCTGCCTTTAACCACAATCACCTTTTTAGGTGTTTTACCGTCGAGATATTTTTGTACATCGGGGCTGGCTAAAACGGCAGCTTCTATTTCTTTTATATCAAGACTTAACGAGATGCTCAGGTTCATTTTCATTTTACCGTTGATAGAGATCGGGTAAGCAAACTCATCCTCAATCAAATAGGCGCCGTTAAATTTAGGGAACGGTGCATATGATAAAGTACCGTCAGCATTACCCAATAATGACCATAACTCCTCGCAAATATGCGGTGCGTATGATGAAAGGATGATCACCATGTCCTGCAATATAGCGCGGTTATTACATTTCAGATCTGTTAACTCATTTACAGCGATCATGAAGCTGGAAACCGATGTATTGAACGAGAAACGCTCAACATCTTCCTCAACCTTTTTAATGATCTTATGCAGCGATTTCAATTCGGCTTTTGACGGAGCTGCATCGCTTACACCAAATTCCCATGCATCGTTATGGAACAACCTCCAGAATTTGCGCAGGAATTTGAACACGCCCTCAATACCATTGGTATTCCATGGTTTGCTCTGCTCCAGCGGACCTAAGAACATTTCGTACATGCGCAAGGTATCGGCACCGAAACGGCTGATAATGTCATCAGGGTTCACTACGTTGAACTTAGATTTCGACATTTTTTCAACCTCAACACCGCAAATGTATTTGCCGGCTTCCAATATAAATTCAGCATCAGCAAATTCGGGTCGCCATTGTTTGAGTTTTTCGATGTTCAAAACCTCGTTCTCCACAATGTTAACATCTACGTGTATCGGAGATGTTTTATATTGTTTGATCAAACCATGCGACACTAACGTGTTGGTGCCACGGCCTTCCTCATCAATCAGCCTGTAAACAAAATTGCTCCGGCCCTGGATCATACCCTGGTTGATCAGTTTTTTGAAAGGTTCTTCTTCAACAACAAGATCAAGATCCTTCAAAAACTTATTCCAGAAACGGCTGTACAACAAGTGCCCGGTAGCATGCTCGCTGCCGCCGATGTACAAGTCAACATCTTTCCAGTATTCAATAGCCTCGCGCGATGCAAATTCTTTATCGTTTTGGGCATCCATATAGCGGTACCAGTACCAGCTTGAACCTGCCCAGCCCGGCATGGTGCTTAGTTCATAAGCCAAACCGCCTTCGTATTTCCAATCCTCGGCACGGCCTAATGGCGGTTCGCCGGTTTCGGTTGGCAGATATTTATCAATTTCGGGCAATAACAATGGTAAATGGCTTTCATTAATTAAATGAGGTAATCCTTCCTTAAAGTAAACCGGTACCGGTTCGCCCCAATAACGCTGACGGCCAAAAATAGCATCACGCATCCTGAAGTTGATCTTGGCCTTACCGGCGTTGATCTCTTGCAGTTTAGCAACAACAGCAGCAGTTGCGTCCTTGTAAGCCAGACCGTTTATAAAATCAGAGTTGATGTATTTACCTTCCTTGGTTGGGTCGGCCTCGGTTTCAATATTTTGAATGTCAAGAATCGGTACAATCGGCAAATTAAAATGCTTTGCAAACAAGTAATCGCGCTGATCGCCTGATGGTACAGCCATAACCGCGCCTGTTCCGTAGCCTGCCAAAACGTAATCAGCAATCCAGATTTGAATTTGCTGACCGTTTAACGGGTTAAGTACATAGCTGCCGGTGAAAGCACCGGATACAGTTTTAGCATCAGCCATCCTGTCAAGTTCCGATTTCTTTTTGGTTTGAGCGATATAAGCCTCAATATCGGCCTTTTGCTCCGGAGTAGTAAGCGAAGCTACCAGTTCATGCTCAGGGGCAATCACCAGGAAAGTAACACCGAAGATGGTATCAACCCTCGTTGTAAATACTTCAATAAAATCGGTACCCAATTGCGCGTTATGACCTGATTTATCTATCGGGAACTTCACAGAGGCACCGGTACTTTTACCAATCCAGTTCCTTTGCATTTCTTTCAAAGGCTCGGGCCAGTCTATAGTATCAAGGCCTTGCAATAACCTTTCGGCATAGGCAGTGATGCGCATGCTCCATTGGGTCATCTTTTTTTGTTCAACAGGGTAACCGCCGCGCTCGCTGAAGCCATCTTTTACCTCGTCGTTTGCCAATACGGTACCAAGGGCCGGGCACCAGTTTACGGTGCTTTCGCGCAGGTAGGTAAGGCGGTATTTTAATAGTTCGGCCTGCTGTTCCTGGTTGCTTAACGCTTTCCATTCATCGGCAGTAAAACTTAATATTTCATCATCGCTAACAGCATTAATGCCTGCAGAACCATTGGCTTCAAAATGCGCTACCAGCTGATCAATTGATTCCGCTTTATCCGCATCTTTGTTATACCAGCTGTTAAACAGCTGCATGAAGATCCACTGTGTCCATTTATAATAATCGGGCGAGCTGGTGCGCACCTCGCGGCTCCAGTCGAACGAGAAACCGATTTGATCCAATTGGCGGCGATAGGTTGCAATATTATCTTCAGTGGTTATGGCAGGGTGCTGACCGGTTTGAATGGCGTATTGCTCGGCCGGTAAGCCAAAGCTATCGTAACCCATAGGGTGCAGCACGTTAAAGCCTTTAAGGCGTTTGTAGCGTGCAAAAATATCAGAAGCGATATAGCCCAGCGGGTGCCCAACGTGCAGACCGGCCCCTGATGGGTAAGGGAACATATCCAGCACATAATATTTGGGTTTGCTGCTTTTATCTTCGGCTTTAAAGGTTTGGTTTTGTGCCCAAAACTGCTGCCATTTTTGCTCTATCTCTTTAAATTGGTAGTCCATTTGATTTTTTACGCGTATGAGGTTGCGAAATTAAGCATTTCCCTATTAGTTTAGTAGTTATTAGTGGATTAGTTGGAGGTAATGGCATTATTCGGCCGGTTTTTGTGTTGCCTCGCAACAGCTTTTCACGTTTCTAATCATATCGGGGATAATCTGGGTAAGACTGACGAGCTTAAAAAAATCCCGGTCATTTTCATGAACCGGGATCAACTTAACAATCAAACCTCCCTTCGCCCCTTACAGCGTCGGAAGCCTCAATCAAATTATACTTTAGTGCGCAGCTACTTCTTCAGCGCCTGCAAACTCGTACACATAACCTAAATTATGCGGACTGCTGCTGGTTACTTTCAAATCTTTAACCAAACCGCTGCCCAAATCAATTACCCAACCATGCACTTCAAGATCATGACGCTCTTTCCACGCGTTTTGAATAATGGTGGTTTTGCACAGGTTATAAACCTGCTCAGTAACGTTCAATTCAACCAGGCGGTTAATTTTCGTAGTTTCGTCGGTAATGCGGTCAAGTTCGTGGCTGTGCAAACGGTACACATCTTTAATGTGGCGCAGCCAGTTATCAATTAAGCCAAACTGTTTGTTGCTCATGGCAGCGGCAACACCGCCGCAACCGTAGTGACCGGCAACAATAACATGTTTTACTTTAAGTACGTTCACAGCATAGTCAAGCACACTCAGCATATTCATGTCTGAGTGAACGCATACGTTAGCTATGTTGCGGTGTACAAACACTTCACCGGGTTTTGTACCGGTTACTTCGTTGGCAGGTACGCGGCTGTCTGAGCATCCTATCCACAGTACTTCCGGGCTCTGGCCTTTGGCCAGGTTCTTGAAATAATCGCCATCCTCGGCCAGTTTACGCTCAACCCAGGCGGCGTTGTTTTTAATTAAATTATTATAGCTGCTTGATTGTGCAAGTTTAAGGTTGTTGGTATCTATTACGGCTTTGCCGTTTGTTTTTTCTTGTGTTGACATTGTTTTTCGATTTTTTAGTTGGGGTTATAAACCATTTCTTTTAAAGGAGGTACATCATACTTCTCCTTTACATCCTGCAGTTGCACAATAATGCCCTTGGTATAGGCATTGTGCTTGTAATTGTGGATAATCTCCAGTACATCCGGATCTATATACCTTGAGTTCGATCCGTCGATCACCACTTCGGCCCCCTGTGGTAAGCTGGTAAGCGTTACCTGTATGGCGGCCTTGTTCAGGAAGGATACTTCCTCGGCCAGCTTAAGTTTAATAACTTTTTTGCTGCCATTTTTTTCAATGTGATAGAAATAGGGGTTACGCAGGTTTGTACGCAGAATATAAAAGATCCCTACCAGCATACCTATACCCACACCAATAAGCAGGTCGGTCATAACAACGGCTACAATGGTAACTACGAAAGGGATAAACTGGCTCAAGCCCTGGTGCCACATGTGCTTGAAAAGGCTTATCCGAGCCAGTTTATACCCAGTCATAAGCAGGATCGCTGCCAGACACGACAGCGGGATATGGTTAATTAAAGACGGTATAGCCAATAATGCAACCAATAAGAATATACCATGTATGATGGCGCTCATTTTGGTACGCGCACCGGCATTTACGTTGGCCGATGAACGTACAATAACTGCCGTCATGGGTAAGCCGCCAAGCATACCGCTCACTATGTTGCCCGCACCTTGAGCAAGCAGTTCGCGGTTAGTTGGCGATATACGTTTAATAGGATCTATTTTATCTACCGCTTCAAGGCTTAACAGGGTTTCCAGGCTGGCCACAATGGCAATAGTGGCTGCCGTTATCCAAACCTGCTTGTTGCCTATCTGGCTAAAATCAGCTGATTTAAACAGCGCAAAAAATTCGGCGCTGCTATTCACCAGTGGTATACGTACAAACTGCTTATCAAGCAAGGCAAAGCCGGTTCCAGAAAACGCGAGGCTTAGCCCGATACCGGCCAAAACCACCAGCAACGGTGCCGGTACAATGGCCAATTTTTTAAACTTTGGCCAGTAGATCATAAAAGCCAGGGAGACTATACTTATGATCACTGCGCCGTAGTTTATCCGGGCAAAAGCCCGCGTTATACCCGAAAAAGTATTATGGTCGTCAATCTGCCTAAAACCTTCATCGCCTTCAAAATCGGCATCATAGCCAACCGCGTGCGGAAATTGCTTCATGATCAAAATGATCCCAATTGCCGCCAACATGCCTTCAATAACTGATGAAGGAAAATAATTGGCAATGGTACCGGCTTTAATGATGCCCAGTATGATCTGGAATGCACCGGCCAATACCAGGGCCATTAAAAAGGTTTCATAAGCCCCAAGTGATGTAATACCATTAAGTACAATAACCGTTAAACCGGCCGCCGGACCTGCAACACTAAGTTGCGAACCACTAAGTGTACCCACTACTATACCGCCGATAATGCCCGTTAATACGCCGGAAAAAAGCGGCGCGCCAGATGCCAGCGCTATACCTAAACACAGCGGCAAAGCCACCAGAAATACTACCAGACTTGAAGGAATGTCCCTTTTTAGGTTTTTGGACAAAAAATATTTTTTCAGGTTGAGATTGCCCATAGCAGACTCACCTTGCTTGATTTGCATAAGAATGAAAATTGAGTAAGATTGTTAAAATGAATTAAAAAGCATTGCTATCCGGATAGGGAAGTATCCGGTTAAATTCAAATTAAACGTTGGGCGGCGGGGTGGGAACCACAGGATGATATACCTGCTTATATAATGCGTTTTCCTGGTTATGGAGAACTTTGGTTTCGGTAATAAATGTAATAAAGTTGATGGTGTGCAGATCATACTCATCGAAGGCCTTTTTCTCCTTCATCAACTCCTTTTCGGGGCTCTCCTTTTCAGTTTTGCTTTCCTGCTCCAGCTGAAGGATCACCGCGCTCACGGTTTTATTATCAAGAAATAAAAAAACAGGTGCAAGCGATATTCCCATCTTTATTGCAAAGACGGTCATGAACAGCGCCACTACCCATATTTTATTATTCCTGATCTTCATCAACACAAATATATAAAATTCTGTTATTAAACCACCAGAATAAGTAAGCAAAAGCTATTCTTACAATATAATTACTATTTTTAAGCAATTACTAACAACCTGAATTGTGGATAAAAAGCTTGATCTGTTAAGGCTTAAACGTCATGAAGCCATGCAGGGCGGAGGCCCGGTACGTATTGAAAGTCAGCATAAAAAAGGAAAATTAACGGCACGTGAACGTTTACACTTTTTATTGGATGAAGGCTCGTTTCAGGAGATAGGGATGCTGGTTACCCATCGCTCTATCGATTTTGGAATGGAGAAAGAAAAATATCCCGGCGACGGTGTTGTTACAGGTTACGGCACCATAAACGGGCGGCTCACCTACGTATTTTCACAGGATTTTACGGTATTCGGCGGCTCGCTTTCCGAAACTCATGCCGAAAAGATCTGCAAGGTAATGGATCTCGCCCTTAAAAACGGCGCTCCGCTTATCGGCCTCAATGATTCGGGCGGTGCCCGTATCCAGGAGGGGGTGGTATCCCTTGGCGGCTACGCCGATATCTTTTACCGTAATACCATGGCATCAGGTGTTATTCCTCAAATATCGGCCATTATGGGGCCTTGTGCCGGTGGTGCTGTTTATTCGCCAGCCATCACCGATTTTATTTTGATGGTTGAGCATACCTCATACATGTTTGTCACCGGCCCAAATGTGGTAAAAACCGTTACACATGAGGTGGTAACCTCCGAAGAGCTTGGCGGCGCCAATACCCACGCCAGCAAATCGGGCGTTACACATTTTGCCTGCGCCAATGAAATAGCAGCCATTCAGCATATTAAAAGTCTGCTAAGCTATATGCCTCAAAACTGCGAGGACAAAGCCCCTGCCCTTCCTTATGAAAGCGGTGATGAGCTGCGGCCGGAGCTTAATACATTATTACCTTCCGTTGCTTCTACTCCTTATGACATCCGCGAGATCATTGATCACATCATTGACAAAGATTCATTTTTAGAGGTTCATAAAGATTTTGCCGAAAACATTGTGGTTGGCTTTGCACGCTTGGCAGGCCGGAGTATTGGTATCGTAGCCAATCAGCCTGCTTTTTTAGCTGGTGTGCTTGACATTCATTCATCAACAAAGGCAGCCCGCTTCGTACGTTTTTGCGATTGCTTTAATATCCCCCTGCTGGTATTTGAAGATGTGCCCGGCTTTTTGCCCGGTACCGACCAGGAATGGAATGCCATTATTACCAACGGCGCTAAGCTGCTGTATGCTTTTTGTGAAGCTACTGTTCCGCGGGTTACGGTGATCACCCGCAAGGCTTATGGTGGTGCTTATGATGTGATGAACTCCAAACACATCGGGGCCGACATGAATTTTGCCTGGCCATCGGCCGAGATTGCAGTGATGGGTGCCAAAGGTGCCGCCGAGATCATTTTTAAACGCGAGATTAGTAAAGCCGAAGATCATGAAGCCAAATGGCTGGAGATGGAACAGCTCTATTCAGATACTTTTGCCAACCCCTACCGTGCCGCCGAACGTGGCTTTATAGATGAGGTAATTGAACCCGCCGAAACCCGTATTAAATTGATCGCGGCATTTAAAATGCTGGAAAATAAAGTAGTGAACAACCCGAGGAAAAAGCACGGGAATATTCCACTTTAGAGGTTAAAGGCAAAAGGTAATATCCAAAAGCGCCATTGCGAGTAACCATCAGGAAAATCCTGAAAAAAATCATGATGACGTATAAAATATATTTTAGTGATGGCGCGCGGGGGCCGCGTTAGATTGCAGTGAAAAGCCCACAGCGTGTGTAGGGAGTTCGGGCAGGAAAGGCGAGGACTTGTAACGGAAAGCCCGGGCCGCAGGTAACGCCCATATTATAAAATCGAATCGAAAAACACACTTAATAATCAACAACTTACGATCACGTCATTATAAGAAACGAAGCAATCCCCGATTAGCAGGTTCGCCTGTATAGTTCGCGATTGCTTCGTGCCCCGCAATGACGTGTTTTTAATAGCATTTGACCTTTATAAGTTCTATCCCAATTTGGCACTTTCAAAAAAAACCTTTTACCTTTCGCCTTTTACCTTTCTCCTCAAAAAATGACAAATATCTCCATCGAACAAATCCGTCCGGAGCTTACCTGGCGGCTAAGGCAACGTATATTATATCCCGAAAGCAAGCTTTATGAAATGGAAATGGAAGAGGATAACCACGGCTATCATTTTGCAGCATTTAAAGATAACAATATCATAGCGGTAGTATCTCTTTTTAACAAAGGCAACGACTGGCAGTTCAGAAAATTTGCTGTGGATGACTCAGTTCAGAAAATGGGAATAGGTAAAGCGATGCTTGAGCATATAACCGATTTTGCCCTTACCAATGGAGGTACATTATTATGGTGTAATGCCAGGGTATCAGCTATCGGTTTCTATTTAAAACACGGCTTTACACATACCGGTCGGCTTTTCTCAAAAAACGGCTTCGACTATGAGATCCTCGAAAAGAAACTCATTCCTTCTCCAGGGCAGGAATAATGGCCGTAGCGTAATTGTTCTGACGTTTTTGGTTTGATAATTTTGCCGCCTTAAGCGCCTCCTCAATATCACCCTGAGCTTCATATAACACGGCAAGATCATAGGCTGCATGGCTGGCCAGTTTTAAGTCCGGCCCGTCAATGAGCGGGTTCAATATTTTAAAAGCTTCGTTATATCGTTTTGCAAAAATATGGTTTACAGCAACTTTCAGGCTATCATTGTCAGTGTACATCTGCCTCTGGTTAGTTAAAGTAGATGGAAGGTAATCCTTTATTGCATCAATAGCCGCATTACCTGCCGACTGGCTGATGGCATGTCCATTGCCCTTTATAGTAGGGTGTATCAGCAAGGCTGCAAACAGGCCATAATAATGGCTCTCTGAATGAAAGTCGTTTGCCTTCCCTCTTAATACTTTAAAATAATTGCCGTTACTTTCATACAGCGTAAATTTAACATTCACTACTGTATTATATACTTCCGTGCTATCCTCAAGCGTCATCGAAATATCGGCACTCAGCGAATCAAGCGTTAAAATATAATTGGCATTGTAATTCTCGGCAAGCTTTTTTACCGGTGTGGTATCCGCAGTTAAATTAACAGAATCTGCAAGGATTGTTGTTTTGATGCGCGGCAGCATATCCAATTGTTTTGCAGCCATCGCGATAGCACTGTAAACACCGCCTTTAAGCACACCGCGCTTGCGTTTATTTTTAATATCCAACGAGTCGACAGTAAACTTATTTACCAGTATAACCCTGGTTTCATTGAGCCCCAGTTCAAGCTTAGGAGCATAGTTAACCGGTACAGTAATTATATAATCAACATGGCAAGCCGACAGGCTTAGGGCAGCCAGTGCACAGATAGTCAATAAAGTTTTCAAGGTATTTGTAATAAGGTTGGTTTAGGTTTGGTGTTTACTCTTTCATTAAATCAACAATAATAGCTTTGGCAAAATCATTCGGTTGTTTTTGGTTGGATATTTTGGCTACGTCAAGTGCCGCATCAATATCGCCCTGGGCTTCATAAACTACAGCAAGGTTGTAAGCTGCCCTGCTGGCAAGTTTCAGATCAGGCCCGTCAATAAGCGGGTTCAATACCTGGAAAGCCTTATCAAATTTGCCGGCCTTGATCAATTCAACTGAGCTGCTTAGCTGATCGCCGTTAGCGTATAAAGGGCGGTCATGGTATTCTGTATATGGCAGGTAATCCTTAAGTGCATCTAATGCCGAGTTTCGGATAGCATCAAACAAAGGACCACCGTGGGCAAGTAAACTGGATGCACTGCCATATGGGTTGTTGTCGTTTATTTCGGCCTCGCCATTTAGCTTCCTGAAGTAGATGCCGTTTGCTTCGTAAAGGGTAAAACTGGTATTAACCACCGATACCCGATAAACCGATGGTACTCCGTTGTAATAATCCTGCTTCCATTTAGTTTCGCCTTTAAAATCCTCGAACGCCAGTACATAGGCAGCTTTGTATTTTTTCGCCAGGAACTTAACCGAATCGGTATTGGCGGTAAAATTAACTGAGTCAACTAACTGCACAACTTTTACACCGGGCAATGCATGTAATTGGATGGCAGCGTTGTTTATGGCGGTATAGGCCGCTGCTTTAAATGTGGTCAGCACGCGCTTACCCCGGTTACGGGTTGAATCGGGCATGTAGTGGTTAATAACTACTATAGTTGTTTTTGCCCTGTTAAAACTCTGCTTCGGGGCATAATCAACCGGAACATTTACGTATTGAGGTACGCTGCATGCCGCTAAAAAACATGCTGCAAATAAGATACAAGTAAGCCTGAATAGTTTCACCTTATTAAAAATTAAATATCGCGGAAAGGTATAACATAAGCATGAAAGCATTATGAAATAGCCGGTCATTTTTGTATCAAAACAAACAAGGGCCCTTATTGTGACTAAATATTTTCGAAAACGTTTAATATCGATTTTACATAATTAATCTGAACTCTATATCTACCTTAATTTTAGTGCAATGTCATGAGCTTTATTATATTTGCTGTATTACTACATTAAGATTGAAACATTAATTCAATATGGCTAAAAAGAAATCTGACGCCCCACAGCATAATCCTGTTGTAAACGAAAATTCAATTGCATTTTTTGAAAAATATATCAACAACCCTTCGCCTACCGGTTTTGAATGGAAAGGCCAGGAGCTTTGGCTCGAATACCTAAAACCTTATATTGACACCCATTACGTTGATAACTATGGCACCGCGGTTGGCATTATCAATCCCAAAGCCGACTACAAAGTGGTTATTGAAGCTCATGCTGATGAAATTTCATGGTTTGTAAACTATATCACCAACGATGGTTTAATATATGTTATCCGCAACGGTGGTTCAGACCACCAGATTGCACCGTCAAAACGTGTTAATATCCATACCGATAATGGCGTCGTTAAAGCTGTTTTTGGCTGGCCGGCTATCCACACGCGCCTGGGCGGTGATAAGGAAGAAGCCCCTACCCTTAAAAATATCTTTTTAGATTGTGGTTGCACCTCAAAAGAAGAAGTAGAAAAGCTGGGCATCCATGTAGGTTGTGTTATTACTTACGAAGATGAATTTATGGTGCTTAACGACCGTTATTATGTTGGCCGCGCGCTTGATAACCGTGCTGGTGGCTTCATGATTGCCGAGGTAGCCCGTTTGCTTAAAGAAAACAATGTTAAACTACCTTTCGGCCTGTATATAGTCAATGCAGTGCAGGAAGAGATAGGTTTACGCGGCGCCGAAATGATAGCCCACAAAATAAAACCTAATGTAGCTATTGTTACCGACGTAACACATGATACGCAAACGCCAATGATCAACAAAATTACCCAGGGCGATCTGGCGTGCGGTAAGGGACCGGTTGTATCATACGCCCCGGCAGTTCAAAACAACCTGAATAAGCTGCTTATTGAAAGCGCCCAAAAAGCAGGGATCCCGTTCCAGCGCCAGGCGTCGTCACGTTCAACCGGTACCGATACGGATGCGTTTGCTTACTCAAATGATGGCGTACCATCGGCATTAATCTCGTTGCCTTTACGTTACATGCACACTACTGTCGAGATGATCCACAAAGAAGATGTTGACAATGTGATCCGTTTGATATATGAATCACTGTTAAACATACAGGCAGGTCAGGATTTCAGGTACATTAAATAACAAAAAGTTTATATACCCCGTAAAACAATCCGGGCAAAAATCTATTCCCATATAAATATTAAATCATAAAATAGCTTTTAAATAAAATACCCCAATACTATCTATGAAACCTACGTTATTGATATTGGCCGCAGGGATGGCCAGCCGTTATGGCAGCATGAAGCAAGTTGATGGCTTTGGCCCCAACGGAGAAACTATTATTGATTACTCAATATATGATGCTATAAAAGCAGGCTTTGGTAAAGTAAGTTTCATTATACGTGAAGAATTTGCTGAAAACTTTAAGGCAATTTTTGAGCCTAAACTTGCTGGCCGCATTGAAACAGATTATGTATTCCAAAGCTTTGACCTTAAGCCATTCGGTATTGATAAAGAAGTTGAGCGCGCTAAACCATGGGGAACAGCTCATGCCGTATTAGCAGCCCGTAACCAGGTTAACGAACCATTTTGCGTGATCAATGCTGATGATTACTATGGTTATGAAGCGTTTGAAAAAATGGCTGAATTTTTAACTACCGAAGTTAAAGACGATCTGTATTCGTTGGTAGGTTATCAAATTGACCGTACTTTATCCGATTACGGTTCAGTATCCCGCGGCGTATGTAAAGTTGATGATGCCGGTAATATGGTTGAAATTAACGAGCGTACTGAAGTATATTTTAAAGCAGATGGCAGTGTGGCTTATAAAGATGCTACCGGTGAGCATGCCCTTCCTAACGATACCCGCGTATCAATGAACTTCTGGGGCTTTACACCCGCCATCTTTAAACAAAGTGAGCAAATGTTTGTGGATTTTGTTGCTGCTAACGAAAATAATCCGAAATCAGAATTTTTTATCCCGCTGGCTGCAGATAAACTGATCAAAGATGGTACTGCCGCATTTAAAGTGATCCCAACCGGCTCAAAATGGTTTGGTGTTACTTATAAAGAAGATAAGCCTATCGTTCAAAAAAGCATATCTGACCTTGTAGCTAACGGCGTATATCCTGAAAAACTTTGGGACTAAATCCCTATTTATCTTAAAAAGCAAAGCTCCCGTCGGTAACCGAACGGGAGCTTTTTTTATATATGCTTAATTAAAAATTAGTCCTGGTAAATGAAGAATGTTTTTTGATCGTTTTCTTCGTAAACGTGCAGGGTTTTCTTAACCACCTGGTTGTCGGTTTTAACTTCCATAATGTAGTCGCCATCTTCCAGGTTGGTTAAAACATAGCCTCTTTCAACATCTGTTTTGGTTGAGACAACGTCTTTCAGCAAAAGTTCATTTTGTTTACTGTAAACGCGTACAAATGCCCTGCCTATATCTGATTTTGCGATAGTTAATTTAACGCCACGGTCGTGATCAAGTGCGCGGAAGGATACTACTTCTTTAGCTTTAGGGGTTACATCGGCTGCTTTGGCGGCTGTAGTTGCAAAAACGCCGGCACTTAATAAGAAGAATAATGCTGATAGTTTTATTGAAGTTTTCATGATTTTGAGCTTTTGAGTATGTTAAAATATTTTGTGTTTGTTATTTTCAATGATCAAATGAACAACATTAATTTTAACTGCTAAAAAGTGTTATACCAGTGCTTTATAAATATAGACCAATGCCAAAAAGCACTCGGCAAACGCTTAAAACATGCTAATTATCAATATTTTACAGGTTGGTCGAAAATTACAGGGCGTTGATCGGGCGGGAAAGCGGGTTGGTCGTTTTTAAGGATGGAAATGAAAAATCCATGCAACGTTTTCAAAGTTGTATTATAGCATATCTTCCACTCGCCATTGGAGGCACGAAGCAATCGCGAACTATGCAGAGCGGCTCTGTAAATAGGGGATTGCTTCGTACCTCACAGCAATGACGGGGTGGATATAGCACTTTGCAGCATTAAGCTTTAATCAATTCATATTTAACAAAACCAAGCCAACCAAACAGCGTTGCCTTTAAGTACTCTATCTATCCGGGTGCACTACAGGCATGAATTTACAAATAGCGGGCAACGTACAGGGCTTTAAACAACAGGATGGCGTTTTAACAATTAAAACCGCCGAAGCCGAAGCAAGGGTTTACATCTATAGTCCAACCATTATCAGGGTAAACATCAGCAAAAACTTTAACCCGGATGGTACTTCATTTGCGGTGATCAGACAGCCTCTGATTGATTTTGATTTTGACGAATCATCTGCCAATATTGACATTACTACTTCGGCCTTAAAGCTCAGCATTCAGAAATCGCCATTACGGTTTAACTTTTTCACAGCCGGCGGTATTTCACTGAGTGAAGATGATGCGCGCTTTGGCGCAAACTGGCAGGGTGAACGTGTAACCTGTTACCGCAGATTGTTTGACGGTGAAAGATTTATCGGTCTTGGTGAAAAAACCGGCAACCTTGACAGGCGCGGAGCAGCTTACGTAAACTGGAATACCGATGCACCTAACCACACGCCCGAATCTGATCCGCTGTACAAAACCTTTCCTTTTTTCATAGGCCTGCATAGCGGGTTAACTTATGGTTTATTCCTCGACAATACACATAAAAGCTATTTCGACTTTGGCGCATCCACAGATGAGGAAACAAGTTGGTTCGGCGCTGATAGCGGCGATCTGAATTACTATTTCTTCGGGGCACAGGGCGTTGCTAAAATTATTGAGGATTATACCTGGCTTACAGGCCGGATGGAAATGCCGCCACTGTGGAGCCTCGGCTATCAGCAATGCAGGTGGAGTTATATGAGTGCTGATGAGGTGCTAAACATCGCCCAAACCTTTCGCAAAAAGCAAATCCCCGCCGATGTGATGTATTGCGATATCGACTATATGGAGAATTTCAAGATCTTCACCTGGAACAAAAAAACCTTCCCCAAACCTAAACAGATGCTGGACAAACTGAAGGCGATGGACTTCAGACTGGTTACCATTGTTGATCCGGGTATAAAGGTTGAAAAAGGATATAAAGAATATGATGAGGGCATTGAGCGGGATTATTTTGCCAAATATCCCGATGGCGAAAATTACACCGGCTATGTATGGCCGGGTCGCTGCCACTTTCCCGATTTTTTTAGGAAAGATGTTCGCGAGTGGTGGGGCGCAGCTTTCAAAGCGCTTACAGATCCCGGCGTTGAAGGTTTTTGGAACGATATGAATGAACCCGCCGTGTGGGGTCAAAACATCCCCTGGATAGTGAAGTTTGGCGATAAGTTTATGCCCGAGTTGCGCAATGCATACGGCATGCAAATGGCTCGCGCCACTTATGAGGGTACAAGAAAGATCCTGGGTAACAAACGACCTTTTGTACTTACCCGCGCTGCATACTCCGGCACTCAACGCTACTCTGCCGTGTGGACAGGCGATAACACAGGCACCGATGCTCACATGCTGTTAGGCCAGCGATTAGTAAACAGCCTCGGCATTACAGGCATGAGTTTCGTCGGCGTGGATATCGGCGGCTTCAGCGGCAACCCTACGCCCGAGCTGATGGTGAGATGGAACTCACTGGGCACTTACACCCCGATGTTCCGTAATCATGCCATACAGGGCAGCAAAATGCGTGAACCCTGGGAATGGGGCAAGCATAATGAACAGATCATCAAAAAAGACATTGAACAACGGTATAAACTCCTGCCCTACCTGTACAGCAGCTTTTATAAATCAACCCAAACCGGCTTACCGGTAAGTCGCACATTGGTTATTGAGCACAGCTTTGATGAAAACGTTTTTGATGAGCGTTTTCAGAATGAATTTATGTTTGGCGATGCCATGCTGGTTGTCCCTGTGGAGAGCACAAAACATACCGAAGATATTTACCTGCCCAAAGGTTCATGGTACAGATTAAGCAGCGATGAGCTTTATGAGGGAGAACAGATCATCGACGTTCCGGCACCATTAACAGATCTGCCGGTGTTTGTAAAAGCCGGCAGCATTATCCCTATGCAAACCGTTGTGCAAAGCACCAATGAACCAGGCGACGGGGTATTGCAGATCCACATATGGAATGGAAGCGAGGCTAATAGTTTTGTTTATTATGAAGATGATGGAGTGTCATATAATCATGAACAGGGTATTTATTATAAACGTATTATCAGTTTTGATCCGCTGAATAAAAGCATCAGTTTATCGGCAGTTGAAGGCGCATTTAAATCGCGGTTTATGCAGTTGAAATTTGTTTTGCATGGGTTTGGGGGGATGAAATTGAAAGATGAGGTAGTTGAGAATGAGCGAGGGGAGATTGAAGTAAAGTTATAATTGTCATTTTGAAATACTTGTGATACTAATTACCTTCGGTTAAGTATCATCAAATAATGGCCAATACCTTTTCGCAAATCTATCTTCAATTTTTTTTCGCGGTAAAAGATAGGTATAGTCTTATATCAGGCAATAATAAAGAAGAGCTACATAAATATATTACCTCATTGATTCAAAGTCGCGGTGCAAAATTACTCGCAATAAATTGCATGCCTGATCATATACACATTTTCGTGGGTTTTAAACCCACCATATTAATCTCCGATTTTGTAAAGGAAATTAAGGTGCAAAGCAATGAATTTATTAATGGCAAAGATTGGGTAAGAGGTAGATTTCAATGGCAAGAAGGATATGGGGTCTTTTCTTATTCACAATCGCATATCGACTCTGTGATAAAATATATTCAAAACCAGGAAATCCATCATCAGAAACGCACGTTCAAACAGGAATATATGGCATTGTTGGAAAAATTTGAAGTTCCGTTTGAAGAGAGGTATTTGTTTGATTTCATTGAACAATAACACATTACAGATAAAAAAGGCGGAGATTACGAGGCACCTACGGAGCCCAGGAATTTCTTTTCAAGTGCTATAAACACGTTACCCCTACGGGGTTTAATGCAACCTGCCTTACTTATTTATAATCCGCCGGAGGACTCCGGTAGGAGTCACGTGTTTATAGTAAATCAAAGTGAGAGTTTCCGGCTCCGTAGGTGCCTCGTTCTGCTCCATGCTTTAGCCACAAAGCTTCCCATCCGACAAAAAAAGCCCGGTCTGGAATTAACCAAACCGGGCTTCTGTTATAAAACAAATTTAATTATTTCACTTCTTCAAAATCAACATCTGTAACGGTGTCAGAGTTATCTTGCGGAGCTCCAGCATCGCCAGCTGGTGCACCTTGAGCGCCTTCGGCAGAAGCTTTGTACATATCTTCAGATGCAGCAGTCCAGGCAGTGTTAAGCTCGGTTTGTGCGGCTTCGATAGCGTCAAAGTTTTTAGCTGAATAAGCTTCTTTCAATTTAGCTAAACCAGCTTCGATAGGTGCTTTTTTATCGGCAGGGATCTTGTCGCCGTACTCTTTCAGTTGTTTTTCTGTCGAGAAGATCAGGGCATCGGCAGCATTCAATTTTTCAACTTCTTCTTTTGCCTTTTTGTCAGCATCAGCGTTAGCTTCAGCTTCGTCCTTCATCTTTTTGATCTCGGCATCAGTTAAACCTGAAGAAGCTTCGATACGGATCTTTTGCTCTTTACCTGTAGCTTTATCTTTTGCAGATACATGCAGGATACCATTAGCATCAATATCGAAAGTAACTTCAACCTGTGGTACACCGCGAGGTGCAGGTGGGATACCATCCAGGTGGAAACGGCCTATAGTACGGTTACCCGCAGCCATTGGGCGCTCACCCTGTAATATGTGGATCTCAACTGATGGCTGGCTGTCGCTGGCTGTTGAGAAAGTTTCAGATTTCTTAGTAGGGATAGTAGTGTTTGACTCAATTAATTTAGTCATTACACCGCCCATAGTTTCGATACCTAATGAAAGCGGGGTAACGTCAAGTAACAATACGTCCTTAACTTCACCAGTTAATACGCCACCTTGAATAGCTGCACCGATAGCAACAACTTCATCTGGGTTAACACCTTTTGAAGGAGCTTTACCAAAGAATTTTTCAACAGCTTCCTGGATAGCAGGGATACGGGTTGAACCACCTACCAAAATTACTTCGTCAATATCAGAAGTGCTTAAACCTGCGTTTTTCAATGCTGATTTACAAGGGTCGATAGTACGTTTGATCAAACTATCAGCCAACTGCTCAAATTTAGCACGGCTTAAAGTTTTAACCAAGTGTTTAGGCATGCCATCAACAGCAGTGATGTATGGCAGGTTAATTTCAGTTTGAGCTGAACTTGATAATTCGATTTTAGCTTTCTCGGCCGATTCTTTTAAACGTTGTAAAGCCATTGGATCTTTACGCAGGTCAATACCTTCATCGCTTTTAAATTCTTCTGCCAACCAGTCAATAATAACCTGGTCAAAGTCGTCACCACCTAAGTGAGTATCACCATCGGTTGATTTTACTTCGAAAACACCATCGCCCAACTCCAGGATAGATACGTCATGTGTACCACCACCGCAGTCAAACACTGCAATTTTCATATCCTTGTGCGCTTTATCAAAACCGTACGCCAAAGCAGCAGCAGTAGGCTCGTTAATGATACGACGAACTTTTAAACCTGCAATTTCACCGGCTTCTTTGGTAGCCTGACGCTGAGCATCATTAAAGTAAGCAGGAACGGTAATAACTGCTTCTGTTACTTCGGTACCTAAGAAATCTTCGGCAGTTTTCTTCATTTTCTGAAGGATCATTGCAGAAATTTCTTGCGGGGTATATTTACGGTCGCCAATTTCAACACGTGGAGTGTTGTTGTCACCTTTAACTACTTTATAAGGTACACGGGCCGCTTCACTTGTAACTTCATTAAACTGGTTACCCATAAAGCGTTTGATTGACGAAATGGTTTTTGTAGGGTTTGTGATAGCCTGACGTTTTGCAGGATCACCAACTTTACGTTCGCCATTATCAATAAAAGCTACTACAGACGGCGTAGTACGTTTACCCTCGCTGTTAGCTATAACTACAGGCTCGTTGCCTTCCATTACAGCAACGCAGGAGTTGGTTGTTCCTAAGTCGATTCCAATTATTTTAGACATATATGATTGTTTTTTCTTTTTGATTTATGTTTACTAACCACTGCTGTTTATCAATGCTTGTGCCAATATGCCAATGGCAGTAAAAATTGCCTGTAATTGTCAGTTCATGAACAAGGCGGCAGGATAGCTTACTTTGCAATGACAGGTTGGCAGAAATCATAAGGGTAAAAGGTGAAAGGTTAAAGGTAAAAGGTTATTGCCGGATTTGTTAATTGGCAGGATATCGCTTAACTTAAAACCCATAGTTTAAACAGCCATGAAATATATTAGAGAGGGTAATAATAAATTTGGAACGGTATTATTCACTATCGACGGCAGCTACGTGCGAAAAGGCCAGGGCCGTTTTGGCGACATATTATATACAATAGATGGCAAGGTAGTTAAAAAAGGCCAGGGAATGTTTGGGGATGTAGTTTGTAATCTCGACGGTAAACTGATCAGAAAAGGACGAACACTCTTTGGCGATGTACTTTATAATATCGATGGGAACTTTGTGCGTGAAGGGCGGAGCCGTTTTGGTGATATAAAGTTTTTTATTGATGAGTGAGCGCCGATCAAGAAAAATGCATAATTTGTCTGAACCGGAATTTATAGAATTAAAGAATTATCAGAATGACAGGAAAATTCGATAAATTCCCTATTCATTTAATTCGGGTTTGACCAAAAATCAGCGAAATCAATGCAATCATTCTAATCAACGGTTCTGAATAATGGCGTTGCCTGCGGCCCGGGCTATCCGCTACAAGTCCTCGCCTTACCTGCCCGCAAACCCAATCGCGCTGTGGGCTTTCCGCTACTATCCCTAACGCGCTTTACGTTTTTATAAATTGCTAAAGGTTTCTGATTAAAATCCTTACTTTTATATCAATAAAGCAAAACGCCTCTGTTACTTAACACACTCAACAGGCTCATCACACTGCCTGGAATTGTATAACAAACAGCCATAACACACCGGCTGTACCTTCACTTTAAAAAAAGCGAACTGGTTTCTTATTGTTATTTAATTCAAAACATCCAATGTTTTTTATCCAATCACAACGGTTAAAAATGATACCGTTAACACATGAACAATTACTGTTACTTAAACAAGACCGCAAGCTGCTGGAGCTGTCATTAGGCTTAACCACTTCGGCTATGTTGATAGATCCTTTATATATCAAAGAAATTTATGACGCCTTCGATAGTTTCTGGCTGCCTAACACACTTGCGTTCCCCGATAAATACCTCTGGTATACCGGCTGGGAGATCGTTCTTAAAAGCACCAACACCGTTATCGGCGGCATGGGCTTTGCCGGTTATCCCAACCTTAATGGAGAAGCAGAAATAGGCTACATGATCGATGCCAACCAACATAACAAAGGTTTCGCCACCGAAGCTTTACAACTGCTTTCGCAGTGGGCATTTAGCCATGAGTTTGTACAAGCTGTCATAGTGCATACGTATGGCGATAACCTGCCATCAAGAAGGATCCTTGATAAATGTGGCTTTACCCTTACAGATGACACCGCAGGATTGCTCACCTATAAGTTAACCAGGTAACAGCAGTAAAAAAATAAAGACTTACGATTACTGCCCAAAAGGATATCGCAAGTCTTTAAATATCTATTAAAATATCAATTACTTTGCCGCATTGATCAGCGGGGTTTGGTCGTAATAAGCTATTTCTACAGTTATTTTCCCGGCTTTATTAAATTCGTCAAACTGCACCAGGTGAAATTTTGCTGTTTTCTTTGTTTTTTTGTTTACCGTAGTCACTGTCCACCATGATTGTACAGTAAAGGGATCTTTGTCATATTCCAGGCCATCAGGGTATCCTACTTTTACAATCTTTATCTGTCCCCAGTCTTTCGCAATAGCCGCCCAACCTTTTTTCTGATCAGCAAGGGAAATCTTCTTGGGGCTCGTCGGATCATAAAATATCGCCGTGTCGGCATACAGTTTTGCCAAACCAGTCCAGTCCTGTTTGATAAACAGGTTGGTGGAGTTATTCACAATAGTAATGTATGGGTGTTCTTTATAAATGATGCCGTTTTTCTTAGGGGCTTGTGCAAATGTACTGCCGGCTAACAGTACAAAAAGCACGATCAAAAAATTTCTCATCGTTTTAAGATTTAAGGGTTAAACTTGATTATAATTCCACTTAAATTTAAAAACAATAATCCGGAAAAACATACTAATTCACTGATTATTAGAAAGCTACACAATAAACAATATTATATCGGATAGTGAAATTTTTGTAAGCCTAACAATATAAAAAACATATTATCAGTTAAAGGCCTATTTAAAATCAATTTCCTTCGTTAAAGCGCTTTCTCATAAAAATCCTGACCAATACAAAAATCGCCCTTGTTTCGCCACTATCCATCATAAGTTTGAAAACGATTATCCTTGCTACGTTTAATGTCAAGCGAACTATGAAGGTAAAATGGTATTATCATATCGTCATGCTGAACTTGTTTCAGCACCCCACAAGAAAGATAGGCGATTTGTTTAGCACACGGCTTAGCAAATGAGGTGTTGAAACAAGTTCAACATGACGGCAATTTTTAATCATGCCACAGACAGAATAGCAGATCAATATTTCAGCTTCGCAGTATACAAGTTCAATCGCTGTAATAACGCCTATTTTTAACCACCTCCAAATTTTCTATAAAACAAAAACGCCCGGTTCAAATGAACCGGGCGTTTTTAATATCCGAAAGGGAATAATAAATTATTCGCCTTTTTCAGCGTTTTCTTCGTTTTCAGAAGTTGCAGGTGCTTCAGCAGCTGGTTCTTCTTTAACGTCTTCAACCACTACAGCTTCTTCCGCAGCTACCGGAGCAGCAGTTTTAGCTTTTGCAGCAGAACCACCACGACGACGTGTTGATTTCTTAGCAGGAGCAGAAGCGTCAGTACCGTAAACAGTGTTGTAATCAACAAGCTCGATGATCGCCATTTCAGCGTTATCGCCTAAACGGTTTTCTAACTTGATGATACGAGTGTAACCACCTGGGCGGTTAGCAATTTTCTCAGCAACCTCGCGGAAAAGGATCGAAGTAGCGTCTTTATCTTGCAGGTAGCTAAATACTGTACGACGTGAGTGCGTAGTATCGCTTTTTGATTTTGTTAAAAGTGGCTCAACATAACCGCGTAAAACTTTTGCTTTTGCTAATGTTGTAGTGATACGCTTGTGTAAAATAAGCGAAGTTGCCATGTTAGCCAGCATCGCTTTGCGGTGGCTGGTAGTACGGCCTAAGTGATTGTTTTTGTTTCCGTGTCTCATTGTTTTATATATTTCACGTGCATACCGTTGGGCGATAGACTCAAGCCCTCGGAATTATGCTTTCGCTTAATGTTTGCAACAAGAATCAAGAGTCAAGAAATCAAGAGTCAAGACAAAAGTCTTTCTTCTTGCTTCTCACGTCTTGCTTCTTTCTTATTCTTCGTCTAACTTAAATTTAGACAGGTTCATACCAAAAGATAAGCCTTTTGATTTAACCAGATCCTGGATCTCAGTTAACGATTTTTTACCAAAGTTCCTGAATTTTAACATGTCAGCAACATCGTACGATACCAGATCAGCCAGGCTGCGGATATCAGCAGCTTTAAGGCAATTAAGGGCACGTACAGAAAGGTCAAGATCAACCAATTCAGTTTTAAGGATCTTACGCATGTGCAGGATCTCTTCGTCAACTTCTTTGGTTTCTTCTTTAGCCTGTGCTTCAAGCATCATGTTTTCATCGCTGAACAGCATAAAGTGCTGGATCAGGATTTTAGCTGCTTCTTTCAAAGCATCTTCAGGATGAATAGAACCGTCTGTAGCAATATCCAATACTAATTTTTCATAGTCGGTTTTTTGCTCAACACGATAGTTTTCGATGGTATATTTAACGTTTTTGATTGGGGTATAGATCGAATCGATAGCTATAACACCAACGTTAGCGTCAGGATTTTTATTTTCCTCGCTTGGTACGTAACCACGGCCTTTACCTACAGTAAGCTCAACTTCAAGCGTTACAGCAGGGTCCATGTTACAAAGTACCAAATCAGGATTTAATACAGTAAAGTTGTTAGAGAACTTGGTGATATCCCCTGCCCTAAATGCATCCTGGCCATTTACAATAACAAATATTTTCTCGCTGTCGCCAGATTCACCTGTTTTCTTAAAACGAACTTGTTTAAGGTTCAGGATGATCTCGGTTACATCTTCAACAACACCTTTGATGGTTGAAAACTCATGCGTAACTCCCGAAAAACGTACAGAAGTGATTGCAAAACCCTCAAGTGATGAAAGTAAGATACGACGCAGAGCATTACCAATGGTTACACCAAAACCTGGTTCTAACGGACGAAATTCAAACGTACCATCAAAATCATTTGCTTTTTGCATGATAACCTTGTCTGGTTTTTGAAATGCTAAAATTGCCATTTATATCCTTTATTTATTGTTTACTTAATTAATAGATCTGAGATTTGAGATATTAGATTTAAGGCATTTAATCTGCCTGTATTCAACTATCTGGTACCTAAGAACATTCCTATGATTGATTTGTTTACGTATGTAACCAGAAATGAGATTTGAGAACAAGTCCCAAATCTCACATCTAATATCCAATATCTTATTATTTTGAGTACAACTCGACGATCAGGTTTTCCTTGATGTTTTCAGGAATCTCATCGCGGTTAGGATAGTTAAGGAATTTACCTGTTAAGGCATTTGCATCCCATTCTAACCAGCTGTATTTGTTGATTCTTCTTCCGGCCACTGAAGTAGTGATAGCTTCTAATGATTTAGATTTTTCACGTACTGCAACCACGTCACCAGCTTTCAATGCATATGAAGCGATGTTTACAACAGCACCGTTAACAGTGATGTGTTTGTGGTTAACCAATTGACGTGCTGCTGAACGTGTAGGAGCAATACCTAAACGAAAAACAGCATTGTCTAAACGTGCCTCTAAAAATTTCAACAGGTTTTCGCCTGTGATACCTTCTTTAGCAGAAGCACGGTGAAATAAGTTTTCGAACTGACGCTCTAATACACCGTAAGTGTATTTAACTTTTTGTTTCTCTTGCAACTGAGTTGAATACTCTGATTGCTTTCCACGACGTTTTGACGCGCCATGTTGGCCCGGTGGATAGTTTTTACGATCTAACGCTTTGTCCGGACCGAAAATCGGCTCACGGAAACGACGGGCAATTTTGGACTTTGGTCCTGTATATCTGGCCATTTTTGTGTGTTCTTAAAGTATCAAGCAACCTGTAGCTGCTGAATCTTAGCTTTAAAAAATATGTTAATTAAACTCTTCTTCTTTTTGAAGGACGGCAACCATTGTGTGGAAGCGGTGTAATATCTTTAATCGTAGTTACTTCGATACCTGCAGTTTGCAAAGTACGGATAGCTGACTCACGACCGGCACCAGGGCCTTTTACAAATACTTCAACTTTACGTAAACCTAAGTCATAAGCAACTTTACCGCAATCGGCAGCAGCCTGACCGGCAGCATAAGGAGTATTCTTTTTTGAACCTTTGAAGCCCATTTTACCAGCAGATGACCAAGAAATAGCCTGGCCTGTTTTGTTGGTAAGGGTGATGATGATGTTGTTGAAAGTAGCATTGATATGCGCTTCGCCAACAGGCTCAACAATCACAATGCGTTTCTTGGTTACTTTTTTAGCTTTAGCCATTTTTTTAATTTTTGAATTAATGAATTACTGAATTAGCGAATAATTCGGACTCATTAATTATAATTTTCAAATGAGGTATTCCTGGCGATCTCACAGCGACAACTACTCACCGCTCTCTACTCACCAATCACTTACTACTTAGTAGCTTTTTTCTTGTTAGCAACTGTTTTACGTTTTCCTTTACGGGTACGTGAGTTGTTTTTAGTACGCTGACCACGTAATGGTAAACCTTTACGGTGACGTGTACCACGGTAACAACCAATATCCATCAAACGCTTAATGTTAAGCTGCACTTCTGAACGTAATGCACCTTCAACCTTAATTTGGTCGTTGATAATTCCGCGTATAGAAGATAATTGCTCATCGGTCCAGTCTTGTACTTTGATGTTAAAATCAATACCAGCCTCAGTCAAAATTCTTTGAGCTGTTGAGCGGCCAATACCGAAAATGTAAGTAAGTCCGATTTCTCCTCTTTTATTCTTTGGTAAATCAATACCTGATATCCTTGCCATATTTTCTTGTAATTTATTGAGTTATCGAATTATTGAACTATCGAATCGCTATCATCAGTAATTCAATCATTCTCCAATTCAGTAATTGTTCTTAGCCCTGGCGTTGTTTAAACTTCGGGTTCTTTTTGTTAATAACGTAAAGTTTCCCGTTACGGCGGATGATCTTGCAATCAGCGCTGCGCTTTTTGATGGATGCTCTAACTTTCATCTTTTTATTTATATCTATAGGTTATTCTACCCTTTGTTAAGTCGTACGGACTCATTTCCAATTTCACCCTGTCACCAGGAAGAATTTTAATGTAGTGCATACGCATTTTGCCCGATATGTGCGCTATAATCTCATGACCATTTTCAAGTTCAACCCTGAACATTGCATTTGACAATGCCTCTCTAATTGTACCGTCTTGCTCAATCGAAGATTGTTTAGCCATATTTTGTTGATTATTACTTAATTATCCGCCCTAAAACCGGGATGCAAAATTAATAAAAAATTATTTAATTATTATTTTTTTCTTTTAAAACATTTTCTACGTAATCAAACGTCGATAAAATGTCTGGTGTACCTTTGCGTACTGCTACAGTATGCTCGTAATGTGCCGAAGGCTTCTTGTCAGACGTTGAAACTGTCCAGCCATCATCCCAAAACTTAACACCGGCACGGCCTGCATTAATCATGGGCTCAATAGCTATCACCATTCCTTCTTCCAGTTTGATACCCGCACCGCGTTTGCCATAGTTAGGCACTTCAGGCTTTTCGTGCAGCTTTAAACCTACACCATGGCCTACCAATTCCTTTACTACACCAAAGCCGTTCTTCTCGGCATGTTCCTGTACTGCATAGCCAATGTCACCTATACGCATTCCTACCACCGCTTTCTCAACACCCAGCTTCAAGCATTCCTGCGTAACACGCATCAGCTTTTTAACCTGGTCGCTTACTTCGCCAATGGCAAAGGTATAAGCCGAGTCGCCGTAGTATTTATTTAAAACAACACCACAATCAACCGATACCAGGTCGCCTTCTGTTAAAACATGCGATCCGGGAAAGCCGTGTACAACCTGATCATTCAGAGAGATACACAGTGAATAAGGAAATCCGTGATAGTTTAAAAAGGCAGGAATACCGCCATTATCCCGTATAAAGGTTTCGGCAAGTTTATCCAGTTCAATTGTTTTAACACCCGGAGCGATAACCTTAGCTATCTCTCCGAGTGTTTTAGAAACAAGTAAAGAACTTTCTCTTATGAGTTCTATCTCTTCGACAGACTTATAATTGATTTTTGACATTACTAATTAAATCGCTGTCGGACTGGTACCGGCAGCGGCAGGCATAGCTGTACGTCCCTTAATTCGTCCGGTTTTCATTAAACCATCATAATGGCGCATCAACAGGTGACTTTCTATTTGCTGTAGTGTATCCAAAACAACACCTACCAGGATGATCAGCGATGTACCGCCAAAAAACCTTGCAAATACCGGAGATACACCAACCAAACTGGCAAGTGCCGGAATGATTGCTATAATAGCCAGGAATACTGATCCTGGTAAAGTTATCCTTGAAATTACGCCATCAATAAACTCGGCGGTAGTACGGCCTGGTTTGATGCCCGGTATAAAGCCACCGTTCTTTTTCATATCATCAGCCATTTGGTTAGGGTTAACCGTAATAGCAGTATAGAAATAAGTGAACAGGATGATCAGGATACCAAACAGCAGGTTATGCTCCCATGAGTTATAGTTAGCCAAAGCTATTAATATACCGTTTGACGATACATTAGGGAAAAACTGCGATACAGTTTGCGGGATAAACATCAAAGCTTGCGCAAAGATGATCGGCATTACACCTGCAGCATTTACCTTTAAAGGTATATACTGGCGCACACCGCCATATTGTTTATTACCCACAATACGCTTAGCGTATTGTACCGAAATTTTACGTGTTCCCTGTACTATTAGTATAGTAAACATTACCACACCGATAAGTGCCACAATCTCAACAATGAAAGCGATCAAACCACCTGCACCGCTATTACGCGAAATGAACTCGTTAGCAAAAGCCATTGGTAACTGGGCTATGATACCCACCATGATGATGAGCGATATACCATTACCGATACCTTTATCCGTGATCTTTTCACCCAACCACATTACGAATAATGTACCTGCCGTTAATACAAACGTATTAAGGAAGATGAAGGTGAAAGGATCAGCAATAGTCCTTGCATCGGCAGCAACCTGCGATTTAAGGTAACCTATAGCTTGTAAAAAGGTAATAGCTATTGTTAGGTAGCGGGTCCATTGGTTAAGCTTGTTGCGCCCGCTTTCACCTTCTTTTTGCAATTTGGTAAAATACGGAACGGCAATACCCAGCAGTTGCACCACAATTGAAGCCGAAATGTAAGGCATAACACCTAACGCGAAAATAGAGGAACGTGAAAACGAACCTCCCGCAAACATATTCAGCAATCCTACTAATCCTTCTGCCTTTTGGGTTGATGCTACCGCAGCGTTAACGCCGGGTAAAACCACGAATGAGCCTACACGATATATTAAAAGAAATAAGAGTGTGTTAATAATACGCACTCTCAGATCTTCGATTTTCCAGATATTGGATAATGTGGTGAAAAATTTCTTCATCGAAATTATAACTTAACTATGGTACCACCTGCAGCTTCAATAGCTTTTTGAGCTGTAGCAGTAAATGCATGTGCTTTAACTTCTAATTTGGCAGTAAGCTCACCACGGCCAAGGATCTTGACCTGGTCGTTACGTGATACCAAACCGTGCTCTTTCAAAGTATCAAAATCAACAGCTGTAAGCGAAAACTTTGTTACTAATTCCTGAAGTACGTCAAGGTTTACACCTGTGTACTCAACACGGTTAGGGTTTTTAAAGCCTACCTTAGGCACACGGCGCTGTAAAGGCATCTGACCGCCTTCAAAGCCTACCTTAGTGCTGGTACCTGAACGTGAACCGGCGCCTTTGTGACCACGGGTTGACGTACCGCCACGGCCAGAACCTGTACCACGGCCAATTCTTTTTCTATTTTTGGTTGAACCTTCTGCAGGTTTTAAATTACTTAAATTCATGATATTAAATATTTTCAACCGCTACCAGGTGGTTCACTTTCCTAACCATCCCAACTATAGCAGGTGTAGCCTCAACTTCCACACTGTGGTTAATTTTACGCAAGCCTAAAGCCTCGATTGTTTTTTTCTGGCGTTCCGTTCTGTCGATCACGCTCTTAATCTGTGTTATTTTGATCTTAGCCATGACTGATTATCCGTTAAATACTTTACCTAAACTAATTCCGCGCTGTTGTGCTACTGTATTTGCATCACGTAACTGGGCTAATGCCGATACGGTTGCTTTTACCACGTTGTGCGGGTTTGATGAACCTTTTGATTTTGCCAATACATTGTGTACACCTGCCGACTCTAATACGGCACGCATAGCACCACCAGCAATTACACCGGTACCGTTAGCAGCTGGTTTAATGAAAACAAAACCACCGCTAAATTTACCAATTTGCTCATGAGGTACAGTTCCGTTAATGATTGGAACTTTTACCAGGTTCTTTTTAGCATCATCAATGCCTTTAGCAATAGCTTCAGTCACCTCTTTAGCTTTACCTAAACCGTAACCTACAACACCGTTTTCATCACCTACTACTACGATAGCAGAGAAGCTGAAAGTACGGCCACCTTTGGTTACTTTGGCAACACGCTGTATGCTTACCAAGCGGTCTTTTAATTCGATCTCGCTTGTTTTTACTCTTTTTATGTTGATTGTTGACATTTCTCTTTTCGATTAAAAGTTTAAACCACCTTCACGTGCACCTTCAGCCAATGACTTAACACGGCCATGGTACAGGTAACCGTTCCTGTCGAAAACCACATCTTTAATACCTGCGGCGATAGCCTTTGAAGCTACCAGTTTGCCTACAGCTATTGACTGATCTGATTTTGAACCTTCAGCGGCAAATTCTTTTGACAAAGATGATGCTGATACTAAAGTTTTACCGGTTACATCGTCAATGATCTGCGCATAAATACCTTTATTACTTCTAAATACTGACAGGCGGGGACGCTCTGTTGACCCTGAAAGGCGCTTTCTGATGCCTTTTTTAATCCTGTCTCTTCTTGATAGTTTAGCTCCCATGACGATTATTTTTTAGATGCTGATTTACCTGCTTTTCTTCTTAATATTTCGCCCTGGAACTTAATACCTTTACCTTTGTAAGGCTCTGGAGCACGTAACGAACGTATTTTAGCTGCTACCTGGCCAATTAACTGTTTGTCAATTGATTCAAGTATAATGGTTGGGTTTTTACCCTTATCAGCAGTGGTTGTAACTTTAATTTCTTGTGGTAATTCAAATACATAGTGGTGAGAGTAACCCAACACTAAATCTAATGTATTACCTGTATTGGTTGCACGGTAACCTACACCCACTAATTCCTGGGTCACTTTGTAACCTTCAGTTACACCAATTACCATGTTATTTAAAAGCGCACGGTATAAACCATGTAATGCTTTGTGACGTTTTTGTTCGGACGGACGTTGAACCAGTAACTGGCCGTCTTCCTGTGCAATAGTGATATCGCTATCAATTGCCTGTTGCAACTCACCTTTAGGACCTTTAACGGTAACAACATTCTCTGCTGATACTGTAATGGTTACTCCTTGTGGCAGTGCTATCGGTGCTTTTCCTACTCTTGACATTGCTTAAATTTCTTCTATTAATAAACGTAGCATAAAACCTCACCACCAACATTTTGCTGACGTGCCTCTTTATCAGACATAACGCCTTTTGATGTTGACAGGATGGCGATTCCTAAACCATTTAATACGCGTGGTAAATTGCTTGTACCTGCATATTTCCTCAAACCTGGTTTACTGATACGCGAAATGCTGCGGATTGCAGAAATTTTAGTTATCGGGTGGTACTTTAAAGCAACTTTAATGCTGCCCTGAGGACCATTGTCTTCAAACTTGTAATTTGCGATGTAACCTTTGTCGAAAAGCACCTTAGTGATTTCCTTTTTCAGATTTGATGCAGGAATTTCAACAACCCGGTGGTTGGCTTTAATAGCATTCCTTACTCTTGTAAGATAATCTGCGATTGGATCTGTATTCATTTTATTGTGTTATGACGGTGGTTTCCTTCCCGTAACATCCGGGGCGACCTTCCATCGGTTAAATTCATTTTTCAAGCTCAACGCATAAAGCAAAAAGCCTAAAGCTTTTATGCCTTACGCTTTTCGCCTTTTGCTTTCAGCTTTTGCTTACCAGCTTGCTTTTTTTACTCCCGGGATCTTGCCTTCAAGAGCCATTTCACGGAATGTAACACGTGAAATGCCAAACTGACGCATGTAACCACGAGGGCGGCCGGTTAATTTGCAACGGTTGTGCAATTTTACCGGTGATGATGCTTTTGGTAATTTATCTAAAGCAGCGTAATCACCTGCTTCTTTCAAAGCAGCTCTTTTTTCAGCGAATTTAGCTACTAATTTTGCGCGCTTTACTTCACGTGCTTTTACACCTTCTTTAGCCATTGCTATTTTGATTTTTAAATGGTAAACCAAATTGTTTCAACAACTCCAATGCTTCAACATCGTTTGTTGCGGAGGTTACAAAGGTAATATCCATACCTTGGATTTTATTGATTTTGTCAATATTTATCTCAGGGAAGATAATTTGCTCAGTAATACCTAATGTATAGTTGCCTCTTCCGTCAAAACCTTTATCGTTAATGCCTTTGAAGTCACGGATACGTGGCAGGGCAACAGCGATTAAACGATCCAAAAACTCATACATTGTGTTGTCACGCAGGGTAACACGTACGCCAACCGGCATATTTTTACGCAATTTAAAGTTTGAGATATCTTTTTTAGATTTTGAAGATACTGCTTGCTGACCAGTGATGGTAGTTAACTCAGTAATGGTGTTTTCGATCAATTTCTTGTCGGTAGTTGCACCACCTACACCCTGGTTAATGGCAATTTTCTCCAATTTAGGAACCTGCATTACGCTTTTGTACTGAAACTTATCTTTCAGTGCGGTGCGGATCTCGTCCTTGTATTTTGTTTTTAATCTTGGTATGTAAGTCATTACTTAATTTCCTCCCCTGATTTTTTTGCTACCCTTACTAATTTGCCGGCGTCATTTTTTTGACGGCCAACACGGGTTGGATTTCCTGATTTAGGATCAACCAGCATTAGGTTTGAAATATGTATAGCAGCTTCTTGTTTAACAATTCCGCCGTTAGGGTTAGCAGCATTAGGTTTGGTATGTTTTGATACCATATTGGCACCTTCAACAATAGCCCTGTTCTTATCTACCAAAACCTCAACGATTTTGCCTTGTGATCCTTTTGAATCGCCGGCGATAACTTTAACCAGGTCGCCTTTACGGATCTTTAATTTTACTTTCTTTTCCATGTTACAATACCTCCGGTGCTAATGATACAATTTTCATAAATTGTTTCTCGCGCAGTTCCCTTGCAACAGGGCCAAAGATACGTGTACCTCTTGGCTCGTCCTGGTTGTTTAACAACACAGCTGCGTTATCGTCGAAACGGATATATGAACCGTCTTTTCTACGGATCTCTTTTTTAGTGCGCACAACTACGGCTTTTGATACGGTACCTTTTTTCACGTTACCTGATGGTAAAGCGCTTTTTACGGTAACCACAATTTTATCGCCGATTGATGCATACCTTTTACCGGTACCACCCAATACACGGATCACTAAAACTTCTTTAGCGCCGCTATTGTCGGCTACTGTTAATCTTGATTCCTGTTGTACCATCTTATTTAGCCCTTTCTAAAATTTCAACTAATCGCCAGTTTTTGGTTTTGCTCAGCGGGCGGGTTTCCATGATCAATACTGTATCGCCTACGCCACAAGTATTAGTTTCGTCATGAGCCTTAAATTTGGTAGTTTTTTTTACGAACTTACCGTAGATAGGGTGTTTCACCTTACGTTCAACGGCTACAACGATAGATTTATCCATCTTGTTGCTAACTACGAGGCCGGTACGTGTTTTTCTTAAATTTCTTTCCAATTCCATTTTCCGAATGTTTAAAAAATTAATTTTTATCAGAAGCGGCCGCCGCTTTACGTTTTGTTAATTCAGTATTTAACTGAGCAATTCCCTTGCGTACTTTTGTTATACGGGATGGGTTCTCAATAGCTGAAACTGCATGAGCAAATTTCAATTTGGTAAGGGTAGCCCTTTCCTCGCTGATCTTAGCAACAATCTCTTCAGTTGATAGGCCCAAAATTTCTGAGTTCTTCATTTTTCTTTGTTATTTGTTGTCTGTTGGTAAGTTTAAACGTTGTATCGTTTCATTTGATGGGTGAAATTCGGCATCTAACTTCACAACATTAAAACTTTACAACTCTCAACTAACTCCTCAATTTATGCTTCTACGTAATCCCTACGTACAATAAATTTAGTTTGCACTGGTAATTTCTGTGCTGCAAGGCGTAAAGCCTCTTTAGCAACTTCCAAAGGCACACCTTCGGCTTCAAAAATGATCCTTCCGGGGCGTACTACCGCAACCCAGTATTCAGGAGCACCTTTACCTTTACCCATACGTACCTCTGCAGGTTTCTTGGTTACAGGTTTGTCAGGAAATATCCTGATCCAAACCTGGCCTTCACGTTTCATAAAACGTGTTACAGCGATACGTGCAGCCTCGATCTGACGGCTGGTGATCCATGCCGCTTCGAGTGATTTAACACCAAAAGATCCAAATGAAAGTTCAGCACCACGGGTGGCTAAACCTTTCATCCTGCCTTTTTGCATCTTTCTGAACTTCGTTCTTTTTGGCTGTAGCATTTTCTTAAGCTTTTATATCGTTATTCGATATTTGTCTTGTACTTTAATTATTATCTCTTACCCGGGCCACCTGGACGGTTTCCACCTTGTCCACCCGGACGGTTTCCACCTTGTCCGCCTGGACGGTTACCACCCTGGCCACCGCCACGACGATCGCCACCTGGTTTCCTGTCGCCACGACGCTCACCGCCGCGCTCGCCGCCTCTTTCGTTACCACGGCCACCAAAGCCTGGTGCACCGCCCTCTGGCCTGCCACCTTTGCCGCTTGCGCTGCTGGTACCGCCAATGTTTGGAGAAAGATCGCGTTTGCCATAAACTTCGCCTTTGCAGATCCAAACTTTAACACCTATTTTACCATAGGTAGTTAATGCTTCTGCTAATGCGTAGTCAATGTCAGCGCGGAAAGTGTGCAAAGGAATCCTGCCTTCTTTATATTGCTCGCTACGTGCCATCTCAGCGCCGCCTAAACGGCCTGAAGTCATTACCTTGATACCTTCGGCACCCATACGCATGGTTGCAGCGATTGTGGTTTTCATGGCACGACGGAAAGAGATACGTGCTTCTAATTGTTTTGCAATGCCTTCTGCTACTAATTGTGCATCAAGCTCAGGACGTTTGATCTCGAAAATGTTGATCTGAACTTCCTTTTTGGTAAGTTTTTTCAACTCTTCTTTGATCTTGTCAACTTCCTGACCGCCTTTACCGATCACAATACCCGGACGGGCAGTGTGGATAGTTACAGTAATGCGTTTTAAAGTACGCTCGATAACTACTTTAGATACACCACCTTTAGCAATACGAGCTGAAAGGTATTTGCGGATCTTTTCGTCTTCAACTAATTTGTCGGAGTAGTTGTTACCACCGAACCAGTTAGAATCCCAACCTCTGATGATCCCTAACCTGTTACCTATTGGATGTGCTTTCTGTCCCATTTCAAATTAATTGTTATCGTTTTTACTATCCACAACAAGTGTTATGTGGTTTGAGCGTTTACGGATACGGTATCCCCTTCCTTGCGGAGCAGGGCGTAACCTTTTCAGCTGACGGCCACCGCCTACAGATACTTCTTTTACAAAAAGATCATCGGCATTTTTACCTTCATTTTTGGCTTGCCAGTTGTTAATTGCCGATAAAAGCAATTTTTCAACGCGGATAGCTGCTTCTTTATTGGTGAACTTTAAAATGCTTAAAGCTTTAAATACATTTTCACCGCGGATCAAATCAACCACCAAACGCATTTTGCGTGGTGAAGTTGGACAGTCCTGTAACTTAGCAACAGAAGCGCCGCCTACAAGAGCTTTCGCAGCTTCTTTTTGTTGCCTGATCAGTACAGACTTTTTAATTTTTGTTGTTGCTTCCATTGCCTGTTATTTTTTCTTTTCTGCGTGTCCGCGGAATGTACGGGTTGGTGCAAACTCTCCCAGCTTGTGACCAACCATGTTTTCTGTTACGTACACAGGGATAAACTTGTTACCGTTGTGTACAGCGAATGTATGACCAACGAAATCAGGAGAGATCATGGAACGACGTGACCATGTTTTTACAACTGATTTTTTATTTGCATCATTCAGCACCATAACTTTCTTATCTAAGTTATGATCGATGTAAGGTCCTTTTTTAATTGAACGAGCCATTATTTCTTCCTTCTTTCAATGATGTAACGATCCGATGATTTCTTCTTATCACGGGTTTTGTAGCCTTTAGCCAATAAACCTTTACGTGAACGTGGATGACCACCTGAGGCACGGCCTTCACCACCACCCATAGGGTGATCTACCGGGTTCATGGCTACACCACGTACCCTTGGTCTGCGACCTAACCAGCGTTTGCGGCCGGCTTTACCTAATACCGCATTTGCTTTTTCGCCATTTGAAACGGTACCGATAGTTGCCAAACAAGTTGACAAGATCATACGTGTTTCGCCAGAAGGCAATTTGATAATGGCATATTTACCATCACGTGCTGATAACTGAGCATAAGTACCGGCGCTGCGGGCAATTACGCCACCCTGGCCAGGGTTTAACTCAATGTTGTGGATGATTGAACCAAGCGGGATGTTTTTCAAAGGCAGGGTGTTACCAACCTCTGGTGCAGCACCTTCGCCTGCTACTACTACCGTACCAACTGTTAAGCCTTCCGGAGCAATCATATAACGTTTTTCGCCATCTGCAAAGTGAAGCAAAGCAATACGGGCCGAACGGTTAGGATCGTACTCGATAGTTGCAACTTTTGCCGGGATGTTAAATTTATTACGTTTGAAATCAATTAACCTGTATGCTTGTTTATGACCACCACCTAAGTAACGCATAGTCATTTTACCGCTGCTGTTACGACCGCCAGACCTTGTATTAGCTGCTACAACCAACGATTTTTCAGGAACGTTTGTTGTAATATCCGAGTTAGATACATCAATTCTGAAGCGGGTACCGGGGGTAACCGGTTTAAATCTCTTTACTGCCATGTCTATAATTATATATTGCTGTAAAAATCAATTACTTCTCCGTCCTTCAACGTAACTATCGCTTTTTTGTAAGTTGCAGCGCGGCCAGATACGGCGCCTGCCTTAGTATTGCGGGTTTTTAGTTTACCGACGTATTTCATGGTGTTCACCGCTGTGATGTTTACACCATACATTGCCTCAATGGCACCTTTGATCTGAATTTTGTTAGCCCTGTGATCAACTTTGAAAGCATAACGGTTAAGCTTTTCAGTTAACTGAGTAACTTTTTCAGTAAGTAGGGGTTGTTTTAAAATTTCCATAATTACTTAGCTAATGCTTCCTCCAAAGTTTTAACAGCACCTGTAGTTAACAAAAGTTTGCCGGCGTTTAACACATCATAAGTGTTAAGCTGCTCAACTGAAATTACTTTAGTTTTTTTCAGGTTTCTGCTTGATAAATAAACATTGTTATTTTCAGCGTCTGCTACTACCAATAATGTTTTATCGTTGGTAACATTCAGATCGGCCTCCATTTTAATGTAGTTTTTAGTTTTGATGCTATCAAAATTAAAGTCTTCCAACACTAAAATATTGTTATCTTTTGCTTTGTATGATAAAGCTGATTTACGGGCCAGTGATTTAAGCTTTTTGTTTAATTTAAAGCTGTAATCGCGGGGTTGCGGACCGAATACACGGCCACCACCATTAAATAATGGAGATTTTACGCTACCGGCACGGGCACCACCTGTACCTTTTTGTTTGTATAATTTGCGGGTTGAACCTGCAATTTCATTACGCTGTTTTGATTTATGTGTACCCTGACGCTGGTTAGCAAGAAATTGCTTAACATCAAGATAGATAGCGTGATCATTTGGTTCAATACCGAAAACCGACTCAGGAAGCTGCACCTTGGCACCTGTTTCTTTACCTGATACGTTCAATACGTTAATTTCCATCTTATTTATCCACTATTACGAATGAACCCTTAGCTCCGGGGATGGAACCTTTAACTACTAACAGATTCTGCTCAGCGAACACTTTAACCACTTGTAAGTTTTGTGTTTTAACGCGAACGTTTCCGGTTTGACCTGCCATGCGCATACCTTTAAATACACGTGATGGCCATGATGACGCTCCCAATGAACCTGGCGCACGTAAACGATTGTGCTGACCGTGAGTTTGCATACCCACACCACCAAAACCGTGACGTTTTACCACACCCTGAAAACCTTTACCTTTAGAGGTACCAACCACATCCACAAAATCTCCCGCGGCAAAAATCTCGACAGTAACGGTGTCGCCTAATGATTTTTCGTCCTCGAAAGTTTTGAATTCAACAAGTTTCCTTTTTGGGGTTGTACCTGCTTTTTGGAAGTGACCTTTTAACGGTCCAGAAGTGTTTTTTTCCTTTTTGTCGCCATATGCAAGCTGAACAGCTGCATATCCATCGATATCCACAGATTTGATCTGGGTTACCACGCAAGGGCCAGCTTCGATCACAGTACAAGGGATATTCTTCCCTGTCTCGTCGAAAATGCTGGTCATTCCTACTTTTTTACCAATAATTCCTGACATTTTCTTAATTTGTTTGTGTCCATCGAAGCAGTAGGGCTTCGTTCAAGACATATTTCTCCCCCGAAAGGGACGGCAAAGATAGAAACTTTGTATTAATTATCAAATAGTTAGTAAGTTATTTTTTTATAATTTTTGCATCCGCGTTTTAACATATGTTTGAAAGGTATTTGGCTAATGCTTAGCCGGTTTGATTTTTTGACTTTTCGCGGCTATTTTGGAAGGCATGTTACCACATCACCGGATTGACGGCGTAAAATCAGAGATGGGTTGGGGAAATTTTTAAGGATTGGCGGAAAATTGGAACGGTGATTATTCGGCTCATCGCCTGCTTTAAAACACAATCGCTGATAAGATGAAAAAACATTTTTCATAAATACAACAAGATGCCATTGAGTAATCACAAGAGAAAATCGTGATGACGTATAAAAATATATTTCCTGAAGTTTTACAGCTACGGTGCGCAGGCCCGCGAGGGATGGCAGTGGAAAGCCCGCAGCGCGCGGGAGCTTGTGCAGATGGACAGGCGAGGACCTGGAACGTACAGCCCGGGCCGCAGGCAACGCCCATATTATCAACTTGTAATAACAACCAACGTTATAAAATGGCGTATTTTACGTCTTTCGCTTAACTAATAATATATATGTACATAAATTAGCCCTTTCCCCTGCCCCAATTATTCCTTATACTTATGCCGGATAAAAACAGGTATGATCTATTTAGAACCACAGGGCGGACTTGCCAACAGGCTACGGGTTATTGCTAACGGCATCTGGCTTAAACGCAAGCTTAACACCCAACTGTATGTGATCTGGAATGGGTCGCACGAGCTTAACTGCTCCTACCACCTGTTGCTTGAACCAATTACCGATTTTACCGTCATCCCCAAAAAGCGGGCATTTGATTTTGTAACACGTACTGTTCAACCCAATAGCAAAAGCCGGTTTAAGGCCAAACTTAAAAACCTGATTGCCCGGGTTGATATCTGCATCACCGACGAGGATCATCAGTTCATAGATGTTTATGAAACCGTCCGTCATCATAAACGCATCTACATAAAAACCTGCCAGCGCTTTACTGACAGCATTGACGAGTTCAAACTTTTTAAGCCTATCTCCTCGCTTAGCCTTAAAATTAATGAACTGTTAGGCTTGCTTGGCCCAACGGCAGTTGGTGTACAGGTTAGGCGTACAGACAACGCGATGTCAATTGCAAACAGTCCGCTGGAGTTGTTTACCACGCGAATGAAGGAGCTCCTTGCGACTGACGATACTACCCGCTTTTTCCTTGCGACAGACGATGTTAATGTTGAGCTTGAGCTGAAACTGATATTTGGCGATAGGATAATTAGCCGCCCCAAAGATCTAAGTCGCCAAACAGTTGCCGGCATCCAGGCGGCTGTGGTTGATCTTTTTGTGCTTGCCGGCACAGGACGGATCCTGGGATCGTACTGGAGCTCGTTTTCGGAAGTGGCCGCATGGATAGGCGATACCCCCCTGGGGATAATAAAAAAAGATCAATGATCGCCATCCCTGTTTCAATTCAATTAGTAACCACCGAACTTGTGGGCACCTCATCGGCATGTGAAAACGAACGTGTAAAACCCGACTTGTAATAAGCCAGCTTTTCCGTATGATTTTGTGCTTTTAAACTTTGATACATGCCCAGCATTGACCAGCCATTGCCTGGGTTCCGCTCCAGGTCTTCACGATAAATAGTTTCAGCCTGCGGATTATAATCAGCTTTAAGCAGGTAGGCACCCAGGAACTGCCGCGCAGGGATAGGCCACTCGGCAGGCTCAGCGTAAATCATATTATCCTCCACCGCCACCGCTTTTTTAAAGGAGGCCATACCTTCATCAAACTTATTCTTCCCAAGCAAAATAGCACCATCCAATATATTTTCGGCGATGGTTGCACCGTCCAGTGCAGTGTTAAACGGAATATGTCGCTTTTTAAAAGCCGGGTCATCAAGCCCGGCGCGCAGCAATGTAAGCTGGGCTTCGGCCGAATCCTGTTTCCCGGTGTACAGTAGCGCCAGTCCACGGGCAAAATGGTGCAGGACCTGCGCATACGCCCATTGCGGGTTAGGCCCAATACTGTCTTTCAACAGTTCGTGCCATTTGCCAAGGCGCACCATAGTAAGCACGGGCATCATATACAGGTATTGCGAATACGTATCGCCTGCCGATGGTTTTACAGCATTACGGCAGCGCTGCGCCGATTCCATGCCCCTTTTATACATGGCACCGTTAAAGGCGCAAAGCGTTTCGACAGCGTAAAAGTGGGAGTTGATTTTAGTGAGACTGATGTTCTTTACCATGTCGGCATAGGTAACTATACATTTAGCTGCTTTTTCATTGGCGTCAACACCCTGAAAATACAGGCCATTGCGCTGGTAAACATGGCTCGACATATGCACCATATGCCCGATACCGGGGAACAGCTTTTTCAAAGCCCCGGCATTAGCCAGCGCAACACCGGGATTACGCGAAGCTTCGGTTAGGTGAATATAATAATGTAGTGCCGCCGGGTGCTCGGGATTTGTATTTAAAACACCTTTACAAATTGCAACCAGTTCGGCAGTCCATGGCTTGTCGGTACCGTCGGGTGCCCAAAAATCCCAGGGGTGAATAAGCATCACCCCATCAATGTACAGCATTTTAAGGTCGGCATCTGCCGGGTAGGATTGCATCAGTTTCTTCATGCCCTGTGCGTAAGCTTCATCATCGCTGGCATGGCTGCCACCCTGCGGGTAGCGAAGGTTCATCACTGCTATCAGCGCCTTTTCCTTTTCGGGAGCATTCCCGGCAGCGGCGTTCATTTGTTTTAAAACAGCAGGCAAACCGGCAGGCGCAACATAAGGTCCGCCTGCATTATAGTAAGGACCAAGGCTCAAAGCCTGCCCCCAATACGTCATGGCAGCTGAAGGATCAAAGCGCGACGCCTCTTTGAATGATGCAAATGCTTCTTTCATGTGATAGCTGTAATACATGGTTAGGCCCTGGTTAAAGTAAAACCGGGCGCTGTCATTACGGGCAGCTATGGTATAGCTATAATGTCCCCAGCCGGGTAAGCGCGGTATAAATTTGCCGTTCGCCGCCGTATCTGCCTCATCCGCTGCGCCCGATGAGCACATTACCGGGGTCGCCGGTTTTAACTTACCCGGCACCACCGGCCTTTTACCCTGGAACGCAAACAAATAAGTAGCGAACAACACTACAGGAAATACAAATAACAGCGATACCTTTTTCATCTTGGAATCTTTAATAAACAGGAAACCGGGTGTATAATTGACTGGTTATAAAAACTTACACTAATATAAGGTATTATGGGCGGGAATGAATGGGGAATACCTATGAAATAGGCATCCAAAATGGTAAATATTATTCATTAGATTTAGCCCCACCAATAATTATATGTTGACCTTTAAAACAGATCAGGCTTTAGGTGAGTTTATAAAAACTCAAAAAAAAGAATGGTAAAAAATTCCCTTTTTGCGGTTGCTGTATTTATAGCTTATTCATTTATTCTATTTAAAAAACAAGGCAGTGTTTTAGATAACACTTATATCCTTTCTGATGTACTGTTACTCGTTGTATTGGGGGGGCGTTAACATTAGCCAGATCATATCGTTAAGCAAGACGATAAATAATACGGCAGAGGAAATTAGCTTTGCTGATAATCTGATTATAATTAAAACCTATCCTTTCAATTTCTTTTCCATTACAAATAAAAAAGCACAGACGCTAACAACTAATACCAATAAAGTATTTGTCAAAAAAGCGCCTTATCCCATTCCTGGTGGATCTAAAGAAAACGTTTTGGTATTTGTCGCTAATAATCTCAATATGTTTATAATGCTAAATATTTGCCATCTGATTTCACAAGCATTTTTCTCGAACAAAAAAAAGCATCGGAGATATTGAATTGATAACAAACCCGTCACCTGCTGACGGTGCCAATATTCCTTCCACTGGTCGAAGTTTAGCGCCAGCGTAACTTCGACTTAAAATAGTTTAAGCTTTCAGCTTAGCCCTCTTAGTTGTTAGGTTAACCCACAAAATTGTTTTGTTTGACCAGCAAGGCGTTTTGTTTTGCCCCGCTGGGGCAAAGGGTGTTTCTATACCTTTTTATGCTACAAACCTTTTACACCTCTGGTGCACATATCCTTAAGCATATCTTAATTAATACCTGTTTATATTATAAAACCTTGCCGGCCCCAGCGGGGCCACGTGTTTATAGCCTTAAAAGAGCACATTTTTGGGCTCTGTAGGTGCCTCCTATTGAAATTTCAGGTTGGTGGATTTTGTCGGTCAACTTAAACTTAATTGACACACGGGTGTCGCATATGAGTCAACTCTAACATAGCGATACTTACCAACTACCAAAAGATCAGCCTTATCAGCACAACAATAATTAAATATGGTACCCTATACACACGCCCACCGGCAAAAATGATGTAATCAAAAAAAAATCTAAAAAAAATTGCGTAACTCAAAAGTTACTTATACATTTATGTAACTTATAGGTTACCTATTTTAACAAGGCCTATTAAATTGGCAACTGAATTTTGACAGGGTTACTGATGAACTACTTTGGCTCGACGCGGGCCGGACAGTCAAACTGAAAAACTTATTAAATAATGAATTATCCAACTAAAAGATCAAAAAAATGACAAAAACAGATTTCACAACAACCTTATTAGTAAACCAAAGCCCGRAAGAAGTTTTCGACGCGCTGAAAAATGTCCGTGGGTGGTGGTTCGGCTTGTACTCAGAGAAATTTGAGGGAGAGTCGGATAAACTTGGTGACGAGTTTTCCTTTTTTGCCGGCGATGGCATGCACTACACAAAGCAAAAGCTTGTTGAATTGATTCCTGATCAAAAGATAACCTGGTTGGTTACAGACAGTAAGCTGACTTTTGTACAAAATCAAACCGAATGGACCGGCACAAAACTTTGCTTTGAAATTTTTGCAGAGGGCGACGCTACAAAAATTAAGTTCACCCATGTTGGCCTGGTTCCGGAATTTGAATGTTATGATTCCTGTGCTCCAGCCTGGACGCAATATATGCAGGAGCAATTAGTGAACTGGATAACTACCTCTACGGCAAGTAAAATAGTACCGGCCGGGAAATGATTTTATAATCAGGTGGCAACCTGGTCAAGAAATACTTAGAAGCAAAGCAGCGCAGAGTTTTGCTTCTAAGTAACGATACCACCAAAATGTACCTTCCACTGGTCGAAGTTTAGCGACACATTGCCAGTGCTGAATATTCGCGTCAGGTTTTTAATCTTCTATTTTTCGATCACAGGGCGAAAGAAATCCATCTTCTTCAATGGAAACAAAACCTTTCGCGACCTTGTATACTTTAAATCTATTAAAATCAAGACTACTCTCATGATCCCGGATATAAATAATCCCGTAACTGCCCGGAGCCAGTTTACATATTTCAGTTAACAAACTATATATTAGGTCCGTATAACCAACATCATGATTATGGTTTATTCCGATAAACAACACATAAGAACCGTTTAGAGGTGAAATCGTAAAATTTTGATTGAATCCTGCCATTGATTGAATCAGTTGGTCTACTTTTGAAATGACACTCGTCTGTATTTGATGCTCACCATCTAAGGAAGCGTGAATTGAAACCCATCCATTAATTTCTATCATATCAATATTTAATAATTAGATTAACATTTAACTCCTCCTACTACTCGAAGTTACGCTATCGCTAAACTACGTCCTAAAATAGGTTAAGCTTTCATCTCGACGCCCCTCACCATTACGAAACTATCCACTCAATAGCATATTCAATAAACGCCTTATTCACGAAAGAGAAAACCGTAACATTTGGAATGTGGTTACCTTCCACTGGTGTTTACCTGATTGCTTACGCCAGCTAATATAGTAGCATCAACCATGTTTTTTAAACACGGGTTCGTCGCTTGGTTGGTATTGTTTGAAGTGGTCACCGTGGTGCACGGGGTTCCCGTAGGAGGCGGAAAGCCCGGGTTGCCAGGAAGCGGCTGTACCTTGTTTACCGTCACCCTGTTGACGCTGACTTTACCCCCGATTTACGTACGACGACTTTATCAGCCTGCCGAAGTATCATATCTACATAAAGCTGTTGATTGACGGGACACAGAGCAAGGGGTTTAGCGCGGTGACGGCACAAGACTATACTCTGTCCTTCGCGTCATCATATTCCTGAAATGCACTTTGATATTCCGTTTTACGCGAAAGAACGGAGAGCACCATGCGTTCCTTATACATGAGGTTATAGACTTCAAACGTTTGATACTGGTGCAATTCGCCGCGAAGCGATTCGGGATTGCAGCGGGCAAACTGCGGGGCGACGGTTGCTTTATACGCTTCCAACAGGGTCTCTAAATCTCCAAGCGAGGAAATGCCGTGCGATTCGGGCGAAGCAATGAGCGTGTCGCACCGTTCCTGCAACGCCTTTCCTAAGGCGTTCATCGGTCGATTGTTGGTGTGTCTCAATATCCTCATAGTAAATTTTTATATAAAAAAGGTGTGCCACGAATCGGTGACACACGAAACAGCACTTTAATGTACCTGGCTGAATATTTCAGCATACCCTCCACTGGTCGAAGTTTAGCGACAGCGTAACTTCGTCCTAACACAGGTTAAGCTTTCAGCTTAACTGAGGCCACTTACAAAGCCTCACACGTAGATATCTCTGTGCGAATGCTCTCCTGAGATATTTTGGTAAAAGGTCAATCTGACCAATAGAAATAATCCGATGAGACACACAACAAGCATGCACCAGCAAATAAATTTATATCTTAACTACTGCCAAATCTGAGGCAGGAGGAATGCTTGCTATTAATTTCAATCTCCTTAAATATCTTGTATAGATAGATTTTAATGGCAAATCATTCTGTTTTGACAACCAACTAAAAACATCTTCCTCGTTAAAAAATCGTGTTTTTTTAAAAATTCGATAAACTTTGATAGCTACACTTCTCGACACTCCTTTGGAAATTAATTGCATTACAATTGGATCACTTGTCCCCAATTCTAAATATGTGGGCAAAGCTAATGCGAATTTATACTCTTGTTTTTCGTCTTCACTCATCAGGCTTTCAGCAATATCCATTAGCAGCTTCAAATATTTGACAAATACAAAGGATACAACATTTGAATAAATTTTAATTAACCTGTTAATTTTGCTATTCACTTCGGTTTCATCATTTTTATTCAAAAGGTTAACCGACGCCCAATAATTTAAGTCATTCTCTATAAGTTCACCATAACTTTTATTTTCCATCCACTTTAGAGCATAAAAACACATCTGCTTAATACTAATATTAATAGAATTCTTGCGTTTAGACTCTTCTCTTATTTCGAAAATATCATCTAATCTTTGCATAATGTCTACAAGTTGCCAATACAGACTTTTTTCTTTAAATGGGGTGCTAATTATCTGCTCCTTAGGAATATTTCTTTTCTTCTTTGTATCAATCATCCAACTGTTGACACCGTCAGATAATATTTGGATATACAAGATATTTTGCAATAAAGGGTCTATTGACGGATTCAATCGGAGGACCTCGGCTGGAATTTTCAAATCAACCAACGTTTTTTCCAAACTATTAACGATATCATTTATATAAGCTGAATCTATTTCTTTCGCCACCAAGGAATTTTTAAGCTCTTCTGGAGACCTTAAAAATTTTTGTCGCAACAAGACTACTGTATTAGCAGACTTAGTATTGGAGATTTCTTTTACTGGTTTATCTAAATAAATCATAAACTCATTTTTCTCCCAAATCGACTTTTCTGAAGCCGTAACAACGTTCTTTTGATAGTTACTACTTAAGTAACCATTTGCCCAATCTTCATTATTCCTCTCAACACAATAAATTGTTCCATACAATGAATCTTTTATACGCCCTGCACGACCAATTAAATTTCCAAATTCAAAGTTTGAAAGCAAGATATTTTTCTTTTTAGGAGATAATACAAACAAATTATTAGCAGGCAAATTCACTCCCTCCATTAATGTTGATGTACAAAATAGATCTTTGATATTTCCTTCTGAAAAAGCATCCTCAATTTCCTTTCTAACGATATCGGGAAGTTTACTATGATGAAATGCAATACCTCCTTTGAGGCATTTTATTAAATAATATAATGGATGAATTTCCTCCTTTAAGAAGTCAATTAACTCCATTATTTGTTTTGGTACAGACAACTTTGAATTCGATTTTTTTTCAGCATAAAGCAAAGCCCAATTTTGAACAAGATTTGGCTGGGGCGAATAAATTATGTTTTGTTCATGTTGACCAAACAAATTTACAAGCTGAGATAATCCCCTTCCCATGCTTGTTTTAAATTCCTTTGCCAAATTGAAATCAGTATCGATTGTATAGGTTTGTTCAATATTTCTCCTTGAATTTATGGTAATCTCTATCTTGTTAGAATCCAAAGGTCTAACTATTGTTAAAATCTGAAATACAGGCGAAATAGTAGTTTGTGAGGGAGCACTATCTTCACCAAATATCTTATAAAACAATTTTTTACCATTTTGTATATTAGGTCCGGCAGAAATTATCTTAGCTTGCTTACATAATACAGCTAGTTCTTTTAAAACGAATTCAAATAAGGTCCCCCGCCCTTCCTCCTCCTCTAAATTTTGTATTTCATCTACAAATATTAAATCTAATTTGAGATAACTATTCCAACCATACTGCAATAGCCTCAAACATCTTTCAGGAGTTAAAACATAGATTTGCTTTGTTTTTATTTTATATTCACTGCTCTCAATAATATAAGCGGTTCTAACATCAATCTCATTAATATCAAATTCCCGTCTTAGCTCCTCGCTTACTTGATTTATCAAAGCTTTAGATGGGACAATGTATAGAACTATATAATTCTTGTTTTTCTCAAACTGTTGATGAATAAATTTTTTAATTATAAACGATTTCCCCGAGGAGGTCGGTGCAGAAACCGCTATATTTTTTTTACTGTTTAAATCATCCCAAAGATGTTTCTGAAACTTGGTAGTTAAATAAGAATTTGAGGAAATAGTGATTATTTTATTTTGTCTTTCAATTGCAACTTCTAAATCCAATGTGCTTCCAAAATTATATTTGAATTGCTTATTAACCACATTAGTTTCACTTTCATCAAAAAGTGGTTTTAAAAATCTAGTTGCTGTAAGGTTTCCGATTCGAGAAAATAAAAGATAAGAGGCCCGTATTAAATCTAAATCTTCCGGATTCTGCAGAAATAAAAGAGAACTAAACAATTGTACCTTTTTTAAGTGTTCCTCATCTTTACTATTTGATAAGATAGATGCCAACCAAACACATTTCCTTAAGTCATCTTTAACAATCGTTGCCTTGGAATTAAACTTAAAAGACGAATTAAATTGATTCAGCGTTAAAATATCGATAACTTTATTTAGTAATTGATGGGTATAAGCTGCTTCAAACATGGAAATTAAAAATTATTTTTTAAAAGGAACTCCATGAATTTCATAGTACATAGCATTTCTAAATGAATCAACATCATTAAATGGAAGCAAAAAGAAATCAAGATATACCTTTTTGATATTAGGATACGTCTGAACCTTTTTCAATATACTCCTTTTTACAGTATCTTTCCTTTTAATAAACTCATCTTTAATAAAAGATTCTAATTCTTGATTATTATTTGCCTTTACTTCAAATTCATTTATATTTTTTGAATTATACATTAATAGTATAGGGTGTATCAAATTTTGTTCTCTAAATTCAGCAGTCGTCGGCGTTAATCTATCATATAATTCATCCAAGTCCACCGAATCTCCTATGATCAAATTATCCTTTGCTATTATTAGTTCTGTGTTATAAAACTCAGCAGCCGTACTTGGATCGTGGAATCTGTCAATAGATAATAGCGCATCACTGATAGCACTATTATAATCACCCATAATTTTCGATTCTCCAATTAAATACGCTTTCTCTTCATTCCCATTTATCAAGTAATTTCCCAAAAAAATACCATCGCCCCCTTTGACTTGATCTTTAAAATTACTAAGAGTTCTAATCTTATGGGCTACCATTTTACATTGCAAAACTGCTTCTACTAAGGCAAATAATAATAACTCTCCATATTTGCCATCCGTTTGAGTATTTTTCTCTCCAAAGAATTTCGTCGCAAGAGACATCGCTGCAACAATCTCTTGCTGAGTATTTAATTTACCGCTTTGAACATAAGGTATTAACATGCCGTAAAGCTCCTTGACGACACCTGTTGGTGACAATGTTGTACCAGAGGCTTTGATTGTATAACCTCTCAAAGTTACTTTGTCTTGAAAATCATAAAAGTGATTATTCAACTGTCGACTAACCCAACCAGGATCAATTTCGATAAGTTGTTGCCATTGATTCGACATATTTTACCAAACAAAATATAATTATAGCAATTATAATTATATTTCATAGAAAACTGTTTATAAGCATCTTACAAACGCTCACTCAAAACAATAAACTTAACTATAAATTCAATATCTATAAACCAAGCCATCGCCCTATAAAACCATTTCACTCCAGTGCGCAAATGTGCCTGACGTTGAAACTACTTATTAAGCCCTTCGCACGCGCATAACATATGTCCCAATTCTATGCGAACAAATAAATCACCAACACACGCATGCACCAGCAAATGCCTCCAGCCCAGAGAATCATTATTTTTAAAGCACGATTTGTAAAAAGTTTGATTCCAATCGGTAGGTAACCAGGCAGAACCTTACCTTTAAAAATCTGTTTACAATTGAAAACTATCTCCAACCATATGTCAATAACCAATAAATCGATTTTGCTTGCCTTAATAGCCACGGGTACTTTAGTGAGCAGGGCAAATGCTCAGTCACTCCCGCCGGTTGAAACACAGAAAGCTAACAGCGAATATAAACCTGCTTTTGCCGGGCAAACCCGCATTGGCGGCATCCAGACAAAAACAAAACTGAATGTTACGGTGATCAACCACCAGCTTAAATCGCCATGGGCATTACGTTGCCTGCCTGATGGCCGTTTCCTGATCACCGAGAAAGGCGGCACCATGCGGATCCTTAAAGCTGATGGAAGTTTCGATAAAAATATTGAAGGACTGCCGGCCATAGCCGTTGGCGGCCAGGGTGGTTTGCTTGATGTGAACTTCGATTCGTCATTTGTGAAGAACAGGACTTTATTCTGGACGTACTCCGAACAGGCAGAAGGCGGCTTCCAGCTTGCGGTTGCTAAGGGACATTTATCTGCCGATGATAGTAAACTCGAAAATTTACAGGTAATTTATCGTGCCAAACCGGCCTATAACGGGCATTTGCAATTTGGATCGCGCATAGTATTTGATAAGCAGGGCAACCTGTTTGTAAGTACAGGCGAGCATGGTGCCGAAGATATCCGCATGAAAGCCCAGGACCTGGGTGCCGCTGTAGGTAAGGTTGTTCATATCACCCGCGATGGCAAGGCGGTTCCCGGCGGTCCGTTTGCAGGTAAAAGCGGAGTATTACCTGAGATTTTTGCCTACGGTTTAAGAAACCCTGAAGGTATGACCACAAACCCTGAAACCGGCGAACTATGGGAGGCAGAATTTGGCCCGCGTGGCGGCGATGAGATCAATATCATCCGGGCCGGTAAAAACTATGGCTGGCCTGTGGTAACCTACGGTATTGAGTATAGCGGTCAAAAGGTAGGTGATGGCATACAGCAAAAAGAAGGCGTAACGCAACCGATTTATTATTGGGACCCAAGTATCTCGCCCTGTGGCATTACTTTTTATACCGGCAACCTGATTCCCGAATGGAAAAATAATTTATTTGTGGGCGCGCTTGGCGGCTCGCACATTGCAAGGCTGGTGATCAAAAACAACAAAGTAGTAGCCGAAGAGCGCCTGCTGAAAGATAAGAACGAACGCTGGAGATCATTGGTTACAGGTAAAGACGGCGCATTATATGGTGTTACCGATAATGGTAACCTGTACAGGATAGGTAAATAATTCATTTCAGACTGAATATAAAAGTAAACGCCGGGGAGCATCCCCGGCGTTTACTTTTTTCGGCATCATTGTTTTCATCATTTTCGATGGCATCCATCGTATTCAGTGGTATTTTTCACCGAATCTGTGGCATAATTCAGGGATAGTTCAATATTTATTTTTATTTTACCGAACGTTCAGTATATTTGAATCATAATTAAAGCAGAATAACGATTACCGATAATTTTTAAAACATGCGCACTCAAAAAGTTAACTCCGAAAATGTAGACCTGAAGCTGTTTGAGACCTTCAGCGAGCTGGGTTACGACGGTGCATCGATGGAGGCCCTGGCTAAGGCTACCGGGTTAAAAAAAGCCAGCCTCTATCACCGCTTTCCTAACGGTAAAAAGGAGATGGCCGCCCATGCGTTAGAAATTGTTGAACAATGGATCCTGCAACATATTGTATCGGCAGCAGCAAATAAAAATATACAGGCAGCAGCAAGGCTAAAAAAGATGATCATTTCTGTTGATGAACTGTATAACGGCGGTGCCAACAATTGCCTGCTCAGAACATTATCTATAGGTACAGATGCCGATGCTTTTAAAAAAAGTGTAACCAATTGCTTTAACCTGCTGGCAGATGGATTTGCAGATGTAGCTGTTGATATGGGTATATCGCCGGATCAAGCAAGGCAAAATGCGAAGCTGGTTAACCAGGTGATTCAGGGTTCGCTTGTACTTACCGGTGCTACCGGGGATAATAGCTATTTTAAAAGCAGCCTTGCGGGAATCCCGGAATTATTGATCACACAGTCTTAAGTTAATAGTACGGTCATCGCGCCGAATAAAAAGAATAATTTTCACATTATAAATTTACCGAACGTTCGGTAACAAATCAATTTTCAAACAAACATTTTAAAATTAAACATTATGAAAAATCAAACACGACATCACTTCATCAAGATCAATGGGGTGAACATCTTCTATCGTGAAGCAGGACCAAAGGATGCACCTGTATTAGTGTTGCTGCATGGCTATCCAAGCTCATCGCACATGTTCAGGAACCTTATCAATGATCTGTCGGACAAATACCACCTGATTGCTCCCGACTATCCTGGTTATGGCAGAAGTGAGCAGCCCCCAATTGCAGAATTTGCTTATACTTTTGAAAATTTCGCGTCGATTGTGACTGAATTACTGAGCCAGCTTCAGATCAGCAAATACAGCTTATACCTCATGGACTACGGCGCACCGGTTGGCTGGCGTATTGCTTCGGCTAATCCAGACCGTATTGAAACCCTGATTGTTCAAAATGGTTGTGCTTATGATGAAGGTCTGGAAGCATTCTGGGACCCGATCAAAGCTTACTGGAAAGATCATAATGATAAAACTGCCGAAGCTACTTTAAGGACTTTCCATGATGCCAATGGCCTGAAATGGCAATATACTCATGGCGTAGCAGATCCCAGCCTGATCAGTCCGGATAACTGGGAAATAGATCTCCGCCACCTCGAAAGGCCCGAAAACGGACAAATCCAACTCGATCTCTTTTATGATTACCGCACCAATGTGGATCTATATCCTAAATGGCAGGAATACCTGCGCACACAAAACCCCGAAATGCTGATTGTATACGGTAAAAATGATTATATATTCCCGGTAGCCGGCGCAGAGGCATACAAAAAAGACGTAAAGAACCTGGAATATCATTTATATGATGCAGGCCATTTCGCGCTGGAAAGCCACGGAAACGAAATTGCCGCTACTATCAGGCAGTTCCTTGATAAAAAGACTGGCAAATAAAAATTACCCGTTAAAGAGGTATATCATTTGAACCTGTGATATACCTCTTTTTCATTTTCTATTGCTTTTATTAATTGCGTCTGTTATTGATGCAGCACCGACATTTCGATTATTTTTGCCTCTACATTTATAAAAAACACGTTCTTATAAGCGATCATGAACCATATATGCAACGCTGTCTTGAATTAGCCGGGCAAGCCGCTGCCGAAGGTGAAAGCCCTGTGGGATGTGTTATTGTTAAAGACGGGATTATTATCGGCGAAGCTTTTGAACAGAGCCGCCGGTTAAAAGATATTACCCGCCATGCCGAAACACTGGCCATTTTAAACTCAGTTAACGATCATGGTGACTGCGAAGACGCCGTGCTTTATTCCAACGTTGAACCCTGTATCCTTTGCTCATACGTGATCAGGCATCATAAAATTAAGCAGGTAATTTTTAGTAAAGCCTGCGGCGAATTAGGCGGAACCAGTCCCCGGTTTCCGATTTTAACTGCCGAGGTTACATCATGGGCCAAAGCGCCAATGGTTATTCAATATCCCTGATTAGCGGCCGTCTGCACCGCAAAAAATGACTTTCAGGCAATTCGCCTCCATCAAAAGCGTCCCTATGTGTACCTGACATCAATAGTCGTGACGCCAAGTTACATTTCACTTTAATTGCGCTTTACCTATCTTTGGGAAACAAATAACCTTATGACAATAAAGTTAGGTGACTTCTTCCCTAAGAAATCAGTAGATGAACCGGTATTAGGACTTGACGATCCAAGGTGGTCGACGTTAGAAGGCGGTTACAGAGGGACATTATACGATGCTTCAATAGCTTTGAAGAAACTTGAGGTTGCAGACAATAAACAAATGGTTAATCAAATCTATCAAGAACTATGGAACGAGTTACACCATCAGGGAGATGTTGGCTTAGCATCATATTATTCGGTTCCTCATTTGGTTAGAATATCGTTACAAAAACAAATTGTAGACTACAATATACTTGGACTGATTTCGGTGATTGAAATACAAAGGCACAAGAATAATCCCCAAATACCAAACTCACTAAAACCAAACTATAACAAAGCAATTGAAAATTTAGCCGATCTTGCAAAACTTGCTATGAGCCAATATTGGGATTTAGATTTAGCAACAACAGCATTAACAGCTATAGCATTAGCTAAGGGACAAATAAAGTTAGCTAATGCTATTCTGAACATGGATAGCGAAGATACTATAAATGAGTTTCTCGAATCCTATAGTTAACTCCTCACCGACTATTTACTGCCACTATCTTGTCAGTGTTCAACTTTCAAAAACAGGGTGTTCAGCTTTTCGAAATACAATTTCACAACAAATTGATTATCAACACACATCTGTTCATATCAGCCATTAACGCATTTTTACTAATTCACAAGTAACTGATTATCAACAATAAAAAATCAGCAAAAAACAGCAAGTGTTCACACTTTTAAAAACTGAACAGTGACGGATAATGACATTAAAAACGGTCTTCACTTCGGTCCACACCATACGCAGAAGACCCTTCCCTATTGCGCCTGTGATATGATTAAAGATGGGTGTCATGCTGAGGCCCTCGAAGCATGGTGGGCTGGGCCTCTGCGCGCGCCTTCGACAGACCCTCTTCGCTTAATTTCAACTCCTCTTCAGAGTCCAACAGATTAAAACATTCAGGATGACAAAAGGACAAATCCGAAATCGAACATCCGAAATCCCCAATCAAAAAAATCACTCCATCATCAGCCTGCGGATCAACTCCGCGCTTTGGGCTTTCCCCTCTTCCAACCGGTGACTAAAGAATGCCTGGGTATCGTTAAAGTGTTTCTTGTAACCCTCCATATCACCATACCCAATAATAGCCGACCATTCCCTCACCGCCGAGTGAAACTCCAGATCGTCGCCGCGGATGGTTTTATCGTACAGGGCTGTTTCCAGTGATTCTTCCAGCAGTTCCTCGTTCTTAAACAGGTACTCCGCAATGCCTAAACGCAGGCGAAAAGGCGGGGTTTGGCAAATGAGGTTATCATAAGGGTTAACGCCAAGGTGGTACCAGGCATCAACCATGCTCAATATACTGAGGTGCGAGTTGGGCTTTTGGTGATCGGCATGCTGGGAGAGCGAGAACTCCTTCATCACGGTATCATTGAGCATAATGGGCTTGCGGCTTTCGTGAAAAACAAAGTCGCGCGCGCGATAAATGCGCTGCTTAAAGGCATCAGCTTCTTCCTTGATCATGAGCTTAAACAACTCCGACTCCGATTCGGCATAGCGCTTCACCTGCTGACGGGCATATGGGTTCAGGATGGCCAACCCGGCGTAAACGTGGGCTTTATAGCTGAAGATTCGGAGGGTAGTCAGGATCTTCACGTTATCGATACCACCTATATATGAGGCATTCTCCCAGGGGAAAAAGCCAGCCGATTTCCAGGCTGTGCCCATGCTTTCAAAACCAACGTGTGTCACGGCCTGGGTGTCAGCAACAATGCGGTCGTGTTCGTGGTAGTCGGCAATTTCAACTATGTTGCTGCCAATGGCTGTAAACAAGTCATACATGCGCTGGTAGGCATCAGGTGTCGACCTATGCGGGATAAGGATGAGCGTTTGCCCGGCAGGCTCAAAACCTGGCCCGTGCATACCATGAAAAGTAACGATCTGAGCATCGGCAGGCAGGTGCTTTTCAAAAGTCGTTATCTCGGGAGATTTAACTGATGTTTGCCCGGCCACAATAGCACCATACTTGGTTGAAGGGCCAAATTCAGCCACCACCCGCTCCATGCTTTCTGCCTCAACAGAATAGATGATCAGATCGTTGATGCGGGCAACATCGCTGCCGTGATCCATTACGGTGATGCCGAAAGGCGTAAGCTCGTCCTCCAGTTTCTGGCGGTTGGCGGGCAGGTCGCAGCCCGAAACGGTGTAACCCGCTTTTGCAAAAGCTTTTGCATAGAGACGTCCCATATCGCCCAGGCCAATAATACCTATATTCATGGCGCTAATATAACTATGAGTAGGTTAATTACGTATGAAAGCTTATTTTAGCCTCAAAAATGCAGGGCAGATATAATAAAAACCGAATATATCCTGTTTTGTTAATAGCATATACCTAATTTTACACTTGATGAACAAGCATTTTCTACTTACGATAACGGTTTTGATAGCGATAATAACGGGCAGTGTTACGGCAACCTTTGCACAGGACAGTACCAAAAAGAAAGCCGCTACCCTAAAACCTAATGCTATTCCGCCCATTGTAAAATCGAGCCCGGCAGCGCTTAAAAATCCGGCGGTGACACCTCCACAGCCTGCCAGGTCAGCTTATGCCCAGCCCAAAATAAGTGCTGCTGCCGATTCGGCCCTGCAAAAAGACAAAAGCCTTAACGGCCAATATCAATACCTGCTCAGCAAGTTGTTCCATTACCAGCAGCCGCTTGTTTCCGCTTTGTGGAAAAACATTAAGGATACGCTTAACACCGAGCGCCGCCAGCTTAAAGAAGCTAATGCCAAACTTGCCGAACAGGGTAAAAACGTTGAAAGCCTTAAATCGGACGCAACCAATAAAGAACAGGCCCTTAATGAATCAAATGCCAAGCGCGATGAGATCAGTTTATTGGGGATCCCGTTTACCAAGGCAACCTACAACCTGGTAATGTGGGGACTGGTTATTGTTTTTGGAGTTGTCGCCGTTATAGTGATAGCCCGCTCGGGTGCCCACAGCCGCGAAGCCAAATACCGCATCAAACTTTACGAAGAGCTTGACGAGGAATATAAAACCTACAAAGCTAAGGCCAACGAAAAAGAAAAGAAACTTGCCCGCGAACTCCAAACCGAACGCAACAAGCTTGACGAGCTGCTCGGCAGAGGGTAATTTGATTTCGGAATTCGGATTTTCGATTTCGGATTTTTGTTGAAGGCCTGTCATCCTGAGCCTGTCGAAGGACGCGCGTAGAGGCCTCACCCACCATGCTTCGATATACTCATGACACCTTATTTAGGTTCTAAAAAACATATCTACCCCACTATGCCCAACACCAACCTCCTTTCCCTCATAACCCAACTACGTTCTATTGCTGATACCGGTCTGCTTTATGCCAAAAACGAATATGATATTGAGCGATACGAGGAACTACAGCACCTGAGCACTAAAATGTTTGATGACGTAAGCGGCTACGGCACAGAGACCATTAACTTGCTATTTCCGCAGGCTGCTGACTACCCTACTGCCAAAGTTGATTTGCGTGGGATTCTGCTCTCGCCGGATAATAAGATCCTGCTGGCCCGTGAAAGCGGTGATGGCAAATGGTCGTTACCCGGTGGTTGGGGAGATATCGGTTATACCCCTAAAGAAACCATTATTAAAGAGTTTTGGGAAGAAACCGGCTTGCAGGTTACCGCCGACAGGCTACTTGCGGTATTCGATAAAAAAATGCACCCGCACCCGCCGCAGCCATTTTATGTATATAAGATGGTTTTCTACTGCAAGGCTGTTACAACGGTGATCAATAAAGGTTTTGACGTGCTGGATGTGCAGTACTTTGATATCAATAACCTGCCTCCACTATCAGAAGACCGGATACTGAAAAGCCAGATTGAACTGCTTTATCAAAAGATCGTCGCCAACGATATCAGCGTTTGGGCAGATTGAAAAAAATTGCCTTTCTTATACCGTTTATAAAAAAAAGTCATTGCGAGGTACGAAGCAATCGCGAACTATACAGAGCGGCTCTGCTTGTCGGGGATTGCTTCGTACCTCGCAATGACGTTTTTTAGAATATCCCGTCTTCAAAAACTATTCTTTCAAATCGGGCAAGGTACGTTTATCAGCTGGCAACGCCTGATATTTCTTGTACGAATCATTAATATAAACCGCAAGTGAAGGGCCATTGTTACTTTTAATGAATGCGTATGAAGGCCTGTAGAGGGTCATGAAGTTTTCGAGCTCCTGCCCACGCAGCGGGATGATGCTTTGTACGTAGTTCATCGTAAATACCTCATCAACATGGCGCTCCTCTTCCTCATGTTTAAAGTATTTTTTAAGGCGGCGGGCATCTTTTGCCTCCTTGCTAAACCATGAAGTTGGCGATAGCGGGTAAACCTTGCTCTTGGTATATACTTCCGGATATTCTTTATGAGCATCAAAAGCTTCGCGTTTAGCGCTAATGTTAACCTGCCTTAAGGCTATGGTCTGGGTAACAAGTTCTATTTTTTTGTTAGTAAAATCGGTGACATATAAGGTATCCGATACATAGCCCGGGGCGCTGAAAATGAGTGTGTGGCCTGTTTCTGTACGAATGCTGAAATTACCCTTATTATCGGTAATTGTCATTTGCCTGTTCTGGTTATCGCGCACAAAAACGTCAGATACTTTAGTACTTTTTCCCAGCTCAAACACGGTACCTTTTACAACGGTTTGAGCATTTGCTGTACAGGCTAAAAATAGTAATGCAGATAATAAAAGGTATCGGTATTTCATAGTAGATTATTTGTGCTGTAAATTAAACTTATTTTCTGTACCAAAGGTTTTCAATTTAACACTTTTTAACCCCTCGGCCACCTTAAATGACAAAACCCTGAATCAGCAGTAAAATATGGGGCAAAAAAAACGCTCCATCAAATTGATGGAGCGGATGGCAATTCATTATTGTTGTATTATGTCCCGGTATCGTTTTACTCAGGATTTAGGTTAATATCGGTTAACTTTAAAATCAGAGATGCCGCCACTCATGTGGATCAGGATCCTGTTTTTTGCGGCATCGAAGCCGTCGGTTTCGTAGTCGTTATCACTCTTTTTACTGAAGCCCTCAAACTCGTTTGATGAGAGGCCTGTGTTGGATGTGATACGGCAGGCAGCGCCTTTTGGTACACTTATAATAACCTCAGATGCACCGGTTGAAACCTCTACATTTGTGGTTCCAAATGGGGCTCCAAGCTTCACATTAAACGAGGCTGCTCCGCCCTTTAAAGATAGGGTTTTTATTTTGAATTTCGAAAGATCAAAATTTAAATCTGTTGCACCCGTAGTTACGTCAATATCCCACACCGGATTTGTGTTTAATTTGATGTCGGCCTTGTTATTTTTCTGGTCGTTTGAGTCAAAATGAAAGCCTTTGTTATTCTTCAAATTAAGGTTAAGTACATATACCGAATCATCTTTACTATGATTAAAAGTATACTTACCGTAAAGCTCCTGTGTTTGGGCACTGAATAAATCGGCAGTGCTGTCACTTAAGTTATATATGGTGCCGCCGCCGGTAATGGTAAGGCGGGCATGTTTAATACCGGCAGAATATTCCTCTTTGAAGGTTTTATCGCCGCCTATTTTTACTACGCCCTGATCGGTATTAGTGGTATCACTATCGTCATCGTCGTTGTCATTATTATAATCATCGCTGTGAAAGGTCCAGGCGTTTGGCCAAAAGTGATAACGCTTACCAAAATTGCCAAATACCAATAGTGCAAAACAGCCTATTACTACCGCAAGCTTCAATATGGTAGCCAGCGGCGACCGGTTGCCCGCAAACACCAGGCTGATGCCCCCCATAATTAAAAATATAGGCCAAAGATATAGGAGGTTCATCCAGTCGAAATTTATTACGTGGAAGTTATCCAGCAGGAATACAACTCCCAACAACACCAGGATCGCGCCCGGAACAAGTTTATCGCTTTTCATAATTTTATATGGTTGGAGGTGTATCTTTAGTTTCAGTTTCGTCTTTAGCAGGTTCTGCTTCGGGGTTATCGGTTACCTCGTTAGCGTGCCAGTTTTGTTTTTCCCAAGGTTGTTTCTTCACTCCTGAAATTATGAGTGCTATACCCGCACCCACCAGCAGTACAGGCCAAAGGTTTTCAAAATCCCAGTCGGGCATCAGGTTAAGCTCGTTAAGCAGAAATACAGATCCCAAAAGGATCATCGCCACACCAAATATCAGCCCTACCGTTGAAGCCTGTTTTTTTGGAGGATGTACAAAAGGCGGAGCGTTAAAAGGCTGGCTGCCAAATTTCGGGTCATAAAATGGTCCTGATTGCGATGCATCCGCAAACGGATTGTCCTGTGGCGGTACCCTGTAATCAACACCCGGGTTAAAGTTGAAGCCTTTTTTTGGCAGCACTATCCATAACACTATATATATAGGTAAGCTAAAGCCTTTTAAAATAAGGGTCACTAAAAATATCGCCCTGATCACTGCTACATCCGTGCCGAAGTGCTCTGCAAGGCCCGCGCAAACACCGCCTATTACCTTGTGGTGCTCGTCGCGATGAAGTTTCTTTTCCATAATTTATGTTCGTTTATGTTTAAAGTTGATTTATCATAATTGGCCCGGCGCAGGTTTGATGATGATTTCGTCGACATTGGCACCCGTGCTCATCCTGTAAATATTGATGATTGCCGATGCTATGTCTTCGGGCAGCACCATGGTGTTTTTGTCAACAACCGCGTCTTTCCACGAATCCGTTAATGTTGATCCGGGTATTACGGCGGTAACTTTTACACCATGCTCCTGCATCTCGAGCCTCATTACCTTTGTTAGACCTAACAGCGCGTACTTTGTTACACTATAACTACCGGCTTGTGGTATAGGATTTAATGACGCTACCGAACATATATTAAAGAAGTGGCCTTTACGTGCATTTGCCATCGTTTTACCAAAATAACGGTACAGTTCGTAGGCCGGCATCAGGTTAGTATTCACCTGGATCTGGAAAGTATCCTCGGTATCATCCAATATGCTTGAAGGTATAAATGTGCCTAAATTATTTACCACAACATCAATAAAACCAAGTTCCGCTTCGGCTGCGGTAGCAAAATTCAGCAGCTCGGCTTTTTTGCTGCCATCGACTTTCATGGCAAAAACTTTCACCCCCGGATCAATTTCTTCGAGCTCTTCTTTAAAATTTAATAATTCTTGCTCATTCCGCGAACAAATTGCCACGTTTAATCCTTCATTAGCAAAAGCAATAGCAATTGAGCGGCCCATGCCTTTAGTTGAACCGGTGATGAGTACGTTTTTCATATTGTTTAAATTAATTTTTATAGTTAGTGAAGCTTTATGCCCGCAATTTACGTAAGCATAATAATTGAAACGCTTACAAAATTGAATTTAAATGACTTGTTTTAACACTTGACCATTTAACCTTAAAGGTAAAAAAGCGTATTTTTAACCGATTTTTAGAAGAACAAATGTTTGAAAGTTTAGGAAGATACATACTCTTACTGCGTTTAAGTTTCAGAAAGCCCGAAAAGTTCAGTGTATACTGGGCCGAAGTAATGCGCGAAATGGTATCGGTAGGCATCGGATCGTTGGGTATTATCTCAATCATATCTGTATTTATAGGAGCGGCGACAACTATCCAGGTAGCTTTTCAGCTATCAAGCCCGCTGGTACCGCTTAGTATAGCGGGTAAAATAGCGCGCGACTCTACCATCCTTGAATTTAGTCCAACCATATCGGCGCTGGTATTGGCCGGGCGCGTTGGCTCAAGCATTGCATCTCAAATTGGTACTATGCGGGTTACCGAGCAAATTGACGCCCTCGAAATTATGGGTGTTAATGCTCCGGGGTATCTGATATCGCCCAAGATCATTGCCGGCATGAGCATGGTACCACTGTTGGTTATCGCTTCAATAACTTTAGGCATTACAGGTGGCTATATAGCCTGCGTGGCCTCTGGTGATATTACACCTGCCGATTATATTGTAGGGGTACGCGATGGCTTTGATGGCTTAACAGTAAGGGTGGCGCTTGTTAAAGCAATTGTTTTTGGCTTTATCATTGCTTCTATCTGTGCTTACCAGGGTTTTTACACATCGGGCGGCGCACTTGAGGTTGGCCAATCAGCTACCAAAGGTGTGGTTTTCAGTTGCGTAATGATCTTATTTGCCGACCTTGTTATCACCCGTTTAATGTTATGATCGAAATTAAAGACATTCATAAATCCTTTGGCGAAAATCAGGTTCTTAAGGGAATCAGCTCAATTTTTCATGAAGGCAAGAACAACCTGATCATTGGCGGTTCGGGCTCGGGTAAAACAACGTTGTTAAAATGTATAGTGGGTTTACATGAGCCAACTAAAGGCCAGGTTTTTTTCGACAATGAAAATTTCACCGAGATGGATTTTGAGCAGCGTGTACCAATCCGCACAAGTATCGGTATGCTTTTTCAAAATTCGGCCCTGTTTGATTCCATGACGGTTGAAGAGAATATCATGTTCCCACTAAATCTGTTCACTAACAGATCAAAAGCAGAAAAGCTTGAACGGGCCAACTTTTGCCTGGAACGGGTTAATCTTGCGGGCAAAAACAAACTTTTTCCTGCCGAACTATCAGGTGGTATGAAAAAGCGCGTTGGCATTGCCCGTGCCATTTCCATGCAGCCGAAATATCTTTTTGTAGATGAGCCAAACTCCGGCCTCGATCCTAAAACGTCTATATTAATTGACGAGCTGATAGCTGAACTTACCCAGGAGTATAGCATAACCACAGTTGTGGTAACCCACGATATGAACTCGGTAATGGGGATCGGTGATCATATCCTTTTTTTACACCAGGGGCAAAAATGGTGGGAAGGCAGCAATAAGGAAATTGCCCATACCGATAATAAGGAACTGAATGACTTTGTATTTGCCAGCAAATTTATGCAGGCGGCAAAGGAAAAATTGTAGTTGGCAGTTTTGAGTTGGCAGTAAGCGGTTATAGCACTATTGGGATAATAACTATATTTGCAACCTATTTAGACTGAGGCATGCAAACTGCCGACAGCATACTGCAAACTGAACAAGAATGATCCAACTACTTACCCCAACGCACTGGAAAGATTACGAGCTGATTGATTGCGGCGATTTTGAAAAGCTGGAACGCTTTGGGAACACCATACTCATCCGCCCCGAACCACAAGCGGTTTGGAACAAAACCCTGCCCGCTTCTGAATGGCAGCGCTTACATCATATTAAATTTAAAGGACGTTCGGCAACATCGGGCGAGTGGGTTAAAAAAGATCCTAAAACTCCCGACCGCTGGCATATCGAATACAAAAATAAGGAAGCAGCCATTAAATTCAGGCTGGGTTTAACTTCATTTAAACATGTGGGTATTTTCCCGGAGCAGGCCGTAAACTGGGATTACATCAGCCAAAACGTTAAAAGATTTAAAACCCCCGAGCCCAAAGTACTCAACCTGTTCGCATACACTGGCGGCGCTTCGTTAATTGCACGGGCTGCCGGCGCTGATACCACCCACGTTGATTCCATAAAACAAGTAGTAACCTGGGGCAACGAAAACCAGGAGCTCTCAGGTCTTAAAGATATTCGCTGGGTGATTGAAGATGCCCTGAAATTCGTAAAGCGCGAATTGAGACGCGGCAAAAAATACAACGGGATCATCCTTGATCCACCGGCCTACGGCAATGGCCCTAACGGCGAAAAATGGAAACTGGAAGATAACATCACCGAAATGATGCGTGATGTAACCCAGCTGCTCGACCCTGAAGAGCACTTCCTGATCCTCAACACTTACTCGCTTGGCTTCTCATCGGTTATAGTTGAAAACCTCATCAAAAGTTCGTTCCCTCAGGTGCAAAACCTTGAAATAGGCGAGCTTTACCTGCAGGCCACAGCCGGGCCAAAACTACCTTTAGGGGTTTTTGGAAAATTTCATAAAATTAAAAGTAATTAACTTCCAATATCTATCTTTGGCGGCAACCGAACCAACACAATTGCTGCTCATAAGTGGCTGGAAATTAAATTAAACACACCTTACATACACCTGCATTATATTGAACGTAAAAACAATGAAATTAAAAACGCTTGTACTATCAGCTACATTTGTGGCATCGGCAGCTTTGCTTTTAAACAGCTGCTCTCAAAATGGCAATAATGCCAAAACCGACGGTAAAAAAACCGCTGCTGCAGCTAAAGGTGATTCGGCCCAGGCTGAAACAGCAGATACCCTAAGCGTTAAAAAATCAACCTACCCTCCTGTTGATAAAAAACTGTACGATTCATTGATGAAGTTCAATGCTCATGGCGATACTACCGGCAGGTGGCCTGTAAAAAACACTCCCTACCCAGTAGGCGGTGCTATTTTGCCATTTAAACGTGTGGTTGCTTTTTATGGAAACCTTTACTCAAAAAAAATGGGCATTTTGGGCGAATTACCGCCAAACGAAATGTTAGCCAAACTTAAAGGTGAGGTAAAACATTGGGAAAAGGCTGATCCAAAAACACCGGTGCAGCCAGCATTGCACTACATTGCAGTTGTGGCCCAGGGTGATGGCGGTAAAGACGGAAAATTCCGTTACCGCATGCCGTTCAAACAAATAGACAGCGTATTGGTGCTGGCTAAAAAAGCCCATGCAATTGTATTTTTAGACGTGCAGGTAGCATTAAGCAATATCCGCGCAGAGTTGCCATTGTTTGAAAAATACCTTGAATTACCACAAGTGCATTTTGGTATGGACCCTGAATTTTCGATGAAAGACGGTACCCACCCGGGCAAAAAGATAGGCACTTATGATGCAGATGATATTAATTATGTATCAGACTACCTTACCAAAATTGTTAAGAAAAATGGCTTGCCGCCAAAGATCCTGGTAGTTCACCGCTTTACTAAAAAAATGGTAACTAACTACAAAAACATAAAATTGCATCCGGAAGTTCAAGTTGTGATGGATATGGATGGCTGGGGCGAACCTGATCTGAAAACCGGCACTTACCGCTACTTCATTAACCAGGAGCCGGTTCAGTTTACGGGCTTTAAACTGTTCTACAAAAACGATATCAAAAAAGCACCTCACCACATGTTAACTCCAGAGGAAGTTTTATCAAGATACAAACCATATCCGATTTACATTCAATATCAATAATCTTAAGTCGGGAGTCTTAAGCCCGAAGTAAAAAGTCTTAAATCAGAAGTTGAAAGTCCTGGGTAAGTAATAAAATTATTTACTCGGGACTTTTGTGTTTAAAGCTATATTTTCGAGGTCTAACAAAAAGGCGTCATTGCGAGGAACGAAGCAATCGCGAACTATACAGGGTGATTCTGCCTGTCGGGGATTGCTTCGTTCCTTACAGTAATGACGTTTCTAATTATACTATTTTTATCAAGTCATTTTAAACAGCTTCTACTTTAACAAAACACTTATGATAAAATGGGGCATTATCGGTTGCGGGCGAATCGCGCACAGGTTTATGCAGGGCTTTGCTGCCGTGCCGGATATTGAATTGGTAGCTTCCTATTCGCGTCGGCCTGAAACAGTTACTGCCTTTACAACACAGTATGGCGGCCTCGCCTGTGCAAGTGTTGATAAGCTGCTAGCCAGCGATATTGACGCTGTTTATATAGCTACACTGCCTGATAGTCATGCTGCTTATAGCATAGCGGCATTGAAAGCAGGCAAGCATGTACTTTGCGAAAAACCAGTAACTGTAAACCTTGCCGAACTTGATGAAGTACTTGCTGTTGTAAAACAAACAGGCTTGCTTTTTATGGAAGGCATGAAGCCACCATTCTTCCCATTATATCCTAAGCTGAAAGAATACCTGATCAATGATCCGATTGGCCCGGTGGGTTATGTAAGGGCAGGCTCTGCCGTAGCGGATTGCCCGCCCGATCATCCGAATTATAACCTTGACCTTATAGGTGGCAGCCTGATGGGAATCGCAATTTATGAAGCCTTTTTAGCGCTCGACTGGCTTGGCCCCATGCAGGATATCCAAACCATGGGCAGGTTTGGCAAAACGGGGATTGATATGTTTGCCATTTTCCAAACGCTACACCAAAATGGTTATGCCCAGCTTTATTGCGGCTTTGATATGCATGGGAAAGGCGATGCGTTAATTGCAGGTACGCTGGGCCATATAACCATCCACAAAAATTGGTGGAACCCATCAAAAGCAACCATTAGCTACCTTGACGGCCGCACAGTAGAACTGGATGAACCATTTACCGCCGGCGGACTTAACTATGAGATCATTCATTTCTGCGAGCTCATAAAACAAGGCAAAACCGAAAGCCCGGTACTCCCTCATGAATTGTCCCGGCAAATGATAGCCATGATAGACAAAGCGAGGGAGCAGATAGGTTTAAAATATCCGGTGGAAAAGTAGAATCTCATTTATATTTGTATTGCTGAGTGTTTAAATCCGGCGGGCTCTGAAGGTAAATTGACAAAAGGGCCTGTCATCCTGAACCTGTCGAAGGACGCGCGCAGAGGCCCGCCCGCTATGCTTCGACGGGCTCAGCATGACACCCATTTTTATTATGTCATGGGTAACGTAGTGGGGCATCTTCTGAACAAGGCACAGCGAATTTACAGGAGGAAGAAGATTCTTCTTCCCTCAGCATGACAAAAGTAAAAATTAAAGCTTAGCCGAATTAAGCACCGGATTTTGACTGGCATTTACCTGGTAAGTGTAGATAGCGTTTTGCTCATCAACTTCAACAATCCGGTAACCTTTGTAATCGGTACCCCAGTCGCCGCCTATATGCGAATCGAAAAAATGCGGAAGTTTATCTGTGTAACGTACACCATCTAACAGGTGATCATGTCCGTGAAAAACAGCTTTCACATTAGGATAAGCGTGCAGCAATTCAATGGTCTCGGGGCAATCAACAAATACATCGTTTTTCACCCATTTGGTAGGCGGGATATGCAGTACTACGAAAACGATCTTCTTACCGGCAAATTTATCTAAGGATGCTTTAAGGAAAGCATTATTGGGGCAGGTATAAATACCCTTGGTATCGGCAGTGTGGGCTAATACAAAAGCTATATCGCCAAACTCTACTGTATACTTATCCTCATAACCGAAAGCGTTCTTCCAAATTGTGGCATCGGCAAAGTCATGATTACCGGGAATGGTGTGATAAGGAACGTTTAACTTATCAAGGTATTTGGTTTTGATCTCCGGGAGCAAATCCGGACGGTTATGCACAAGGTCACCATTCACGATCACAAAATCCAGATGATTTCTGCTATGATCTTCATTAAGCCACTTAATCATATTACCGGTATGTAATGGGAAATCAGTTTCCGGCTGACCGTAATGAATATCAGATGCCAGAGCGAACCTTAATTTAAGTTTGGCTTTGGTAGTGCGGCTATACCGGTTGTTTTCGGCAGCGAAACTGTTAACAGCAGGTAAAAGGCTTAAAGCGGCTACACCTGTTAAGGCGGTGCCGAAAAATTCGCGGCGCGAGGTCATAGAATCTTATTTTGTTAGCAAAGGTAGTTTTGGGGTGTTAAATAAAGGTTAAGAAACTGTCTGAATCAGAATTTTCAGAATTTAAGAATATCCAGAATATGATGTGTTTATTCTAAAAATTCAAACATTCTGAAAATTCTGATTCAGACAATTTACCTCAAGCCCTTCTCCTTCAAAAACTTCACTAAAGCCGCCGGGTGATCAGTCTGTAAACCCTTCAATCCTACAGCAAGCGCTTTGCTCCAATCTGCAGGGCCTTCTCCGGCACTTTGAATATCCGGCCAAACCGGGATGTGGTATTCTCCTGCCAATGCAACCATATCGCTGGTATATTGATTGTATGAACCGTCAAGAATATCAGGATGATATTGGTCGATAAAGCTTTTCATGCCGGTAGTATTTTTAACGCTATCAGGTAGGCTCAGCATCAACGGCATTTTAGGGGCAGCTTTGCGCCAGCCCGTAAACTGGGCAGCACTGTTGATATAAACCAACACCTGTTTTTCCATACCATATTCCCTGATCATCTGATAAGCCTGTTCTGGGTCGGCAGCTTTAAAGTCAAGGTAAATCCCTATCCGGTTTTTACATACTTTGAGGATCTGCTTAAAGGTCGGGATCCGGAATACCTCTTTGCTTGAAGTATCCTTACTCTTTACTTTTAGCTGTAGTAGTTCAGCAAGTGTAAAATCTTTGAGTTGGCCTTTGCCATCGGTCATGCGGTTGATGCTGGCATCATGCATGCTCACCAGTTCGCCATCTTTGGTGGTGCGTAGGTCAATTTCCACATAATCTGCCTCGTTTTTGATGGCTTGCTGGTATGCTTCAAGTGTATTTTCAGGGTATATCACATGATCCCCCCGGTGAGCTGCGATTATAAACTTATGTTTTGATTTTGGGGCAGGATTTGGGTTAAAAAAACCTGTGCTCAAAATAAGAGCAATGAATGAAATCAATGAAAATTGCATTGTTTTTAAGAAGATAAAGAATTTTTAATTAATTATAGTACCCGAGGTTTTTTTCCCTTTTTGCTTATAATGATCTTCGCGCTCCCTGTCTTCGTCATCCATCTCGACACTTTTTTTAATTTTGCGCCAGTTGGTGTTTTTGCCGTAGCGGGCCATCGCTTTTTTAGTATCGAATATCCGGGTATCACTTTTATCAAAAGTGTACGGGGTATAATCGGGCTTGTCGGTAAAAAAATCCTGCAACAAGCATGCGGTAACATCATACTGGTTTACATATGGTACACCCAACACGTTATAAATGGTTTTTAATATCGACCCAAAATTGGCATGGGTATGGCTTACATAACCCTTCTTAACATACGGACCGGCCAGCATCAGAATGGAACGATGGGCATCCACATGGTCAACGCCGCCCTGCGGATCATCTTCAGTAATAATTACCAGCATATTTTTCCAGTATTTGGTGTGCGACAGGAAATCAAGTATGCGACCTACAGCCAGATCATTATCGGCCATGTAGGATTGGCGATACGGATAACCATCTTTGGGCCTTAGGTCTGCGCCGTGATCATTAGGTACCTGCATAGTGATGAGCGATGGCATTTTCTTTTTACCGGTGATCCACATTTTGGTGAACTCACTTTTAAATTGCTCAACCCTAAACTGATCAGGGATGTTGGTATTAAAGCCGGCGTAATTATGACTTGTACGGGTAAATAAAGCTCTTTGCATAGGCACCATCACAAGGTGTGCAGCACCTGTATTGGTATCTTCCCATGTTTCGCGCACGTGGGCGGTTTCATTAGCCTCTCCAAAATTATAAAAGTCAACATGTTTACGCTCCAGGGCTTCCCACAAGCCGCCCGTTTCTGCATAATCTTCCGGATCCATACTTCCGGTTGAACCAGGAAAACGCCTGCCCGGTGCATTAGAAAACAACTTTGCAGTTTTGCTCACGTTTGAATTTGCTTCCACCCATTCGTTTGGAATAACACCCATCATCCAGTGATGCCCGTGTATGGATGCATCGCTATCGCAATAGTAATTATCAGAAAATGCAAATTGCTGCGCTGCCTTAATATGATTTGGCGAAACTTTTAATCCCGGAAACTTCACCCGTAAAGCATCAGGCAGGGTATATTCGCAATTTATGCCAAAACGGGCGAGCGTACTATCGCCCCTGGCATTTTTAAGCTGACCAAAAACCTCGTCGTAGGTACGATTTTCTTTGGTGATGTAAACAATATATTTTATCGGAGTTGGCGATGCACCAGGCAATAAGGGTAATGGATTTTTAGTATCGATGGCAACACTTTTGCTTACAAAGGTATTATTAATAACCTGTTGCGTATAAGCAGTCAGCCGGGTATCATCAGGCATAGCTACTTTTTGAAATGTACCCAGCTGGATATCGCCAATGTAAGTGCCTTGTGGTGGCGTAACAAAACCGCTGCCCCCATTTGGCCCGGCACCGTAACCGCGGCAGGAAGTGATATACATCTCCTTTTCATCTGCTGACAGTTTTACCCTTGATGTTCCCCAGCCGGTTGGTATTAAACCTTTAGTTGTTTGGGTAGCAATATCAATTACAGCAACCGCGTTAAAGCCTAATAAGGCAACATATAAAGTTTTTTCGTCTTTACTTAAGCTAATGCCAAAGGGTAATAATCCCCTGAACTTATCAATTCGGCTATCTACCCTGATAGGTATATCACCTAAAAGTTTATGGTTCTTATAATCGATGACAGTAATATTATCATTGGTGGCATTGGTAACATAAGCGTAACTGCCACCAACGGCTATTGAATTAGGACTTGCACCGCCTGTTACCTCGGCGTCTTCCAGCATTTGTCCTATCTGGTGCCCGGTTTTAAATTTATCAACAACCTTATTGGTTCCAAGATCAATAGTGAAAACGCTCATAGCCTCCGGCGATAAAGGATCGCCCACACCAGGTATTTTACGGCCTTCAATCTCTGTTCCCTCACGCGATTCCTTTGTATTATCACCATAAGGGTGCTGAGAGATCATGATCGAATCGGCATTTTGAGGTGTTGCACCTTTGATCAGCGGATAGGCATACATGCCCACATTTGCCACAAACGCAGTCTTTTTATCCGGACTAAGCGCAAGCCCAAATGGTTGCCGGCCAGCATCTATCGAAGCGGTGATCTTTTTTGTTGCCAGGTCAATGCGCACTAGGCGAAAGTTGCCACGATCTAAAACCAGTAATTCGTTATTATCTGCATTTAACAACAAGTCAGACGTAAAGCTGTCGTCATAATCTTTATTGCCCACTTTTCCGTTTAGCGAGAGTGAATCGATCTTTTTAAGTTTTTCAGCATCATAAATAATAACAGCTCCATTGTCTCCTCCACTGAGGTACAATGTTTTTGAATCGGGCGAAAAAGCAACACCCAAAAATGACCCGTTGCTTAAAGGGGATTTTATAGTTTTATCGTAGCTGGGTACCCTGACAGCATCCATAGCAGCTAAATCAATAATGGTAATCACTCCGTTATGTAAGGTAACGGCCTTTTTTCCGTCGGGCGATATGGATAAACCAAAGGGATCATGCGTAATACGCAATGTTTTACCCGCCGGCGTAATAAATCTGCCGCTTGGTAAAACCGAAGTACCGTTTGTATTTATGTTGCAATACTCGTTAACGCCCGGTACCTGCAAAATACTTACCTGCTTTTGGGCAAATGCGCAGCAAATTGTGCTTGTTAAAATTGCGGTAGCTAAAAATACTTTATTCATCGTCCACTCTTTTAAATACTTATCATTATAACGTATCGTTTATTTGCCGGTAACACTACCTATAGCATCACCAACCTCATGACCTGCAGCAGCCTTAAAATCAAAGCCTAATAAATTAGCTATAGTTTGGGCCAGTTGTTTATGATAGGTTATAGCAGCCAATTTCATTTCGCCTGAGGCTGGGGTGTCCGGACCAATAACGGCAAACCAGGTTTGTTCTGAATGTACTATGTCCGATCCATGATCATGCCATTTTTTTATCGGCTCGTCGCCCCTGCCATGGTCACAGGTAATGATCAGGGTCGTTTTGTTTTTATATKCCGGCTCTGATTGGATGTAATCCCAAAGCTGTTTTATAAAGCCATCTTCCTGTTTAACACGATCAAGATAAAACTTATAATTGCCTGCATGGGCCATATCATCCGGTTCATCAAATGAAACATACAATGCACGTGGCTTGTACTGCATCATATAGTTTTTAGCAAATTCAAACGTCAGAAAGTCTATACGAGTTGAATCACTGATATAACGAGGGGCTTCCAGCTGAAGCTCATTCAGGTGTTTCAGACGGTCATTCATGCCCGGAACTTCTAAAGGCATAAAACCGGCGTTCACTAAAATACCGGCACGTTTCGGGCTCAAGATCTGTGAAAAGCGTTCCCACGATGCAAAGGCAGCTACTTTATTTTCAAAGCCCTTTTGCTTGTTCAAAAATTCAAGCAGGTTCACATTGGGATTGTAAATACCGTCATTAGTGTTCATCCGTTTATCGGGGAACCCGGTAAATATTTCATTGTATCCCGGGTATGAAAAATGATAAGGATTAGCAACCTCATCCTTACTACCTAAATCGCGATTCCCGTACAGCTGTCCTTTTTCAACCACTGTACTCCAAAAGAAAGGCATCAGCAATTTACGGCGATGAGCATTTGCATCTGTCCAAAAGTTCTTACGTACCTCATCCTTGTCATGGGTATCGTTTGAATTGATAATGGCCGAATCAGCACCGCGGAAAACTTCCTGCCAGCGCAGTCCGTCGATAGTAACGATAACTACATTTTGTGTTTTGTGCGTTTGCGCATACAAGGCTGGGATCCACAACGCGAATAATGCAAATAAGATAACTTTTTTCATAGTTGTTGTTTTTAATGATAAAGGCCCCTGAGTAGCGGGGCCTTTATGTAGATTAATTAAAACGTATAATCAGATGTTATTTAAGCAACCACATAGTAGCGTTAATGTCATCACTGCCACCGAACTGGCTTGTTAATGCCGCTTTATAATTTGTAGCATTAACGGTACGCTCAGATTGAGGATATTCAAAGCGTTTAGGGATACGGCTGCTATTACCTGTACCCGGACCGGTAGTAAAGGTTGGAACACCGGTACGGCGATAGTTAAAGTAAGCCTCTAAACCTGAATGGCGGAACATCGCAAGATATTTTTGCTGCAATATTTGGGTAAGGCCGGTTGTACCATCGGCGTATTTTACAGTTGGTTGTGCATAATATGTGGTCCAGTTTACAGTAACCGGGAACACATCATAACTTGACTGATCGGCAGGGCCTTTTGTTGCACCTGGCCTGTAAAAGTAAGCAGAGAATATGCTTGCACCTGCAGCTGTTGGGATACCGTAATATTGGTACGATGCCTGGATACCGTTAACATAATAAGTTTCGGCATTACCTGAAGCCCAACCGCGGTTAATACCTTCGGCAATGTTAAACATCAGTTCAGGGTATCCGATCTGGATGCTTGGTTCGCCGATATAGGTTGAGTAAAAATGTTTACGGTTGATGAACGAATAACGCTGTAAAGTTGCGTTGTTGTACATCACACCAAGGTCAAGGCCCGGATCGGCACCAACAAATGAATCAAAACTTGTCGGACTTTGTTTCAAAGTATCAACCAGGTAACGTGAAGGCTCAGCAGTTACAAAAACCCTTGGATCTTTTAAGTTGGTAAGCAAACCAACGTAAGTTGCTGATGAATTTTGCCTTGAACCGTTTTGGCCGAAGTTATCAGGGTTTTGAGGATAGTAGTTGCTTGGCGCTACAAATTTATATTGCAGGTTATCATCAGAGCTTGCCATGATAGGGTATTTAGCCGGGTTACCAATTATAGCAGCGAATTGCCCTTTTACATCAATATCGGCAGTCTTCTTGCTTAACTCAAGCAATAACCTGATATGGAAGGTATTTACCGTTTTTTGCCATTTTGCAAGATCGTTACCAAAATAAATATCATTTGATAAAGCGGCACCAACACCTGTACCACCTGCATTCGGATTGGCAATCAGTGCAGTCATATCGGTATTGGCTGCCTCAAGCCATGCCAAACACTGTACCATCACATCTTTCTGTGCATCATATTTTGGAGTAAGGTTATCCAAACCTTTTAGCGCGTCGGTCATTGGGATATCACCTTCTTCCAGGCTCATTTTGCTGAAGAAGTAGGCCCTGAAAAATTTACCCAAAGCTTCGTAAGGATTTACTGCTGCACCACCGGTTGCCGCAGCGCGCTGTTCCATTGCTACTACGTTTTTTAATGTATTGTAATAATTGTCGCCGCCATTAGCAAAATCATCGTAACGGTTGTTGCCATAGTAGTCATAGTTATAAAGGTAGTACTGACCATAGATCTCGTTTTCTGATTGCGGCAGATCGGCCATTTTGTTAAGGATACCGTTGAATAATAATGATGCAGGTACTACACTTGGCACATTATTATTTTTGGTAAGGTCCTCAAAACTCTTCTTACATCCGGATACTGTTAGCAAAGCAAACGCCGGCAGTATTAAAATTCTAAATATCTTTTTCATAATCATCGTATGTTTTATTAGAATGATACATTTAAGTTAAAACCATAGCTACGTACTGTAGGCGACTGCAATACAGTTGAAGAAGTAGCGTAGTTATACTGATCTAAATCCACATCCTTGAAGCGTTTGTCTCCGTAGAAGTATAAAAGGTTACGGCCATAAACTGATACCGATGCCTTTTTGATGAATGATTTATCAAGCCATGCTTTAGGGAAATCATAACCAAGGCTTACTTCACGAAGTTTTGAGAAGGTTTTGCTCATGAGGTTTGACTCATCAACATTGTAATATTTACTCACATAATCCTGAACCAGGGCTGTTTGCTTATTAGGAGCATATTGCAAAGCACCGTAGTTGATAATTTTACCGGTTGCAGGGTCATAGTTAATAGCTGCGCCGTTTGATACAGTTACGCCTTCGCCTACGTAGCTACCGTTGTAACCTTTTTTACCAAAGTTTTGCCAGTCTTTATAGCGGGCATCACCCAAAGCGCCTGTAGCAGTTTCAATATTTGAACCACCACGCATGGTTTTGTTGTGCATGTAATCGATGATCACACCACCAACAGAGCCATCAAACTGGAAACCCAGATTAAAGTTTTTATAATGCAGTTTGTTGGCAAAGCTCCATGAGTATTTAGCATTTTCGTTACCTAAATACTGAGGAACCGGTAAGGCTAACGGTTTGCCGGCAGCATCATTGATAATTTGACCTTGTGGTGTTCTGGCAAAAGCAGTACCATATAGTTTATCGGTACGATCGCCTTTCTTGAAGAAGGTTTGGTAAGAATCCTGACCTGGAGGCAGTTCTTCATAAACGTCTTTAAAGGTTGATACGTTAACCAAAACATTCCAGCCAAAGCCGCCAAGGTTTTTGATCGGGGTACCTTCCAATGAAAACTCGTAACCTGTTTTCTTTGTTTTTAAAGCGTTCAGGTATAAGGTAGTATAACCGGTAGCGGTTGATATAGAGTTAGCCAAAATCTGCGGACCATCGATGTATTGGAACGTTGTTGCCGATAAACCTAAACGATTTTGCAGGAATTTGATATCGAAACCTTCCTCGTAGTTAACACGGGTTGAGGTTTTGATGTTGTTTTGGTATAAAAAGTCAGATGCAGAAGCTGCAGGCTGGCTGTTATATGGTTTGCTGGTTAGGTAGAACGGATTAAGCTGATAGCTTGGACCGTTGTAAGGTGAATTGTAAGTACTACCGTAACCAAGCGGATTTAAGAATAAAGGGTTTGAATTAGGGTTGCTGGTAGTTGTTGAACCGCCGTAAACCGAAATCGCGTTAAAAGGTGCAGGGCCAATTGTTGAGCTTGAAGCATCAGCTTTTACTGTTGAGTAAGATGCCCTTGCTTTCAAGAATGAAATAACCTCTGGCAGTTTAACATAATCAGAGATTACCGTTGCTGCCGATAAACTTGGATAATAATAAGTAGTAACGTTTTGGAAAGCCGATGATTTATCGATACGGCCGGTGCTTGATAAGGTAGCATATTTACCAAATGTAGCATCAATTGAGTAGTAACCGCTCAGTACACGTTCTGCTGATGAGAAGTTGGTTGACTGTACAGCATTTTTTGAGTTGCTGAAAGCATAAACTTCAGGCACGTTCAAATAATCTGTTGATGTCCAGCTTGAGTTGTAGTTAAAGCTACGCAGGTTTGAACCAACTAAACCTGATAAGTTCACGAAGTTTTTGATAGTATAGTTGTAGTTAACAAATAACTCGGTGTTGTTATCAAAAAGGTTACGGCGGTCTTCGCGGTAATCCCCCTGGTTACCTTCACGACCATAAGGGTGGGCCGAAAATGGCAGGTCCTCAGTACGCAGGATATTATAGGTATCAATTTGCGAACGTAAAGTAACGTTTAAGTTATCGTTGATCTTGAAGTTTCCAGACAAGTAACCGTAAACATCATTTTTGTAATGACCGCGGGTCCATTTTTCAGTTAACAGGTAAGGGTTATGATAACGGGTGTACTCAGCAAATACTGATTGTACGCCTTCTTTACCTGGCTGCCAGATAGCTTTGATATCTGGTGCATTGATATTCCAGTCGGCACCTGTCCAAACAGCGATGTTATAGATAATACTGTTAGGGCCGTACTGAACGTCTGGAAAGTTATCAGTTGATTGCCTGTTGAAATCAACGTTTGCTTCAAATTTCCAACGTTTTGTAGGGGTGAACTGAGCGTAAAAGTTAGCGTTGGCTATATCAAGATATTGAGAAGGGATATAGCTGGTTTGATGTTGCTGTGAAACCGAAAAGCGGGTTACATAAGTATCGCCAACAGAACCTAATGAAATGTTGTTGTTGGTTTGGTAACCGGTTTTCAAAAAGTTTTTCAGGTTGTCTTTACCACGCGCAACCCATGGAGTACCCTGGCGAACGCCATTAACAACAGGGCTGTCATACTGAGGGATCAGCTGACCTGCAAAATAAGGTCCCCAAACGTCATAATCACTATCTACACCACCTGGTGCACCACCTTTACCATCAACAAATGTGTAAAAAGTGTTTTCGCCCGGGCCAAATGTGTTTTGTGTACGTGGGAAAGCAAGGAAGCCGGTATTCATTACCGTACTGCTGTTTATATCAACAGTTAAACCTTTTTTGTTTTTCTCACCTTTTTTGGTGGTGATCAAAATAGCACCGTTTTGTGCACGGCTACCGTAAAGCGCCGCAGCCGATGGGCCTTTTAATACAGTGTAAGTTTCAATATCATCGGGGCTGATATTATAGGTATCAGTGTTAATAGGGAAACCATCCACTACGTATAATGAAACCGCGTTACCCCTGATCAATACAGAAGGGTTACCCAATAACTCGGCCGAAGGGCCTACCGATAAACCTGCAACTTTACCTGTTAAACCGGTAATAGGGTTAGGGTCACGGGCTGTAGTAACGTCAGCTCCGCTTACTGATTGAGTTGAATAACCGATACGGCGTGTTTCTTTCTTAACACCCAAGGCAGTTACAACAACCTCGTTCAGGGCCCTGCTATCACCAATAAGGCTTACGTTTATGGTTGTTTTGTTATCAACCACTACATAAACCGGGGCATAACCTACAAACGAGTAAACAAGTGTTTGACCTGCATTTGCAGTAATACTGTAATGACCGTCAATATCAGTAACGGTGCCTTTGTTTTGATCTTTAATTCTTACACTTACGCCTGGCAGTGGCAAGTGTTTGTCATCGGTAACAGTACCGTTTATTTTGGTTTGTCCGAATAAAATAGATGGAGCTACGCAAAATAACAAAACCGTTATTACGGTTTTTAATCTCTGGTAAATCTTGTTCATCTGCTAAAATTTAAGGGTGAAATAGTTAAGTTCTTCATACAGCAATACTAAACTTTGTTTATTATTAGTAAACCAATTTAGTATTAAGCTATACTTAACTTGATGTTCACCCTGTGTTAAGCAGGCAATTTTTATAACAGACAGATTATAAATTAATCACAAAAACTTAACATGACGTTTACTCATTTACCACTTGCAGGTGCGCAAGGGCAATGGCTTTTAAATGATCAACATTATTTACAGGTACATGCATTTCCTTGGCCATATCGTCCCAGTAGCGCAACCTGATAATAAGTTCTGCGTCCTGGTTCAATTCAAATTCGGCAGCCTCTTCGGTAGTCATCACTCCCCCCTGAAACTCAAGGGTAGCTTTGCTGGCATCAGACAGGCGGTTATAATATTCGGGGTATTTATAGGTAAGATATCTTTTAGCAATTACATGGCCTTGCACCAGGTTGGCAACCCTTTCAGAAAATCCACGTTCCAGCAGATAGTCGGCACCAAGACGCTCATGGTCAACATTGCCCATCCCATCCATACTGCCAGCTTCTTCGGCATCGGCACAAAGATGGCCAATGTCATGAAAAAATGCGGCAAGTACTACTTCATCATCATAACCTTCAGCCTCGGCCAGGGCCGCTGCCTGCGACATGTGTTCCAGTTGTGAAACAGGCTCCCCTATATAATCGGCGTCGCCAAATTTTTCATATAATGAAAATACTTCATCAACTACCGCTTTCGGATTATATTGGGATGGTGCCATGTTATTAAATTTTTTAGGTGCAAATAAACAATATACAGGTTAGGTAATTATTAAATGTTCGTGAAATATATCAGTCAGCACCAATTCTTAACATTAAATTTTATTATGACGAGCTTGTTCTTATTATTTAAAGATAAGTACTTCCTAAACTTATATTGTTTGTGAAACATAACCAAATGCAACAATACTATGTAAGCATCCGTTAGCTTTAAAAACCATGACGTTATAAAGCGTAACAAAAAAATCATTTTGGATAAATGGCCTGATTAACTACTTTGCGCACCAAATAACCTGCTATAAATGGAAGAAGATATACTGATACAGATCAGTAACCGGATAAAAGAACGCCGCCGCGAAAAAAACATAACCGTACAGGAACTTGCCATAAGGGCCAACGTAAGCAAAGGCCTGATATCACAAATTGAAAACAGCCGCACCATCCCATCGCTCATTGTACTGATAGACATTATTAAAGCACTGGAGATAGACCTGAACGAGTTTTTTAAAGACATGCGTTCAAAAAGTGACCACCCGCCTGTTTTAGTAAAGCGCAAACAAGAATACGATCACTTTGAAAAAGAACACGCCGATGGCTTTCATTATCAGCGCATCTTTACACAATCTATAAGTAAGAGCACCGTTGATATTGTAATACTCGAACTTGAACCCGATGCCACCCGCCCGCTTGTGGAAACCGAAGCCTTTGAATATAAATATATATTATCGGGCCAGATAGCCTACCAGTTTAATGATGATACCATCATCCTTAACCAGGGTGATAGTATGCTCTTTGACGGGCGCATCTCCCATACTCCAAAAAACATGGGCGATACCAAGGCCAGCATGCTGGTGATCTATTTTTTTGAAGAGAAGAAGTGATTGGTAAGTGGTTGATTGAGTGAATGGTTGTGTTTATCCTTTAGGCGTTCATCAAAGATATTGGTTCACCGACCTTCAGAACCATTCACTCAATCAACTACTCACTTTGATAAGCTAAACCAACTACTGACCTAATCAACTCAATCAACCACTTAACTAACACTCAACCACGTTAACCAAACCTTAACACTAATTTAGTTTAATTTTAATAAAAAAAGTTTAGTATTGCTAAACAATTATATTTGTTATTATGAGCATAAAATTGGTAGTATTTGATATAGCCGGCACCACGGTTAAAGACGATCATGAGGTTAGTAAGGCTTTCAGAGCTGCTATGCAAAAGTCTGGTTACGAAGTTGAACTGGAGAAAATAGATCCGTTGATGGGTTATGAGAAAACCCTCGCCATCCGTAAAATGCTTGCCGAACATGAGGCCGATCAGTCAGTCATTACCGACGAATTGGTAACTACCATACATAAAGAATTTGTACAGCAAATGATCAACTTTTACCAGTTTGAGCCGGGCATTGAACCGCTGCCAAACGTAGAAGAAACATTTGCCAAACTGCATGAGCAAGGCGTGAAAGTGGGTATCAATACCGGCTTTTCGCGCGATATTGCCGATACTATTGTAACCCGCCTGCAATGGCAGGAGAAAGGCCTGATCGATTACGTTGTGGGCTCAGACGAGGTAGAACTTGGCCGCCCACATCCTTTCATGATCCAGAAAATGATGCAGGAAGCCGGCATTATTGATCCACAGGAAGTTGCCAAAGTAGGCGATACCGAGGTTGACGTACGCGAAGGACAAAACACCGGCTGCAAATATTCCATAGGCGTAACTACAGGAATTTTCACCCGCGCCGAGCTGGAAACCTATAATCCTACCCATATTATTGACGATATTGCACAGGTAGTTGACATCATAAATCAATAAGTAAATGAGGCTGATTGAAAGTTTACGTGCAAAAGTAGCCCAATGGCCTTATGCACTGATTTCAGTTTTGGCAGCGGTTTCGGCCTTCGGAACGTATACATCCATGTATGCTTTTCGTAAGGCTTTTGCGGCGGCAACTTTCACAGGTCACGAATATTTTCACGTTGATTATAAGGTTTGGTTGGTTATAGCCCAGGTCATCGGCTATATGAGCAGCAAATTTTACGGCATCAAATTTATAGCCGAAGTAAACAGCAAAACACGGGCACGCTATATTTTAGTGCTGATCGGTATTGCCTGGGCCGCCCTGCTCGCCTTCGCCTTTGTACCTGCACCGTGGAACATCGCCTTCCTTTTTTTTAACGGTTTCCCACTTGGGCTTATCTGGGGCTTGGTTTTCGGTTATCTGGAAGGCAGGCGCTCAACCGAGTTCATGGCATCTGTATTGTCCATCAGCCTCATCTTTGCCTCCGGTTTTGTAAAAACAATCGGGCGTACTTTAATAAGCAGCTTTCATGTAAATGAATATTACATGCCTTTTTTAACGGGGGCTGTATTTGCATTGCCGCTGCTATTTTTTGTGGGTTGTATGGAGCTCATTCCCGCACCTACTGCCGAAGATAAACAGTTGCGTTCGGAACGCACTCCGATGAATGCCACCGAGCGTAAGCAATTCGTTATCCGTTTTTTACCAGGCATTATCCTTACCCTCATCGTTTACGTGCTGCTCACCATTATGCGTGATGTACGCGATAATTTTGAGGTTGAGATTTGGGCCAGCCTGGGCATTAGGGATAACAGTATTTTCACCACTACTGATATTAAAATTTCGCTGGTGGTGCTTGTTGCTATGAGCCTGCTGATCCTGGTACGTAAAAACCTGCGCGCCTTTAGCATCATTCACTTAATGATCATTAGCGGCTGCGTACTGGTAGGCATATCAACTATTATGTTTACCCTTAAAATGATGGGGCCAACCTCATGGATGACTTGCGTAGGCCTTGGCCTGTATATGGGCTATGTACCCTACAATGCTATATTTTTTGAACGGATGATAGCATCGTTCCATTATAAAAGTAACGTTGGCTTTATCATGTACATTGCCGATTCGATGGGTTACCTGGGCAGCGTAAGTGTTTTACTGGTAAAGGAACTGGGCCGGCCATCAATAAGCTGGGGGACATTTTTTCAGGAGGGCGTAATGATAGTAGCCCTCGTGGGCGCTATTTGCGCTGCACTATCACTTATTTACTTTTTGCAAAGTGCAGCACGCGATAAAAAAAAGTTGAGTGAAGATGAAAGCAGCCGGGATCAGATAAATTTTCAGACAATAAGTCCGCAGTCATGAGTTCAACGTCAAAATATGACGAATGAACAATGACCTAATGAATAATATAATGAGCGAAAATAACAAAAGTGTTATAATTATAGGCGCAGGTATAGTAGGTTTGGCTACGGCTCGCGCTTTAGCTGTTCGCGGCTATAAGGTGACCGTGTTTGAGCGTAACGAACGTGCAGTAGGCGCTTCCATCCGTAATTTTGGCATGGTGTGGCCTATAGGCCAGGCTACCGGGCCAATGTTTGAGCGCGCCATGCTTTCAAAAAGCATCTGGAAAACAGTTTGTACCGAAGCTAACATCTGGCATAATGAAGTAGGTTCACTACACCTTGCCTATCATGATGATGAACTACAGGTGATAGAAGAATATGTTGATGTAAACAAACAACACCGCGATTGCACTGTGTTGACTCCAGCCGAAGCCCTTTCAAAATCACCGGCCATTAATACCGTTGGCTTAAAAGGTGCATTGTGGAGCGGCGAGGAAATGATTGTTGAATCGCGCGTGGCAATAGGCCAGGTAGCCGCTTATCTTGCCGAAAAATTTGGCGTGGAGTTTCACTGGAACACGGCTATCAGTCGCATAGAATACCCAAAAGTTAGTTCAGGTACCCAAAGCTGGGAAGCCGACGAGATCTATGTTTGCAGCGGTGCTGATTTTGAAACCCTGTACCCTGAACTGTTTGCTCAAACACAGATCACCAAATGCAAACTGCAAATGATGCGTTTGGTTACCCAGCCTGATGAATGGCGGATTGGCCCATCATTATGCGGCGGTTTATCTATGATTCATTACCCGGGTTTCCAGGCCGCAGCATCATTACCTGCTTTACGTAAACGTTATGAAGAGCAATATGCAACGCACCTCAAATGGGGCATTCATGTTATGGCATCGCAAAACGGCAGCGGCGAACTTACTATTGGCGATTCGCACGAATATGGCTTGGTTCATGATCCCTTCGATAAGGAATTTATTAATAATTTAATAATCGAATACTTACATACATTCGCCAATTTTAAAGACTGGAAAATGCTGCAGTCATGGCACGGCATCTACCCTAAAATGACCAACGGTGCATCCGAACTGGTAGTAGATATTGAGCCCGGTGTAACGCTCATTAATGGCCTTGGCGGTAATGGCATGACATTATCATTTGGCTTATGTGAACAGGTTATTGCGCAGCGGAAAGACGGGATAGTTAATGGTTGATGGTTCATAGATTAATTTATAGTCATCAAGCTGTTTTAATTTAATACAATGATATATTCCTCCAACGTCATTGCGAGGCACGAAGCAATCCCCTACTTTACAGGACGGGCTTGCACAGCCTCTCTGCCTGTTGGGGATTGCTTCGTACCTCGCAATCACGTTTTTTTAAAAAACTAAAATATACCTCAAATAAACATGTCTGATTCAAGGAGAGATTTTCTTAAAAAAGCAGCCTTACTAACCGGAGCGGCCGGTCTCGCCAGCGTTTTACCCCAATCTATACAAAAAGCAATGGCCATTAACCCGGCACCGGGCAGCACTTACCTCGATGCCGAGCACATTGTGATCCTGATGCAGGAAAATCGCTCATTTGACCATACTTATGGCATGCTGAAAGGGGTACGTGGTTATAACGATCCACGTGCTATTGATCTGCCGAACAAAAACAAGGTTTGGCTGCAATCAAACAAAAAAGGCGAAACCTACGCACCATTCCACCTTGATATCAAAAACACCAAAGCAACATGGATGAGCTCATTGCCGCATTCATGGGGCAACCAGGTTAATGCCCGTAACGATGGCAAGTTTGATCAATGGCTTAATGTTAAACGCAACAGCATTAAGGAATACTCAAACATGCCTTTGACTATGGGTTTCCATAACCGTGAGGATATTCCATTTTACTATGCTTTAGCTGATGCCTTTACCGTTTGCGATCAGAATTTTTGTTCATCCCTGACAGGCACCAATCCAAACAGGCTATATTTCTGGAGCGGTACCATCCGCGCCGAGCAGCATGAAAACTCATTAGCTCATGTTTGGAACGATGACATGGATTACGGTACCCTGAACTGGGCAACGTTCCCCGAGCGTTTGGAAGACCATAACATATCATGGAAACATTACCAGAACGAAATTGCCATTGATACCGGCTTACAGGGCGAAGAAGATCCGTGGCTATCCAATTTCCAGGATAATCCGCTCGAGTTCTTCGGCCAGTATAACATTAAACTGTACGACAAGCATATCGCTCATCTGCAAAAAAAATCAACCATTTTGCCTGATGAAATTGCTGCTGTAGAAAAACAAATTGCCGCTTTGCCTGCCGGCGATGCACACATAGACCATCTGCAAAAACAGCTTAAACAAAAGCAGCGCGACCTGGAAAATACCAAAAAGGACATGGCAAGCCTTGATCCGGGTAAATTTGCCAGCCTTTCGCAACGCGAAAAAAACCTGCACCAAAAAGGTTTTGTAACCAATACCAATGATCCGCATTACCGTACTTTAAGTCCGCTGAAATATAATGATGATGGCACCGACCGCGAAGTATTGGTACCTAAAGGTGATGTGCTGCACCAGTTCCGTGCCGATGTAAAAGGCGGTCAGTTACCAACCGTGAGTTGGTTATCGGCCCCTGAACATTTCTCCGATCACCCAAGTTCGGCCTGGTATGGTGCCTGGTATGTATCCGAAGTATTGGACATCCTGACACAAAATCCGGACATTTGGAAAAAGACAGTTTTCATTTTAGCTTATGATGAAAATGATGGTTACTTTGACCACATCCCTCCTTTCACTGCACCAAACCCGCATAAACCAGGTACAGGTAAGGTATCTGAAGGAATTGATCCAAGCGTTGAGTTTGTTACTTTAGAACAAGAAAAGGCCCGCAAAAACTTTCCCGAAGTATTCGATCGCGAAAGCTCGATAGGTTTAGGTTTCCGTGTTCCCTTGGTAATTGCTTCACCTTGGAGCCGGGGTGGCTGGGTGAACTCCGAGGTGTTTGACCATACTTCAACCCTGCAATTTTTAGAGAACTTTTTAAGCCGCAAAACCGGCCAAAAAGTAACCGAACCAAATATCAGCGAATGGCGCCGTACCGTTTGCGGTGACCTTTCAAGCGTTTTCCGCCCGTACAATGGTGAAAAGATCGAAAATCCGGAATTTGTTGCAAGGGAAGCATTTTTAGAAAGCATACACAAAGCGCAATTCAAAAAACTCCCTTCCGACTATAAGCTGCTTACTGCCGATGAAATTGCGCAGATCAATAAAGATCCGCGTTCGTCACCGTACATGCCTCAGCAGGAAAAAGGGATCAAACCATCATCGGCCCTCCCTTACCAATTATATGCAGATGGTAAACTGAGTGCAGATAAAAAATCGTTCGAGATCAAATTTACTGCAAGTAACAAGACCTTTGGTGCAAAAGCATTGGGCTCGCCGTTTAACGTATATGCTCCAGGCAAATACACAACAATGAATGATCCGCAGAAAATGGAAGACCTCCGTACCTGGGCCTATACAGTTAAAGCCGGAGACACACTTGCCGATGTATGGCCGCTGCATGAGTTTGAAAACAGCGAATACCATTTACGTACCTATGGCCCTAACGGCTTCTTCCGCGAATACCAGGGTAACGCCGCCGATCCGCTGGTTGATACTGCCTGCGAATATGAGCAGGTTGCCGGTAAGCTAACAGGTAATATCGTGTTAAAATTAACCAACCATACCAGCAAAGCACAAACCATAACAGTAGCTGATCACGGTTACAAAACCGCTGATCATAAAGTTTCTGTAAAAGCAGGCGCCAGTACCACTGTAGCATTAAACTTAAGCAAAACCCATGGCTGGTATGATTTCAGTACGAAGGTTGATGGTTTTGAGAAATTTGCGAAACGTTTCGCAGGCCGCGTGGAAACAGGCAAATCAAGCTTCAGCGATCCTTTAATGGGGAAAGTATTAGCATAATATTTAACACAACTTCATGCGAAAGCCGGGCTATCCAGTCCGGCTTTTTTTCTCTGCATTTGTTTTATGAATTGAACATGACATTGAGCCACTTGTGGTTTTAGAAACAACATTATATATTTGAGTAATCAGTTACATAATTAATTACACAAAATATGGATTTCTTTAATAAAGTAGGAAAAATGGCTATAGGCAGCCGCCTCAGGATGCTGACCGAAACCGTTGGGGAAGACGCAGCAAGGATCTACAATTTATACCAGATTGATCTTCAGCCAAAATGGTTTCCTGTTTTTTATGTATTACAGGATGGCGGTGAATTTACCATCACCTCAATTGCCAGGGAGATTGGCCACTCGCACCCTTCTGTAAGTAAGATCATTGCCGAAATGGTAAAGAATGGATTTGTTATTGAAAAAAAGGATAAAACGGACGGGCGCCGAAACATGGTAAGTCTTTCGGCTAAAGGACTTGATGCGGCTGTTAAGATCAAGGATCAGTACGCTGATGTTACTAATGCTGTAGAAGAAATCCTGGCGCAGGCAAACCATGACCTGTGGAAAGCCATTGAAGAATGGGAATATCTGCTGGAACAAAAATCATTGTTGCGCAGGGTACAGGAACACCAGAAGATACGGGAGAGTAATAAAGTACAGATAGTACCTTATGAGCCACGCTATAACGCGGCCTTTAAAGCATTAAATGAAGAGTGGATCTCCAAATACTTTAAAATGGAAGAAGCCGATTACAGAGCCCTTGATAATGCGGATAGTTATATCATCGACAATGGAGGACTTATATTGGTTGCCCTTTATAACGATGAGCCGGTTGGTGTTTGTGCACTATTAAAAATGGACGACCCCGATTATGACTACGAGCTGGCAAAAATGGCGGTTTCGCCAAAGGCACAGGGGAAAAATATAGGCTTTTTATTAGGGCAGGCCATTATTGAAAAAGCAAAAGCGCTTGGCGGCCACAAGTTGTACCTGGAGAGTAACACCATCCTAAAGCCGGCTATCAGCCTGTATCATAAACTGGGCTTTACTAAGGTAGCAGGCAGACCTTCGCCGTATGAACGCGCCAATATCCAAATGGAGCTTGCGTTGTAACAACTGGCCAACTAAAAATGCTGTCCGAATAGCTATCTATGCTATCTGAAGTCATCCTAAGTCAGAGGCCTCCAATAGCGACATATAGATTTGAAAGCGAACCCCATTGTTTTATACTACAAGGCACTACATTATTGCCCCCATCAATAGATATATTAACTATTGTATAACAATTGTGAATAAAATCAAAAAACAGTTAGTGCCTTTTTTTGTTTATTGCAATTGAAACTTAAACATTATATCCATATGAAGCACAAAAAACTCCTGCTCCCTACACTAACATACCTATTTTTTTTATGAAAAACATCAAAAAACATCTTATCATTTGCCTGGGTATCTGCCTATTTTGCAGCACTGCTGTACAAGCTCAGTTTGGCGGTTTTGGGAAAGCCATATTGGATAAAGGAACCGATATGGTATCGGGCGGCAGCCTTAATAAATTGCTAAAACAGCCGCAGGCCATTACCACCAGTTTTAATGACGTTAACAAAACAGGCTCCAAACCGCCATCGTTTATGGAAGGGCAGGTGGCCGAGCCTTTATACCTTTTGCCAAAAGCACCCGGGGGCGGATTTAAGCTTTGCGCCGGTTTTTATGAAATGACCAGCAAAAGCTATTGTCTGCATGCGGGTACCCGTGGCCCCAGTACAGGCGACGGGTATATGCTTGCCCCGGTGCTGGGGCCAAAGCGTGATGTGGTAATACTGATATTAAAACATGCTGAAACTCATCCCGAGGTTGACCAGCATAGCATCCAGATATTATTATGGTCGATTATTGCACGCACCAGGTTTGTTGATATGGGGGCCGATATTAAGCTTACCGCAACCAGGCTGCTATCAGCTAATGAACTGTTAATGCTGGAAGGCGGTGCGCTGGGTGTATTGCCCGCCAGTGTAATGGATAAAGCCAAAAGCCAATTGCCGCCTGCGGTTCAAAGTGTTTTTGAGGCTGAAAACAATATCCGCCGATTAGCTGCCTCTGGTAATTCATCTTACGAAGAGATGGAAAAGTATGCCATGTTAGCCGGTTTGGCTCCGGCGCCTGATCCGGCGGTACCATCAGGCATATGGTCATTACATCCAGATGGATATTACATCCGGTTTTATCCGCATAGCTATTCAAAAACCACGGTACAGATCTACGTACCGAAAGAGCTCCTCAGCACAAAATCCGGTTTGGTTTATGACGGGCCTAATGGCATTGCCTGTCCGGCCAATGTAGGTTCGCAGCGCCTGGCTCAAACCAATGAACCGCTAAATCCTGATTATCATCAAACATTAAAAACGATCTGTAATCAATAGATAGGGGAAAGGTTAAAGAAAAAAGGCGAAAGGTTTTGTTACTTTTCGCCTTTTTTTGTTTGCTGGTGCCTCATGCTTTATTATTAAACAACCGGTGGATAAAACTATTGAAGACTTACGAAGTTTTAAAAACTTCGTAAGTCTGGATAAAAAAACCGGCTGTTATTTACATTAACAGGCGGTCCTTTTTATCGTGGTTAAGGTGTTACACCTCCGGCAATATCAATCGCTTTTTAATTACCCGGCGCAGGTGTTCGCTGTTATTATCTCCCCATTGGCCCAGCTCATTTATGATAGGCATTATAGATTTGCCCAACTCTGTTAAGTAATACTCCACTTTGGGCGGTTGCTGATCATATACGGTCTTGGCAACCAATTCGTCATCTTCCAGTTGCTTTAGCTGGATGTTTAAAACCCGGCGGGATGCTTCAGGAATGTTTTTCTGTAGCTGCCCGGGCCTGCTGATGCCTTGCGATATGTAGTATAACAGATGGATCTTCCATTTGCCAAATACCACTTCACGTATCAGATCAAGTCCGCATTCCTCTTGTATCGGTAATTTCCTTTCGTACATAATAATTCCGTTTTCGGTATTATTTAAACTGCAAATTTCCGAATCTACAGGGATAAATTTATCCGTATTGAATCATTTTTCCGTACTTGACCTGCCCCTGATACTTCACCAACTTTGCATCAACATACAAACAAAAATCGACACAAAATGATTGCAAAAGCAAATTTCAATATCGACACAAACGAGTTTCAAGGTAAAAAGATCCTGGTTACGGCAGGTACTAAAGGCGCAGGCAAAGCCATTTTTGAACGCCTGCTTAAAGGTGGGGCCAGCATTGTAACTACTGCCCGCACCCAACCGGTAGATCTTGATCCCAAACACTTCATCCAGGCCGACCTCAGCACCAAAGCAGGGACTGATAAGGTAGTAAAAGAAACTCTTGATCGTTTAGGCGGCATCGATATCCTGATCAATAACCTTGGTGGTTCTGAATCACCTGCCGGCGGGGTCATGATGTTAAGCGATGAAGATTGGGAAGCTGCTCTACAAACCAATTTGTTGGCAGCGGTTCGTTTAGACAGGGGCTTGCTGCCAACCATGCTCAATCAGAAACAGGGTGTCATCCTGCATATTTCATCAATCCAGCGTAAAATGCCGCTTTTTGAAGCCACGCTGCCCTATGCTGCCGCAAAAGCGGCGTTGAGTAATTACAGTAAAGGAATCTCTAAAGAGCTTGCCCCAAAAGGCATACGCGTTAACTCGGTAGCACCCGGATTTATCAACACCGGTGGCGCGCAAGGCATGATCGACAACCTCGCATCTCAAAACGGCGGCGATAAAGCGGCGGCGCTGAAAATCATTATGGATTCGCTGGGAGGCATCCCTATGGGCCGCCCAGCCGAGCCTGAAGAAGTTGCCGAATTGGTAGCATTCCTGGTATCAGACAGGGCAGCTTACTTAAACGGCGGCGAATTTACTATTGATGGGGGTACTATTCCTATAATATAAGCTCCATCAGTGATTATGATAGCGGATAACATTTATCCGCTATTTTTTTACAATTGAAACCGGTATGCTTTAGATACTAAAACAAAAACCCGAACGTACTTAAGTTAAATCACACCCGGGGTTAAATTTACAACCCCAAGTAGCGTAATGCCTGCTGATTACGTAAAGTTAAAATATCAGTTTATAACCAATATTTTATTTTATGAAAACAGTTCAGCAAAAATTAACAAGGCGGGCAGGCATTATCGGGATGGTGTGTTTGCTGGCAGCAACACTCAGTTCCTGTTTAAAAGATCATAACAACTACGTACAGCCGCCGGTAGCGCTTGTTTCGGTTATTAACGCCTCGCCAGATTCTGATCCCGTTGATTTTTACCTGGAACCTAACAGGGCTAATACTTTCCCCATCCGTTACGGTCATGGTATAGATTACATTAATGCTTACCCCGGCAAAAGAACAGCTACCTTTTATGTATCCGGCACAAAGCAGAAATTAGCCGCCGATACTATCGACCTTACAGCCAAAAAACTTTATTCAGTATATCTTGCCAACACCGCAGGCAAACGCGACGTAATTTTCGTTGCCGATTCTATCTTTCAGCCGGCTACAGGGATGGCGAGTATCCGTTTGGCAAACTTAAGCGCCGATGCAGGTGTTGTTGACCTGGTCACTTCAAAAGACAGTGTTCTGGCATCAAACAAGGCATACAAGCAAGTGTCAGATTTCGTGACCATCAAGGGTGGCACTACTTATACACTTAATATCCGCCGAAAAGGTACTACTACCGTATTGGCCAGCCTTACTAATGTTAACCTTCGTGCAGGTTCGGTATATACGGTATGGTTACAGGGCATTGCAGCAGCTACCGACTTTAAGAAACTAAGCGCCGACATTCAAACCAACGTTTTCTATTATTAAATAACCTATACCTATGTTGTAAGACCCGGCCCGTGTGCCGGGTTTTATTTTTTATAGATTCCCATACTGGTTAACAATTTCATAATATAAACTTCGCCATATTTAAACCTTACCATTATACATTTAACCCGGTTAATATTTTTTTGATAAACCTCAAATTTCCGGAAAAGATGGATGAGCGTGTAGTGATCATAGTGCCGGCCCGCATGGCATCAAGTCGTTTATATGGTAAAGTAATGCTGCCTATATTGGGTAAAAGTTTATTGGCGCGCATGGTGGAGCGGATAAGTATGATCCAGCACCAGGCCAATATTGTTATTGCCACCTCCGAAGGTGCCGAAGACGATGTTATTGCAACGGAGGCCGAAAGCCTTAACGTTCAGTGCTATCGCGGCAGCCTTATCAATTTATTGGACAGGCATTACCAGGCAGCTAAATTTTCCAATGCTGATGTAGTTGTAAAAATCCCCGCCGACTGCCCGCTGATCGACCCGCGGATCATTGATAAAGTATTGGAATACTTTTTCAGTCACAGGCAAAAGTTTGATTATGTGAGCAACCTTTATCCGGCCACTTATCCCGATGGTAACGATGTGGAGGTAATGTCTATGGCCTGCTTAAAACAAGCCTGGGAAAACGCCGGTCGCCCTTATGATCTGGAGCATACTTCGCCATACATATACGAAAACCCGCTTATTTTCAATATAGGCAATATAACATGGGAAACCGGTCTGGATTATTCCATGTCGCACCGCTTTGCGCTTGATCACCCCGAAGATTTTTATTTTATTGAGCGCGTGTTCAAAGAGCTATACCCTGTTTGTAACCGTTTCTCGTGCCAGGATATCCTTAACCTGCTGAAACTAAAACCCGAGATCTACGAAATTAATGCCCGCTATAACAGTACCAACTGGTACAATAAACACCTGAGTGAAGTAAAGCCCGAATTTGCGATGGCTTGAGTTGAGAGATTGGAGCTTGGTGATTGGAGATTAGTTAGCACCTTGGTTTGCTAACGGAATAAACTTTTTTAACGTCGAAACCCGCAATGGATCTTTTGACGTGACGAATCATTTCTAAACAGCTCTCCAATCGATCATAAATTAGAAGCAAATACATATTTATTCATCATGCGTTGCCTGCGGCTCGGGCAGTATCCGCTCATACTGCACCCTGCATTAGCCACAAGGCCGGTATCCGCTGCTATCTAACGCAGATTGAGGTTAGTAGAGAGCAGTAAATAGTGAGTGGTTACTATTGATGGCATGCTTTGCGTCTTAGCGCCTTTGCGTGAAACAAATAGAGGATTTGTAGGTCGTGGTTGTCCAGCTAAAGCATTATAAACGCAAAAAGCCTTAGTTATTAGCTAAGGCTTTTGCATTATTACACCATCTAAGGTGATAAAGATCGGCACCGACCTACTCTCCCACGTTTTACCGCAGTACCATCGGCTCTGGCGGGCTTGACTTCTCTGTTCGGAATGGGAAGAGGTAGACACCGCCGATATAGGCACCTGAATATTTTATAGTTAGTGGTTGATTGGGTGAGTTGTGAGTGGTTCTTGTCTGGTTCATAGCTTTTAACTA